>CAJLTA010000017.1 GCA_905209455.1 uncultured Collinsella sp.
GGCGCTGACCTTCTGGTCGCGCCCTTGAAGTTGAACGTCAGATTGTCCAAATGCGACCCGCGCAGCGTCGAGCCGTTACGGCGTCTGGTAAAACGCCGTAACCTACACCCGTTCCGCGATCTCGCGGATGAGGTAGTCGGTCTTTTCCCAGCCCAGGCACGGGTCGGTGATCGACTTGCCAAAGACGCCGCCGTCGACCGGCTGGTTGCCGTCCTCCAGGTAAGACTCGATCATAAAGCCCTTGACCAGCTTGGAGATGGACTCGTTGCGGCGGCAGCTGTCGAGCACCTCCTTGCAAATGCGATACTGCTCCAGCGGACGCTTGCCCGAGTTGTCGTGGTTGCAGTCGATGACCGCTGCCGGATTGGCATAGCCGGCATGCTCGGTATAGCGTTCGGCCAGGCGTTCCAGGTGTTCGTAGTGGTAGTTGGGGTAGGTGCGCCCATCGAGACCGATGTAGCCACGCATAACGGCGTGTGCGAGCGGGTTGCCGTCGCACTCGACCTCCCAGTTGCGGAAGATGAAGCTCTGGTGCGCCTGGGCGGCGTAAATTGAGTTGAGCATAACGGTGGTAGAGCCGGCAGTGGGATTCTTCATGCCGACGGGTACCGAAATGCCGCTCGACACCAGACGGTGCTCCTGGTTCTCTACCGAGCGTGCGCCCACGGCGACATAGCTCAGCAGGTCAACGAGGTATTGGTAGTTGGACGGATAGAGCATCTCGTCGGCGGTGAAGAAGCCCGTTTCCTCAATAACGCGCAGGTGCATATGGCGGATGGCCTTGACGCCCTCGAGCAGGTCGTCGGGAGCCTCGGGGTTGGGGTTGTGCAGAAGACCCTTGTAACCGGTGCCCTTGGTGCGCGGCTTATTGGTGTAGGCGCGCGGAATGATGATGAGCTTGTCCTTGACCTCTTCGGCGGTCTTGGCCAGTCGGTTCATATACTCGAGCACCGAATCCTCGCGGTCGGCAGAGCACGGGCCGATGATGAGCACCTTACGTGCGTCCTCGCCGGTAAAGACCTTGGCGACCTCGGAGTCGAATGCCTGTTTCTTAGCGGTAAGCTCGGCGGAAAGCGGCATTTCCTCGCGGATCTCCATGGGGATCGGCAGCCTGCGTTTGAATTCCATGGCCATAGGGGCCTCCTCAATCTATAGAAAGAGCAATAAGCGTATTGTCGAGTGTTCGGCATTATCCGCTGTCGCACGCTAAAGTGCAAGCCCTTGTCACCCCGAAACCTACCAAAAAGAGACAGGTTTATTTTGGCAGGTTTTATCTGGGCAAACGTCGGCGAATGCCGGGAGGGAGCGGCGTCGCGCGGGACCCTAAGGCTATTGTCGGTTCCCCAGGAAACACCCTGTGGGCAAAAAATGCCAAATATGAGTACGGTTGCTAGCTTAGTAGCATATTGCCTTCGCAAAATAATAGACATAACAGCAAAATATGTTCATTAACGCAAACACATATAAGTCCGCTATAGGGCTGTTTGATCAATTTAGGGACGCGTGTAAGCCGTGAAAACGGCATTTGGGGCTGTTTTGGCTGTTACTAAAAGGGTAACAGTACTCATATTTGCCATTTTTTGCCCACGGGGCCTCGAAGGGGCTGTCAATCAGGTCCCAGGGGAGGCGGTTTGAGGGCCGCAGAGCAAAAACGGGGGCGCAGGTTGTCCTGCGCCCCCGTTCTCGGGCGTTATTCGTTCCCCGCGGCAGAATTTACGCCGCCTCGTCGAACTGCGAGTTGTACAGGTCGGCGTAGAAGCCGCCCTGGGCGAGCAACTCGTCGTGCGTGCCCTTCTCGACGATGTCGCCGTCGCGGATTACTAGGATCACGTCGGCGTTGCGGATCGTGGACAGGCGGTGCGCGATGACAAAGCTCGTGCGGCCTTGCATTAGCGCATCCATGGCACGCTGAATAAGCTCCTCGGTACGAGTGTCAACGTTGGAGGTCGCCTCGTCCAGAATCAGCGCCGGACGGTCGGCCAAAATGGCGCGGGCGATGGTCACGAGCTGGCGCTGACCCTGCGAGAGGTTGGTACCCTCCTCGTTGATCATAAAGTCGTAGCCGCCGGCGAGCGTATGGATAAAGTGGTCGCAGCGCGCAGCACGAGCGGCGGCCTCGACCTCGGCATCGCTCGCATCGGGGCGTCCGTAGCGGATGTTCTCGCGGATGGTGCCGTTAAACAGCCAGGTATCCTGCAGTACCATGGCAAACTCGCCGCGCAGTGCCGCGCGGTCCCAGTCGCGCACGTCGACACCCTCGACGCGCAGCGAACCGCCGTCCACGTCGTAGAAGCGCTGCAGCAGCTTGATGAGCGTGGTCTTGCCGGCGCCGGTGGGACCGACGATGGCGATGGTCTGGCCGGGCTGTGCCTCGCAGCTAAAGTCGTGGATGATGGTCTTGTCGGGCGTGTAGCCAAACTTGACATGGTCAAACTCCACGTGGCCGGGGCGCTTCTCGGGAATCTGCGCGTCGGCCTTCTGCTCTTCCTCGGGCGCGGCCAGGAACTCAAAGACGCGCTCGGTGGCGGCGGCCATCGACTGCATCGTGTTGCTCACGTTGCCCAGCTGCTGCACGGGTTGGGTAAAGTTGCGAACGTACTGGATAAAGCTCTGGATGTCGCCGGGCGTGGCATTGCCGGTCAGCGCGAGCTGCGCGCCCACCACGACGACGCCCACGTAGCCCATGTTGCCCACCAGGCTCATAAGCGGCATCATCAGGCCCGACAGGAACTGCGAGCGCCAGCCGCTAATAAAGAGACGGTCGTTTTGACGGTCGAACTCCTCGATCGAGGCCTCGGCGCGGTCGAACACCTGGATGACGTTCTGGCCGGCAAAGTCCTCCTCGATAATGCCGTTGACGGTGCCAAGGACTTGCTGTTGCTCGCGGAAGTACGGCTGCGAGAAGTGAATCATCACGGTCAGGATAATCGCGGCGGCCGGCAGCGTGAGCACGGTGACGCCGGTAAGCGGTAGGCTGATCGAAAGCATCATGACGAGCACGCCGATAATCTGCGTCACCGACGTGATGAGCTGTGTCACGCTCTGGTTGAGCGACTGACCCAGCGTATCGACGTCGTTGGTGATGCGGCTGAGCACGTCGCCCTTGCTGTGTCCGTTAAAGTAGCTCATCGGAACGACAGCGATCTTGGCGGCGATCTCCTTGCGCATGCGGTAGCAAATCTTTTGCGTGACGCCGGTCATGAGCCAGCCTTGGATGAGGCTGCAAACAGAGCTTGCCAGATACAGGCAGAGCAAAAAGCCGAGCGTCTTGGCGATCCAGTTAAAGTCGACGTCGCCGGTGCCGTTGACCTTGGCGACCAGGCCTTCGAACAGCTTGGTCGTAACCTGGCCGAGCACCTTGGGTCCCACAATGTTAAAGATGACCGAGCACACGGCAAAGGCGACGGCGGCAAACACGGCAATCTTGTGCTGGCCGATATAGCCGAGCAGCTGCCTCATGGTGCCCTTAAAGTCCTTGGCCTTTTCGCCGCGACGCATGCGGCCCATGGGACCACGCTGACGGGTGGGCTTGGGAATCTGAGTCTTGGTCTCGTCTGCCATCAGCGCTCGCCTCCTTCCATGACGGCTGCAATTTCTTCTTGGGTAAGCCCCAGCTCCTCGGCGGAAAGCTGCGACTGTGCGATCTCCAGGTACGCCGGGCAGCTGCGCAGCAGCTCCTCGTGCGTGCCGGTGCCCACTACGTGGCCGTCGTCGAGCACGATGATTTGATCGGCGTGCATGATGGTCGCGATGCGCTGGGCCACGACCACGAGTGCGGCGTCGGTAACGTTTTTGGCCAGCTCTTCGCGCAGACGCGCGTCGGTCTTGTAGTCGAGGGCGCTAAACGAGTCATCGAACACCACGACCTCGGGCTTTTTGGCCAACGCGCGGGCGATGGCCAGACGCTGGCGCTGACCGCCCGAAACATTGGAACCGCCCTGGCTGATGGGGGAGTCGTAGCCGCCCTCGCGCTCGGCGATAAAGTCCTCGGCCTGGGCGATGCGTGCCGCCCGGTGCATGTCATCATCGCTCACCATGTCGCCGGCAAACTTGAGGTTGCTCTCGACGGTGCCCGAGAACAGGCGACCCTGCTGCGGGATGTAACCAATGCGGCGGCGAAGCTCGGAAAGGGTCATGTCGCGCACGTCGATGCCGTCGAGCGAAATGCTGCCGCCCGTGACGTCGTATAAGCGCGGGATCAGCTGCACGAGCGTAGATTTGCCCGAGCCCGTGGAGCCAATGATGCCGAGCATCTGACCGGCATGCGTGGTGAAGTTCACGCCGCTGATGACATCGGCGCGGGCATCGGGATACTGGAAGCTCACGTCGCGGAAGCACAGCTCACCGCGCGGCGCGCTGGTCGCAGGCAGTTTGGGCGAGGCAGGGTCGTTGATGCTCGTGGGGCAAGTGATGACCTCTTCTACGCGCTCGGCTGCGACCTCGGCGCGGGGCAGGATGACCGAAACCATGGTGAGGATCATAAACGCCATGACGATCTGCATGGTGTAGGAGATAAACGCCATCATGTTGCCGACCTGCATCACGCCGTCGGACACGCCCTGCGCGCCAAACCAGACGATAAGCACGGTGATGCAATTCATGACCAGCATCATGAGCGGCATCATAAAGCTCATGGCGCGGTTGGTGTAGAGCTGCGTGGTCATCAGGTCGAGCGAAGCCGTGTCAAAACGCTCGAGCTCATGCTCCTCGCGGTTGAACGAGCGGATGGGCATAAGGCCATCGAGCAGTTCGCGGGCGGTAAGGTTCACGCGGTCCACAAAGCCCTGCATCTTTTTGAACTTGGGCATGGTGAGGCCCATGAGCACGCCGACGACGGCAGAGACCGCGATGATGGCCACGGCGATGGTCCACTCCAGGCCGGTGTGGTTGGCCAGGACGCGCATGACGGCGACGATGCCCATGACGGGGGCCATCAGGCACATGCGGATAAACAGGGTTGCGGCCATCTGAATCTGCTGAATGTCGTTGGTGCAGCGAGTGATGAGCGAGGCCTGACTAAACTTGCCCACCTCGGCCGGCGAGAAGTGCATAACCTTGTTGAAGGTTTCGCGGCGCAGGTCGCGGGCAATGGAGCAGGCGGTGCGCGAAGCCACGGCGCCGGTCAGGATGGTGGCGACCAGCGACACGAGGCACAGACCAAACATCGTGGTCGCCATGCGGCTCAGGTAGGCGTTCTGCACGTCGGCGGGGTCGATGCCCTGCGCCTTGTACTCGTCCTGCACATAGCTCACGGCGCGTTGGGTCACGATGGAGCCCGACATGGAGCCCATTTTGTCCGCCATATCGTTGGCGCCCTCGACGAGCTTGCCCTGGTCGATTAGGCCGCCTTCAACGCCTAGACGCAAGCCCTTCATGGTGATCTTACCACCGTCGGCATCAATCTGCTTTTGCATGTTCTGCGCCGCTGCGGCCTTCTGCTGCATCTCGGCGAGCTGCTCGGGCGTCATCGCCGCCATCTGCTCGGGGGTGGGCATGGCCTGAGCGGCGTCGCTGTCTTTCTCGCCGGACGTGCCAGTCATGTCGCCCATGGAGTTGGCGTCGATGCCCTGGTTGAGCGAAAGGACGACAGTCTCGGGCAGGCTCATAATGTCGGCAATCTTGCCTCCATCGGTACGCTCTTCCTCGGTGCCCTTGTAAGTTCGAATACCGTTTTTGTCAGCCTTGCTAAACACGGCCTCCACAGCTTTGGCGTCCTTGGTGCTCATAAAGAGTTCGAGGTCGTCGAGCGATTCGGCGCGAATGGTGTCGGGCACGGGCGAGGCGATGCCGCCTTGCTGCACGCCCACGTCGACGATGTCGCTCATATAGGTAGGCAGCGCCAGATCGGCGTTGCAGCTGATTACGATAAGTACGATCGCTGCGAACAGTGCCAGGACATGCTTTTTAAAGAGCTTGAGAATCCTCACTCGGCATCTCTCCTTTCTTGATTGCGGTCGATAATTTCGTTGGCACGTCTTAGAAGGCGCACCATCTCTTGGGTATCTGTTTCGCCGAGCTGCTCGAGGAAAGCCGCGGTGCGCTCCTCGAATTTCCGGCGTTTGATTTCGAGATCCTGGAATCCCTTGTCGGTCACTATGACGTGTACGCGACGACGGTCGGTCTTTGAGTGCTCACGCTCAACCCAGCCCTTGGCTTCGAGAGCGCGTAGGATATTGGCAATGCGGGCGTTCGAGACCCAGGCGCGATCAGCGAGTTCGCTCGGCGTGAGCGAACCGCCAGCGAGCATAAGGGCGCGCATGACAGCCATCTCGCCGCTGAGAGCTTTGTCCACAAAGCGCGAAATGCGCTGATGCATGCTGCCGAACTCGGTAAGGAGCTGACGCCCAAGTTCACGGAAATCGGTATCTTCCACCGAAAACCCCTAACACTAGAAACTATTTTCGGTGAAAGATGATACCCCAGCACGCGCACCCTATACGGTAGATTTTGGGAAATGCCTAGAAAACAACCTTTAGGCGACCTCCGTACACCGTCGGTATCAGCAAAGTTAGGGGTAGATCTCTGAGCACGTCCTAAAGCCCACTCAGAGGCACTTTACCCTGCTAAAGCTGGCATAACAGCTAGAGTGAACGTCGTACAAAGGCAAGGAAAAAACTAAACAAATCGGTGAACGGTAGTTGTTCACGCTCGCATTTCCTGCGGGTTTGTAAAAAACGCCCTTATGATATAAAAAAAGAAACATATAACAGCCCAGATGGAGAGGGTCGCTATGTTATCCTTCTCAAACGGGTGAAATCTTGGGTTTTGGGTTGCAGTTCCAAGGTGGACAAACGTTTTTCCCTGCACCAACATGTGGTGAAGAACGGAAGAAGCCGGTAGTGCAAGCCGAAAATTCAAGAATTCAATAAGCAGCGGTGTGAGAGAGCGCCGCATAACACGTAACTAGGAGCGTGGTTACACAATGCAGGAGGCATGGGAAGGCTTCAAGGAAGGCATTTGGACGGGAGAGGTTGACGTCCGAGACTTCATCCAGAAGAACTACACCCCCTACGAGGGCGACGAGTCGTTCCTCGTCGGCCCGACCGAGCGTACCAAGGAGCTGTGGGGCGAGGTTCTCGACCTGCTGCTTAAGGAGCGCGAGCAGGGCGGTGTCCTCGATATGGACACCAAGACCGTTACGGGTATCGTGAGCCACCCCGCTGGCTACATCGATAACGCCCACCGCGAGAAGGAGACCATCGTCGGTCTCCAGACCGACAAGCCGCTCAAGCGCGCGCTGCACGTCAACGGCGGTATCCGCATCGCTTGCCAGGCTGCCAGCCAGCACGGCTATAAGGTCGACGAGAACGTTGTCGAGCGCTACACCTTCGAGCGTAAGACCCACAACGCTGGCGTCTTCGATGTTTACACCCCCGAGATGCGTGCTTGCCGCTCGGCTCACATCATCACCGGTCTGCCCGATGGCTATGGCCGCGGCCGTATCATCGGCGACTACCGTCGTGTTGCCCTGTACGGCGTCGACTACCTGATCAAGGACAAGGAGGCCCAGAAGGCTTCCACCCCGACGGTCATGACCGCCGACAACATCCGCGACCGCGAGGAGCTGCAGGAGCAGATCCGCGCCCTCGGCGAGCTCAAGATGATGGCCGAGACCTATGGTTTCGATATTTCCAACCCTGCCACCAACACGCAGGAGGCCATCCAGTGGATGTACTTCGCCTACCTTGCTGCCGTCAAGGAGCAGAACGGCGCCGCTATGTCCATCGGCCGTACCTCTACGTTCATCGACATCTACGCTGAGCGCGACCTTGCCAACGGTACCTTCACCGAGGAGCAGATCCAGGAGTTCGTGGATCACTTCATCATGAAGCTCCGCATGGTCAAGTTTGCCCGTACCCCCGAGTACCAGGCCCTGTTCACCGGCGATCCGCAGTGGGTCACCGAGTCCATCGGCGGCATGGGTGTTGACGGCCGTACGCTCGTTACCAAGATGAGCTACCGCTACCTGCACACGCTCGAGAACATGGGCACCAGCCCCGAGCCCAACATGACCGTTCTGTGGTCGACCCGTCTGCCCGAGAACTTCAAGAAGTTCTGCGCCAAGACTTCTGTCGCCAGCTCCTCGATTCAGTACGAGAACGACGACCTCATGCGTGTCTATCATGGCGACGACTACGGTATTGCCTGCTGCGTGTCCTCCATGCGCATCGGCAAGGAGATGCAGTTCTTCGGCGCCCGCGCCAACCTGGCCAAGTGCCTGCTGTACGCACTCAACGGCGGTGTTGACGAGGTCTCCAAGAAGCAGGTCGGTCCCAAGTATCGCGCCGTCGAGGGCGATACGCTCGATTACGACGACGTTGTGGCCAAGTACAACGACATGATGAAGTGGCTCGCTGGCGTGTACGTCAACTCGCTGAACATCATTCACTACATGCACGACAAGTACTGCTACGAGCGCATCCAGATGGCTCTGCACGACAAGCACGTGCACCGCTGGTTCGCTACGGGCATCGCTGGCCTTTCCGTCGTGGCTGACTCCCTGTCCGCCATCAAGTACGCCAAGGTCCACCCCGTCCGTGATGAGAACGGCATCATCGTCGACTTCGAGACCGAGGGTGAGTTCCCCAAGTACGGTAACGACGACGACCGCGTCGACCAGATCGCTCACGACGTTGTGCACCAGTTCATGGAGTACATCCGCATGAACGACACCTACCGCAACTCCGTGCCCACGACCTCGGTTCTGACCATTACCTCCAACGTCGTGTACGGTAAGAAGACCGGCTCCACGCCCGACGGCCGCAAGGCTGGCCAGCCGTTCGCCCCGGGTGCTAACCCCATGCACAAGCGCGATAGCCACGGCGCCATCGCTTCGCTGTCTTCGGTTTCCAAGCTCCCGTTCCGCGATGCTCAGGACGGCATCTCCAACACCTTCTCCATCATCCCGAGTGCGCTCGGCAAGGAGGACCAGGTGTTCTTTGGCGATATCGACCTTGATCAGCTGGGCGAGTAACTATTGTTAGTGCTATACTAACAATAACGATTACTGATTAGTGCGCCGGTTTCGGCCGGCGCCTATTAATCGAAGGAGACACATTATGAAGGTTTCTGAAGTTTCCGAGACCCAGGCCGATAACCTGGTCCACATGCTCGACGCTTACGCCGAGAAGGGTGGCCACCACCTGAACATCAACGTCTTCAACCGTGAGACGCTGCTCGACGCTCAGGCTCACCCCGAGAAGTACCCGCAGCTGACCATCCGCGTTTCCGGCTATGCCGTGAACTTCCACACGCTCACCAAGGAGCAGCAGGACGAGGTCATTGCGCGTACCTTCCACGACAAGTTCTAAAGGGACTCAACTCCCACCGGAGACCCGGTAAGGCCTACGCACTTTGCCTCTCAAACGTCCTCGCCGCTTCGCGGCTGCGGAATGTTTGCGAGACAAAGTGCTCCCGGCCTTGCCGGGTCTCCTGCGTTGTCGTCCTTTAGGGAACCACGCTAAATTAAATTGGTGTCCTCGGACATGCAAAGAGGCTCGCTGCGCACTTCGTGCGGCGAGCCTCTTTGCGGAATGTTTTGGGAGGTAGCCCAAACAGCCCCGGCGGGGGTCCTGTGTAGTTACCCTTTAGGCGGAACTCTCCTAATTATTTGGATGAGTCGTTTACTTACTTGTACTGTTACCGTCTTCCCGCTCTTGTTGGGGTATGCTTTGTTCGTATGTAAACGTATGACATGTTGATGGGGGAGGGTGCTATGGCTCGCGAGAGTGCTCGTTCTAAGGATACGGCTAAGCCTGGCATCAAGGAAGTTGCGGCGGTGGCGGGGGTTTCGCCTACTACGGTATCTCGCGTGCTTAATAATCGCGGCTATATTAGCCAAGAGACCCGCGATAAGGTCCATGCCGCGATGAAGCGCATCAACTATACGCCCAACGATATCGCCCGTGCCATGCTCAACGGTCGCCTGAATCTTATCGGTATGATCGTCCCCTATGTCAGCAGTCCGTTTCATGCCCAAGTGGTTCAAGTCATTGAGCATACCCTGGCCGAAAACGGTTTTAAGATGCTGCTGTGCAATAGCGCCAATCGACCCGAGCTTGAGCGCTCTTATATCGACATGCTTCGACGCAATATGGTTGATGGCGTCATCGTCAACTCGCTTAATATCGGTGCCGAGGCGTATGCCGAGATGGGTTTGAGTCTGGTTGGTATCGACTGCGACCTTGGCGAGGCCTCTGTTCAGATTGCGAGCGACAGCTATAGTATCGGCGAACTTGCCACGCGTCGCCTGATCGATGACGGGTGTTCGCGCACCCTGTGCCTGCGCAGCAATAGCCGCATGCGCATGCCTGCCAATAAGCGTACCGATGCCTACCTCGATGTTGTTGAGCAGGCCGGTTTGCCCGCGCTTGTCCGTGAGGTCGAGTTCGTTAAGCCCGACGACGAAAAGAGCGCGGTCGTTGCGAAGATCCTCGATGAGAACCCCGATATTGACGGCATCTTTGCGGGAGACGACACGATGGCGGCTATCTGTCTTAACGTGATGAAGCAGCGCGGCTTGAGCGCTCCGGGCGATATTAAGGTCGTGGGCGCGGATGGTGCCCGCCGCACTATGACGTTTATGCCTGACTTAACAACCGTTCGCCAAGATATCGATCGCATCGGAGAGCTCGCGGCGCAATCCATCATTGCTCTTATTAACGGCGAAAAGCCCGAATCGAATATCAAGCTCCCCGTTGAACTCATTGAGGGTAAAACCGCGTAGTTCATCCCGTGCCAAAAGAATTCCTCAAACACCTCTGATGACCGTTCGCCGGCATATGTCAACCGTTTGCCGACGACTGGAACTGCGAAAAGACGTATTGGTGTGAAAACGTTTGACATATGAAAACGATTGACATATCTTGCAGTTGTACCGAGTTAGTATCTCGTGAGAAAGGAAGTCTCGGATGCACAAGGTGTATTACCAGCCTGAGGGAATTTGGGTAGGCGACATCATGCCGTACGGCGAGGACGGCACGTTCTATCTCTATCATCAGCGTGACACGCGAAACCCCGGACCTTTCGGAGAGCCGTTTGGCTGGGCACTCGCGACAACCAAGGACTTCGTCAATTACAAAGACTTTGGCGAGAGCCTTGAGCGTGGCGGCGACGAGGAAGTCGACCAGTATGTTTATGCCGGCACGGTGTTTAAGGTGGGCGACAAGTACCATGCGCTCTACACTGGTTGCAATCGCGATAAGGTCAAGGCACGCTTGATGAAGCAGGTTCTTCTTCACGCAACGAGTGACGACGCCGTCAAGTGGGAGAAGAACATCGCCGAGACGCTGCTTCCGCCCCAGGAGGGTTACGATGACCGCAACTGGCGCGATCCCTTTGTGCTTTGGGATGAGGAGAACGAAGAGTACATGCTCATCCTCGGCACGCGTGTGGGCGAGGACAAGCGTCTGATGACCGGTCGTCTGGTCAAGTTCACCTCCAAGGACCTGGATACCTGGGAGTTCCAGGGCGACTGGTGGAATCCGGGCCTGTACACCATGTTCGAAATGCCTGATCTCTTTAAGATGGGCGACTGGTGGTATCTGGTGTTCTCCGAGTACAGTGATGGCAACAAGACCCGTTACCGCATGTCTCGCTCTATCAACGGTCCTTGGATCACTCCTGCGGACGATTCCTTCGATGGCCGCGCGTACTATGCCGCGCGTACCGCATTTGATGGCGAGCGCCGCGTTCTCTTTGGTTGGGTTCCTACGCGTGACGAGGGCGGCGACCCCAGCTCTTACCTGTGGGGTGGCACCTTTATGCCTCTCGAGATCGTTCAGCGTGCCGACGGAACGCTCGGCACCAAGCTCCCTGACAGCATGCTTGGCGCCTTTGGCGAGGCTAAGGCAGTCGAGGCCTTTGAGCTTTCCTGCGAGTCGGGCAAGGTCGAGCAGGTGCTCGCCGCGGATGCCGGTTCCACCTATATGCTCGATGCCGACATCGAGCTCGCCGGTGACGCTGCCGGCTTCTCGGTGAAGCTTGCCGAGGACGCCGAGTCCGGTCTTGCCTATGAGTTCCGCGCCAACCTGCGTGAGGGCAAGCTCGAGTTTACGGCGGCCCCCCAGTATCCGTGGTTCCAGGTCAACAACATGGGCCTCGAGCGTCCGTTGTTCTTTAAGGGCGAGGGCACTCATCATGTGCGCCTGGTCGTTGACGACGATATCGCGACCATCTTTGTCGATGATGTTGCGCTTAACGCGCGCTTCTGCAATAAGCAGGGCCAGGGTGTGGCACTGACGGTCACCGACGGTACGCTCAAGTGCGCAAATGCAACGATCGCGTCTCTGTAATGGCATCAAAACGTTTTATGATTTCGTAAGGGAATGGAGAGGAACATGGACTACAAAGTAGTGTCTCAGCAAGTCGTCGATAACGTCGGCGGTCTGGAGAACATCGAGGGCGCCACGCATTGCGTTACGCGTCTGCGTCTGGTGCTCAAGGATACGAGCAAGTACAACAAGGCCGAGCTCGAGAACATCGATGGCGTCAAGGGCGTGCTGTACAACAGCGGCCAGCTCATGATCATCTTCGGTACCGGTACCGTCAACAAGGTCTACGATGAGTTTATGGCTCTGACGGGCGTTAAGGAGATCAGCGCTTCCGAGGTCAAGGGCGCCGAGGCGGACAAGAAGGGCAAGTTCTTCTCGGTCCTCAAGGTATTCTCGGATATCTTTATCCCCATCATTCCCGCTTTCGTCGGCGCTGCTATCATCATCGGCCTTAAGTCGCTGATCGTTGCCAACGGCCTCTTTGGCATGGAGGGCAGCCTTGCCGACCACAGCGAGTTCCTCAAGAACCTCGCAAGCTTCTTTGCCATTATCGCCACCACGTTTGACTACCTGCCTGTCCTGGTTATGTACAGCGCGGTGAAGCGTTTTGGCGGTAACCCGATTCTGGGCATCCTCGTCGGTATCGTCATGGTTCACCCGAGCCTTATGAACCGTAACGCGTTCGTTATGGATCCGTCGGGTGCTGAGTACTGGAACTTTGGTCCGCTCTCCATCCCCATGGTTGCTTTCCAGGGCGGCGTGTTCCCTGCAATCCTGACTGCCTGGTTTATGGCCAAGGTCGAAAAGATTGCCCAGAAGTACATCCCCGAGGTCGTCTCGTTTGTCTTTGTCCCGACCGTTACCCTGATTCTTGCTAACGTTGCCCTGTTCACCGTGTTCGGCCCGCTCGGCAACCTGATCGGCGACGTCCTCGCTGGCGTAATCGATGTCCTGTACAACAGGATGGGCGTCTTTGGCGCCTTTGTCTTTGCCGCGTTCCTGCAGCCGCTCGTCGTTACCGGTACGCATCAGTTCATCCAGGGTATTGAGGCCAACCTCGTTGCCACGACTGGCTTCAACTACATCCAGGCAATCTGGTCGGTTTCCATCATCGCCCAGGGCGGTGGCGCCATCGGCATGTACCTCATTCACAAGAAGCATTCCAAAGAGCGCAACATCTGCATGTCGTCCTTTATCCCGACGCTGGTCGGTATCTCCGAGCCCGCAATCTTTGCTGCAAACATGCGCTACTCGATCATCCCGTTCATCTGCGCTTGCATCGGTGCAGGCTGCGGCGGTGCCTTCGTGAAGCTCTTTGAGGTGCGCGCCATCGGTCAGGGTCTGACCGGCGTGCTTGGCCTGCTCATCGTCACGCCCGAGACGCTCGTGTGGTATGTGGCTGGCAATCTCATCGCCTTTATCGTGCCGATCGTCTTGATCTTTGCCTACAACAAGGCAAAGGGCGTGCCGACCACTGATGAAGAGGGCGCTGGTGCTGGCTTCGATGTCAGCTTCTAGTTGAGCCGTTCAGCGTAATCTGAGGATAAGTCCATTTGGGGAAGGGCGTTCGACTCGTGTGAGTCGAGCGTCCTTCCCCATAGACGAGAAAGTCAACGGCGATGTTTAATCAAAAAAATAAGGTGACACGCGCGGACTATGAGCAGTGGCGTGCCGGACAGGATGAGACGGCGGGTCGCATCGCGTCCGACCCCGATAGGCTCCTGTTCCATGTGGAGCCTGAGCTTGGCTGGCTCAACGACCCCAACGGTTTGGTGCAGATCGGTGATACGTATCACATCTATCACCAATACGATCCATTCGATGCTGCGCATGGCGGTCCAGTGATTTGGAATCATCTGACAACAAAGGATTTTGTGACGTACGAGAATCGCGGCCCTGTGCTGTTCCCCGATTCCGATTTGGATTCGAGCGGAGCGTATTCTGGTTCTGCCTTTGTACACGACGGCAAGATTCACTACTTCTATACCGGCAACGTCAAGCATTTTGACCGCGATGATTACGACTACGTGTTGACGGGCCGTGAGCAAAACCAGATTCATGTGGTTGCCGAGAACCCCGACGAATTGGGCGAGAAGCGCATAGCTGTTGGGCCGGTCGATTACCCCGACGATATCGGTACGCACGTGCGTGATCCCAAAATCCTTGAACACGATGGTATCTACTACATGGTTCTGGGCGCTCGTACGAAAGACGACCGCGGCTGCGTGCTTGTCTATACCTCGAGCGATCTAGAGGACTGGAGCTATGCGACGCGCATTGAGTTGGGCGAGAAGTTTGGCTTTATGTGGGAGTGCCCCGATCTGTTTGAGCTCGATGGTGAGCTTATTCTCGTTTGCTGTCCGCAGGGTGTGTCCGCCGATGGATGGCGTTACCGCAATCCGCACCAGTGCGTGTGGTTTCCCATCGAGGCCGATTGGGAGGCGCCGAGTTTTAAGATCGCCGGGCAGGGCATGCCCCCGATGGTCGATGCCGGCTTTGATTTCTACGCACCGCAGTCTTTTGAGGATGCTGCGGGTCGGCGTTTGATGATCGGGTGGTCGGGTTGCCCCGATGCGACGGCAAAAAGCCCGACGGTGGCACGCGGGTGGCAGTGCGCGTTGACGGTGCCGAGAGAACTGAGCATGCGCGATGGTAAGCTCTGTCAGCAGCCGGTGCACGAGATTGAGAGGATGCGCGGCGACTGCGTTTGCGCGACAGGCGGTGAAACCGTTGAGGAGCCGGGCCGCCTGTTTGATCTTGTGGTTTCCTGTGAGGGCGCCCAGGTGATCGAGCTCGAAATCCGCAAGGGTGTCTTTGTGCGCTATGCAGACGGGATGCTTACCCTCGACATGGGTGACGAAGGCTATGGGCGCGACCAGAGGTCGATCGAGCTCAGCGAGCTTCGCGACCTGCGCGTGCTTTCGGACACTACGATGGTCGAGATTTTTGCAAATGGCGGCGAGGCGGCACTTACGAGCCGTACCTATTCGCCGGCGGTTCCGGCGATGGGGTTGCATGCCGAGGGTGCGGCGTCGATGGATTTCTACCGCCTCGCGCATTAACCGTGTGTGGAGCGCGATTGGACTTGCTGGGCGGAATGTGTCGCAGTCGCTGCAGCGAACTACCGTTCATCGCGTATAGCTACCGTTTGCGGAATAAGTAACACTCCTTAATAAACCGTGTAGAATCTCAGATAAGCACGGAGTTTTCCAGGGAGACGCTGTCCTTTGTTGTGTGCAAGGGGCGGCGTCTCTTTGGCGCTTGGACGCCGTTGTGCAACAGTGCGGCGGTGCGTGCCATGTATTGAAAAGCCAATGTCGAGATGGGTCGTGATATTAATGGGCAAGTACGTAATCGTGGTCGAGTCTGGGTCGGATGTGACGCCGGAGCTCTGCGAGCGCTACGGCATCGTGCGCGTGCCCATGCATGTCACGATTGGTGACGAGACCGTCGAGGACGGCTCGATCGATCCGCTCGAGATTTATTCGCGCTGCAATGAGTTTGGCGTGATGCCCAAGACCAGTGGCTGCGCGCCTGCGGATTTTGCTCACGTGTACGACCGCATTCACGCTGAGCAGCCCGACGCGACTATTTTGCATCTTGCATATTCCGAGGCCACGACCTGTTCGCATCAGTCCTCAAAGATTGCGGCCCAGGGGCGCGACTACGTGTTCTCCATGGACACGCGCTTTGTCTCGGTAGGCCAGTCGCTTGTTGTCGTCGAGACCGCCAAATACATCGAGGCTCACCCCGATGCCACCGTCGACGAGATCTTCGCCTTCGCGAACTCCGTCATGGACCGCGTGCTGTTGGGCTTTGTTCCTACGGACCTTGCCTTCCTTAAGGCGGGCGGTCGCTTGTCCAACGTCGCGTTCCTGGGCGCCCATCTGCTCAAGATTAAGCCCTGCATTGAGGTAACGGGCGGCAAGTTCGTGGCAACCAAGAAGTTCCGCGGCTCTATGCTCAAGTGCGCCCGCGCCTTTATTGATCACATGGTTGCCAAGGGCGAGATTGACTACTCGCACATTGGCCTGGCGTATTCGGTAGGTCTTTCCGAGGAGCTGCGCGACGACATGGAAGTCTATGCACACGATCTTGGCTTTAAGGACATTACCTGGACTCAGGTCGGCGGCGTCATCTCGAGCCATTGCGGCCCGACCGCCTTCGGCGCGGTGCTCACGCTTAAGGCGTAAGGCCTGGAGTCTATCGATTTCTATTGCCTCGGCGGTGGGCGGGTTGCGATAACCCTCCCGCCGCTTTTGCGTGGAGTCAAATAGGACGACCTAATTGACCTCTAAACCGTTTCGCCATCATATGTATGGGCTAGAATGGCTCTGGCATTTATGTAACTAAAACCAATGAGAGGCAAGGTAGCGGGAATGGCTGAGATGACGCTCGAGGGTGTGGACGCTCGTCCCGAGGACTCCGCGTTTGCCCTGGGCCGCGTACATTCGATCGAGACGATGGGTACGGTTGACGGTCCCGGCATCCGCTTCGTAGTGTTTGTCCAAGGCTGTCCCATGCGCTGCGCGTATTGCCACAATCCCGATACCTGGTCGGTTAACGGCGGCACCATGGTGACCGTCGAGCATCTGATGGACGAGTTCCAGAGCAACCATGAGTTTTACCGCAGCGGTGGCATTACCGTTTCGGGCGGCGAGCCGCTTCTGCAGCCCGAGTTTTTGGCCGACCTGTTCCGTGCAATGCACAACAACCCCGATGGTCGTGTGCATACCTGCCTGGATAGCTGTGGCTACGCCTTCGACCCTCAGCATCCCGAGAAGTTCGATGCCGTGCTCAACGAGACCGACATGGTACTGCTCGATATTAAGCATGCCGACCCGGTCGAGCATAAAAAGCTGACCGGTTGTGATCCCGCACGCATCCTGGCGTTTGGCGATGAGCTTGCACGTCGCAATATCAAGGTCGTTATCCGCCACGTGGTTGTGCCGGGCATTACCGACACGGCGGAGGAGTGCGAGAAGCTCGGTCGCCTCATCGCTCCATGGCACAACGTGGTGGGCCTGGAAATGCTGCCGTATCACACGATGGGTGTCGTCAAGTACGAGCAACTGGGCATTCCCTATAAGCTCGAGGGCGTGCCCCAGATGGATACCGCGCGCATGCCCGAGCTGCGCAATGCCGTTATGGCCGGTATGAAAAAGCGCCGTGCGGAGCTCAGGTCGGCCATCGGCTAACAAGCCATTTTTGCCCCTTTATGATACCCGAGCTGTACTGGCCTAACGGCTTGGTGCTGACACGGTTGAGCCAAAATGCTGGTACCATACCGTGGATAAGCAATTTGCACGGATTTGGGGGATGGCATGGCAACCATCGCGATCATAGGCGCACTCGAAAAAGAGGTTGCGCAGATTAAGGAAGAGCTGAGTGGCACGCATGAGTCGCAGGAGGCGGGCTTGACCGTTGTGAACGGTGGGCTTTCGGGTCTGACAGTAGTCGCCACGACGGCAGGCATGGGGACCGTGAACGCCGCTGCCGCAACGCAGCATCTCATCAGCAAATACGCCCCGCAGGCCGTTGTGTTTTCGGGCATTGCGGGCGGCCTAAACCCTAAACTCCATATTAACGACGTGGTTATAGGCAAGTGCCTGCGCTATCTGGATACCGATACGGCACTCATCGCCGAGTCCGCGCCGGGGCTCGAGGAGTTTGTCTCGACACCGGCGTTGGCTGATGTTGCCGCCGCCGTGCTTGCCGAGCATGGATTTATGGATGCCTCGGCGGATGAGACTTCTGCGGAGAAGGACCCCAAGCAGTTCCTGTGTGGCACTATCGCCACGGGTGATCGCTTTGTTACGGGTGACGCCATGCGTAACGCTGCGATTGAGGCCACGCATGCCGATTGCGTCGAGATGGAGGGCGCGGCAATTGCGCACATCGCGGCCAAGAATGGTGTCGATTGCCTGGTACTGCGCGCTATCAGCGATAATTGTGACGAGGCATATGACGCGTTTTGCGAGCGCGAGTTCGATCTGGACGAGTACGCTCGCACCGCGAGCGGCATCACGCTTGACATCGTTCGTCGTATCGCCGCCGCGCAATAGCACGCCCGTTTTGTAAGAACCTACGACCAAGGAGTGTCCATGGCCGATTCAATTAACTACCAGCTTGCCAAGTTCGTCGCCAGCTACGGCAAGGTTTCGCAGATTCCCGAGTCAACCTGTCCCGAGGTGAGCTTCGTCGGCCGCTCCAACGTGGGCAAGTCCTCCATCATGAACAAACTCTTTGGCCGCAAGAACCTGGTCAAGGTTTCGAGCACGCCGGGCAAGACGAGCAACATCAACTTTTTTGAGGCCGACGACGTGCATTTTGTGGACCTGCCGGGCTACGGTTTCGCCCGTCGTTCCAAGGCCGAGCGCGACCGCTGGGCCGAGCTCATTGGCGATTTCTTTGACTCCGAGCGCAGCTTTAACTTGGTTGTGTCGCTGGTGGACATTCGCCACGACCCCAGTAAACTCGACCATGACATGATCGACTACCTGCAGGGCAACGAGTTCAACTTTATCGTCTGCCTCACCAAAGCCGACAAGCTCAGCCGCACCCAGCAGGCCCGCCAGGCAGCAGCCATCAAAAAACAGCTCAACGTTCCGGCCGAGAACGTGATCATCACAAGCTCCCAGACCGGTATCGGCATCGATGAACTAAAAAAGCGCATCGCCGAGGCCTGCCTCTAGCAAGTGCTCCTTACCAGCAAGAGCCCCTGCCAATAATAATCAACTATCAGCTCGGCGCCCCTTCAAAGCGTGGGTCCCTGTAGACATCCTCAGCAAGGTAGGCGCAGGGACGGTCGGGATGTTCCCTCAAAATCATTCCGCAGCGCGAAGGCCCCTTGTCCGTCGCTCCGTAGGAGCAGGGCAAGGGGCCTTCATGCGCGAGGACGATTTTGAGGGAACATCCCGACCGTCCCGGACAGGTATATGGGGAGGATGTCTACAGGTACTCGATTTGGGCGCCCTCGGTGTCGCACGTCAGAATATGCGTATCACACTTGGGGAACTGCTCGCGCAGCTTGACCTGCAGGAACTTCGCTACGATGGTGTCGTCAGTCACGGCCATGAGGGTCGAGCCGGAGCCACTGATCCAGATGGTCTTGGCGCCTCCGTTAAGGCAGGTGTCGCGCACGGCGTTGTAGTCGGGGATGAGGCGGCGGCGATAGGGCTCCTGGATGCGGTCGTCATTGGCGGCGGCAATCAGGTCAAGGTCGCCGGTCTCCAGACCGCGCGTCATGCCAGCAATGCGGCCCATTTGCCATACGGCGGTGGAGAGTGGAATCTCCTGTGGCACAACCTTGCGGGCCTCGCTCGTATGCACCTCGTAGGGCGGAATCACGGTAATAAAACGCAAGCGATCGCTCACCTCGTAGCGCAGGCACTGGGGGAGCGAATCAGTCGGCGTAAAGGAGCAGACGGCGCCGCCCAGGATGGCGGGGGCGACGTTATCGGGATGGCCCTCGACCTCGGTGGCGATGCGGACGAGTTCGGCGCGGTCGACGGTATGGCCTGTCAGCGCGGCGGCAGCCATGATGCCGGCGACGACGCAGGTGGAGCTGGAACCCAGGCCGCGGGCGACGGGGACGTCGGTCTGAATGTCGATAGCGACGGGGAAGGCCGGCTCGCCCCATGCGGCCAGCGCATCGACAAAGCTCACATAGACCAGGTTATTCTCGTTTTGGAACTCCTTGGGGCAGCCCGTGATGGTGAGCTTGTCGGCGCGCTCGAAGGTGAAGTGCGAGTAGAGGCCGACGGCCATGCCGAGGGTGTCGTAGCCGATGCCTAGGTTTGCGCTCGTGGCTGGGACGGTGATTTTGATCATGTGGGTCCTCCTGGGCGGGTCTGGCCGTTTAGTTCGCTGCTCGGGCAGTCCTGGCTCGCTCGGAAAGCACATTAAGTGCTTTCCGGCTCGTGCGGAACTCGCGACGAACTAAACGGCCAGACCCGCTCGCGTGCTCGTCATCATCCCGAAAGCTAAATAAAAAGAAGGTGCGCCGGCTTTCGCCGGCGCTTAATAAGGGTTTTAGTTGGTAGCCATCTTTTTTGCTGCAGACTCTACGTAGTTGGCCATGTCGGCTACGTCGCAGACGTCTTCGAAGCGGACGGGTTTGGACTCGAGCTCGGCGAGTTGGGCCGGGGCGACCGTATTGGTTGTCTGCTCGAGCACGCGCATGGCCTCAAAGTCGTCCTCGGGAACGTCGAGGCCCAGGGCGTCGCAACAGGCGCGCGGGAACTTGTAGGGGCTGGCGGTCGAAAGCAGCACGCGGGCCTTGGCGCCCTCGGTGGGGGCGACCTGCTCAAAGACGTGATAGCCGCAAGCGGTGTGCGGGTCGATCACGTAGCCGTTGGCATCCCAGCAGCTCTTGATGGCGGCGCGAACCTCGTCCTCGCTGGCCCAGCCGCAGCCAAATACGCTCTTGATCTTGGCCAGCAGCTCGGCAGGCACCTCGTAGCGACCGGTCTGGGCAAGCTGCTCCATAAGGCCGGCAACGAGCTCGCAGTCGCCGTCGGACAGGAAGTAGAGCATGCGCTCGAGGTTGGAGCTGATGAGGATGTCCATCGACGGCGAGATGGTCGTGAAGAACGGGCGGTTACGGTCGTATACGCCGGTGGTCAGGAAGTCAGCCAGCACGTTGTTCTTGTCGCTCGCGACGATGAGCTTGGCGACGGGCAGACCCATACGCTTGGCATAGTAGCCGGCCAAGATATCGCCAAAGTTGCCGGTCGGTACGCAGAACTCCACGGCGTCGCCAGCCTCGATAGCGCCGGCGCGCAGCAACTGCGCATAGGCGGCAAAGTAGTAGACGACCTGCGGTACCAGACGGCCGACATTGATGGAGTTGGCGCTCGAAAGCACCGTGCCGGCGGCCTCAAGACGCTCAGCTAGCTCCTTATCGGCAAAGATACGCTTGACGGCACTCTGGGCGTCGTCAAAGTTGCCGCGGATTCCGCAGACGGCGACGTTGCTGCCCTCCTGCGTGGACATCTGCAGGTTCTGGACGCGGCTGACCTTGCCCTCGGGATAAAAGACGGTGATGCCCGTGCCCGGAGCGTCGGCAAAACCGGCGAGCGCGGCCTTGCCGGTGTCGCCTGACGTGGCGGTGACGATCATGATGCGCTCGGCGCCGCCGTCCTTGGCGGAAGTGCGGGCCATGAGGCGGGGGAGCATCTGTAGGGCGACGTCCTTGAAGGCGCTTGTGGGGCCGCCAAAGAGCTCCATCACATAGGTCTGAGGGGCGTCAGCACCCGGCGCTGCGTCGAGTTTGACGAGCGGCGTAACCTCTTCACTCGCGAACGTGCCGCGGTATGCCTCGTCGACACACGCCGAAATTTCTTCGGCCGTGTAATCATTCAGTAACATTCCCAACACATCTTGAGCGATTTCAAAGTACGATTTATCTGCAAGCGAGCTGATATCGACCTGCTGGGTGCCAAGCTCGTCCGAGACAAACAAACCCCCGTCGGGAGCGATGCCGGTGCGGATTGCCACCTTACTTGAGCACGATAAAGTGCGTCCTCGTGTACTATGATAAGTTCCCATATAACACTGCTCCTCGGATGCCTTGGTCCCAATCGGTGAAACCATGGTATCAGAGCGCGCAAAATAGGTTCGCAGAGGCTTTTTAGAAAGGTAACCTCCAGCCCATGATTAAGATTGCCAAGTTTGGCGGCTCGTCGGTCGCCGACGCCGAACACTTTAAGAAGATCAAGGCCATCGTCGATGCCGACCCGGCTCGCCGTTTTGTGGTGGTTTCCGCCTGTGGTCGCCGCTTTAAGGGCGACACCAAGGTGACCGACCTGCTCTACCTGGTTAACGCGCACGTTAAGTACCACGTGTCGTGCGAGGAGCTGCTCGAGGACATCGGCCAGCGCTATTTTGATATCGCTGACGAGCTGGAGCTCACCTATCCCATCCGTGAGGAGTTCGCGGCTTTTGCCGAGCGCGCCCGCTCGGGCGGTTACTCCACCGAGGAGCTTGTGAGCCGCGGCGAGTACTTCACCGCTCGCCTGATGGCTGAGTACCTGGGCCTACCGTTCCTGGACGCCGCGACGGTTGTGGCGTTCCATCACGACGGTACGCTCAGCATGAACCGCACCTCCGAGCTGGTGCAAGAGTACGGTCAGCAGGGCGGCTTCGTTATGCCTGGCTTCTACGGCGCGACGCGTGAGGGCCAGATCAAGCTGCTCGACCGTGGTGGCGGCGATATCTCGGGTTCGATCTTGGCCAAGTGCCTTGGTGCCGACCTGTACGAGAACTGGACCGACGTTTCGGGCTTCTATTCTGCCGATCCTCGCATTGTGCCCGAGGCTCAGCCCATCGCCCGCGTTACCTACGAGGAGCTGCGAGAGCTTTCGTACATGGGTGCGAGCGTCCTGCACGAGGAGGCCGTGTTCCCCGTGCGCGAGGCCGGCATTCCGCTGGTCATCAAGAACACCAATGCGCCGCAGGACCCCGGCACCATCATTAGCGAGACGGCTGATGAGGGCGAGGCGGAGCCCATCATTACCGGTGTGACCGGCAAGCGCGGTTTTGTCGCCATCAACGTTGCCCGCGACCGCACCAAACCCCGTGTCGGTTTTATGCGCCGCGCGCTTTCGGTCTTCGAGCGCTATGACGTTTCCGTCGAGCACATGCCCACCGGTGTCGACCGCTTTGGCGCCGTGGTGCAGGAGCAGGATGTGCACGACTCGCTGTACTCGCTCGTGGGCGACATTCAACAGGAGGTCGAGCCGCTCGAGATCGAGGTTGTCGAGGGCTTGGCGCTCATCGCTACCGTTGGCCGTAACCTGCGCGGCCGTGCAGGTATCTCGGGCCATCTGTTTGGCATGCTTGGTCAGGCCGGCGTGAGCGTGCGCATGATTTCGCAGAGCTGTGACGAGATCAATATCATTATCGGTGTCGAGGAGAAGGACTTCGACCTGGCGATTCAGACCATTTACCGTGCCTTCTCCGACGAAAACGGCATTGTGAAGGTCTCCGATCTGGAGGCTCCTGCGCCGGTCGATCCCGCTCTGGCCGCGCTCAAAAAGTAGCGACTGTTCGGTAGATTTTTGGGTCATGTCTCAAAAATCTACGGCGGGGCGTTTCGTTTCGGTTTCGTTTCGACGGGGCGGGTTTCATGCCCGCCCTGTTCTTGTATAAACTGGCAACAATAATCGGCCTGCTCGGCGTGCGGGCAAAAGCCACAACCTTTAAAGGGGGAAGCATGAAACAGTACACGGTTGCTATTTTGGGCGCGACGGGAGCCGTGGGCACCCAGATGCTCGAGTGCCTCAACGAGCAGGAGTTCCCGGTCGGCAAGCTCAAGCTGTTGGCAAGCGCACGCTCCGCGGGCAAGACCGTTGAGTTCCGCGGCGAGCAAATCGTGATCGAAGAGGCTTGTCCCGAGGCCTTTGAGGGCTGTGACATCGTGCTTGGCGCTGCCGGCGACGATATCGCCAAGGAATTGCTGCCCGAGGCCGTAAAGCGCGGCGCTGTCGTGGTCGACAACAGCCATGCCTTCCGCATGGATCCCGAGGTGCCGCTGGTCGTACCCGAGATCAATGCCGACGATATCAAGTGGCATCACGGCCTTATCGCCAACCCCAACTGCGCGACCATTATCGGCCTGGTTCCCACCTGGCCGCTGCATCAGCTTGCCGGCGTAAAGCGTATGATCGTGTCCACGTATCAGGCAGCTTCGGGCGCCGGTGCCCCCGGTATGGCCGAGCTCGAAGCACAGCTTGCCGCCCTGGGCCGTGGCGAGGAGATTCCCGAGCCGCGCGCCTTCGCCGCCCAGCTGGCGAGCAACCTGATTCCGCAGATTGGCGGCGTCAAGGAGGAGGACTTTACCTCCGAGGAGATGAAGCTGCAGAACGAGGGTCGCAAGATCATGCATCTGCCCGAGCTGCGCGTGAACTGCACCTGCGTGCGCGTGCCCGTGCTGCGTTCGCACTCCGAGAGCATTACGCTCGAGTTTGAGCGCGACATCACGGTGGAAGAGGCCCGTGCTGCGCTGGCTGCCGCTCCGGGCGTGAAGCTGGTTGACGATATGGCTGCCGAGGATGCACACGACCGCTTCCCCATGCCGATGGATACGTCCGACCAGGACCTGATTTGGGTCGGCCGCGTGCGTCGTGACATCTCCAACCCCGAGGCCGCGCGTGGCATCACCTTCTGGTGCTGCGGCGACCAAATCCGTAAGGGCGCGGCAACCAACGCCGTCCAGATCGCTAAGCTGCTCTGCGAGTAAGTTGACCTGTCCGGCGGGGGCCGGGCTTAGTTTTCAGAACGTCCTCGACCATGTGTGGCGCCTTGTCCTGCTCCTTCGGAGCCGCGGACAAGGCGCCACACTGGTTTGCGGAGTGTCCTGAAAGCTAAGCCCGGCCCCCGCCTGCGGTGACTCGGCTGCGAGCAGTCTGCGATGGGGCCGTTGTTGGTTGGGGCCGCTGGGCTGATGTGGGGGCGCGTGGTTGTTGCGGGCCCTGGTCCCGGCGGCGGCCTCGGCGCTTCACGCCTGCCTCCTTGGGGGACTGTGGAGCGCGGATCGCAGCTGCGGCGCGTTGCGCCTGCTGCCTTGGGCAACTTTGGGGTCGATTGAGGTTGTCTGCACAATTCGCGGTATTATGTTTGCGGAGTTTTGAAAGGAGCCGCTGGTGGTCACGACGACGTTTGCTTCGCCTTTGGGCGAAATCCTGCTTGCCGCTGATGGCCGCGGTTTGACGGGGCTTTGGTTTGAGGGGCAGGAGCACTTTGGCTCCACGCTTCTCAAAGAAGATCCCGAACATGTTGAAGGCGCCGATGCGGTTTCTGGTGCTGGCGGCATGTCTTCGGTGAATCCGACAAACGGTGTGGCTTCTTCGGTACTTGAGCGTTCTTGGGCTTGGTTGAATGCTTATTTTGCAGGGCAGGAACCTCGGTTTACGCCGCCGTTGCATTTGATTGGCACGGCGTTTCAACGTGAAGTTTGGTACGAGCTGCTTTCTATTCCGCGTGGCGAGGTCGCCACGTATGGCGAGATTGCCCAGCGTGTTGCGGCTCGACATCGTGTACCGGGAAACGAGGACCCCGTTGTGTCTCCCCGTGCCGTGGGGGCCGCGGTCGCGCGTAATCCCATTTCGATTATTGTGCCGTGCCATCGCGTGGTTGCCGCCGATGGTTCGCTCAACGGATATGCCGGCGGGCTTGATCGCAAGGAGTGGCTGCTTCGGCTTGAGGGCGCGTACGAGGACTAACGTTCAAGCACTTTGCATGGCCAAGACACCCTGAAAGAACGAGTCGCCGTCCTTTCGCGGCCGGCATGCGTCCAAGCGCTCGGCATATGTGCCTTAAGTTTGGCTAAGCCCTATCCAGCGTTTTTAGAAACGTGCAGGTTGAGCAGCTAAGGCTGCGCTAAGGCGGCTGGCGGTGCGCTATCATCGGCAATATCGAAATCTGTATAGCCGCGCGCCAAAGGAACAACTATGAAGCTGATGCTTGCCGAGGACGAACCCGGCCTCTCCCGCGCCCTTACCGCGATTCTTCAACATAGCGACTACGAGGTCGATACCGCGCTCGATGGTCTGACGGCGCTCGAGTATCTGCTCGCCAACGACTATGACGCCGCAATTCTGGACATCATGATGCCCGGCATGGACGGTATCGAGGTACTCAAGCGCACACGCGCCGCCGGTAAGCGACTGCCCATCATCATGCTCACGGCAAAAAGCGAGGTGTCCGATAAGGTCGAGGGCCTGGATGCCGGTGCCAACGACTACCTGACCAAGCCGTTCGCCGCCAAGGAGCTGCTCGCACGCATTCGCGCCATGACGCGTGCCGCGACGGCAATTGACGCCACGACGCTCAGCGTGGGCAACGTGCGCCTCGACACGGCATCGTGCACACTCGTGGGCCCTTTGGGCGAGGAGCACCTGGCCAATCGAGAGTTTCAGCTTATGGAGCTCTTTATGCGCAACGCCGGCACGCGCATGCCCACCGAGCGTTTGATGCTCGAAGTTTGGGGTGAGGACGCGCCCGAAGGCGCTAACGTGGTGTGGGTCTATATCTCGTACCTGCGCAAAAAGCTGACGGCGCTTGGTGCCAACGTGGCCATCCGTGCATCGCGCAACCAGGGCTATTCGCTCGAGGTTGTTGAGGAGGGCGAATAGGCGTGAGCGCGAGTGCGTGGTGGAAGCGCACGACGGCAAAGCTCGGCATGGGCGCGGACTCGGGTAATCCGGGGCGCGCCGATGCTGCCAGTGCAATGGGACGTCGCCTGCGTCGTAAGTTCATCCTGGTTGCCATGGGTGCCGTGACCGCCGTGCTTACGCTTATCATCGCCGGCATCAATATCGTCAACTACTCGCATGTCTGCAAGATGGCCGACGCTCGTCTGGACTATATCTTGGCGGGCAAGGACGGCATCGATTGGACGGATGAGCCCAAGACCGATCTCGGCGAGGATGTGGGCGCCGGTAAGACCGCTGCCGGTGACAGGGTGGTCATGCGCACCGGGCACTTCGAAGGTATGACGGCGGAGTCTCCCTTCGACACGCGCTACTTTACGGTGTCGATTGCCGGTGGGCAGGTGACCGATGTCAACACGGCCCGCATTGCCGCGGTGGGTGCCAAGCGTGCTGCACGCATCGCTGCAGGACTATATTCCAAGGGTTGGACCTCGGGCTTTTCTGGTAACTACCGCTATACGGTTACGGTTCAGGGCGACGAGACCACCTATGTGTTTGTGGACTGCTCGCGCGAGCTTGCAAGCTTTCATTCGTTTTTGAGCGCGAGCGTGGCGATTAGTTGCATTGGCTGGCTGGCGGTGTTGGCAATTGTGGCGGGTGCCTCGGGCGCGGTGATTCGGCCGATGGTCGAGAGCTACAGCAAGCAAAAGCGCTTTATTACCGATGCAAGCCACGAGATCAAGACGCCGCTGGCCGTGATTGATGCCGCCAATGAGGTGCAAGAGATCGAGAGCGGCGAGAGCGAGTGGACGCAGAGCATTCACGAACAGGTTGCACGGTTGACGGCGCTCACGGAGCGTCTGGTGTTTTTGGCTCGCATGGACGAGGGTTCGGCGGGCTTTACCATGATATCGATCGATCTTTCGGAGGCAGTGGACAAGGCGGCGTCGCCGTTTGAGTCGGTGGCGGTTTCGCGTGGCAAGCGTCTGTCGACGTCGATTGCGAGTGGCGTGCGGGCCCATGCCGATGCTGCAGCGGTGGCGCAGGTGGTTGAGCTGCTGCTGGATAACGCCACGCGCTATGCGAGTGAGGGCAGTGTAATTGAGTTGAGTCTGCGTGCCGTCTCACGCGGTGCAGGCAAAGGTTCGGCCGAGCTTGTCGTTTCGAACGCCGTGGACGAGCTGCCCGAAGGCGACCTAGATCGATTGTTCGACCGCTTCTATCGTGCGGACGTGTCGCGCAGCTCCAAGACGGGCGGCTCGGGCGTGGGCCTATCCGTGGTGCGTGCCATCGCCGAAGCCCATGGTGGGAGCGCTTCTGTCTGCGGCCACGGCAACCAGATCACCTTCACCGTCCGCCTCTAAAACCTGCCAAAATGAACCTGTCCCTTTTTGGTCGGTGCGAAATGGGTAATACTAAAGAGTTATCCGACCAGATGGGAATTAATCGATGGCCTATATCGAATTCAAAGACGTCATCAAGGCATACGGCGAGGGCGACGCCCGCATTCACGCACTCGACGGCGCGAGTTTTACGGTCGAGCGCGGCGAGCTCGCCATCATTTTGGGTGCTTCAGGCGCCGGTAAAACGACGGCGCTCAACATCTTGGGCGGCATGGACACGGCAACTTCCGGCACCGTGACGGTGGACGGGCGCGACGTGAGCTCCGCTAACGAGGCGCAGCTCGTGGAATACCGCCGCGCCGACGTCGGCTTTGTCTTCCAGTTCTACAATCTGGTCCCCAACCTGACGGCCCTCGAAAACGTTGAGCTCGCAGCTCAGATTTGCCCCGATTCGCTCGATGCCGAACAAACGCTTCGCCAGGTTGGCCTGGGCGAGCGCCTGGGCAACTTTCCGGCACAGCTTTCGGGCGGCGAGCAGCAGCGCGTGTCCATCGCCCGCGCACTGGCAAAGAACCCCAAGCTGCTTCTGTGCGACGAGCCCACGGGCGCGCTCGACTATAAAACCGGCAAGCAGATCTTGCAGCTGCTGCAGGATACCTGCCGCAAGCAGGGCATTACGGTCATCATCATCACGCACAACTCCGCGCTCGCGCCCATGGCCGATCGCCTGATTCGCTTTAAGAGCGGCCGCGTGGAGAGCGAGACGGTCCAGCAAAATCCCGTGCCTATCGAGACGATCGAGTGGTAGCGCCCATGGATCAGGACCGCCAAAACAGCCAACGCCGCGACGCGCAGAACACGGAGCGCGAGCAGGATTTTACGACCTACCGCACTGCCCAAAGCTCAAACGATATGGTGCCGACGGTGTTTCGCCGCGGTGTCTACCGCACGATTCGCGGCAGCCTCAAACGCTTCTTGTCTATCGTCGTGATCACCGCGCTCGGCGTGAGCGTGATGTGCGGCCTTAAGGCGGGTTGCGAGGACCTGTGCGATTCGGTTGACGCCTACTTCGACCAGCAAAATGTCTATGACATTAACGTGCAGTCGACCTATGGCCTGACTGACGATGATCTCGACGCCATCCAAGAGGTCGACGGCGTCGAGACGACCGAGGGTATCTACACTGAGACCGCCTACACCGCCGTGGGCACAACGCGCGAGCGCGTGGTCGTGCAAAGTCTTTCCAAGGAGAATATCGATCAACCGGTGCTGGTGAGCGGCGATTTGCCCGAGAGCGCCGGTGAGGTCGCGGTGACTTCGAAGTTCCTGAAGGCTTCGGGCAAAAAGCTCGGCGATACGGTGAGTTTTGCCGCCAATGACGCGAGCTCGTCCAACCAAAGTGCCAAGGACCAGTTTGCCGCGGGCGATTACACCATTACGGCCGAGGTCCTCGATCCCACCGACGTGAGCTCCGACTCGACAGTTAACGCCTTCCGCGCTGCTTCGGCTGCGGACTATAAGTTCTATGTGAACGAGGACGCCGCGACATCTTCTTCCTACTCCTCGGTCCACGTGATCGTCGAGGGAGCCAAGAGCCTCAACTCCTATTCGGATGCCTACACGACAAAGATCAACGAGGTTAAGGGCAATATCGAGAAGATCCGCGAGGAGCGTGAGAAGGCACGTACTCAGGAGTTGACGGTTGACACGCCGGCAAGCTTGGATGCGGCCGAACGCCAGGCGAATATGCTCTTTGGGATTGAACAGGGCAACATCGACCGTATGGCCGAGGGCAGCGAGGAGCGCGTCCAGGCTCAGGCCGAGTTGGACCAGCGCCGCGCCGCCGCCAACCAACAATTCGCCGATGCCCGCGCCGAGCTTTCCGATTTGGGCGAATGCACCTGGTACATCCAGGACCGCGGTAACATCGCAAGCTACTCGAGCGTCGAGAGCGATAGCTCGTCAATTGAGGCCATCGCCACGGTTTTCCCATTTATCTTTTTTGTCGTCGCCGTGCTCATCAGCCTTACCACCGCCACGCGCATGGTCGAGGAGGAGCGCACGCTCATTGGCCTGTACAAGGCGCTCGGCTATTCACGCGAGCGCATCCTGTCCAAATACGTGGACTATGCGCTGTGGGCATGTCTGATCGGCGGCGTGCTCGGCAACATCATCGGATTTGTGGGCCTGCCGCTGTTCCTGTTTACGGTGTTCGACGACATGTACTCGCTGCCCCAGATGTTGCTCTCGTACGACATCGTGTCCTCAATCGTCTCGGTGGCGCTGTTTGCCGTGGGCGTGGTGGGCGCTACGATTATCGCCTGCCGCCACGAGATGGCCGAGACCCCAGCCTCGCTCATGCGTCCCAAGGCCCCACGCGCCGGCTCTCGCATCTTGCTTGAGCGCATCGGCTTTATCTGGCGCCGCATGGGCTTTTTGAACAAGGTGGCAGCACGTAACCTATTCCGCTACAAAAAGCGCGCTTTTATGACTATCTTCGGTATCGCCGGCTGCACGGCGCTCGTGATCTGCGGTATGGGCATTCGCGACACGTCGGTGGCGCTTTCGCCCAAACAGTACGGGCATATCACGCGCTACGACCTGCTGGCGGTCGCCAATCCCGACGATTTTTCGCAGACGTGCGTGGCGTTGGACGAGCGCAGCGCGGCCAATGATTCCAACGTGACCGTGACCTCGACCCTGCCGATTATGACCGACAACGTCACCTTTACGTTTGGCGGCAAAAGTGAGACCGTGCAGCTCATCGTGATTCCCGACGACCGCACGGGTGACTTGGGCGATTACGTGCGCCTGGAGGATGAGTCCAAAGAACCGCTGTCTTTGCGTGACGGAGACGTGTATCTGAGCAAAAGTTCACAGCTGGTGCTGGGGATTCAGCCGGGCGATACGGCTCACGTCCAGGATTCGTCGCTCAATGTCGCCAAGGTCAAAGTCAGTGACATTTCGCTTAACTATCTGGGCAACACGCTTTACATGACGCAGGGCACCTATGAGCGCGCGTTCGGTCGAAGCGCACGCCTTAACGGCGTCTTTGTGCTGCTTAAGGGCTCGCCGGCCGACCAGATTGCGTTTAGCAAGAATCTTAAGAGTGACGGTTGGCTTACGATTTCGAGTACGGCCGAGCATTGGGAAAACTATGAGGCGAACTTTACGATTATCAATTCGGTCGTGGTGCTCGTGACCTTTATGGCGGCGTGTCTGTCGTTTGTGGTGGTGTTTACGCTGTCCAACACGAATATCTCCGAGCGCGAGCGCGAGCTGGCGACCATTAAGGTGTTGGGCTTCCGTCGCGGTGAGGTGCACCATTACGTCAACAAGGAGACGTTGATCCTCACGGCGATCGGCGCTGCGCTGGGCGTTCCACTGGGTGGTGCGTTGGCCGAGAGTTTTACGTACATCCTGCAGATGCCGTCGCTGTACTTTGACGTCGAGGTCGAGCCGCTAAGCTACGTGCTCGCCGTGGTGCTTTCCTTTGGCTTTACGTTTATCGTCAACCTCGCTACCAATCGTACCCTCAATAAGATCGACATGGTCGGCGCCCTCAAGAGTGCCGAGTAACCTGCCAAAAAAGACAGGTTTATTTTGGCAGGTTTTATCTGGGCAAACGCCGGGCACCTACGGGCGACCCGGCGTTTGTTGCTTTGCTATCTTCTGCTCGCAGGGGTGGATGAGAGACTCTCTTTAGCCTTCGAGATTGGGCTTGAATGGGCCGTATGCCACAAAACGGGCCTATCTACTACGTTTAATTGGATACCCTCAACCATGCCGGGGAAACGAAAAATAAAACCGCAGGTAGAAGGCCTGTCGATTTTCGAAAAAGGCGGTCATGGTTGGCCTCATCGAGTTAAACGTAGTAGATGGCCCCTTTTCGTGGCGGACCATCAAACGAACGCCGACGCTTGTGCTGTAGCCGCTCCGATCATTCGTAAGTTGCGGTGGAATAGTTTCTAGATTCAGCCATTTGCGGGCTAAGCAGGAACTATTTCACCGCAACTGAATTTCAGACCAGGCACCCGCAGCAAGAAGACGAATAGCCTCGGCCTCCCCAGTTACCGCAGGAGGCCCCAGGGCTTACCTCCCAAATCTTTCCGCAGGACGGAAGGACCCCGCCGCGCGAAGCGCGCAGCGGGGTCCTGACATGTCCGAGGACGATTTGGGAGGTAAGCCCTGGGGCCTCCGATGAGAGCACTTCCAGCCGAGGCTATTCGTCGCCGAAGCTGATGCCCAACGCCTTGGCCTCACGTACCAGGTCGCTCTGGGGATCGACAAACTTGAGCTTGCCAGCGACATCCTTGAGCGGCATGTGGCACATCTTGCCGTCGCGCAGGGCAATCATGTAGCCAAACTCGCCGCGCAGGCAGCCCAGTGCCGCCTCGACGCCGCACTGGGTCGCAAAGATGCGATCCTGGGCATCGGGCTGGCCGCCGCGCTGCGTGTGGCCGGGGATGGCGACGCGGGTCTCGCGACCGGTCTTGGCCTCGATCTCCTTGGCGATGTCGTAGACAATCGACGGGCTCGTGCGCTCGGCGAGCTTCTTCTTGTACTCCTTCTTGGACAGTGCCGCGTCCTCCTTGGAGATGGCGCCCTCGGCGACGGCCACGATGGTAAAGCGGCTGCCGGTCTCCATGCGATGCTCGATGGTCTTGATGACGTTATCCATGTCGTAGGGGATCTCGGGAATCAAGATGACATCTGCGCCGCCTGCGACGCCGGCATACAGCGGGATCCAGCCAACCTTATGGCCCATGATCTCGATAACGAACACGCGCCCATGGCTCGAAGCGGTGGTGTGGATGTCGTCGATGCATTTGGTGGCGACGTCGATGGCGCTCGTAAAGCCAAACGTCAACTCGGTGCCCCAGGTGTCGTTATCGATGGTCTTGGGCAGGGCGATAACGTTGAGGCCCTCTTCGCGCAGGCGGTTGGCGGTCTTGGTGGATCCGTTACCGCCCAGCATAAACAGGCAGTCGAGCTGCAGCTTATGATAGGTGTGGACCATCGCTGGTACCTTCTCGACGCCATCGGCCTCGGGAATATCCAGACGCTTGAACGGCGTGCGGCTCGTGCCCAGAATAGTGCCGCCGCGGGTGAGGATGCCACTAAAATCGGCGGGCGTCATGACGCGGAACCTGCTGTAGATAAGGCCCTGGTAGCCGTCCTCAAAACCATAGATCTCGATAGGTTCTTCGCTATTGGTCATAAGCGTTTTGACGATGCCGCGCATGGTGGCGTTGAGCGCCTGGCAGTCGCCGCCACTGGTAAGAAGACCGATCCTAAGCATGATGAATCCTTCCGGGCAAGTTATAACATGCGCATAAGTTTACCCCCGCACACTGTTGATACGGAGGTAAAACGTGTTAGCTCAAGCGTATAGAAATGTAAACAATGTTAGAAATTCGCAAGCCGGTGGGCAACGCGGAATTAAGCACGGAATGAAGAGTGTGGCGCTGGCGTGGCGGGGTATGCTGGAGGGGACCATCAACCCAGCGAAAGGGGAGAGCATGACGGATCAGGAAACGCCCGAGCGCGCGCATGTGACGGCCGATGATATCGAGGCCGCCAACGACCTTATCGACTTTATCGAGGCATGCCCCAGCATGTTCCATACGGCGGCAACCATTATGGCCGAGCTCGACGAGGCGGGTTTCACCTATCTGCCCGAGAATGCGGCGTGGGACATCGAGCCGGGCGGGCGTTATTACACGCAGCGCAATACCTCGAGCATCATCGCCTTTAAGGTGGGCGAGGACCTGGCCGCGACGTGGGGCGAGGACGGCGTTGCGGGTGACTATCATTTTCAGCTCACGGCGTCGCACGGCGATTCGCCGACATTTAAGGTCAAGGCTGTGCCCGAACTCGACGGCGCGGGCGAGACGCTGCGCCTGAACACCGAGGCATACGGCGGCATGATCGACTACACCTGGTTCGACCGCCCGCTGGCGCTCGCAGGCCGCGTGCTGGTGCGCGAGGGCGACCGTATCGAGAGCCGCCTGCTTGCCACCGAGCGCGAGGTCGCTATCATTCCGAGTCTTGCCATCCACATGAACCGCGGCGTTAACGAGGGCTTTGCTCCCAACCGAGCCGTCGACCTGTGCCCGCTCATCAGCGCCGGCGAACTCAAGCAGGGAGATTTTGATGCCCTGATTGCCGATGAGCTGGACGTTGAGCCCGAGCAGATCCTGGGCCGCGACCTGTTCCTGGTCAATCGTCAGGATGCGCGCATTTGGGGCTGGGCCGACGAGTTTATCTCGACACCCAAGCTCGACGACCTGGCCTGCGCTTATACCTCGCTACAGGCATTTTTGGGCGCTGAGAACGCGCACGACGTCTCGGTCTTCTGCTGCTTCGATAACGAGGAGGTTGGCTCCGAGACCAAGCAGGGTGCCATGTCGACGTTCTTGGCCGACGCGCTGCGCCGCATTAACGGCTCGCTGGGCTTCGATGACGAGTCGTATCATCGCGCGCTTGCCGCCTCGATGCTCGTGAGCTGCGACAACGCGCATGCCGTGCACCCCAACCACGCCGAGAAGTGCGATGCTCGCAATCAGGTTGTGCTCAACGGCGGCATCGTCATCAAGGAAGCCGCCAACCAGCACTACTGCACCGATGCCTTTAGCCGCGCGGTGTTCCAGGCCATCTGCGATGACGCCGACGTGCCCACGCAGGCCTTCGCCAACAAGAGCGACATGGCCGGCGGCTCCACGCTCGGCAATCTGTCCAATATGCAGGCGAGCATGCATGCCGTGGACGTGGGCCTGCCGCAGCTTGCCATGCACTCGAGCTACGAGACCGGCGGCGTGCGCGACGTGATGTACGCCATCCGCGCCCTCACGGCCTTCTACGAGCGCGACCTAACCATCAACGGCGCCGAAAGCGTGGAGCTCTAAAACCTATCAAAAAGGGATGACATTTTTGGTAGGTTTTATCTGGGCAAATGCCACAACGCCAACGGCAAGACGGAACTGCTAAGGCTTGCAGATAAAGCTGGCGCCAGCGAAACGCTGCAGGTAGAGCAAAAGTCAGCGAGAGCCCGCCGTTTGAGCCAAGGTGCCGTGAAATGAAAAGGCGCTGACCTTCTGGTCGCGCCTTTGAAATTGAACGGTAGATTGGCCAAACGGCGGGCTCGCAGCGTCGAGGGGGTCCGGCGTTTGGTAAAACGCCGGAACAATCAGTGTTCGATCCAGCAGCGAAGCGTCTCGCCTGCCTGCAGGTGACGCAGATTCTCCGCGGCGATGTCGACCACGTTATTGAGCGTGGCGGCTAGGTGGAACCAGCCGGAGACGTGCGGCGTGATGAGCATGTTGGGTGCATCCCACAGCGGGCTCGTGGCGGGCAGCGGCTCGGGGTCGGTGACGTCGACCGCGGCGCCGGCGAGATGACCCGACTCCAGGGCGGTTACCAAGTCGTCGGTGACCACAAGATCGCCGCGGCCGCCGTTGGCAAAGAAGGCACCCGGCTTCATCGCGGCAAAGAACTCGGCATTTGCAATGCCGCGGGTCTCGGGCGTGCTGGGCATAAAGGATGCAACGACGTCTGCCTCCGCCAGGCGCTCAGACAGGGCGTCCATGCCGTCCATGTCTTCAAACACAATGGGGTAGACGAGCGGATGGCGCTTGATGCCGCGGACGTGCGCGCCCATGCCGCGGCAGAGCGTGGCAAAGTGGCCGCCGATATCGCCCGCGCCCAGCACCAGCACGTTGGCGTTTTTGAGCGAGGTGACCGGCCCCAAATCCTCCCAGCGATGCTCGCGCTGCAAGTCGTGATAGCCGGGCAGGCGCTTCATCATGGAAAGGACCATGGCAAACATGTGCTCGCTCACGGCCTGGCCGTAGGCGCCTACCGAGCAGGAGAGCTTAGCGTCGGCTGGCACGGTGCCAGCGGTCAAGTAATCGTCATAGCCCGCGGTCTGCAGTTGCAGCAGCTGGAGGTGCTCGCACGCGGTAAGCAGGGCAGGGTCTATGTTGCCCAAGATCACGTCGGCGTTGGCGACCTGCTCACGTGTGATGGCGTCGGCGCTCGTATAGATAAAGTCCTCGCCCGGAGCACTCGACTCAAGAATTGCGCGATGGCGGTCATTGACGGGCAGCAAAACCAGGATGTTCACAAGCAGTCCTCTCCGCTCGACCTGCCAAAAAGGGACAGGTTTATTTTGGCAGGTTTTATCAGGCAAAACGCTCAAAAAAACGCCGGATGCAAGACGAGCGTGCCCGTCAGCATCCGGCGCATCTACAGCTACCAACTCAGCAGCTCGTAGCCGTCCTCGGTCACCACGAGCTGTACCTCGCACTGGGCCGAATCGCTGCCGTCCTTGGTGCGCACGCACCAACCGTCACCCTTGCTGATCTTGATGTCGGGCGCTCCGGCGTTGACCATGGGCTCGATGGTAAAGACCATGCCCGGGGCCATGATAGTGTCCACATCGGGTGCCTCGGTGGTAAAGCCCACAAACGGGTCCTCGTGGAACTCCTTGCCAATGCCGTGTCCGCCGTACTCGCGCACCACGCTAAAGCCGGCGTCCTCGACCGTTTTTTGCACGGCCTCGGCCATCACAGACAGCGGCAGCCATGGCTTGACGGCCGCCAAACCCGCCTCCACGCTGGCGCGGGTGACGTCGACCAAGCGCTGGCGCTCGGCAGAGACCTCGCCGATGCAGAACATGCGGCTCGAATCACTAAAGTAGCCGTCCAAAATCGTGGAGCAGTCGACGTTGATGATGTCGCCCTCGTGCAGCACATCCGCATCGCAGGGGATACCGTGGCAGACGACGTCGTTGATCGAGGTGCACACGCTCTTGGGATAGCCCTCGTAGTTGAGATCGGCCGGCGTGCCGCCGTGCTCGACGGTGTAGTCGTAGATCATCTGGTCGATCTGGTTGGTGGTCATGCCCGCGGCGATGTGCTCGCCCACGTAATCGAGCACGCCCACGTTGATGGCGGCCGAGCGCTTGATGCCCTCGATATCGGCGGGCGTCTTGTAGAGCGTACGGGGCAGAACCTCCCAGCCCTCCTCCCACAGGCGCTCGAGGCGCTCGTCGAAGGCGCTGTGGCATTTCTTGTACTTCTTGCCGCTACCGCACCAGCAAGCGTCGTTGCGGCCAGGCACGGGTCCTTTGTCATACATGGCTAACTTCCTTTCATCCGCAGCTAGTATAGCCCACCCACGCGTCCATAAAAGTTGCGGTGATATAGTTCCGATTTAAGCGGTTTAACAGCACAAATAGGAACTATATCACCGCAACTGATGGGGCGGGATGGCTGACACTAGCTGCTGCGTGGTTTTGCTAGTAGCTCACCTGGCAGGGAATGCCGAGGGCTTGGACGCGCTCGGCAATGGCGTCGAGTACCTCAGGCGCTGCTTTGGCAAGGCCGGCGACCGGCGTCTCGCGTGCGACGGTGTAGATGGTCGCCTCCTGCGGGCGAATGCGCTCGAGCGCCGCGAGCCAAGGACCAACGTACTCCTCACCAGTGTTGTCGATGAGCCTGCCCTGATACTCGCCGGTCAAAAAGATCGTCTGGATAATGACATGACCGTTAAAGCTCGCGAACGTCTCGATCTGGTGCTCCACATCGTAAGGGCCAACGGGTTGATCGAGCAGCTGGATAAATGCCGGATCGACCGTATCCAGCTTGAGGATGTTGTCGTCGACCATCATGAGCGCATCGTGCACCTGGGGACGGCCGGCGCGCGTGCCGTTGGAAAGCACAGCAATCTTGGTGTTTGGGGCCAGCTGGTCGCGAAGCGCGACGGCACCGGCGATGGCCTGCGGAAACTCCGGCGCGGCGGTGGGCTCGCCATTGCCGGCAAACGTGATTACATCGGGCAGCTCACCCTCGGCTGCCATCTCGTGCAGCTTGGCCTCGAGTGCGTCGAGCACCACGGCAGCCGTGTTATACGACTCGTGGCAGGGGCGCTCGGCGTTGAGGCCGTTCTCGCAGTAGATGCAGTCGAACGTGCAGATTTTGCCGCTCGCCGGCATCATGTTGACACCGAGCGAAAGGCCCAGGCGACGGCTGCGGACGGGCCCAAAGATGGGGCTGGCATTCAAAAACGTAGACATAGGCATATGCTCCTTGGGACAGTTGAGCTTAAGCATAGCATCGCCGCTAATGCGTGGTTTGGGCTTGTGCTTTACAGGTTTCGATTTTTCACTCTACTTTCGATGCCGTGTCATGAAAGGTTTCGAGTCAGGTACAGTTAATCTGTTAACAAAGCGCAAGACGATGAGGACCTGTCCGGCCCTGCTGGCCTGCGTCTGGATGGGCATTGATGATGGGAACACAGTATGGATTTTACAGTCGAGAATGCGGGCACCACGATCGCCTGCCGCGAGTATGCCAGCCCGGATGTATCGTCCGATGCACCCGCCTTGGTGTGCGTGCACGGTGCGTGTGTCGATGGTGTCTTTTTTGACGGCATCGCCCGCGAGCTCGCCTGTGACTATCGCGTCATTGCCTACGACCGCCGCGGTTGCGGCGAGAGCGGCGACGCTGCAGACGGACGCTACGACCTCGCCGTCCAGGCCGCCGACCTGCAGGCCGTTATCGAGCATATTGGCGCTCCGGCAAACGTGCTCGCGCACAGTGCCGGTACGCTGGTGGCGCTGGAGCTTCTCCGTGCAAACCCCGCCATAATCTCACGTGCGATTCTGCATGAACCCGCCGTGACAGATGAGGGTGCCGGTCTGGGCGCGGCCTCGGTTTTGCTCGAGATGATCGCCGCGGGAAAGGTCTCCAGGGCATTACGGGCCTTTCTGGGTGCCATCGGCGATCCGGACCCCGAAGCTCCCAGAACAACCGAGGCAGAAGCCAAGCATGCCCTGCGCAACGGCCGTAGTTTCATGGCAAACGAATACGGGATCACTATGACCTGCGTTCCCGATTGGGATAGCGTTCGTGCGTCAAAAACGGTGGCCGCCGTGCTCCTGGGCGAGCTCTCGATTGGCACGCCCCGCGAGGCGGGCACGAGGGTGGCGGCTGAGCTTTTGGGCTGTCCACTCGCAATGGTTCCCGGTGCGCACAACGGCCTGCGCGATCGCCCGGCAGCGGCTGCCCGGGCTGTCTGCGGCATCCTGGGGCTCTAACACCCGCAATAGTCAAAGCGGCCTTCACCTGCAAACGTTTCGGCCGTGTTAACAACTGTGCTCAAAACCTCACGTCTGCGGCTTCAATCGTGCCGTCTGCCAACTCATAAAAATGTAACAGGATTCACGTGCTTACCTGCATCGACAAGGTGTTACCCTTGTAACATTTGGAACCCACCGCTTCATGCGAAACTATCGAAAGGGCCCCATATGCTCAATAATCACGAGGTCAATCTAACCGACGAGGAGGCTGCCGCCGAGGTCGCCCGTGTCGCGAAGACCTACCCCGTGGTGCGTTTGCTGTCGGCCGATCAGATTAAGAACGAGCCTAACTGCCTACTCGCCGGCAATCGGTGTCCTTGCCTGCGTCATTCAAGTCTTGAGGCCTTGACAGATTCCGATGAGGTGTCGGAGCAACTGCTCAACGATGGCGTTGAGTACCGCGCCCATCTGCGCCCTCTGAAGGTCGAGGGCGAGCCTCACGTCCTGCTGATGGTGCGTCCGATCGATGAGCAAGAGGCCGCAGAAGAGGACCTTGTCTACACCGACGTGCTGACGAGCGTGCGCAATCGCCGATATTACGAGGAAAAGCTCCGAAGCGCCCGCATGAATGCCGGCGTTGCGATGATTGACCTTGATGATTTTAGGGCCTTCAACGATACGTGTGGCCGTCATGCCGGCGACCTTGCACTCGGTGCTGTGGCGACAGCCATACGCAGCGGAATTCGTTCGACTGACGAGCTTGTGCGCTATGGCTGCGACAAGTTTGTGGTCGTCATGCCCAATATTCCCTCCGATGACTTCGCCCGTCGCCTGCATCAGGTATCCGAAGCCGTTCATTCCACGATTATTCCGGGCCATGAGTACGTGAGCTTGACGGCATGTGTTGGTGGCGTTCGCATTCATGGCGAGACGGTCGATGAGGGCGTTGGCCGTGCTGTCCAGTTACTGAGCCGCGCTAAGGCAAAAGCCGGTACGGTCGTGACCGATGCCGATTCCATCGAGGCCTTCCAAAGCGAAAAGCCTTTGGTGCTTATCGCCGATGACTCCGAGATGAACCGAGCCATTCTCAACGAGATGCTCAAGGACGAGTATTGCATCCTCGAGGCCGACAACGGTCGTACGGCGCTCGACATGGTCGACCGCTATGGCGATGAGTTATCGCTCGTGCTGCTGGACATTGTCATGCCGGGCATAAGTGGCTTTGAGGTGCTGGCCGATCTGTCGCGCCGATCGGGTATCGATAATCTGCCTGTCATCATGATTTCGAGCGAAGATTCCGATGATGCGGTTCTGCGCGCGTACGAGCTGGGCGCCTCGGACTATATCAACCGCCCGTTTGACTCCCGTGTCGTGCGCCGCCGTGTAAGCAACACCATCCGCCTATACGCCAAACAGCGCCGCCTGACGAACCTGCTGTCCCAGCAGTACAACGAGCGCGTCAAGAACAGTCGCATGCTCATCGACATCATGGCCGGCGTCATGGAGCTTCGCAACGGCGAGAGCGGCAGGCACGTTACGAACATCGAAAAGCTGACCGAGCTGCTGCTCGGCTGTCTGGTCCAGCGTAGCGGCGCGATCTCCCTCGACAATGAGGAGCGCTCCACGATTGCCCTGGCTTCGGCGCTGCACGATATCGGCAAGATGTCGATTGACGATGCGATTCTCAACAAACCCGGACGCCTTACGCCCGAGGAGTTCGAGATTATGAAGACGCATACCACGATCGGCGCCGACATGCTGCGTGAGCTGGGTAGCCATCACGCCGGCAATGCGCTTATGGAATATGCGTACCAGATTGCGCGTTGGCACCACGAGCGCTGGGACGGCAAGGGTTATCCCGATGGCCTTAAGGGCGACGAAATTCCCATTGCCGCACAGGTGGTTTCGGTGGCCGACGTGTACGATGCCCTGACGAGCGTGCGCGTGTACAAGGACGCTATCCCGCACGAGGAAGCGATCAAGATGATTCTGGACGGTAAGTGCGGCACCTTTAACCCGTTGCTGCTCGACTGTTTGCTCGAGGTGCAAGACCAAATTGCCGAGACGTTGGCACGCCCCGCCGATGTCGTCGCGTTTCCTACGATTTAGTTTGACCAAAGGAGTTTTTAATCCATGATTTCCATGCGTGAGGCGTATGAGAAGATCGGCGCTAATTATGATGACGCGTGTGCTCGGCTGATGGGCGGGGAAATGCTTGCCCGCTTTGCCCTCAAGTTTTTAGATGACGAGAGCATGGACAGGTTGGAGGCTGCCATGGCGGCAGGAGACGCCGAGGAAGCGTTTATGGCAGCGCACACGCTCAAGGGCGTGAGCCAGAACCTGGGATTCGATAATCTGTACGAGCCGGCGGTCGTGGTGACCGAAGCGCTGCGCGGCGCCGATGCCGTTGACGGCGCTCGCGAGGGAATGCATGCGTTGCAGCAGCAATATGCGGCTACGATGTCGGCCCTGCGCGAGGCGGCCGAATAAGAGCTTGCGAGCCTTGATGACTATGAGAGTGGATAATCTCCCGTTTTAGGACCGGTGGTGGCCTCGAAGTGGGAGATTATCCACTCTCGTTCGATACGTGTCCAAAAATCCACTCTCACCCCTTCTGATTAGTGAATGGGCTATGCGCACTGGCGGGGCTTTCCGCATGCAATCAATATCGTTGTTCGATAAACTGTTCGAATAACGATAGAGTCGATGAGGGTGAGTGTATGTCTAACAGCGTTCAGCGTATGGCCAAAGCGGGCGAAAATATCAGGAAGCTTGGCTTTTGCATGGCAGCCGTTTTTGCAGGGATGCTCGTCGCTTTTGCCGCGTTGGTTGTTTACGTGATCTGGTATGCGGTTGCAAACATTGCTTCTGTCGATTCTTTCGGCGTCGTGACGCTTCTCGATGGCGGGTGCATCGTTATCCCAAGCGGACTGTGCCTGGCACTCGTCGTGGGTATTTCGCTTGTCGTTCTGTGTGGGATCAGCCGTAACATCTCGCGAGGCGTCTCGCCCTTTACCAAGACGCATGTGCGGCTTATCCGTGTTCTTGCGCTTGCCTTTGCTGTTAACGCCGCGGTTTCGCTTATTGGTGCCTACGGATCGGTCAATCTTACCATTGGTGGGCTGGAGCTTTACGTCGTGCCTCATTCCTTCGTTATTGAGATTTGCCAAGGCGTTGCCTTTGATGCGGGGTCGCTTATCGGCGCGGCTGTCTGTCTGTGTATCTCGGTGATCTGGAGTTATGCCTCGCTGCTCCAAGAGCAGTCTGACGAGCTTGTGTAGGAGGAAGCATGAGCTATCTCATCATCGAGCTTGAGACGCAGCTGCTTAAGACCGGAAAGACCAGCGCTGATCTGATTCGGGCGACGGGGCATACTCCGGCTAATATTTCAAAGCTTAGAAACGGAAAAATAAAAGCTATTCGCCTTAAGACGCTGCTCGATATCTGTGATGAACTTGATTGTCAACCGGGAGATATTATTCAGCGCGTGAGCGAGAAAGAGCTTGAGGAGCTTATTGTCGAGCGCGCAAAAAATGTCGTGAGACAGATGCGGGACGGCGGAGGCAATGAGGCGTCGCTTCCGACATCAGTCTTTGCTGTCGATTTGAGTGACGAGTAGCTTAAGGTGAACAACTAAAACGAAGTATCAGCGTGAAGGGACCCGTGTCTAACACGGGTCCCTTCTTTTAGATTATCTTGACAAATATGAGTTATCGAAAAACAATAACAGCAATGGAAAACAATAAAGTAAAGTAGGAACGATATGAGCGATTTTTCTATCAAGCAGAACGGGGGTCCAATGAACGCATCAGCGATAAAGCTATCAAGAGTTTCAAAACGCTACGGGAAACGGCACGTTTTGCATGACGTTTCCTTCGAGGTGCATCAGTCTGAGCTCTGTGCCCTTGTTGGTGCAAACGGGGCGGGTAAAAGCACGCTTATTAAAATAGTGCTGGGCCTCTGTGAGCCATCGTCGGGGAGCGTGGAGCTCTTTGGAGGCAAATCAAAAAGAGAGCTTGGCTTGATGCGGACGCGTGTCGGCTATGTGCCAGATTCCAGCGGAGCATACCAATCCCTCAGTGCGGTTGAGAATCTCCAAATCCGATGTTTGGAATGGGGGCTTGATGCGAATCGTGAGATTCCTCGCGTTTTGAGCCTAGTCGGGCTGGACGTCGAAGAGAAAAAGAGCGTGAGCAGTTTTTCTCTGGGAATGAAACGGCGGCTGGATATAGCTACGGCTTTGTTGGGTGACACTGATCTGCTTATTTTTGATGAGCCAGCAAACGGGTTGGACCCGCTGGGCATCGAGAGTATATGGGCCCTTATCGGTCGATTGAATCGAGAACAGGGTAAGACCATGCTCATCTCTAGCCATGATTTGGATGAGTTGGCATCAGTTGCAACAAGTTGCGTGTTTATTCATGACGGCGAACTGCTGAAAAAGGAACCGATGGACGTCATAAGGGATGAGGCGTCGTCCCTAAAAGAGTATTACAGGCGCTTGATGAAGGCGGTCTCGCTATGAAGCGGGCGATTCATCCCATAAAGGCAGATATGATGCGTTTGCACAGGATGTTTCCGGCGAAGTTTGGTCTTGCGCTTATGCTGGCGTTCGGCCTTCTCTTCGGCATCTTTCTAAAAAACGGAACAACGTTGCTCGCCTTTGGCAATAGCGTTTTTGGGGAGGATATTGGCTTCTGCTGGAATGTAATCGATCCTTCTGCACCCGATGAGTCCCTTGTGCGCAGTGCTTTTGCCGGCACCTCTCTGTTCGTTCCGCTCATCGTTTGCCTGGCGATTTTACAGGAGCGCGGCTATGAAGAGGGATACCGAATTTCTTCAGCAAGAGGTCTTGCCTGCTTTAACGGGGCTCTGGCACATGTACTTTCGTCTGCTTTAATAATCGGCGCAGCATATAGTGCGCTTTGCCTTCTTCTGTTTGCAATAGCGATAACACGTGGAGGGCAAAACTATGCGTATAGCATGCTGGCTGCATTTTTGCCCGCGATGATGATTAACGCCGTATTGGTGATATCGGTTGCGTTGGAGACGGTGACCATCTATCGGATTACAGGCAGCGCCGTATTGAGCGGGGCTGTGGTAATAATCGGATTTGTCATGAGCTTGACGCTCTACGGAACTTACCTTCAGACACCCATACCGTCCTTGCGATGGATCTTCTTTCTTCCGGGGCCGTACCTTGGAGTCGGATGTGCCCTTGGGTATAGCGATATGGGGCAGCTGACGCTTCTGGGATATGGCGTGGCAGCCAGCTGTCTATCGGTATTGATTTACGCTCTCTTGAGCTTTCGCGCTGGGGGTGTGCTCAATGGCTCGTCAGATTAAAAGACTCCTCCAGTCAGAATTGAAGCATGTGAGCAAATGGATGTACGCTTTAATCCTGGTAATTTATGCGTGCATGGTGGTATTGCAGCTTAATTCTTTCCCGATGTGGTTCTGTAGCCTCCGTGAGAACAGTTTCTTGGGCTTTTTCCCAGACCCGACGCTTCTGCTGTCGGCAGAGGATGTCCTTCTATTTGGTAATGCAGAGGTTTTTCGCGGTCTGCTGTTCAACGTAGCCCCGTTGGCTCATGCATTGTTCTTTCCGTTCATCGCGGCTTGCATTGTGCCGCGCTTTGTCAGTTCGGGCTTTATTGAGGAACCGTGGGGGTTGTCGGAGGCTCGGGGTGGGAAGCGTGTGTGCGCTATCGTTGCGCGAGTGGTGCTGTCTTCTTTTGCCCTTTTGGGCGCGTTTATCCTGTCGAGTGTCGTTTTGTACTGTCTTAACTGCGTAATCGTTTTGGATGCTTGGCAGTATTTCAACCTGAATATTTTTTGCTATCGACTTCTTCTGGCGAGTGTCGTCTGCCTTGCATACGTGGTCTCTTGCGTGATCGTTGTTTCCTATTTTGGGTCCGGCTTCGGTCCGATTGGCATGCTGTTGCTTGTCAATGTTGTAGCGATCTACATACAGCTCGGGGCCAATTCCATGCTTCCGCTTCCAGCCTCGATGCTCATGTGGATTTGTGGCGTGACCCCGTTGGGGAATGGTCAATGCATCTCGATTTTAATTGACTGCCTAATCAACGTAGCAAGCGTGTTTACCATTTGCTTTACCGTAGACCGATTGCGGTCGAGATTTCTTTGATTGTTTGTGAGGGATAATCATACCGAGCATACCAAATACAGGGGGGCGGGCACCGTGGCTGGTGTCCGCCCCCCCGCTGGCTTAGGAGGCTTTAACTTGTGTGGCTTGCGAGCTAGCGTGCCTGCTTAACCTTTGCCGCTGCCTCGACAAACGACTTCCACAGGTTGAAGTCGGTTTCGAGCGTCTTCCACGTGTACTCAGGGTGCCATTGCACGCCTAGACAGAATGGCTGGCCTTCGACCTCGATGCACTCGGGAACGCCGTCGGTTGCCTTGGCGACCAAGCGCGTGCTTTTACCCAGACGATCGACGCAGCAGTGGTGTGCCGAGTTGGTCTGGATCAGCCTGTGTCCGCCAACCGCGCGGTCGAGCAGCGAGCCCGGCACGACCTCGACGGGGTGCACGGGATCGTTGAGCACGTGGGTATGGCGCCACTGCGTGCGGCCCTCGCGCGCACCCAGGCTCGGCACGTCCATGCACAGGGTGCCGCCAGTGGCGACATTGAGCAACTGCGTGCCGCGGCAGGTGGTAAAGAGCGGCTTTTTGGCACGGAGCACCTCGTTAACCAGCTTAAACTCAAAGCTATCGCGGATCTCGCAGCAGAGGGTGGGGTCGTAGGGTCGATCATCGCCCCAGCGCTTGGGGTTGACGTCCGGGCCGCCGGGAATGGCGATGCCGTCGGCGATATCGACGTAATGACGGATAACCTCAATGTCCTCGGTAATAGACATCTGCAGCGGCAGGCCGCCGGCGGCAAGGATGGCATCGACAAAGACGCTTGCGATTTCCTCGTTGGGGGAGAGCGTCTCGCTTAAAAACGGCTTTGCCTCTTCCCAACGCGGCGCGACGAGGATGAGCGGACGGTCGGCGGGGGTAACGTCGACGTGCGGGGTATAGGACGATGAGGTGCGGGTTCCGATCATAGGTGCTGCTTTCGAATTTAAAGGTGACAGGGCGCATGAGAGACGTGGGACAACACTTCCGTTGGATTTGTCCCACGGGGTGGCTGGTTAGTGGCCCTTAATGGAGTTGAGGAAGTCCTGGGCGCGCTTGGTCTGGGGGTGGTCGAAGAACTCGTCGGGCGTGCCGGTTTCCACGATCTGACCATCGGCCATAAAGACGACGCGGTCGGCCACGCGGCGGGCAAAGTTCATCTCATGCGTGATGACGATCATCGTCATGCCCTGCTGTGCCAGACGGACCATGACCTCGAGCACCTCGTTGATCATCTCGGGGTCAAGGGCGCTCGTGGGCTCGTCAAAGAGCATGGCCTTGGGCTGCATGGCGAGTGAACGGGCGATGGCCACGCGCTGCTGCTGGCCGCCCGAAAGCTGTGCGGGCACCTTGTCGGCCTGCTCGGCAACGCCCACGCGGCTCAGCAGGTCCATGGCGCGCTCGCGGGCCTCATCTTTGGAGACACCCAGCACATCGACCGGTCCCAGCATGACGTTCTGCAGCACCGTCATATGTGCAAACAGGTTGAACTGCTGAAACACCATGCCCAGCTCGGCACGCATGCGGGCAAGATCCTTGCCTTCTTGCGGCAGGGGCTCGCCCTCGATGAGAATCTCGCCCGAGTCGATGGTTTCCAGACGGTTGATAGTGCGGCACATGGTCGACTTGCCCGAGCCCGAGGGCCCGATCACAACGACGACCTCGCCGCGGTCGACCGAGAGATTGATGTCGTTGAGGACGTGTAGATCGCCATAGTACTTATCAACGTGTCTGAGCTCGATCAGCGGCTGATTGCCGGTGGAAGAGGTGCTCTGTGCCATGGTGCTCGGCTCCTTATGACTCGAAATGGCAAAGCGTTAGCGGATGATGGTCGCGCCGGTCTTGTGCGAAACGTAGACAGCGGCCTTGTTAATCGCGACGTTGATGAGGATATAGATGACCGCGATCACCAGGTAGACCGACACAAGGGCGTCGTAGTTGGTGATGAGCACGCGGGCATTTTGCATGAGGTCGGGGTAGCTCACTACGTAGGCGACGGTGGTGTCTTTGACTACGACCACAAGCTGCGAAATCAACGACGGGATAATAAACCGAATCGCCTGCGGCAACACGATTTTAAAGGTGATTTTAGCTTTGGAGAGACCGAGCGCCTGGGCCGCCTCGACCTGCCCGCGCGGTACGGCGTTGACGCCGGCGCGGAAAACCTCGGCCAGCACGCCGGCGGCAGCGAGCGCGACAGGAAGCGTGAGCATCCAAAACGACGGCAGCGCGATCTTGTACTGGGGCAGCACCAAAAAGAAGAAGTAGATGAACAGGAGGCTCGGTACGCCGCGGAAGAAATCGGTGAGCACGCGGCAGACCAGCTGCAGCGGCTTAATGTCGCTGGTACGGCCGAGCATAAGGGCTAGGCCCAGCACCAGCGCGATGGCGCCAGCGGTGAGTGCGACTTTGACGGTGCCCTCAAAGCCGGCAAGCAGGAACTTCCAGGTGGTGAGGTGTGTAAAGAAATACCAATAGTGGACCGAAAGCTGGCCGGTCACATAAAAGCGCTGCAGTACCAGAGCGATGAGCGCGGCCACGGCAACGAGCGAAATGGCGGTGCCGATGCGAATCTTAGCGCGCATCTTGGGGCCGGGAGCCTCGTAGAGCGCATCGCGCATGGTAAGTGCAGGGGAGGAATGCTTGCTCATCGGAGGATCCTCACCTTCTTATCGATATAGTTGCCAATGTGGCTTACCACAAAGGCCGTGCCCAGGTAGCCGAGCGCCGAGATAAAGAACGCGGCGACGCCGCCGAGCGAGCGCGTGTTGATATAGCTCACCACGCCGGTGAGCTCCTGCGGTTTAAGCGGCACCTGACTGCCGAGCGCAGTGGTGAGCATGACGGCGATAAAGAGGTTGGTCATGGGCAGCACACTCGAGCGCAGCGCCTGCGGAATCACGATCTTGGCGAGGATGCGGCTGAAGCTCATGCCCAGCGAGCGGGCGGCTTCCACCTGGCCGACGCCGACGGTGTTGATGCCACTCATAAAGTTCTCGGAGCCAAAGGCCGAGCCCAAAAGGACCGTGGCGACGATAACGCAGGTGCGGTAGGGCAGAACGACCTTGAGCGGCGGCAGTGCGTAGACGACGATAATGAGCAGCGCGATGCCGGGGATGTTGCGGAAGACCTGGACATACAGGTCGCCAAAGACGCGCAGCGGCTTGAGCGGCGACACGCGCATCACGGTGATGGCGACGGCCAGCACCATGGCGATGGCAAACGACTCAAGCGTCATGCCCCAGGTTGCTAGCAGCGCGTCGATATAGTTCTGGCCATAGAGTGACCAGAGCTCGGAAAGACTCATGCGGACCTCCCGCCGATAAGGAAAGGGGCTCCCGTGTGTACGGAAGCCCCGACAACTCAGTGAGGAAACAGTTTACCGCAATAAAGCGCATCATGCGTTTCCATATGGTTTCGTTGCGGCCGTTACCAGGCTTGCTGCCTAGGCGCCGATCTCGGGCAGCTCGGGAACATTGGTGTCGCCCGTACGGTCGCCGATGCAGATCTGCCACAGCTCGGTCCAGGTACCATCGTCCTCGATCTTCTTAAGGAAGTCGTTGACAAAGGCGACGCCGTCGGAATCGAGCGGCAGGCCGATACCATAGGGCTCCTTGCTGCCGAAGGGCTTGCCGGCAATCTTGTACTTACCGGGCTCGCGGACCAGGGCGCTCTGCTGCATGTTGTTATCGATGACGTAGGCGTCAACGCGACCTTGCTGGAGTGCCTGGCGGGCCTCCTCGTCGGTCTTGAACTCCTGCTGGCTGGCCTTGGGTGCGAGCTCCTCCAGGATGGCAGGGCCGTTGGAGCCGGACTGGACGGCGACGTTCTTGTCGGCCAGGTCGTCGACGCTCTTGATGTCGTCGTTATCGGCAAGCACCAGGATGGCCTGCTGGGTGTAGTAGTAGGGGCCGGCAAAGGAGACGAGCTTCTTGCGCTCGTCAGTGATGGTGTAGGTGGCAAAGACGGCGTCGACCTGGCCGTTCTGCAGGACGGACTCGCGTGTGTCCGAGGTCACCTGGGTGATCTCGACTTTGTTCTCGCCCAGAATGTAGTTGGACAGGAGCTGTGCGATACCGGCGTCGAAGCCGCGGGTCTGGCCGTCTTTCTCGTTGAGGAGGGAGAAAAGCGTAGAGGTCTGAACGCCACCGATCTTAAAGACGCCGGCGTCCTTAACGGCCGTGGCCCAGGTGCTGGCGGCGATGGCATCGTCATCGGCTTTGGGGCCGTTGTCGACGAGCTTGTCGAATGCCTTAGCGTCGAGCGTGGTGGAAGCCTCAGTATCTTCGGAGCTCTTGGAGGAGCCGGCGGCGGAACCCTTGTCGGCCTCGGCGCTGGTGTCGGAGCAGCCGGCAAGACCAAGGCCGGCGACGGTTGCGAAGGTGGCGGCAACGAAGCCGCGGCGGTCGAGAACGACCTGCTGGGAGAGGTTCTTGCTCATAGTAGAACACCTTTCTCAATAAAATCCCTAGCGGTTGAGTAGAGTTATACCCTATCGCGCTCAAATGGGTCAACACGAAATAACTCAGAAACATACTTACCTTATGGGTTATTCTACCTACCAAAATAGGACAGGTTTATTTTGGCAGGTTTTATCAGGGCAAACGCCGAATATTGCAGCTGAGATAGCGCTTTGCGGACGGCGTGGTCGCTCGCGGCGGTCGCTATAATGGCGGCAACGCGACATATATATAAGTAAGGAGATCGCGTATGAACGGTTATTCGTTTTTCGCTCTGACCATGATTTAAAACCACCACAAAGGGGACAGTGAACTGCGCCCCGAAACTTGGACTGAATAAATAGCGACTACGCCGCAAGGGCC
>CAJLTA010000018.1 GCA_905209455.1 uncultured Collinsella sp.
ACCGAGCCGTACGCTTGAACTTGGAAGGGGGAGGCCTCGCGGCCTCCCCCTTTTTGCGTTTGATTGATAGTTGTAGTACAAGAATTCGCCTTCGTTTAGCTTGTCTTACTGTTTGGCTGTAATTTGAGTCCTTCTTTTGTATTTGCGCGATAATAACTCCCATTGGCGTTAGGGAGGACTTGATGTTTACCGTTTTTGTCTTGGGCAATATTGCTTCGGGTAAGTCGACTGCCTGCCGCTATCTCGAATCTCGTGGCGCCATGCTTATTGATTTGGATGAGCTTGCCAAATCGCTGTATGTGCCAGGCTCCGATATCGTCAATGCCCTCGTGGAAGAATTCGGTTGGGACATTCTGGACGGGGAGGGCGGCATTCGCCGCAATGTCCTCGCTGCTCGAGCTTTCGCTTCTCCTGATACAGTTGCGCGGCTCAATGGTATCGTTCATCCAGTTCTCATCGAACAACTGTCACTGAGGATTCTTGATCCGGTTTGCTGCACGGTTTCGTCCCCCCGTTATCCCTTTGCGGTTGTCGAGGTTTCTGCTCCGACTGGTTTTGAGGACGCTTTTGGCCTTGCTGATGAAATTCTGGTTATCAGCGCTCCTTTAGCAGTTCGTCGCGAGCGTGCCGTTCATCGTGGTATGGAGCCCTCTGATTTTGATGCTCGCTCTGCATGCCAACCTGATGAGGCTTCGCTTTGCAATCTCGCTACGACGGTAATCGATAATGCGGCAGGCGATAATTCGCTTTTTGAACAACTGGACGCATGGCTTGCGCGCCATGGCTTCGGGGATGTAGCGGTTAAGGAGGAGGCCGATGTCTAAGACACGTTTCTTTACGTGGTATCGCGTGGCGTCACTTGCCGTTGTGTTCGTCTTCGGCCTTATCTCCCTCGTGTATTCGTATGCTCCTGCTGCTTTCTTTAAGCCCCTGTATCCGATTGACTACGAGGTGTATGTAAAGCAATCCAGCATTTCGCATAACCTGGATCCGTATCTGGTGTGCGCTGTCATTAAGTCGGAATCGAATTGGGATCCCGAGGCCGAGTCGAGTCAGGGTGCTCAGGGATTGATGCAGCTGATGCCCGAGACTGCCCAGGATATGATCGCCAAGGGCCTTGTCGACGGTGGCGAGTATTTGGCCGACAACCTTAACGATCCGGCTACGAATATCGAGTTTGGCTGCGCATACCTCTCGTATCTTCTAACCTATTTCAACGGGTCGACGGACAGTGCCATTGCCGCCTATAACGCCGGCATGGGCAATGTCGACGGATGGGCGCAGCAGAGCACGTCGCTTCATAATGCAATCACCTTTCCCGAGACGCAGGCTTATCTGATTCGCGTCAATAATGCCTGGGTTCGATATAAGACCCTCTATCCCGACCAGTTCGTATAGGACTATGCCTGCCGCCTGCGTATACTGCAGATGTATGAGATAGGAGTATCCATGGCGGATTTTGAAGTTGAGCGTGTTGGCGGAGAGCTCAAACGTTTTGGCGTTGAGGGCTCTGATGTGCCGTTTAAGGTCGTGTCTCCCTATGAGCCTGCAGGTTCCCAGCCGAAGGCCATTGAGTCGCTTGTGCAGGGCGTGAGGGACGGAGACCGCTATCAGGTTTTGCTTGGCGTGACCGGTTCGGGCAAGACCTTTACCATGGCCAAGACCATCGAAGCTCTCGGTAAGCCAACGCTGGTCATGGCCCCCAACAAAACCCTCGCTGCCCAGCTTGCGAGCGAGCTCAAAGAATTCTTTCCCAACAACGCCGTGGTCTACTTCGTCTCGTACTACGACTACTATCAGCCCGAGGCATATGTACCGCAGAGTGATACGTATATCGAGAAAGACTCCTCGATTAACGAAGAGGTCGAGATGCTGCGCCATCAGGCAACGGCATCGCTGCTTTCTCGACGCGATGTGATTGTCGTCGCATCGGTCTCGTGCATCTATGGCATCGGTTCTCCCGAGGACTATGCGGGCTTGGCACCGAACGTCGATAAGAAGGTGCCGCTCGAGCGCGATGACTTTATCCATGCGCTCATCGACATTCAATATGATCGCAATGACTATGATTTGGCGCGCGGTACCTTCCGCGTGCGTGGTGATGTCGTCGACGTGTATCCGCCTTATGCGGAGCATCCGTTGCGGTTTGAGTTCTTTGGTGACGAGGTCGAGCTGATTGCCGAGATCGACGAGGTCACCGGCGAGATGCTTCGTGAGTACGAGGCTATTCCCGTGTGGCCGGCCTCGCACTACGTGACCGAGAAGCCCAAGGTCAAGGCGGCTCTGAAATCGATCAGCGAAGAGTGCGAGAAGCGTGTGGCCGAGCTCAAGGCGACCGACAAGTTGCTCGAGGCACAACGCCTGCAGCAGCGTACCGATTATGATCTCGAGATGCTCGAGACCATGGGTTTTTGCAACGGCATTGAGAACTACTCGCGTCATTTGGACGGGCGCAAGCCGGGCGAGCCGCCGTTTACCCTGATTGATTACTTTCCCAAGGACATGCTCTGCATCATCGACGAGAGTCATGTGACGGTGCCGCAGATCCGCGGCATGCACGAAGGCGACCGCTCGCGTAAGGTGACGCTGGTGGAGCATGGTTTTCGTCTGCCTTCGGCACTCGATAACCGCCCGCTTCGTTTTGATGAGTTTGAGGCGAGGATTCCCCAGTTCATCTACGTTTCGGCCACGCCGGGCGACTATGAGCTGCGGGTTAGCCAGAACGACGTTGAGCAGATTATTCGTCCGACCGGTCTGCTCGACCCCAAGATCGACGTTCGTCCGGTTCGTGGGCAGATTGACGATCTTGAGGACGAGATTCGCGAGCGCGTGGCGCGCAAGGAGCGCGTGCTGGTGACCACGCTCACCAAGCGCATGGCCGAGGACCTGACCGACCATCTGCTTGATGCCGGCATTAAGGTCAATTACATGCACTCCGATACGGCGACGATGGACCGTGTCGAGATCCTGCGAACGCTGCGCGAGGGAAAGATCGATGTTCTCGTTGGCATCAACCTGCTCCGCGAGGGTCTAGACCTTCCTGAGGTCTCGCTGGTGGCAATTCTCGACGCTGACAAGGAAGGCTTCTTGCGCAATCGCCGTTCGTTGATTCAGACGATTGGCCGTGCGGCCCGTAATGCCGACGGCGAGGTCATCATGTATGCAGACGTTGTGACCGATTCGATGAAAGAAGCCATCGAGGAGACGCAGCGCCGTCGCGAGATTCAGATGGCATATAACGAAGAGCATGGCATTGTTCCCAAGACGGTCCGCAAGGCCATTAACGACATTTCGAGCTTTATTGCCGAGGCCGAAAAGACTGTGGGCTCGAAGGGACGCTCGAGAGGCGATTCGCTGGGTCACGGTGCGTTCTATACGCCTGACGAAAACGGCGAGGGCGCCGCGCCGGAGACGGTGGCGCCCGAGCAGACACTTGCGGAGCAGTTGGAAGAACTGCCGCATGACGAGCTTGTGCGGATCGTCGAAACCATGGAAGAGGATATGCGCAACGCTTCTGCCGCCATGGACTTTGAGGAGGCGGCGCGCCTGCGCGATGCTGTCGTTCAGATTCGGGCGATGCTCGAGGGTGCGTCTGAGGACGAGACGATCGAGCGCTTACGTTCGCAGGCCCGCAAGGGTTCCACGTTCGCATCGGGCAGAAAACGCCAGGGTGCACGGTTTAAGAAATAGCGAACAGGCCCCGAGTTCCCTGTGGAGCTCGGGGCCTGTGTCTTTTGCGTGCTGGAATTCGTGCGCTAGAGGTCTGCGATCAGGGCTTCGGCGCAACGGATGCCATCGGTAGCGGCGCTCATGATTCCTCCGGCATATCCGGCTCCCTCGCCGCAAGGGTAGAGCCCCGGGGTCGATACAGCATGGCATTGCCGGTCTCGAGTAACGGTGACCGGAGAGCTCGAGCGTGTTTCAACACCGGTGAGGACGGCATCGGGATGGTCGTAGCCACGCAGTTTTTTGCCGAGCAAGGGAATTCCCAGACGAAGCGACTCGATGATATGTTGCGGCAATGACTCATCGATTGCTGTCCAAGTCACGCCGAGCGGATAGGTGGGCTTTACCTTGCCGCATGTCGTGCTGGCGCGTTCTGCAAGGAAATCGCCGACGAGCTGTGCCGGTGCGTTCCAGTTGGAGCCGCCAAGGCGATAGGCAGCCCGCTCGCAAATGCGCTGGAGTTCTACGCCTGCAAGAGGATCATCGCTGGGGAGATCATCGGGCGTGACGTTAACGAGGAGAGCGGCGTTTGCGTTGCGGCCGGCGCGGGCGTTGAGACTGGCGCCGTTGACGCACAGATGGCCGGGCTCTGAAGAGGCGGCGACAACCTGTCCGCCGGGACACATGCAGAATGAGAACACACTGCGGCCGTTGGGAAGATGGGCAACGAGCTTATAGGGGGCTGCTCCGAGCGCGGGATGACCCGCTGCGGGGCCATATTGCGCCCGATCGATATCACGCTGCGGGTGTTCGATGCGAACGCCCATGGCAAACGTCTTTTGAGCGAGGGCGACATGATGGGTTTTGAGAACCTCGAATACGTCGCGGGCAGAATGACCGCAAGCAAGGATGAGATGCTTTGTGTTGATTGACTCGCTTGTCGCGTCGTGGGACGACTGGATGTCGATACCGACAATGGTGCCAGATGTGTCAGTGTGAATGTCAACGAGTTTCGTTCGATAGCGAACGGTTCCTCCGAGCTGTTCAATGCGCTGGGAGATGCTGGTAACGACGGCGGGGAGGATGTCGGAGCCAATATGCGGTTTTGCATCCCATAGAATATCGCGGGGAGCGCCCGCTTCGACGAAGGTCTCGAGGATAAGGCGATGGGCGGGATTTTTGGTTCCCGTATTGAGCTTGCCGTCCGAGAAGGTCCCCGCGCCGCCCAGACCAAACTGGATATTGCTCTCGGGGTCGAGGATGCGCTCCTTTAGAAAGAGGTCGATCGCATGTGAGCGGCGAAATGCCGGGTCGCCGCGCTCGATGAGCAGGGGTTTAAGGCCCGCTTCGGCAAGGGTCAGGGCGGCGAAGAGACCGGCGCAACCGGCGCCGACAACGACGGGACGCCCCTTGGGTGCATTCGGGACGGGGTTGGGGAATGAAGGAGCCTCGCCGTCAACCATGCGGATGCGCGAGCGGTTGCGCTCGGCGACGCGGTCGACCACTTCCTGTTCGAGTCGGGAGCTTGTCAGCTCAACTCGAAAGCTCAAAATAAAATGAACATCTCGCTTTTTACGGGCGTCGATTGACTTGCGATGGAGCTCAATGGCTTTAATCTGGGAATCCTCGCATCGCAGGGCTCGTTTGACGGCGCGTCTGCCAATAGCAAGGCAGGCGTTTTCGTCGCCGGCCTCATCGAGCGTCGCGTTGACTTGGGTGATTTCGATCATCGAGGTCTCCTTAGAGGCAAGAAAGAGGCCGTCCGGTATCCCAGACGGCCCGAATGCATTTTTTGATTATAGACTGCGCGGCTACAGGCTGCTTGCAGCGCGAATACCCGAGATCCAGGCCCACGCAAGGTTAAAGCCTCCGCAATCGGCGTCGATGTCGAGCGCTTCTCCGCAGACGTAAAGCGGGGCGCCTGTGGTGCTGTTCACGTAAAGATTGGGTGTCGAGACGCACTCGATAGATATGCCGCCACGCGTGACCTGTGCTGAGCGCTCCTCTGCCGTCCCTTCGACGGACAGTTTAAAGTGCTTGAGGATTGAGACCAGGTGGATGACATCGCGCGAGCCGGGATGGCACCGCTCGAATGCCGTACAGACGACGTGTGAGAGCTGCGGGGCGAGCATGCCGTCAAGCCAGTGGGAGTTTCGGGGCGAAAAATCGCCGAGCACGTTGACACGCTGCTCGAGCGTATCGAGCAGCTCATCTTTGGAGAAATCTGGAAAGAAGTCGATCAGAACAGTGTCGCCCTGGTTGATACGGCGAGAGAGATTGAAGGCGGCGACGCCTGAGATGCCGAAGGCACGGAACAGCACTTCGCCATCTTCTCGCCAGAGCTCTTCGTGGCTGCGCGAGAGCGTTAAGCGGGCTCGGACGCGCAGACCATCCAGAGTTCCGAGTGCCGTCCGGTCGCCGACGACTGATGCCGATACGGGGCACAGGACGGGGCGCAGGGGCGTCAAGGGAAGGCTAAACACCTCGGCGATGCCGGTGGGGTTGCCGCCCGTAGCGATAACCACGGCCCTTGCCTGCAGGGCATCGCTCGTGCGAGGAGTATCGGCTAACGCCTTTCGAAGCGAACGGAGCTCCGTCTTTCGGTCGCCGTGCTTTTTGGGTTTGAGTACATGAGCGGGACGGTCGATGTGAAGCGTCCAGCCTTCGGAAGCCTTATGAGCCGCAATGACGTTAGTTCCGCAGAGTAGGGTGATGCCCAAACGCTCGCATGCATTGAGGAGTGCATCGCGAACCGACTCGGCGCGAAGGGAGCGCGGGTATAGGCGGCCTTCCTCACGGATCGTCATGATGCCCAGCGAGGAGAAAAAACTCTCGAGATCTTGCTCGGGTTGGGGGCCCATGATGGATTCGACAAAGGCGGGGCGGTTATATCGCCGAATGTCGATGGATTCGTTTGAGAGGTTGCAGCGGCCGTTTCCGGTTGCGAGCAGCTTGAGACCGCAGGCGACGTCGCGCTCGACGACGCAGACCCTTTTGTCGACACGCGCCGCCGTAATGGCGGCGGCGAGGCCCGAGGCCCCGCCGCCGATCACCAAGACGTCATAGAAGGCGCTTGCGTTCACTTAGGCCTCGTCTGTCTTGTGCGGGGCGATGGCCTCAACGGCGGAGACGGCCTTGGGCAGCATGTCATCGGGCAGTGCGGTCTCGACTTCACCCTTATCGCAGGCCTCGGCGAGTGACGGATTGATGGGAAGCTGACCCAAGATGTCGAGGTTGTAGCGCTCGGCGACTTCGGGGAGCTTGCTCTTACCAAAGACCTCGATCTTCTTGCCGCAGTCGGGGCACTCGATATAGCTCATGTTCTCGACAATGCCCAGAATAGGGACGTTCATCTTCTCGGCCATGTTGACTGCCTTGGCGACGATCATCGAGACCAAGTCTTGCGGGCTCGTGACGATGACGATGCCATCGACGGGCAGCGATTGGAAAACGGTGAGCGCGACGTCACCCGTTCCCGGAGGCATATCGACCAGCAGGTAGTCGATGGGGCCCCACGAGGTCTCGCTCCAGAATTGCCTGATGGCGCCCGCGATAACCGGGCCACGCCAAAGGACGGGATCGGTTTCGTTTTGGAGCAACAGGTTGGAGCTCATGACCTTGACGCCGTGCTCGGAGATCTCGGGCAGCATGAGGTTGCCGAGGACATGGACATGGCGTCCGCTCATGCCGAACATTTTGGGGATGGAGGGGCCGGTGATGTCGGCGTCGAGAATGCCAACCTTGTTGCCGCGGCGGGCGAGCTCGGTTGCGATGGCGCCCGTCACAAACGACTTGCCGACGCCTCCCTTGCCGGAAAGCACAGCGATAACGCGCTTGACCTCCGACAGCGTATTCTCTTCAAATTGCGACGGCGTTGATTGTCCGCCGGCTGCTTGTGCGTGCTCGCAACCCATGTATGACTCCTTTGTATATGTTGGGGCCGGGGCCCCGCGATGTGACACGAGCGTCATTGTACCCTCGTTTGCGAGCGGGAGTCATTTGCGATGCATTTGGGCCGAGCGTGCTTGCAATACGATGGGTCCAAGCGAATGGGCGGGCTTACTGAACTTTGCTGGCGAACTCGAGGTATTGCATGCGCTGCAGCTTGTCGATCGTCGAGGCGTATGGGCTGTCTTCAGATTCCAAGTCGTAGCGCAGCCCGTCGGCACCAAGATAGCCGGCGACATTGATGGTGGGCACATCTGACCTTGTTGCAAGCAGGGCCTTTTGATAGTCAGTGAGCGGGGCGCCGATCTTATTAAGGGTAATAGCTGCAATCTCGTTTGCCCCGACGGTGTCGTAGACGTTGAGCTCGGTATTGCCGGCGATTTCATAGTTAGCCCAGACGAAATAGGTCGACTGATAGATACGGAAAGCGTGGCTTGCCGTATCTTCCTGAGGGTACAGCTCGTCGTTGAGAGTCGTTGCGGCGCTCGGCTGATGGTCGCCAAAAAAGACAAGAACAACCGGTCTGCCGATATTGCGGAGCTCGTTGATAAAGTACTCGAGGTCCCGGTCGGATGCATTGATGCAGGTGAGATAGGTATTGAGCGCGCTATTGGCGCCCTCGCTGGCTCCCTCGACCCAATAGTTTGTCAGCTCTTCGGCGGGAACGGTGCCATAGTCGTAGCCGCCGTGATTTTGCATCGTGACGTCAAAGATGAACTGCGGGGCTTCGTCGGTTCTGAGCAGGTCGAGTATCTTGTCGTAGGTGGCGTAGTCGCATACGCCGGCATGGTAATAGGGCGCACCTTCGAAATCGCCGATTGAAAGAAAGTCTCCAAAACCCAGCTGCTGATAGATTTTATCTCGATGGTAGTTGACGGGGTTTTGCGGGTGCATAGCGGTAGTGGTATACCCGAGCTCTTTAAGGTCCTTTGCCAGGCTGTTGACGCCATTCATCTGATACAGCTGATAGGGGATTTTGCCTAATCCGACAAAGGCCGTTGTCGCTCCGGTCAAAAATTCGAATTCGGAGTTCGCCGTTCCGCCACCGGTGACCGAAGCGAGCATGGTGCCGCGAACAAGTGTGTCGGGAAGCGAGTTGTAGAATGCGGGACCGGTGTACCCGGCCGCCTGGAGCTGCTCAAAGCACGAAAGGTCGCTAAAACTCTCGTTCATGACGGCAACAATCGTCGGCTTGATTTCATTGAACTGGGCAACGGCCGCCGCGCGCTGCTCGCTCGAGCCATACGTGCTGTCGTAGGCGGCGGCGAGCTCCTGCTCGATGCTCTGCGCCTCATCGGGCGTATAGTCTTCGGGCTTTTCAATGGGCAACTCGTTGACCATTTCGGTGAACGAAGTGATAAAACCCTGAGACGCATACGTGGTGATGGGCTGCCAACGGTCAAATCCAAAATCCAGCGACTGCTCCAAGTCGATGTTGGAAAAGCCCAAGAGCCCCACAACGGTCACTAGCAGAAAAGCGCAGAGGTTAGCGGCGATTGCGGGGAAGACATGGGCGGGCGTACGGAGCTTTCGCGGTCGGATAAGCGAAAGAAGCCCCAGGGAAATCTCCAGCAGGGCGAGTGAGGTTACGATTCCTGCAGTGAAGGTGAACTCATATCCCTCACTTACTTCCATTGCGGTGCCCAATGCCAAAATGTCGCTCGGCAGGATGGCCTCGCCTTTAAACGTTATGACGAAGTGCTCGGCAATGCCAAGGGTACAACAGACGACGGGCACGAGGGCCATGACTCCTCCATGACGCTGTCCCAGCAAATAAAGGGAGAGCAGAACCGTCGCGAGCAGCCCAACGGAAAACCCGAATGAGTTGGCGGGAATGCGATAGAACGTTTCGTTGCAGGCAATTTCGAGTGAAACGAACGAGAGCGCTGAAACAGCGGCGACGACAAGGATGTCGCGGCAAATACAGGCAACCGTTCCCGTCGCAAGATCGGTTTGGTCGATAAGTCCCGAAACCAAGGGCTCGACAAGAAGTATGACGGCGGCAGCACCGAGCGCCGAATAAGAAAGGACCCATAGGGAACAGTCCTCATTTACGAGCAATTGATTCGTAATCCATGCAGCTACCATGCCGAGCGGGATGAGGAGCATCGCGCACCAAAAGACGCGGGCAATGGGCGGTTTTTCGTTGTGTTTGATTGAAAAATACACGCGCACGACGACGGCGGCCACGATAAGGACGGCGATGAATATGGGCAGATTGGCCATGCCACTCGAAGTGATTTCAAGGGGGATATCTTCGGTCATGGACGTTCCTCTGTTACAGCAAATTAAGTTCAGTTTTAGATTACTCTAACCTTTCCACGGCATTTCGAGAAACAAAGCACCCGATACGCAAAGCAAAAGGTCTGCGAATCTTGTATTACGAACATCTGTGCGCGTTGAGTGCGCTAAACTCATCGACAGTGTGATTTGAGGTTATAGGAGGCAAGGAGCTTCCATGTCTGATTCTTCTATCGTTATTCGCGGCGCGCGCGAGCATAACCTGCGCGATATCGACGTTTCCATTCCGCGTGACCAGCTCGTGGTCATAACCGGTCTTTCCGGATCGGGCAAGAGCTCACTGGCGTTCGATACCATCTATGCCGAGGGCCAGCGCCGTTACGTCGAGAGCCTTTCGAGCTATGCGCGTCAGTTTTTGGGCCAGATGGACAAGCCCGATCTGGACTCGATCGACGGCCTGTCGCCGGCTGTGTCGATCGATCAGAAAACGACGTCCAAAAACCCACGCTCGACGGTGGGCACCGTAACCGAGATTTACGACTATCTGCGTCTGCTGTTTGCTCGCGTGGGAACGCCACACTGTCCTGAGTGCGGTCGTGTCATTGAGCGTCAGACGACCGATCAGGTCGCCGATAAGGTGCTGGCGGCGGGGGAGGGCCGTCGCGCGTTTGTGTTGGCGCCGGTGGTTCGTGGACGCAAGGGCGAATATGCCAAGCTGTTTGAGGACCTGCGTGCGGAGGGCTTTAGCCGTGTGCGCGTCGACGGCGAGGTGCGCTCGCTTGACGACCCGATCGACCTGGACAAGAAGTTCAAACACGACATTGAGGTCGTGGTCGACCGTATCGTGATTCGAGAGAACTCCCTGGGTCGCATTGCCGAGTCCGTTGAGCAGGCGACGGCACTGGCGCACGGTAACGTGAACGTGTACATGCTGCCCGAGCGCGACGCTCCCGAGGGAACCGAGGGCGAGCTGCTGGAGTATTCGCTGGCACTGGCGTGCCCGGAGCACGGGCATTCCATCGACGACCTGCAGCCGCGCGATTTCTCGTTCAACGCGCCCTATGGTGCATGTCCCGAGTGCGATGGCCTGGGCTTTAAAAAGACAGTCGATGCCGAGGCGCTGATTGAAGACCCCTCAAAGTCGATTGCCGACGGAGTCTTTGGCAGCCTGTTCGGCAATTCCAACTATTATCCGCAGATTTTTGCTGCGGTCTGCAAACACTTTAAGGTGAGTGCCGATACGCCATGGGAGGACCTGCCCCCGCGGGTGCATCGTGCGTTTTTGGATGGCATGGGCGACAAGAAGATTTCGGTGGACTATCAAAAGCTCGACGGTCGTCGCAGCCAGTGGGACACCAAGTTTTCGGGCGTGCGCAATATCCTGTACGAGCGCTATACCGAGACGACCAACGAGAACACTAAGGCGCGCCTGGAGAAGTACATTCGCGAGGAGCCGTGTTCGAGCTGCCATGGTGCTCGCCTGCGCCCCGAGATGCTCGCCGTCACCGTGGGCGGCAAGTCCATTTATGAGGTTTGCTGCCTGTCGTGCCGCGAGTCGCTCGAGTTTTTTGAGGACCTTGAGCTCACCGAGCGTCAACAATTCATCGGCGGTCGTATCGTCAAGGAAATCCTGGAACGCTTGCGTTTTCTGGTTGATGTCGGCCTTGATTATCTGACGCTCGATCGTGCTTCGGCGACGCTTTCCGGCGGTGAGGCGCAACGCATTCGCCTGGCTACGCAGATCGGTGCGGGCCTCATGGGCGTTCTCTATATTCTGGACGAGCCTTCGATTGGTCTTCACCAGCGCGACAACGAGCGGCTGATTAAGACACTCGAGCGCCTGCGCGATATCGGCAACACCGTTATCGTCGTTGAACACGATGAGGACACGATTCGCGCTGCCGACTATGTGATCGATATGGGGCCAGGCGCGGGCGTCAACGGCGGGCACGTGGTCGCCGCGGGAACGCCCGCTGACATCATGGCGTGCCCCGAATCAATGACGGGTGCCTATCTGACCGGCAAGCGAATGATTCGAGTTCCCAATGAACGCCGCAACCCCGGACGTGGCTGTCTTAAGATTACGGGAGCATGTGCCAACAACCTCAAAAACGTTACCGCCAAGATTGAGTTTGGCACGCTTACCGTCGTAACCGGCGTATCGGGATCGGGAAAGAGTTCCTTGGTCACCGATACGATTGCGCCTGCCCTCACCAACGCTATCCATCGCTCTACGCGTCCCGTGGGCCCGTTCAAAAAAATCGACGGTATCGAGTGCATCGATAAGGTGATCGATATTGATCAGTCGCCAATCGGCCGTACGCCGCGGTCGAATCCCGCTACCTATATTGGTTTGTGGGACGACCTGCGTGCGCTGTTTGCGAGCACGCCGGAGTCGAAGGCGCGTGGCTACTCGCCGGGACGCTTCTCCTTTAATGTGAGCGGCGGACGCTGCGAGGCGTGCAAGGGCGACGGCCAGATCAAGATTGAGATGCACTTTCTTCCCGATATTTATGTTCCCTGCGAGGCTTGTGGCGGCAAGCGCTATAACCGCGAGACGCTCGAGGTTACCTATCGTGGCAAGACTATCTCGGACGTACTTGACATGAGCGTGGCCGAGGCACTGGCTTTCTTTGGGAATATTCCGCAGATCAAGCGAAAGCTTCAAACCCTGTATGACGTCGGCCTAGGTTATGTGAGCTTGGGCCAGCCCGCCACGACGCTCTCGGGTGGTGAGGCGCAGCGCGTAAAGCTCGCCAAGGAGCTTCATCGTCGCCAGACAGGCAAGACGTTCTACATTTTGGACGAGCCTACGACCGGTCTTCATTTTGAGGACGTTCGCCAGTTACTTGATGTGTTGCAGCGTCTAGTCGATGCGGGCAATACGGTGTTGGTGATCGAGCACAACCTCGATGTCATCAAGGTCGCCGACCGTCTGATCGATATGGGTCCCGAGGGTGGCAACGGTGGCGGAACTGTCGTGGTCTCGGGTACGCCAGAGCAGGTTGCGGCATGCCCGCAGAGCTATACCGGCAAGTTCTTGGCGCCGTTGCTCAAACGCGATAAGGAGCGTCAAGCGCAACTCGATGCCTAATACATAGGTGTTTTTGAAACATGAGCGCCGCCGATTCCTTGCGATTCGGTGGCGCTCTCTTTGTCGAGATAGCGTATGCCGCGCAAATGGACATATACTTAAAAATTGCGTTCTTATATGAGGGAAAGGATATGCCATGCCGAAGGCCGTGAAGACGCCAAAGACCAACGCCATGCGTGAGCTGGAAAGCGCCGGCATCCCCTATGTTCTCCATACGTACGAAGACGATGACGACGAATCGTCGGGGCTGGGCGTCGCGATTTCCGAGCAGCTTGGCGAGGAGCCCGGTCAGGGATTTAAGACCCTGGTCTGCACGACGCCGTCCAACGATCATGTCGTGTGCTGCATTCCCGTTGCCGACGAGCTCGACCTCAAGGCCGCCGCGCGCGCCGCAGGCGAAAAGTCGCTGACCATGATGCATGTCAAAGATTTGCTTGCCGCGACGGGGTATGTCCGCGGCGGTTGCAGTCCGGTCGGTATGAAAAAACGCTTCCGGACTCTGATCGATGAGACATGCGTCCTTTGGGATACCATTTTTATCTCGGGTGGCAAGCGCGGCTATCAGCTTGAGCTTGCTCCCGATGACTTAGTTGCATTTTGCGGGGCGACGGTTGCCCCGATCACGAGAGAGGACTGAGCGATGCCGCAGGAAGAATCAAAGCGCGGAGCTCACTTTGCAAAAGGGTCGGCTCCTCAGACGCCCGCGCCCGAGGCCGCTTCGTTCGATAACGAGATTCGAAACGCCTGGTCCGCTGCCGCTGACCCGGGCGAGACGGCCGTGTACTTGCGTGCCGCCGGTGCCGGCACGGCACTTCCCCGTACGGTTCTTTCTTCGGCTCGTCCCGATGAGACGGCTGTCTTTTTGGCCGCCGCTCAATCGAGCGCCAGCGTGATGCCGATCGCCTCCGAGGCTCCTCGTGCGCCGCGTCCCGATGAGACGGCGGTGTTTTTGATGGCAGCCCAGGGAAAGAGCACACCGCAGAGCGCTCCTGCCGCTCATTCCGCCAAGCCCACGGCTCATGATGATGGCGAACCGCTTCTTTCGGATGACGAATGGTCGCCGCTTGGTTCGACCGATCCCGTCGAGGGCGTGGCCATCGACGGTGATGACGACTGGGACCCTCTGTCGTTTTCTGCCCGAACCGTCGCCGCCAATGAAGTTGACACGGTGTTTGGCGACCATGCCATATTCGATGATGATGCCGTATCCGGTAACAACATGCCGAACAGCGATGACGCCGCACCTGCTGATGACGCCGTTTTGGTTGACGATCCCTTTGCGATGACCGGCTCCTTTGCCGTCGTGGACGATTTGCCGCCACAAGATGAGGTTTATGAGGACTCTCAGGACGACGTAGACGATATGGGTTCGTCGGACTACTCCACGGTTGGTCGTTCTGCTGGCCTTATGACCGTGCTGACCATCGTGTCGCGTGTCACCGGGTTTATCCGCACGTGGGCCATGGCGGCCGCCATCGGTATGTCGCTGCTCTCGTCCTCCTATCAGGTTGCCAACAACCTGCCCAACATGCTCTACGAGCTCGTGATGGGCGGCATGCTCGTTACGGCGTTTTTGCCGGTGTATATGGGCGTGAGGCGCGAGCAGGGCCGTGAGGCATCGAACGAGTATGTCGGCAACCTGCTCGGTATTCTGCTTCTGCTGCTGGGCGGTATCTCGCTGCTGGGCACCGTGTTTGCTCCCGGCTTTATTTGGACGCAGTCGTTCCTTTCGGGCGATGGCGGCAGCATGGATACCGCTGCGTTCATGTTCCGCTTCTTTGCTATCCAAATTCTGTTTTATGGCTTGGGCTCGGTGTTCTCGGGCGTTCTCAACGCACACCGCGACTACTTCTGGTCGACGTTTGCCCCGGTTCTCAACAATGTCATCGTCATCGCCAGCTTTATGGGCTTTGCTCCCATGTCTGCACAATTTGGCGAGCAGGCCGGTATTATCTTGATCGCAGCTGGTACGACCCTCGGCGTCTTTGTCCAGATGGCCTGCCAGATTCCCGCGCTTGGCAAGCATGGCGTGCATCCTCATATCCATATCGACTTTAAGGACCCCGCGCTGCGACAGACGATCGCGCTTGGTATCCCGACGCTGCTCGCCACGGTGTGCATGTTTGTCTCGACCTCTATTACCAATGCCGCCGCGTTGGTGGTGCAGCCCGAGACCGGCCCATCCGTCATTGCATATGCGCGCCTGTGGTACACATTGCCCTATGCGCTGATCGCCGCCTCGCTTTCGACGGCACTCTATACCGAGCTCTCTCACGATGCGCAGGAGAAGGATTACGACAGCGTCCGCACGGGTATTTCGCGCGGTGTCGCCCAGATGCTCTTCTTCCTGATTCCGTTTGCGATGTATCTGATCGTCTTCGCCCGTCCGCTCAACATGATCTACTGCGCCGGCAAGTTCGATGAATCCGGTGTGGCGCTGGTGTCGGAGTTCCTTATCTATCTGGCACTTTCCCTGCCGCTCTACGGCGTGGTCGTGCTGATGCAGAAGAGCTTCTCGGCCCTGCTCGATATGAAACCTTATAGCCGCTATTGCCTGTACTCCGCTATCGGTCAGGCCGGTTCGGTGCTGCTGTTTGGCGTGGTGCTGGGCTACGGTATGCCGGCAATTGCGCTTTCGTACGTCGTTGACTACGTGGTCTTGGTCGGATGCTCACTGTGGTGGCTGCGCCGTCGTCTGCATGGCCTTCAGGTCAAGTCTATCCTGCACGGCGGTTTCTTCGGCCTGTTGTTCGGTGGCTTGGGCGCTGCCGCGGGCGCCGGCGTCATGTGGGCACTTGAGCACTTTGTCGGACTGCTTGGCAGCTCGATCCTCATTACCCTGGGCTACGTTTGTGTTGCAGGCGTCGTCTCGCTCGCTGTAACTTTTGGCCTTGCCTTCGTCTTTAAGATGCCCGAGGTCTCGGCGCTGCTTCGTCGCAAGTAGGTGCGTGTGGCAGGTCACGACAACATTCCAACACTTGCCGAGCAGGTTTCGCGCGTTCCCACGCAACCCGGCTGCTACCTTTGGAAAGATGCCAAGGGCGATGTCATCTATGTGGGCAAGGCAAAAAACTTGCGTGCCCGTATGCGTCAATACGTGACGCTGCAGGACGAGCGTCAAAAGATCCCGCTCATGATGCAGCTGGTGGCGAGCTTCGACTATATCGTGGTGGAGACCGAGCACGAGGCATTGGTGCTCGAGCGCAATCTGATCGGCCAGTACCATCCGTACTTCAACGTCGACCTTAAGGACGATAAGAGCTATCCCTTTATCGCCATTACTAAGAGCGACTTGTTTCCGGCTATTAAATACACGCGAGAGCGTCATAAACCGGGAACGCGCTATTTTGGCCCCTATACCGATAGCCGCGCGGCGCGTGAGACCATCGATACGCTACGCAAGGTTATTCCTATTTGCTCGGCATCCTGTGCGGAATGGCGCCGCTGCCGCCGCATCGTCGAATCTCATAAGGGCGAAGAAGACATCGTCAATATGATTTGCGCGCAAAACGGGCGTCCCTGCTTTGACTACCATGTCGGGCGCGGCCCGGGTGCGTGTGTCGGCGCGATTTCCCCGGCAGACTATGCCAAGAACGTCAAGCGTGTCGAGCGCTTTTTGTCGGGCCATCGCAAGGATGTCGTCGATGAGCTGACCTCCGAGATGACGGATGCCGCCGAGGCGCTCGACTTTGAGCGCGCGGCACGCGTCAAACGTCGTTTGGAGGTCATCAGGGGTCTGGACGATCGTCAGCAAGTCGTTTTTCCCTCCAGTGTCGATATCGATGTCATCGGTTTCTATCGCGAGGAGACCATCTCCGCCGCTTGCGTCTTTGTCGTGCGTGAGGGTCGAACGGTTCGAACCTGCGAGTTTATTCTCGATAAGGGTTTGGATGTCGACGAAGAGGAACTTCAATCGGGCTTTCTTAAGCGCTATTACGACGAGACGGCTGATATTCCAGCTGAGGTCAACCTTTCCGTCGAGCTTGAGGATGCGGAGGCGCTGGGGGAGTGGCTTGCGGGCAAGCGCGAGCGTTCCTGCCATCTCCATAGGCCGCAGCGTGGCGAAAAGCACCGTCTGCTCGATATGGCATCCAAAAATGCGCGCTATGCCCTCATGCGCTACATGATGCGAACGGGGTACGCTGACGACCGCACCAATCAAGCGCTCCTGGAGCTCGAAAGTGCGTTGGCGCTGCCATCGCCGCCGTTGCGTATCGAGTGCTTCGATATCTCTACACTGCATGGCACCTTTACGGTCGCCTCGATGGTGGTGTTTACCAACGGGCGCGCCGACAAGAGCCAGTACCGTCGTTTTAAAATTCAGGCCGAATTGGACGAGGCAAACGACTTCGTGTCGATGTCCGAGGTTTTGGGACGACGCTATGCTCCCGAGCGCATGGCCGACGAGCGCTTTGGCTCGCGCCCCGATTTGCTCGTTGTCGATGGCGGTAAGCCGCAATTGACCGCTGCGATCAAGCAACTTGAGGCTCTTGGGCTCGATATACCAGTTTGTGGCTTGGCGAAGGCCGACGAGGAAGTTTTTGTGCCTTGGGACGAGACTCCTGTCGTGCTGCCGACCGGGTCTGCTTCGCTCTATCTAATTAAGCAGGTACGCGATGAGTCCCACCGATTTGCCATCACGTTCCATCGCGAATTGCGCGACAAAGCCATGACGGTTTCGGTGCTCGATGACGTTCCAGGCGTGGGACCCACCAGAAAACGTGCCATTATGCGCCATTTTGGCTCGATGAAGCGTTTGCGTGCGGCAAGCGAGCAGGAGATTGCAGAAGTTCGAGGCGTTCCGGCCGATGTCGCCAAAGCGGTCCACGAGGCACTTGTTGCATGGAATGCCGAGCGCGCCCAGACATCGGCCAACCGTTCCGAAAACTAAATGCGCTTCTAAACAACTGATATACATGATTGCGCGATTTTCAACCATTTATTTCGCCATGATTGCCTGCTGGTTTCGGGTTTTATTAACGCTAAAACGTTTGACTAACCCAAGCGAAAACCCTGCTATCCTGCGGGTTGACGAAGACTGATATCTCACCTCGTCGATACATACTGTCTGACGAATCGTTTGTCAATGAATTCGGTGAACGGTAGTAAATACCGTTCAAGCGTATGTATGTATCGGTCGCCGAGCGCGGCACCTCAGTTGGGTACGTCGGTAGGTAAGGTATATATCGTCCGCAAGTTGCGCGGGGGCAAGTCTAGGTGCTCCCGAGTAAGATTCTCTATTGATAGGAGAAGACATGGCCATCATCAACAAGGGTATGTCCAGGCGTTCGTTCCTCGGCCTCACCGGCAGCGTCGCTGCTGTCGCAGGGCTTGGTCTCACCGGCTGCGGCGGCAGCTCTAGCAACGAGGGTTCCGCTTCCGGTTCCACCGATTCCGCCAACCGTGGCGGCGGCGTGATCACCGCTGGTTCCGCTTACGCTCCGTCCAGCTTCGATCCCGCCAGCACCGGCTCCGCTGTGGGCCTGGGTGCTAACTGGCACGTCGTCGAGGGCCTCTACGGCATCGATTACCACGACTACAGCACCTTCAACGAGCTCGCCACCGACGATCCCAAGTCTGTGGACGACACGACTTTCGAGGTCACCATCCGCAAGGGCGCCAAGTTCTCCGATGGCACCGAGGTCACCGCTGACGATGTCGTCGCCTCCTACACCGCTTGCGCCGCTTCCGCTACCTATGCTCCGTTCTTCCAGCCCTTCGAGTCCATCGAGGCCAAGGACGCCAGCACCGTGACGGTCAAGACCAAGGTCCCCAACTTCTCCCTGCTCAAGGATCGTCTGGCCATCGTCCGCGTTACCCCGGCTACCCAGACCGAGGAGGATCGCGCCAAGCAGCCGATCGGCTCCGGCCCCTGGATGTACGACTCTATCTCCGATACCGAGATTACCCTGGTTCCCAACCCCGAGTACAACGGTGAGTATGCTGCCGAGGATAAGAAGATCCAGTACAGCATCCTGACCGACCCCACCGCTCGCGTTACCGCTCAGCAGGAGGGCTCCACGCTCGTTATGGAGCTCGTTACCGCTGACGCCGTCGACCAGCTCGAGAGCGCCGGCTGCAAGATCGATAATGTTCAGGGTTTCGGCACCCGCTTCATCATGTTCAACGTCGCCAAGGAGCCTTGGAACAACGTCAAGGTCCGTCAGGCTGTCATGTATGCGCTCGACACCGAGAAGATGGTCAGCAACACCTTCGCCGGCCTTGCCACCGCTGCCAGCTGCTACCTGCCCAAGAGCTTCACCAACTATCATGAGGCTTCCACGGTGTACAAGACCGACGCCAAGAAGGCTAAGAAGCTCATCGAGGAGTCTGGCATCACCCCGGGTGCCATCACCCTGCGCACCACCGACAACGAGCAGATTAAGGGCATGGCCGCCCAGGTCAAGAACGACCTCGACGCTCTCGGCTTCGATGTGACCATCCAGACCGATACCTCGCCGGCTACCTACGCTGCCATCGACGGCGGCGAGGCCTACGATATCCTCCTTGCCCCTGGCGATCCTTCCTGCTTCGGCGCCGACCCCGACCTGCTGCTCAACTGGTGGTACGGCGACAACGTCTGGATGCAGACCCGTTGCCCGTGGAAGGAGTCCGCTGAGTGGCAGAAGCTCCACGGTCTCATGGACGAGGCTCTTGCCGCCGAGGGCGACGAGCAGCAGAAGAAGTGGAACGAGTGCTTCGACATCATTGCCGACAACGCCGTTCTGTACCCCGTTGTCCACGTCAAGACCGTCTCCGCTTCCTGGGACGATCCGTCCACTGCGCCCAACGGCGAGGCCCTCGATGGCTTCAAGGGCATCGGCACGACGAGCATGTCCTTCAGGGGCGTTGCGACCGTCAAGGCGTAAGACTCGCTTGAGTCTGTATGCAGGATGTCGGTCGTTGGGACCGTATCCTCATAGTTGAAACAAAGACCCGGGCGGCAACGATGTCGCTCGGGTCTTGTAATGAGTATCCGTACTCATATACCAGTTGGTCCTACCGACAAAAGAAAGGGGAGAGAACGTGAACAACTTGCTACGTTTGATTGGAAGGCGTCTTGTGGCGCTGCCGATCATGGCATTGGGCGTCACCGTCCTGGTGTTCTTCCTTATGTCGTTCTCCAAGACCGACCCCGCCTACACGGCGTTGGGTGACGGTGCCTCGCCCGAGGCGGTTGCCGAGTACCATGAGAAGTATGGTCTGGACGACCCCTGGCCCGTGCGCTACGTGCGCTATATGGGCGATCTGATCCATGGCGACATGGGCACCTATGGTGCTGCTCGCAACTCCGTTGCCAAGCGCATCTCCACGGCCCTGCCCGTCACGATGCAGCTGACCTTCATCGGTCTTGCCATCGGTGCGGTCGTTTCGTTTTTGCTCGGCGTCATCGCGGCACTGTATCGCGACAAATGGCCGGACCAAGTGATCCGCGTCTTTTCCATCGCCGGCTTGGCAACCCCGTCGTTCTGGCTTGCCGTTCTGTTGATCCTGCTGTTCTCTTCCTACCTTAAGGTGCTCCCGGCATCGGGTGCTCTGCCTCACTTCACCACGAATCCGGTTGGCTATCTGGGACGTATGATCATGCCCGCTATCGCCTTGGCATTTCCGCTGACGGGCCAGATGACTCGTATCGTGCGTACCGCCATGGTCGAGGAGCTCGATAAGGATTACGTCCGTATGGCTCGTGGCGCCGGCGTTCCCGAGAAGGTCGTCGTCGGCATCAATGTTCTTCGCAATGCGCTGATCACCCCGGTCACCACCCTCGGTCTTAAGATCGGTTACCTCATGGGCGGCGCCGTCGTCATCGAGGTTATCTTCAACCTCCCCGGCATGGGCACCGCGATTCTGCAGGGCGTTCAGGGCAACGAGGCGAACCTGGTTCAGGGCGTCGTTATCGTCGTTGCTCTTGCCTTCATCATCATCAACATCGTGGTTGACATGCTCTACCTGCTCATCAACCCGCGCATCAGGACGGTGTAGATTATGGTAAAGATTCGAGAGAAGCAAACCGAGCAGCTCGAGAAGGCTGCCTCTAAGGGGCTCAAGCTCGGTGGCTGGAAGAAGATGACGCTGTCTTCTAAGATTGCAGCCGTCGTGCTGGTGCTGGTCGCCCTGACTGCGATTCTGGCGCCCCTTCTTGCCCCCTATAGCCCGGTCGAGATTTTTACGGCTCGCCAGGCTCCCGGCAACGGATTTATTTTCGGTACCGACGATAAGGGTCGCGACATTCTGTCGCGTATGCTCTACGGTGGTCGTTACTCGCTGATTATCGGCTTTGGCGCCACCGCCATGGCTCTGGTCTGCGGCTCGGTCGTTGGCGCCCTTGCAGCGGTTTCGCGCAAGGCCGTCTCTGAGACGATCATGCGTATCTTGGACATCATCATGTCCATCCCGGGCATCGCCCTCGCGGCCGTCTTCGTCTCCATCCTGGGCAACTCCGTGCCGTCGATCATCTTCGCCATCGGCTTTATGTACACTCCGCAGATTGCCCGTATCGTGCGCGCCAACATCGTGTCCGAGTACGGCGAGGACTATGTCCGCGCGGTCATCGTTTCCGGCGCCAAGGCTCCGTGGATTTTGATCAAGCATGTTCTGCGTAACTGCATCGCCCCGATCATGGTCTTCACCGTTACCCTGGTCGCCGACGCTATCATCTTCGAGGCCTCGCTGACCTTCATCGGCGCTGGTATCCAGGAGCCCACCGCTACCTGGGGCAACATCCTCGCCGACGCCCGCGGCGGCGTGCTCGCCGGCCGTTGGTGGCAGGCGCTGTTCCCGGGCCTGGCCATCATGATCACCTGCCTGGCGCTCAACATCCTCTCCGAGGGCATTACCGACGCCATGGCCGCTGCTCCCTCTGCCGCCCTGGATCCGACCGATTCCTCCAAGCGTCGCGAGGCCGACCTGCTGGTCTCCGACCCCGTTCGCGCCTACAAGGAGCAGGCCCAGTCCCTCTCCGCTCGCCTTGGCGCCCTGCGCGATGTCGAGCTCAAGCGTGACGATCGCCATGTGCCCGACGAGTCTGTCGAACCGATTCTCTCGGTCCGTGACTTCTGCATTCAGTTTGAGCATCACGGTGATATCAACGTCGTCGACCATGTCAACTTTGACGTCCGTCCTGGTCAGACCATGGGCCTGGTGGGCGAGTCCGGTTGCGGTAAGTCCATCACCACGCTGGCCATCATGGGCCTGACCGATGAGGACGAGCACCTTTCCGGCGAGGTCCTCTGGGAGGGCCGTGACCTGCTCAAGATGAGCAAGAAGGAGTGGTTCGGCCTGCGCGGTACCGATATCGCTATGGTCTATCAGGACGCCCTGTCCTCGCTCAACCCCTCCATGCTCATCTCTGCCCAGATGAAGCAGCTCACCAAGCGCGGCGGAACCCGCAGTGCTGAGGAGCTCCTGGAGCTCGTCGGCCTCGATCCCAAACGCACGCTCGAGAGCTATCCGCACGAGCTTTCCGGCGGCCAGCGTCAGCGTGTCCTGATCGCTATGGCCCTTACCCGCGACCCCAAGCTGGTCATCTGCGACGAGCCCACGACCGCTCTGGACGTTACCGTCCAGAAGCAGGTCATCAAGCTGCTCAACGATCTTCAGGCCAAGCTCGGCTTTGCCATGATCTTCGTTTCGCACGACCTGGCGCTGGTCGCCGAGGTCGCCCACAACATCACGGTTATGTACGCCGGTCAGGTTATCGAGCAGGCGCCCACCAAGGAACTGCTCACTAACCCGATCCACGAGTACACCCGCGGTCTTCTGGGTTCCGTTCTGTCCATCGAGAGCGGTTCGGGCCGCCTGCACCAGGTGCCCGGCGCCGTTCCGAGCCCGCGCGATTTCCCCAAGGGCGATCGCTTCGCGCCCCGCTCGAGCCACCCGCGTATTGGCCTGGACACCCGTCCGGTCTTCAAGCGCGTGCCCGGCACCGAGCACTTCTATTCCGAGCTCCCCGACGAGGTGCTCAAGGCAAATGGTTTGACCCCTCACGCGGAGGTGATGTAGATGAGCGAGACCGCAGTCAACGGCGTCGAGCCGATCATCTTCCTTGATGACGTCCACGTCACCTTTAGGACCCGTACCGGCTCGATTCTGCACCCCAACCTGGTTCACGCCGTCCAGGGTGTAACGATTAAGCTCATGCCCGGTCAGACGATTGGCATCGTCGGCGAGTCCGGTTGCGGTAAGTCCACCACCGCCAACGTCATGTGCGGCCTGCAGGCCCCCACGAGCGGCAAGGTCTACTTTAAGGGCAAGGACGTTACCAAACGTACCGCCGAGGACCGTCGCCACATGGGTCGCGTCATCTCGGTCGTGTTTCAAAACCCGGCCACGGCGCTCAACCCCCGCATGGTCGTTCGCGAGCAACTGCTCGACCCCATGCGCGTCCACAACCTGGGTACCGAGGCCGAGCAGGAGAAGCGCGTCAAAGAGCTCCTGGAGCTCACCGGTCTGCCCAGCTCCGCCGCCGAGGTTCTTCCCGGTCAGCTTTCGGGCGGCCAGCGCCAGCGCGTCGCAATTGCCCGTGCCCTGTCGCTGAACCCCGATGCCATCATCGCCGACGAGCCCACCTCGGCTCTGGACGTTTCGGTCCGCGCGCAGATTCTGAACCTGCTGACCGACCTTAAGAAGGAGCTCGGCCTGGCCATGGTGTTCATCAGCCATGACATCCAGACGGTCCGCTATATCTCTGACGACATCATCGTTATGAATGGCGGCAAGATCGTCGAGCAGGGCGAGGCCAAGCAGGTCTTCCAGCATCCCCAGGACCCCTACACCAAGATGCTGCTCGGCGCTGCGCCGTCGCTGCTGCACCCCAAGCTCGGCGAATAGCCTCGCTTTCCCTCCCGTGCGCCCGGTTCCCTTGCCGGGCGCACCTCCGTTGCGATTTCGAAAGGTTGGGTTCACGAGCCATGCCAAGTGCTCAGGAGCTACAACATCAATTTGGTGAATATCGAGGCGCCATGCCCCGTCCATCAGATTTCGATCTCTTTTGGAAGGATCGCATGGCCGAGGCCGACGCCGTCGGGCTTGACTATGCGATCGAGGCGGCATCGGTCACCGATGCCGCGACCTGCCAGCTTTTCGACCTCTGGTATACCGGCATGTGTGGCGCGCGCCTGCATGCCAAGTACCTTAAACCCGTCTCGGACGAGCCCGTGCCATTGGTACTTCAGTTCCATGGGTATCCGGGTGCAAGCCGCAGCTGGTTTGAGCAGGCGTCGTTTGCGGGCATGGGCATGGCACTCATCGCCCTCGACTGCCCCGGCCAAGGAGGTCCCTCCGAGGACATTGGTGGATTTGAGGGCACAACGGTTGCCGGTCATATCGTCGCCGGTATCGACGGCGATCCGGCCAACCTCTACTATGTCCGCTTGCACCAAGATATTCGCATCCTGTGCCGCATCGTTCGCGAGCTCGAGGGCATCGATCTTGCGCGTGTGTTTGTGAACGGCGCGTCGCAGGGTGGTGGTTTGGGCATTGCGACCTGTGCGCTTAACAGCGAGCTTATCAATCGTGCCGCCATCCTCTATCCCTTCCTGTCAGATTTCCGCCTAGTCTGGGATTTGGATGCAGACGACATTGCCTACGAGGGCCTGCGCTATTGGTCTCGCTGGTTTGACGAGGACTCGACTCGTATTGACGAAGCCTATGCCAAGCTGGCGTACTTCGATTCCAAGAACTTTGCCCCTATGGTCAAATGCCCCGTGCTGTTTGGCACCGGCACAGCCGATATCGTCTGCCCGCCAGCGACGCAGTTTGCGGTCTATAACAACCTGACCTGCGAAAAGCGTCATGAGTTCTTTGAAGGCTTTGGCCACGAGGAGATTCAGGATTTTGACGATCTGATCATTCCGTTTTTCTGCAAGGGAGGGGAGGCTCATGTCTAAGTGCGAGAGCAATGTTAATGAGCTGATTGTCCCCGGGCTCGTGGGAATTCCTGGAACGGTTTCGTCAAGGCTCGCAGAATATCGGGACTGGCGCGGTGATGTCCAAGCAGATGTTTCTGATTTAGAGACATGCGCTTCGAATCTTGAGATTCAAGGCCTGGCCATTACGGCGATTGACTTTGTTAACCCCTGCGCCCGTTACTCGGAGGTCTCCTTTGAGCTCGGTGACGATGCGATTCACGCTCGTTTGATCGAGCCTGTCGGTCGTGCCCGAGTGTCTGAGCGCGTGCCGCTGTGCCTGATGTTCCACGATATCGATCGGCCTGTGCGCGGCTGGCATCACATGACGAGATTTGCCGCCATGGGGTATGCCGTCCTCGCGCTGGATGACGATGTTGCTGGTGCGGACGACCTGCAGCGGGGGATTTCTTCGCCCGCTTTTGTCGAGCGCGTCCGTTGGGGTTGCGCGCTGGCGAAGGTGGCGCGCAATCTTGATGGCATGGACCCCGACCGCATCTTTGCATGGGGCGAGGGTCTAGGCGGCGGAGTCGCGCTGGCGGTTTCTGCTCTGGACGAGCGGGGTCTCGCCTGCACGGCGGTTGCCAATCCGCTTCCTGGCGGCCTCGAGGCGCTGTCGTCTCGGGTGCGCGGATCGGTGCTCATGGGCACATCGCTCATGGATACCGTGAGCGATCCCAAGGATCAGTTTGCCGTATTCAACGGTCTTGAGTGTGACCGGAGACATATCATCTATGCCAAATACGCTCACGAGCGCATCAATGCGTTCGAAAACGAAGTCGTCGACTTTTTTAACCAAACGTTCTACTCGTGTTCTTTGGCCTAGACGGCCTGGACACTGCCAACAAGAGTGGGCGGCATAGGGCTGCCCACCAGACAACTAAGGAGATTCTTGTGGCAACTCAGAAATTCACCGGCGTTATCCCTCCCGTCGTTGTTCCCGATACCGAAGACCACCAGCTCGATGTTGCCTCCTTTGAGCGCAGCATCAACCGCATGATCGATGCCGGCGTCGATGGCTTGTTCTTCCTGGGCTCCTCGGGCGAGGTCGTCTTCTCCACCGACGAGCGTCGCCGTCAGATCATCTCCGAGGCCGTCCGTATCGTCGACCACCGCGTTCCCGTTCTGGTCGGCATCATCGACACCGAGACCGAGCGCATGATCGAGCACGGTAAGGTCGCTCAGGAGCTGGGCGCCGATGCGCTTGTCGCCACCTGCCCGTTCTATGCCCTGCAGGGCATGACCGAGGTCGAGGAGCACTTCCGCATCCTGCATGAGGAACTCGACCTGCCCATCTTCGCCTATGACATCCCCGTGTGTGTCCACACCAAGCTCCCGTGGAAGCTCCTTGCCAAGCTCGGTGCCGAGGGCGTTCTGGCCGGCGTCAAGGATTCCTCGGGTGATGACATCTCGTTCCGCTACCTCGTTCAGGAGAACGAGAAGAACGGCCATCCGATGAGCATCCTCACCGGTCACGAGGTTGTTGTCGACGGCGCCTACCTCGGTGGCGCCGACGGTTCCGTTCCGGGTCTCGCCAACGTTGAGCCCGAGGGCTACGTGCGTCAGTGGAAGGCCGCTCAGGCTGGTGACTGGGCTACCGTCAAGGCCGAGCAGGATCGCCTCAATGAGATCTCCCACATCTGGGATGTCACCTCGGGCGTCCAGGGTTATGCCGGTGGCGTCGGCGCCTTCAAGACCGCTATGAACCTCATGGGTATCTTCGACAGCCCGACCATGCCGCGCCCGGTGAAGGCCATGACCGGCGAGAACGTCGAGGCGATTAAGAAGGTCCTCCAGGACAACGGTCTCCTGTAAAGCTTCCCCGGGCACCCGACCTCGCCGTTCAACCGTGCGGCCATGACCCATTAGATCAATGGTCACACGGTTTCTTGGCGATCTCGGGCACCTGGAAAACCTTTTCCGCGCTGTGACGGCTAGCCTGACGGCGCATTTCCTGTAGTTGTTTTTTATCTCCTAAGGAGAGCGACATGGAGAACAAGTACGTCTGCTCTGTCGATATCGGCGGAACTAAGATCGCGACTGCCATCATGGAGTACCCGGCTGACGGTAGTGTGCCCCATCCTGTTTTTGAGGCCGAGGTTCCCACCGAGGCCCAAGAGGGCGGCGAGGCCGTCTTCCAACGTATCGAGGCGTCCATCAAGGCTGCTCTCGAGGCGAATCCCGATGTCGAGGTCCTTGGCGTCGGTATCGGTGCCGCCGGCGTCGTCGATCCCAAGACGGGCGCCATCGCGTATGCCAACGAGATCATGCCCGGCTGGTCCGGTGTTCAGTTGGGGCCGCGCCTGCGCGAGGACCTCGGTCTTCCCGTTGCCGTTGTAGGCGACGTGCAGGCTCATGCTCTGGGCGAGGCCCACTGGGGCGTCGGCAAGGGCAAGTTCTCCGTCTTGTGTCTTGGCATCGGTACGGGCATCGGTGGCGCATATGTCGAGAACGGCCGCGTGATGCAGGGTTTCCATGGTGCTGCTGGCCATATGGGCCACATCGAGTGCTCGGCTGCCGCCGGTATTCCCTGCGCCTGCGGGCGTTCCGGCCATCTGGAGTCGGTTGCTTCGGGCACTTCCATTGGTCGTATGTACGATGAGCGCTTTGGTCGCGTCGACCCCAGCCGTCCTTCGGTCGGTCGCGATGTGAACGACCTGTGCCGTGCGGGCGACGCAAAGGCGACCGAGGTCATCCATGACGCCGGCTTTGCGCTGGGTGCCAGCTTGGGCTCGCTCGCTAACATCCTGGACCCTGAGGTCATCGTGCTTTCGGGTGGCGTGATTCACCAAGGTCCCGATTGGCGTTCACAGACGTGGAAGGATTCGGTACACGAGGGCTATGCCAGCCAGGCGCTCGATCCGCTTCAGGACACGCCGATCCTCATCGGTTCTCTGGAGGGCGATGCTCCGCTCATCGGTGCCGCTGAGCATCTTCTTGCCTCGTTGAAGTAAACGTATCTTCTGTAGGAGCCTCCCGAGACAACACGCCTCGGGAGGCTGTTCTGAGAAAGGTTACAGCCTTATGACCGTCGATCCTTTGATTCAATCCCTGAAGGGCAAGCTCGTCGTGAGCGTTCAGGCGTATATGGGCGAGCCGCTTCGTACGCCTGAGACCATGGCTCAAATGTCTCGCGCTTGCGAGCTCGGCGGCGCCGCCGCCATTCGCTGCCAGGGCCTTGCCGACATTGCCGCCATTAAGGGTCGCTGTGAGGTTCCTGTTATCGGCCTGTGGAAGGATGGGCACGAGGGCGTTTACATCACGCCGACGCTGCGCCACGCTCGCGCCTGCGTTGCTGCGGGTGCCGATATCGTGGCGATCGACGCCACCGATCGTCCGCGTCCCGATGGCAAGACCGTCGAAGATACTTTCCGTCCGCTGCACGAGGAGGGCGTGCTCCTGATGGCCGACTGTGCCACCATCGAGGATATTCGTCGTGCTGTCGACATGGGCTTCGACCTGGTGTCCACCACGCTGTCTCATGGTGTTGCCGCCATCGACTGCACCATGGCCGATGGCCCCGATCTGCCGCTCCTGCGTCAGGCGACCGAGGAATTCCCCGGCCTTCCCATCATTTGCGAGGGTCGCGTGCATACGCCCGAGGAGGCTCGCGCCGCGATCGATGCTGGCGCCTGGGCCGTTGTCGTCGGCACCGCCATCACGCACCCCACGAGTATTACGAGTTGGTTCAAGGCTGCGCTTGAGGCGTAAGACAGGCCTCGTATCCGCTCGGGGCGGTATACTCAATATAGGCAATTGACCGCGCGGGATCCGGGTTGCTGGGTCCCGCGCTTGTTTTCGGGAGGCAACACATGCAAAAGGGAGATGCCATGGATGCGGCGGAGCGCTCGGAGCGCATCCCCGATATCGTCATCATCACCGGAATGTCCGGATCAGGCCGCACACAGGCCATGCACGTGTTCGAGGACATGGGCTATTTTTGCATCGATAACCTGCCTCCGCGTCTCATCGCCCAGCTTGCCGAGCTCGTCGGCATCAATACGGGCGTGGGCAGGCATCTCGCCGTCACCTGCGATTTGCGTAGCCAGGGACTGTTTGACGAGTTGCTCGATGCGGTCGCCGCTCTCGAAGAGCGCGAGATGAGCTGCGACATCGTGTTCCTGGAGGCTTCTGACGAGGTGCTGATTCGTCGCTACAGCGAAAATCGCCGCCGTCATCCCATTGCCAAGCCGGGGGAGACTACGGCCGATGCCATTCAGCGCGAGCGCCTTCAGCTGCAGGGCGTGCGCGACCGAGCCGATATGATTATCGACACGAGCCGTCTGCGCACCTCTGCGCTGCGCAACAAGCTGCGTATGGCATTTTCCGAGCTGTCCGACCAGCAGCTTATGGATGTCCACGTGTTCTCGTTTGGCTTTAAGCACGGCATGCCCGTCGAAGCGGATATTATGATCGACGTCCGCTTCCTGCCCAATCCGTTCTACGATCCCGAGATGCGCACGATGACCGGTCTCGATAAAAAGGTCTCCGATTTTGTTCTGGACCATCCCAAGACGCAGGAGTTTTGGAAGGCTTGGACACAGCTGCTCGATACGGTCATGCCCGGTTATATCGCGGAGGGTAAGCCGCAGCTTTCTATCGCCATCGGCTGCACGGGCGGCCAGCACCGCAGCGTTGCCATTGCCGAGGCCACGGCCCGTTACCTGGAAGGCGCTCAGTATCATGTGAGCATCTCCCACCGCGACCTGTCGCGCGCCAACACGAAGGCATAGGCCTGCATGTCGTTTACCGCTGAGGTGCGCGACGAGCTTGCGCGCTGCGAACCCGAATGTGAATACTGCGACTTGTCGACGCTTGCCGCCCTCACGCGCGTGAGCGGTACGCTCTCGCTTACCGGCTCTGGGCGGTATCGTTTGACGGTTGCGACTGAGACGGGAGCCGTCGCGCGCACGATGATCACGCTGACGCATCGTATCCTTAAGCTCAAAACGGAGTTCACCGTCCGTAAATCTGTATTGCATAAGGTTCGAAACTACCTCATCACCTTGCCTGATCAGCCAGACCTGGATAAGGCCTTGGTTCTGCTGGGTATCCTCGAACGTAGGGGAGGACTTGTCGCCGGCGTACCCCGACATATCGTTGCCCGTCCTTGCTGTAGACTTGCCTATATCCGCGGCGCGCTCATCGCGGGCGGCTTCGTGGCCGATCCACGCGGCGATTTTCATTTGGAGATTGCTGTGCAGGGCGAGCAATATGCCAAGGGGCTTTGCGATCTGTTGGAGCAGATTGGGGTCCATGCTCGTGTTAATGCACGGCGGGGGTCATATGCCGTGTACATTAAGAGCGCCGAGGAAATCGAGCATCTATTAAAGCTGATTGGCGCCAAGCGCAGCGTTGCCGAGATTGAGGAGGCGCGCGCGGTCAAGTTGGTTAAGAACGATGTGAACCGTCGCGTGAACGCCGAGCTCGCCAACCAGACCAGAAGCGCCGGTGCCGCCCAACATCAGCTTGCGCTTATCGATGAGCTCGAGCAGCGTGGCCTTCGTGATGCGCTTCCGGATGCCTTGGCGGTCTTTTGCGACCTGCGCGAGCGCTATCCCGATCTGTCGCTGCGTGATTTGGGGGAGATGGCTGACCCTCCCTTGTCGAAGTCAGCCCTCTACCATCGTGTTTTACGGCTTGAAAAGCTCATTGAAGCAAACAGGTAGTTTGAAGTAACGACTTATATATGGATTTAGCTGCTATTTTAGTATTTAAAACGTTTTAACGTAAATTTGATTTTCAATTTCGAGCATTCTCGTGAAATTCAAGTCAAAAAAAAGGTATATTAGGCGAGTGGTTAGTTTGTGGGCCTCAACGGCGGGCGCTGTAGCTCGCGGGGGCCTTACGAAAGGAGACACAATGGCAGTAAAGGTTGCTATTAACGGCTTCGGTCGCATCGGTCGTCTGGCTTTCCGTCAGATGTTCGGTCATGAGGGCTCCGAGATCGTCGCTATCAACGACCTCACCTCTCCCGATATGCTCGCTTACCTGCTGAAGTACGACTCCACGCAGGGCAACTACGCTCGCGATCACGAGGTCGTTGCTGGCGAGGATTCCATCACCGTTGACGGCAAGGAGATCAAGATCTACAAGGAGGCCGACGCTAACAACCTGCCTTGGGGCGACCTTGACGTCGACGTCGTTCTCGAGTGCACCGGCTTCTACACCAGCAAGGCTAAGGCTCAGGCCCACATCAACGCTGGCGCCAAGAAGGTCGTCATCTCCGCTCCGGCCGGCAGCGATCTGCCCACCATCGTGTACAACGTCAACCATGAGACGCTGACCGCTGAGGACAACATCATCTCCGCTGCTTCCTGCACCACCAACTGCCTCGCCCCGATGGCCAAGGGTCTGAACGACTTCGCTCCCATCGTGTCCGGCATCATGACCACCATCCACGCCTTCACCGGCGACCAGATGCCGCTCGACGGCCCGCAGCGCAAGGGCAACTTCCGTCGCTCCCGCGCCTGCTCCGAGAACATCGTCCCGAACACCACGGGCGCTGCCAAGGCCATCGGCCTGGTTCTCCCCGAGCTCAACGGCAAGCTCATCGGTGCCGCCCAGCGCGTCCCGACGCCGACCGGCTCGCTGACCAACCTCTACGCCGTCGTTGACAAGAAGGTCACCGTCGACGAGGTCAACGCTGCCATGAAGGCCTACGCCGAGACCATCCCCGAGACCTTCGCCTACAACGAGGACCAGATCGTCTCCCGCGACATCGTCGGCGAGACCCACGGCTCCATCTTCGACGCCACTCAGACCATGTGCTCTGATCTCGGCAACGGCCAGACCCTCGTTCAGGTCACCTCTTGGTACGACAACGAGAACTCCTACACCTCTCAGATGGTCCGCACCATCAAGTACTTCGAGAAGTTCGTTGCTTAATTTAGCTTTTAGCGAATAGCTCGTTGAGCGTCTAAAGAAGGGCGCGGCCTTATAGGGCTTACACCCTAGGGTCGCGCCCTTTTTATAAGAAATCGTCTGCCGTAATGGGAGGCAGACACGTACGAAAGGTAGAAGCAAACATGGCCTTTACCAAGAAGACCGTCCGCGACATCGATGTCGACGGAAAGCGCGTTCTCGTCCGCGTTGACTTTAACGTGCCTATCAAGGATGGCGTCGTTGGCGACACCACCCGTATCAAGGCTGCCCTGCCCACCATCAACTACCTCGTTGAGCACAACGCTCGCGTCATCCTCATGAGCCACCTCGGCCGTCCCGAGGGCACCGGCTTCCAGCCCGAGCTGTCCCTCGAGCCCGTCGCCAAGAAGCTCGCTGAGCTCTCTGGTCTCGACGTTGCCTTTGTCGCTGACACCTACGGCGAGAAGGCTGCTGAGGCTGTCGCCGCCGTCGAGCCGGGTAAGGTCCTCGTTCTCGAGAACGTCCGTTTTGACAAGCGTGAGAAGAAGAACGATCCCGAGATCGCCAAGAAGCTCGCTTCCTATGGTGACGTCTTCGTTCTCGATGCCTTCGGCACCGCTCACCGCGCCCAGGGTTCCGTCGTGGGCCCCGCCGCTTACCTGCCTGCCGTCGCCGGCTTCTTGCTCGAGAAGGAGGTCGACACGCTGACCGGCATCTTCGCCGAGCCCGAGCGCCCCTTCGTCGCCATCGTCGGCGGTTCCAAGGTTTCCTCCAAGATCGGCGTTCTCGATCACCTCATCGACTCCGCTGACACCCTGATCATCGGTGGCGGCATGGCCTACACCTTCTTCCTGGCTCAGGGCCTGTCCGTTGGTCAGTCCCTCAAGGAAGAGGACTGGGTCGAGCGCGCCGGCGAGATGCTCAAGAAGGCCGAGGAGAAGGGTGTCAAGATCCTACTCCCCATCGACAACCGTGTTGCCGATCACTTTGGCGAGGACGCTGTCCCCGAGGTTGTTGCTTCCGACGCTATCCCCGACGATCGTGAGGGTATGGACATCGGTCCCAAGACCGAGGAGCTCTATGCCGAGGCTGTCAAGGGCGCCAAGACCGTGTTCTGGAACGGCCCCATGGGCGTCTTCGAGTTTGACAACTTTGCTCACGGCACCCAGGCTATCGCCGAGGCTCTCGCCGAGGCTGACTGCACCTCGATCATCGGCGGTGGTGACTCTGTCGCAGCTGTCAACAAGTTCAACCTGGCCGACAAGATGAGCTGGATCTCCACCGGTGGTGGCGCTTCCATGGAGCTCGTCGAGGGTAAGGCCCTGCCCGGAGTGGAGGCGCTTCTCGATGCCTAATCGCACCCTTCTTATCGCTGGTAACTGGAAGATGAACAACGACGTCGCCGAGGCCGCCAAGCTCGCCGACGAGCTGGCTCAGGCTCTGCCCGAGGTTCCGGCTGGCGTCGAGGTGCTCGTCTGCCCTCCGACCATCGACATCACCACGGTTCATGACCGCATTCAGGCTGCCCCCATCGCCCTCGGTGCACAGAACGTGTACTGGGAGGCCAAGGGTGCCTTCACGGGTGAGTCCTCTTGCGACATGCTCAAGTCCGCTGGCTGCACCTACTGCATCATCGGTCACTCCGAGCGTCGCGACTACTTCCACGAGACCGACGAGGACCAGAACAAGAAGGCCAAGGCTCTCGTTGCCGCCGGCCTTGTTCCCGTCTTCTGCTGCGGCGAGTCCCTTGAGGTCCGCGAGGCCGGCACCTATGTCGAGCACGTCGTGAACCAGGTCAAGGCTGGCCTTGCTGGTCTTGAGATCACCTGCCCCAAGCAGGTCGTCGTCGCCTATGAGCCCATCTGGGCCATCGGCACCGGCAAGACCGCTACCGCCGAGGATGCTCAGGAGGTCTGCGGCGCTATCCGTGAGACCCTCAAGGAGATGTTCGGCGAGGAGCTCGCCAACGGCATCCGCGTTCTCTACGGTGGTTCCGCCAAGCCCGGTAACATCGCCGAGCTCGTCGCCAAGCCCGACGTTGACGGCGCCCTCGTGGGCGGCGCTTCGCTCAAGGCTGCCGACTTCGCCTCTATGGTCGTCAAGGCAGGCGAGTAGGACATATGGCACAACGTCATCTTCCTGCACTCCTGATTATCATGGACGGCTGCGGCCTGGCTCCGGCTGATGGCGAGAACGCCGTCGCCGCTGCCAAGACGCCCTTCCTTGATGGCCTGTACGAGAAGTATCCTCACACCACGCTCGGTGCTTCGGGCGAGGACGTGGGCCTTCCCGACGGCCAGATGGGCAACTCCGAGGTGGGTCACCTCAACATCGGTGCCGGTCGCATCGTGTTCCAGGAGCTTTCGCGCATCAACAATGCCATCAAGGACGGCTCCATCGCCAAGAACGAGGTTTTCGTCAAGGCCATGGACGATGTCAAGGCTGACGGCAAGACTCTCCACCTCATGGGCCTTATGAGCCCTGGCGGCGTTCACTCCCACATGAACCACGTCGAGGCTCTGGTCAAGATGGCTGCCGAGCACGGTGTCAAGACCGTTCGCGTCCACGCCTTCATGGATGGCCGCGACGTTGACCCGCAGTCCGGTGCCGGCTACATGAGTGAGTTCTGCGCCTTCCTGGCTAAGATCTCCGAGGAGACCGGTTGCGACGCTCGCGTTGCCACCGTCTCGGGCCGTTATTGGGCCATGGACCGCGATAATCGTTGGGAGCGCATCCAGCGCGCCTACGACGTCATGGTCAACGCGTCCGATGCTGATACCGACCCCGTTGCCGGTATCAAGGCCTACTACGAGAAGGACCCGCGCGGCGACGAGTTCGTCGAGCCCTTCGCTGCCCACAACGAGGGCATTCACGAGGGCGACGCGGCCATCTTCTTCAACTTCCGTCCCGACCGCGCTCGTCAGATGACCCGCGTGTTCACGGACAAGGAGTTCGACGGCTTTGAGCGCGAGCAGATCAAGCTTTCGCACTTTGTGACGATGACCGAGTATGATCCGACGTTTGACGTCGAGGTCGCCTTCCCCAAGACGTTCCCCGAGAACGTCCTGGCCGACGTTATCGCCGCCAATGGCCTGAAGCAGCTGCACACTGCCGAGACCGAGAAGTACGCCCACGTGACGTTCTTCCTCAACGGTGGCATCGAGGAGCCCAAGGAGGGCGAGGAGCGCGTGCTCGTCGCTTCCCCCAAGGTTGCTACCTACGATCTGCAGCCCGAGATGAGCGCTCCCGAGGTTACCGAGAAGCTCGTCGCCGCCATCAACGAGGATCGCGCTGATTTCTACATCGTGAACTTCGCGAACTGCGATATGGTCGGTCACACCGGTGTCTTCGACGCTGCCGTTAAGGCCGTTGAGGCTGTTGACGATGCCCTGTCCAAGGTTGTCCCGGCGATTCTCGCCAAGGGCGGCTTTGCACTGATTACCGCCGACCACGGCAACGCCGATCACATGTTTGACGTTGCTTCCGACGGTTCCAAGCATCCGTTTACGGCTCACACCACCAACCGCGTGCCGTTCATCATCGTTGATGAGAAGGCCAAGCTCACCGGTATCGAGGACGGCCGTCTTTCCGATATCGCTCCGACCATGCTCACCATGGCTGGTATTGAGCCTTCCGCCGAGATGACGGGCCGCGTGCTCGCTACCGAGGCCTAATAGAAAACAAATACCGTTTTCTAGCAAGGGGGTTGTCCACAATCGGACAACCCCCTTTTTGGTATTTCTGCCATTTCCACCCCGTCCTTGAGTGGCAGGTAGGGGAGAGCGGGGGATTGTGGTACAGTATTGGAGTTTGAACTGTTCTATTAAGGAGCTTATCTATGGGTCCGTTCCAGATTCTTCTGTTTGTCGTTTGGGCTGTTTCTGCCGTGGCGCTGACGATTCTCGTCCTGATGCATTCCGGTAAGGGTACCGGCGTTTCGGATATGATTGCCAGCTCGCTGTATAACTCCAGCTCTGCCACGGGCGTTATGGAGCAGAACCTTGACCGCCTGACCGTCATCATGGCTGTCGTGTTTGCCGTGTGCGTCGTGCTGTGCATGTTCTTCTTCCCGCAGGGCATCGTGGGCTACTAATCACGAGCCGCATAAATACTTGAAAAGGGTCCCGCAAGTGCGGGACCCTTTTTGTTTACATATTTGTAACAGAGTCAAAATATCCTCATATACTTCGCCCAACTAAAGAAAATCTCGACCGTTAACCGGAATTAGCCCCAAATCGTGCATAAAATGCGCTACTGTATTGCAATACGTTGGTCCGCTTTGTATAACCAGCCAAAACGGCGGACCGCGTTTGAATGGTTCGATTGGGCTGTCTTGACGTTGCCCGACCGAACTTACTTTGTCCTATCTCATAAGGAGGATGGCATGGCTGATTCTATGTTCCACCAGCCCGTTATGGGTCGTCGCGCCTTTGTCGGCGGTACCCTTGCTGCGAGCTCCATGGCTTTTCTTGCCGCATGCGGCAAGAAGGGCGGCGACGCTTCCGGTTCTGAGTCCGGTTCGACGCTGAACTTCTACATCAACAACCCGGTCTGCATCGACCCCTACAATGTCCAGGAGGACCAGGGCACTCAGGTCGAGTACCAGCTCTTTGACGCTCTGACCTCTTATGACGCCGAGAAGGGCGAGATCGTTCCGCTGGCTTGCGAGTCCTTCGAGGCCAACGACGACGCCACCGAGTTCACCTTCAAGATCAAGAAGGCCAAGTTCCACAACGGTGACGACGTTACCTCCAAGTCCTTCAAGCTCGGTTGGGAGCGTCTGGTCAACACCAAGTCGGCCATCGCTACCGAGTATGGCCCTTCCGAGGTCTCCTATCACCTTTCCATGGTCGAGGGCTATGACGATCTGCTTGCCGGTAACGCTACTGAACTCAGCGGTGTTACCTGCCCCGACGATGAGACCCTCGTCGTCAAGCTGTCTTCCGCTTACGCCGACTTCCCCTTCGTCGCCTCTCACCCGGCTCTGGCCCCGGTTCCCGAGTGCGCCGAGTCCGATGCCAAGAGCTTCTACCTTGCACCGGTCGGTAACGGCCCGTTCATGATGGACGGCAAGTGGGAGGATGGTCAGGAGATCAACCTCAAGAAGTTCGACGATTACTATGGCGACAAGGCCAAGATCGATGGCATCCACTTCCAGGTCATCAAGGACATGGAGACCGCTTACAAGGAGTTCCAGGCCGGTAACCTCGATGTCTGCGACGTTCCCGTTGCTCAGATCGACGCCGCCAAGAAGGATCGCGGCGTGTCCAAGGACGGCTACACCATGGGTGACGGCGAGCGCATGCTGCTCGGCTCCGAGCCTTCCACCTACTACCTGACCTGCAACAACACGGCCGAGCCGTTCAACAACGCCGACCTGCGCAGGGGTATCTCCCTGGCCATCAACCGTGAGGCCATCTGCAAGACTATCTTCAAGGGTACCCGTACCCCCGCCGACGGCATTGTTCCTCCGGGCATCGATGGCTACAAGGAGGGCGCATGGGAGTTCTGCGCCTACGACGTCGACAAGGCTAACGAGTACCTGGACAAGGTTGCTCCCGCTGGCGCTAACGGCGATCGTGGCATTAACGTGACCCTTTCCTACAACCAGGATGGTGGCCACAAGGAGATCATGGAGTCCATCATCGGTGACCTCGCCAAGGTTGGCGTTACCGCTGTCTCCGATACCCCTGAGTGGTCTGCCTTGCTCGAGCAGTACCAGAACTTTAACTATCAGTTCGGTCGTCTGGGTTGGATTGCCGACTACCCGATTATGGACAACTTCCTGTATCCGCTGTTCCACTCCGACTCCCTCGGTGGCGACAACCGCTCCGGTTACAACAACCCCGAGTTCGACGCCAAGGTCAACGAGGCTCGCACCACGGTTGACGACGAAGAGCGCGTTGCTAAGATGCAGGAGGCCGACGCTATGGTCGCTGCCGACTGCCCGGTCATCCCGGTGATGTTCTACACGCACACCATCGTCGGCTCCGATCGCATCAAGCACCTCTATGTCGATCCGCAGAAGCACGCTGAGCTGGGTACCGCTGAGCTCGCCTAAGAGTTTGCAGCTTCCGTGAGGGTCAAGTATTTACGTAGACCTCATGGGAAACATACAGTTCTCCCTAACCTGGGGTAAACTGGCTGATGGTAATTTTGGGATGCCGGTCTGGCGATCGGCATCCCATTTAGGTTAATCCCTAGATAGGGGAGTGGTATGGGTAAGTACATCGTTAAACGTGTGCTTCAGTTCATCCCGGTATTTTTGGGCGTTACGCTGATTCTGTTCGCCCTTCAGAATATCGTGCCGGGAGATCCGATCAAGCTGATCGGTGGAGACAAGGCTCTGTCCCCCGAGGTGGAGCTTCAGCTTCGCGTCCGCTATCACCTGGTCCAGTCGGACGAGGACGGCAACGCGATCCTTGACGAGAACGGCGACCCCGTTCAAACGTCGCTCGTGGACCGTTACTTGTATTACATGAACGGCCTGCTTCATGGCGATCTGGGCAATTCGTATCAGCGCAAGCTGCCGGTTACGGAAATTTTTGCCCAGAAGTATCCGTATACGGTCAAACTTGCCGCGTGCGCCATCGTGCTCGAGGCAATCATGGGTATCGGTGCGGGTATCATTTCGGCGGTAAAGCGTTATTCCTTCTGGGATATTTTGGTAACGCTCACCACGTCGATCCTCGTTGCGGTCCCGGCCTTCTGGCTCGGTATGTTGCTGCAGCTGTTCTTTGGCGTCATCCTCAAGGACGCTACGGGCGGTGCAATCTCCATGCCGATCTCGGGTGCCGGCGGTTCCAGCTCTCAGTATCAGGATTGGATGCACTATGTGCTTCCGACCATTACGCTGGCTTCGGTTTCGACCGCTTATGCCGCCCGCATTATGCGCTCGCAGCTGCTTGACGTCATGAACCAGGATTACATCCGTACGGCAAAGGCCAAGGGTCTCTCCAATCGCGCGATCATCGTCAAGCATGCGCTTAAGAATGCACTCATCCCCGTCGTTACCTATATTGGTGTCGACTTTGGTGGCATGCTTTCGGGCGCCATCCTGACCGAGACGGTTTTTAACTGGCCCGGTATCGGCTATGAGGTCTATCGCGCCATTAGCATGCGTGACTGGCCCATCGTTATGGGCGGCGTTACGCTCATCGTCGTCGTCGTCATGGTGATTAACCTGCTCGTCGACATTAGCTATGCATTCCTCGACCCGCGCATCCGCCTTGGCGGTCCGTCGGATAAGGCCTAAGGGAGGTACGTCTCATGCAGGAAACTGATTCTCAGTCTCAGGAGCAGGCTACCGCCACCAAGGCCGCATCTGCTCCCGCCAAGTCCCGCACGCTGTGGGGTGACGCTTTTAAGCGTCTTCGCAAGAACAAGCTCGCCGTTATCGGTGTCTGCTGGATCATCATCGTCGTTTTGGTTGCCCTGACCGCAGATCTGTGGGCTAAGCCCTGGCTCGGTTCGCCGACGGCTTCCGACTCGACCACCATGGCCGAGACGTCGCTGTTGGCTCCGTGTGCAGAGCACCCGTTTGGCACCGACGCCCTTGGTCGCGACATTCTCGTCCGCGTTATCTACGGTGCACGCGTTTCGCTGTCCGTCGGCATTATGGCCACCGCGATCTCCACGGTGATCGGTCTGGTCATGGGTGCTCTGGCCGGTTTCTACGGCGGGATCTGGGATACGATCATCATGCGCTGTGCGGACATCTTCCTGGCGTTCCCGTACGTGCTGTTCGTTGTCGCCATGATCGCCGTTATCGGCCGTGGTCTTCAGAACGTCTTTATCGCCATCGGTATTCTCGGCTGGCCTTCGATTGCGCGCGTCTTCCGCTCTGCAATCTTGACGGTCAAAGAAAACGACTATGTTGACGCTGCGCGCGCGATGGGTGCATCTGATGCTCGTATCGTAGTGCGTCACATCTTCCCGAACTCCGTCGCCTCCATCGTGGTCTACGCGACCATGAACATTGGTGGCGCCATTCTGACCGAGTCCGCTCTGTCCTTCCTCGGCATGGGCGTTATTCCGCCTACGCCTTCGTGGGGCTCCATGATTCAGGACGGTCAGCAGTATCTTCTGACTGCTCCCTGGATGATGATCATGCCCGGTCTGGCAATTCTCTCGACGGTGCTCGCCTTCACCCTGCTGGGTGACGGTCTGCGCGACGCCCTCGACGTCAAGATGAAGGACGCATAAGGATGAAGAAGAACAAGAACTATGTGGACCTGAAGGACCAGCCGGTTCCCGAGGGCCAGCATCTGCTCGAGGTCGATGACCTTAAGATGTATTTCCATACCGAGGATGGTGTCGTTCGCGCTGTCGACGGTGTGTCCTACACGCTCGATCGCGGCGAGACCCTGGGTGTCGTCGGTGAGTCCGGCTCCGGTAAGTCCGTGACCGCCATGACCATCATGGGCCTCATCTCGATGCCTCCGGGAAAGATCGAGGGCGGCGACGTTCGCTATCGCGGTCGTTCTATCCTCGAGATGACCGAGGAAGAGATGCAGCACATTCGCGGAAACGACATCGCGATGATCTTCCAGGATCCTATGACCTCCTTGAACCCGGTCTATAAGATCGGCAAGCAGGTGGGCGAGGGCCTTCGTCTGCACCGTGGCTACTCCAAGCAGGAGGCGCTCAAGCGCGCTACCGAGCTTTTGGACCTCGTGGGTATCCCCGAGCCCGAGAAGCGCGTCAATGAGTATCCGCACCAGTTCTCCGGCGGTATGCGTCAGCGTGTCATGATCGCTATGGCTCTTGCCTGCGATCCCGATATCCTGATTGCCGACGAGCCCACGACGGCTCTGGACGTTACCATTCAGGCTCAGATTATCGAGCTCATGCAGGAAATGCAGGAGAAGAACGGCAACGCCATCATCATGATTACCCATGACCTGGGCGTCGTTGCCGATATGGCCGATAAGATCATGGTTATGTACGCCGGCCGTCCCGTCGAGTTCGGTACTGCTGAGGAAATCTTCTACGAGAGTCGCCACCCCTACACCTGGGGCCTTATCCGCTCCATCCCGGAGCAGGCCATCGAAGAGAAGAAGCCGCTTACGCCGATTCACGGCAACCCGCCTTCGCTCATGAACCTGCCTGAGGGCTGCGTGTTCTCGCCTCGTTGTCCCTATGCGACGGACAAGTGCCGCAAGCAGCGCCCCGAGCGCGTTGTCACCGAGTCTGGTCATTACTCTGCGTGCCACTACTCCGGTGACCCCGAGTTCCTCAAGAACGCTCCTGAGACGTCCCGTACGCGCAAGGATTCCAAGAAGGGAGGCGAGGCGTAATGGCAGATACCAACGAGCGTACTCCGCTGCTGAAGGTCGAGCACCTCTCTAAGGAGTTCCCCGCTGAGTCCGGCATGTTCGCCAAGCGCTTCTCCAAGCGTGTTGTCTCTGCAGTAAATGACATTTCGTTCGAGATTTATCCGGGCGAGACCTTTGGTCTGGTTGGTGAGTCTGGTTGCGGTAAGTCCACGACGGGTCGCACCATCATGCGCCTGACCAAGCCGACCGCCGGTAAGGTGTTCTTCCAGGGTAAAGATGTTGCCGAGATGAGCAAGCATGAGATCAAGGACATGCGTCGCGAGATGCAGTTCATCTTCCAGGATCCCTATGCTTCGCTCAATCCCCGTATGACCATCGGCGAGATCGTCTCCGAGCCCATGACCATTCATGGCGTGGGTACCAAGGAGGAGCGTATCGAGCGCGTCCGCGAGCTGCTGGACGTCGTCGGTCTGAATCCCGAGCACATCAACCGTTATCCGCACGAGTTCTCGGGCGGCCAGCGCCAGCGTGTCGGCATCGCCCGCGCGTTCGCTCTGAAGCCCAAGCTGATTATCTGCGACGAGCCTGTCTCTGCACTTGACGTATCCATTCAGGCCCAGGTTCTGAACCTTCTTAAGGAGCTCCAGGACAAGTTCGGTACCGCGTATCTGTTTATCGCTCACGACCTGTCCGTCGTGCAGCACATTTCCGATCGCGTTGCCGTTATGTATCTGGGTAAGATGGTTGAGGTTTCGGACTGGAAGACGCTCTACAGCGAGCCTCACCATCCGTACACGCAGTCGCTGCTGTCTGCCGTGCCGGTTCCCGATCCTGATATCCAGAAGACCCGCAAGCGCATCATCCTCGCTGGCGATCCGCCGTCGCCGCTGGATCCGCCGACCGGTTGCCGTTTCCACACTCGCTGCCCGATCGCTCAGGGTATCTGCTCTGAGAAGCTTCCCGAGTTTAAGGAAGTTGCACCTGGTCACTGCTGCGCGTGCCACTTCGCGGAGCCGTTCCCGATCAAGGAATCGCACATCGACCTGTAGTCGGTTGTTCTCGTCCGGGCCCGCCCTGAAGTTACTTTTCAGAACGTCCTCGGACATGCAAGAAACCCCCGCTGCGAACTTCGTGCGGCGGGGGTTTCTTGCGTCCTGACGCTCCTATTTGGCAAGGTGTTTTTTAGAATCCATTTTGCGCTC
>CAJLTA010000019.1 GCA_905209455.1 uncultured Collinsella sp.
GCCGCCCGGCGGCATATGAAGTCGCCTGCTCGGACAGTCCTGACTCGCACGGAGAGCACATTAATTGCTCTCCGGCTCGTGCGGAACTCGCGATCGACTTCATATGCCGCCGGGCGGCCGGGGTGGACGCGGGTCCCTAGGTTTTCAAAAAAGCGGTCGGCGCGCAGGTGCGCCGACCGCCGATATATGGGGTCTGATGTTTTTGACCGGAGAGGACTACTTACTCGTCGAGGAGATCCTCTGGCATGTCGTTGCCGTCGCCTAGGTCGACTGGAGCCTCTTCGGTGTCGGCTGCGGCCTCGGAACCTTCGCCCTCGGGCTTCTCTTTGGCGGCCGTCATGCGGGCTACGGCGCAGATGCGGTCGTTGTCGTCGACGGTCATCATCTTGACGCCCTGGGTGGCGCGGCCGGTCTGGCTGATCTCGTCGGTCTTGACGCGAATGACCGTCGCGCCCTCCGTCACGATGAACAGCTCGTGCTGTGGGCCCACCGTCTTCATGGCCGCAAGGTTACCCTTACGCTCGGTCATTTGGATGGTGTAGACGCCCTGGCCGCCGCGATTCTGCTCCGGGTAGTCCGCGACCGGCGTGCGCTTGCCGTAGCCGCGCTCGGTGATGACGAACAGATCGCCGTTGCCGTTAGTGACTTCCATGCCCAGAACGCTCACGCCGTCCTTCATACCAATACCGCGAACGCCGCTGGTATCGCGGCCGGTGGCGCGCACCTGCTCCTCGGAGAACATGATCGCCTTGCCCGCGGTGGTGGCCAGGATAATCTTGTCGCCCTCGCGCACGCGGCGCACGTTCAGCAGCGCGTCGTCGTCACGCAGGTTGATAGCGATCAGGCCGTCGCGACGGCTGCGGTCATATGCGCTCATCACGGTCTTCTTGACCATGCCGCTCTTGGTGGCAAACATCAGGTACTCGTCGGCTGGGAACTCGCGGCAGCTGATGACGCTCGCGATCTTCTCGCCCTCCTCGAAGGGCAGCAGGTTGACGATCGCGGTACCGCGCGCCTGGCGCGTACCCACCGGCAGCTCGTGCACCTTCAGGCGATAGACCTTGCCCTTGCTCGAGAAGAACAGCACGTACTCGTGCGTGGACGCGATGAACATCTCGTCGATGACGTCGTCCTCTTTGAGGTTGACGCCCGACACGCCCTTGCCACCGCGCTTTTGGGCACGGTAGGCGGCCACCGGGATACGCTTAACGTAGCCGGTGTGGGTGATGGTCACGACCATATCCTCGTCGGCGATGAGGTCCTCGACATCCAGGTCCTTCTCAACCTGGCTGATCTCGGTGCGGCGCTTGTCGCCGAACTTCTTGGAGATCTCGCGCATCTCTTCCTTGATGACGCCCAGGATCTTCTCCTCATGCGCCAGCAGGTCCTCGTAGTAGGCGATGGCGCGGCGCAGGCCGTCCAACTCTTCCTGAATCTTGTCGCGCTCCAGGCCGGTCAGGCGGCGCAACTTCATCTCGAGGATGGCCGTGGTCTGCTCGGGCGTAAAGCCAAAGCGCTCGATCAAGCGGCTGCTGGCCTCGGAGTCGGTCTGCGAGGAGCGGATGATGCTAATGACCTCGTCGATATGGTCGAGAGCCATAAGATAACCCTCGAGGATATGCGCGCGGGCTTGGGCCTTCTTAAGGTCGAAGCGGGTGCGGCGAGTGACGACGTCGACCTGGTGGTCGATGTAGTGCTGCAGCATCTCACGCAGGCTCAGGCATTTGGGAACGCCGTTGACGAGCGCCAGGTTGTTGGCGCCAAAGGTCGTCTGCAGCGAGGTGTACTTATACAGGTTGTTGAGCACGACCTGCGGAATGACGCCCTTCTTGAGCTCGATAACCAGACGGATGCCCTTCTGGTTGGACTCATCGCGCATATCCGAGATACCCTCGATGCGCTTGTCGTTGACAAGCTGGGCGATCTTCTCCTGCAGGGTGCCCTTGTTGACCATGTAGGGAATCTCGGTAAAGACCAGGCGGCTGCGGCCGGTCTTGGTGGACTCCACGTGTGCCTTGGCACGCACGGTAATGGAGCCGCGGCCGGTCTCGTAGCTCTGCTTAATGCCGGCGCTGCCCATGATGATGGCGCCGGTGGGGAAGTCCGGACCGGGCATGATCTGCATGAGCTCGTCGACGGTGGCGTCGGGGTTGTCGATCAGGTAGCAGGTGGCCTCAATCGCCTCGGTGAGGTTGTGCGGGGCGATGTTGGTGGCCATGCCGACGGCGATGCCCTGGCTGCCGTTGACCAGCAGGTTGGGGAAGCGCGCAGGCAGCGCCACGGGCTCGGCGAGCGATTCGTCGTAGTTGGGCTGCCAGTCGACGGTATCCTTCTGCAGGTCGCGCAGCAGTTCCATGGCGGGCTTTGCCAGGCGGCTCTCGGTGTAACGCATGGCTGCCGCGCCGTCGCCGTCGATGTTACCGAAGTTGCCATGACCGTCGATGAGCGGCGTGCGCATGGAGAACCACTGTGCCAGGCGGACCATGGCCTCGTAGACCGCGGAATCGCCGTGCGGGTGGTACTTACCGATAACTTCGCCGACCGTCCACGCCGACTTCTTGTGCGGGCGGTTGGGGTAGATGCCGCTCTCGTTCATCGCGTACAGGATGCGGCGGTGCACCGGCTTTAAGCCGTCGCGCACGTCCGGCAGGGCGCGCGCCGTGATGACCGACATCGAATACTCGATAAACGACTGCTTCATCTCGCGACCGAACTCCGAAATCTGGAGCTGGCCGCCGTTGATATCCTCGCCGGCCGAGGCGCCACGGTCGACTTCGCCAAAACTCTCCTCGAGCTCGCCGTCGTCATCCTCTTCCTCGTCATCATCGACATCGGGGTTATAGGCGTCCGGGTCGCCGTCCTCGCCCTGCTCAGCACGGGCAAGCAGGCGCTTCAGATCGTCGGGCATGCCGGCATCGCCGGCCTCGTCCATACCCTCGCTATTGTTGATATCGTCTGCCACGTTACCTCCTCATGGTTTGCGTGGTCCATTAGTTCCCAACCACGGAGACGGCTTTTCCAGGTGCCGCAGATTCGCCCGAAAGAGGAGGGAAGCGTACTTGGGTACGCGACCGACGATTGAGGGCGAAGGTGCGGTGGCTGGGAAAGCCGCAGGGATTAGGCGTCTAAGAATCGTGCGTCATGTGCATGCTTCTCGATGTACTCGCGGCGATAGCCGACCTCGGAACCCATCAGCTCGCGCACGGCGCGGTCCGCCACCACGGCGTCCTCGATCGACACACGCTGCAGGATGCGGGTCTTGGGGTCCATCGTCGTCGAGGCAAGCTGCTTGGGGTCCATCTCGCCCAGGCCCTTGTAGCGCTGGACGGTATAGCCCTTGCGCTTTTTGGTGATCTTGCCGTCCTTGGCCTTGCCGTCCTCGTCGTTATCGTCGGGGTTCAGGCCCAGACTCTGGATGGTGTCGCGCAGGATCTCGTCTTCGGGCTGGCGGCCGTTGGGATACACGTAGTGGATCTTGTTGCGCACCTTAATGCCAAAGATGGGCGGGCAGGCAACATAGACGTAGCCGGCATCGATCAGCGGACGCATGTACTTGTAGAAGAACGTCAGCAGCAGGATGCGGATATGCGCACCGTCGACGTCTGCATCGGTCATGATGATGATCTTGTGGTAGCGCGCCTTGGTGATATCGAAGTCGCCGCCGTCGCCGGCACTCGTCGTGACGCCGCAGCCGATCGCGGTAATCAGCGACTGGATGGTGTCACTCGAGAACGCGCGATGGTCACCAACGCGCTCGACGTTCAAAATCTTGCCGCGCAGGGGCAGAATCGCCTGGATGTCTCGGCGACGGCCGTCCTTGGCCGAACCGCCTGCCGAGTCGCCCTCTACGATGAAGAGCTCGGTCAGCTCGGCATCGCGCACCGAGCAGTCAGCGAGCTTACCGGGCAGGGACGCCGTCTCGAGCAGGCTCTTGCGGCGGGTCGCCTCGCGCGCCTTGCGGGCGGCATTGCGCGCCTTGCAGGCCTGCTGCGCCTTCTTGACGATCTCGCGAGCGGGCTTGGGATGCTCCTCGAGGTAATCGACAAGGCCGTCGGTCACAATCTTGAGCGTGAGCGCTCGCATATAGGAGCTGCCGAGCTTTGCCTTGGTCTGGCCCTCAAACTGCGGATCGGGCAGCTTGACCGAGATAACGGCCGAAAGGCCCTCGCGCACATCGTCGCCGGTCAGGTTGGCGTCTTTTTCCTTGAGCAGGTTCTGCTTGCGCGCGTAATCGTTGATCACGCGGGTGAGCGCGGTGCGGAAGCCCTCAAGGTGCATGCCGCCTTCGGGGGTGTAGATGTCGTTGGCAAACGACATGACGTTCTCGCCGTAGCCGCTATTCCACTGCAGGGAAACCTCGACCTCGCCCATCTTGGCCACAGGCGCGTCCGGGTCCGATTTGCCCTCGATGTAGATGGGCTCCTTAAAGGCCTCGGGGACGTCCTTGCCCTCGTTGAGGAACTTGACGAAGTCGATGATGCCGCCCTCGTAGCAAAACTCCTCCACGTGGGGAGTCGCTTCGCGCTCGTCGGTCAGCACGATTTTGAGGTTCTTATTGAGGAACGCCGTCTCCTGCAGACGGTTATGCAGCGTATCGAAATCGTAGATGCAGGTCTCGAAGATCTCGTCGTCGGGCCAGAAGGTGACGGTGGTGCCCGTCGAATCCGAGGTGCCCACGACCTCCATCTTCTTGACGGTCTTGCCGCGCGAGAACTCCATCTCGTAGGTGTTGCCGTCGCGACGAACCTGAACGACCACGCGCTTGGACAGTGCGTTGACGACGGAGATGCCAACGCCGTGCAGGCCGCCCGAGACCTTATAGGCCGAGTTATCGAACTTACCGCCAGCGTGCAAGATCGTCATGACGACCTCGAGCGTCGGGATCTTTTTAACAGGGTGCTCGTCGACGGGGATGCCGCGCCCGTTGTCGACGACCGTGATGGAGTTGTCGGCGTGGACCGTCACCTGGATCTCGGTGCAGAAACCGGCCATGGCCTCGTCGACGGAGTTGTCAACGATCTCCCACACCAGGTGATGCAGACCGCTGGCGCTCGTCGAGCCGATATACATGCCCGGGCGCTTACGAACGGCCTCGAGACCTTCGAGAATCTTAATCTCGCCGCCATCGTAATCGTTTTCGTTTGCCACACGTCCTCCTTCAGTCAAGAAAATGTGTACAGCCTTACTAGTTTATCGTAAAAAAATACCCTCGGGAACGAGGGTATTTGGCTCTACAAGGCCACCAGATGCGATTTAAGGCTCTTTTTTGCTTTCTACGCCCTTGGCCCACTCGGCACTGGCTCTCATGGCATTCTCGAGGGCCTCGCGCAGTTTTTGGTCTTCGATGGGCGCCACTTGGCGCTCAATCTCGGTGCGCTCGGCCTCACTTAGGTCGGCGTGCGGGGCCGGCGGGCGCTCGGTCGTCGCCGGGCGCAGGCGCTGCTTGGCGGCGGGCGGCGTGTGACCCGGCGCGGTGGTTTTGAACACCAGGCCGTCCACATGCGCACCGGCGCGCTCCATGCGCGCGCGGATGATCTCGCGCAACAGCGTCATTTCCTGCGTCCACGAGGGCGAATCGAGATATACCAGCAGCTCATTGGACTCGGGCAGGTAGCGCAAGCCCGTCACATGCCGCCCCTCGCGCGTGCCCGAGCACACCGCGTTCCACGCGCGATAGACCGCGCGCGACTCCTCGGCAGCCTCCATCTGCGCGCGGCGCTCAGGTGTCGCGGCCGCCAGGATGCGCTGACGCTCTGCGTTCAAAAATCCACTGAAGGCAACCGTTTCGCTCTCGCGCTCGTAATTAGCACGTCTCACCCATGCTCACCACCTTGGCTCGATCAAGCAGGTCATCGGTAAAATACCCCAGGTTGGTCGTGGTTATGACCGTCTGGATATCATCGCCGATCAGCCGCAGAAAAGCACCGCGGCGTTCGCCGTCGAGTTCGCTCATCACGTCGTCCAAAAGCAGCAACGGGGCGGTGCCCAGGACATCGCGGGCCACGGCCACCTCCGCCACCTTCCAGGCCAGAACCAACGTTCGCTGCTGACCTTGGCTGGCAAATGAACGGGCGGAGCGACCCGCCACGGTAAACTCAATCTCATCGCGATGCGGTCCCACCAACGTCACGCCGCGGCGAATTTCCTCGTCGGCGTGCTCATCAAGGGCAGCCAGCATGCGCTCGTACGCCCAGCCCTTCAGCTCTTCGCGATCATCGACCTGGGGCAAATCCCCCAGCGTGGACGTATAGGTCACGTTGGCAGCCTCACCGGATGCCACTTGCCCGTAGGCAGTGTGCACATGGCCCGCCAGCCGGTCGAGCAGGGCCAACCGGTGCACAAGCAGGGCCGAGCCCGCGCGGGCAATCGAATCGTTCCACGCGCCGAGCATCTCGCGACAGCACCAGGTCTCCTTGAGCAGGGCGTTACGCTGGGTCACGCAGCGTCCATAGGTGCTCGCAAGATCGGCATAACGTGCGCTCAGCTGCATGCCAAAGTCATCGAGGGCGGCGCGGCGCACACTGGCGCCTCGCTTAACCATGTCCAGATGGTCGGGGCAAAACAGCACGCTCGGCAGAGCCCCGCGCACACCGGCGGCAGAGCACCTCTTGCCGTTGCGGCTAAACGAGCGCTTACCGTCCTCCACGCTCAATCCCATATCAAGCACGCGGCCGTCGCCCTCGAGCCTCAGCTCGACTTTGCACGAGCCCACGCCATCATGGACGAGCTCGGCTGCGGTCGGATGCCTAAACGAGGCGCCGCTCGTCAGCAGCTGCAGCGCCTCTATAAGATTGGTCTTTCCCGCCGCGTTGGGTCCCGCAAGTATCGTCACGCCCTCGTCCAGGGCAAGGCGATAGCTATCGAAGCTGCGGTAGTGCGCGACGGAAAGATCGCGGGCGAACATGGTCATGGCGCAACGCTAGATGCGGACCGGCATGACCAGGTACAGGTAGTTGATCTTGTCGTAGGACTTGAAGATGCCCGCCTGCGAGTAGCTCTTGAGCTCCAGCGTGATCTCCTTCTCCTTGGATAGGGCATTGAGGCAGCCGAAGATGTAGTGGTAGTTGAAGGCGATGGTGCCCGACTCGCCCTCGGCCTCGACATCGATCGTCTCCTGCGCAAGGTCCTGGTCATTGGAGATGGAGGACAGGCCCATCTGCCCGTTCTCGACATCGATCTCGAACTTGACGGCGGGGTTGGCGCTCGCGATAACGGCCACGCGCTTGAGGGCGGCGTTAAAGGCGGCGACGTCGATCTTGACGCTCGTCACGCACGAATCGGGGATGAGCTGCTTGTAGTTGGGGTACACGCCCTCGATGCGGCGCGACACGTAGGTGGTGTTGCCGGCCTCGAAGACGACCTGGGTGTCGGTAGCCCCGATCATGATGGTCGCCTGGCTGGCCATGATGTTCAGTGCGTCGTTAAAGGCGTCAGCCGGAACGTTGAGCTCAAAGGAGCCTTCGAGGGTCGAGGTCTCGACCTGCGTATCGCACACGGCCAAACGGAAGGAATCGGTCGCCACCAGGCGCACGGTGTTGTTCTCGACCTTCATGTGCACGCCACCCAGGATGGGGCGGGCCTTGTCGGTCGAGGTGACGCGCCACACGCGGCCGACCATCTCGGACAAGATATCGGTCGGCAGTTCCACGGCGCTCTCGATGGCATAGGCCGGAAACTCGGGGAAGTCATTGGCATCGAGCGTGTTCAGCCTAAAAGAGCTCTTCTCGCAACTGATCAGCACTTGGCGCTCGGACAGCTCAAAGGTGACCGGGGCATCGGGGAGGGTCTTGGTGATATTGGAGAGCATCTTACAGGGGATAACCATCTCGCCCTCTTCTTCGACATGCGCCGCGATGCGATGACGGATCGAGATGGTGTAGTTAGAGGTCTGGAATTCCAAGATGCCGTCTTGCGCCTTAACGAGCACGCCCGACAGGATGGGAAGGGTGGATGCCGAAGCGACACCCTTCATAACGACGCCGATGGCTTGTGTGAGCGAGCTCTGGCTGACGGTGAACTTCATCTTTTAATACCTTTCTATAGATATAAATATCTTAATAATAGTAATAGCACTGACGAAACTGTTGATTACTCCCAAAGACGCAGGTCAGACCCAGAAAGAGAATCGACAGCAACCTGTGTGCAACGGGGGTGGTTTTCCACGTTCAAAACCTGCGCAAAACTTTTCATCACCGCGGGTTGGGTTTTAAACACCTTATGCCCGTGGTTTCGACAAGTTTTCAACAGGTGTCTCTATTTCCCTACGAGCGCAGTGTAATTTTATCGCGCAGCGACTTGAGGTCTTCGGTGACGGTGCGGTCTTCCTGGATCATCTTCTGGACCTTTTTGTAGCTCGTGCTGACGGTCGAGTGGTTGCGGTTGCCAAATTCGGCGCCCACCGCCGTGGTCGTCATTTCGCACATCTCGATGGCCAGGTAGATAGCGATATGGCGTGCTTTGGCGATATTGGCGTTGCGGCGCGGGCCGATGAGCTCCTCGTGCGTCACGCCGTACTGCTCTTCGATGACGGACTGAACCGTCTGGACGTTGATCTTTTTGGCCGATGTGTCGAAGTACTGGCTGGCGATGGCGTCGATATCGTCAAAGGTGAGCTCTCCGCCCTCGCGCTCGCGGTCGCCCGCCTCGCCGGCGCAGCGCTCGCAAAAGCTCTCGAGTTCGCGGATGTTGGTGCCCGAGACCTCGGCCATGTGTTTAAAGTGCTCGTCGGTCAGGTGTCCGCCGTCGCCCCCATAGGCCGCCAGCAGCGAGTCGTCGCCTGCCTCGGGAGCGGCGACGATGGTGTTTTCGTAATAGCGCTGCAAGATCTTGTATTTCATCTCGTAGCTGGGCTCTGCGACCAGGCAGAGCATGCCGGCGTTGAAGCGGCTGGTCAGACGCTCGTCCATGCTCAGGTCCTTGGGGGCGCGGTCTGCCGCGATGACGACCTTCTTGTTGTTGCGGATGAACTCGTCCATGAGCTGGAAAAAGTAGTCCACGCTCGCGCGCTTGCCGATGATGTTTTGGATGTCATCGATGATGAGTACGTCCACGCCGTGGTACGCCTGCATGATGGGAGCGTTGCTCTTCTTTTGACGGTCGAACTCGGTCATCAGGTCGTCCAGATACGCCTGGGAGTTGGCATACTTGACCTTGATCTCGGGCGACTTCTCGGCGAGCTCGTTTTTGATGGCAAGCAGCAGGTGCGTCTTGCCCAGGCCCGATTTGCCGTAGATGAACAGTGATGTGCACGTGCCGCGCTCGTCCGCGAGGGCGGCAAACTTGAGTGCCGAGCGATAGGCATGGCTGTTCTCGGGGCCGTAGACAAAGTTCTCAAAGGTGAATTTTGAGTTCGCGGCGAGTGGGGCTCCATCCGTATTCTGCTCGGCCGGCACGGTCGGCGCTGGCATGGGTGAAGCGGGGGCCGCAGCTTGCGTGGATTTAGTCGGCGCTTCGCCCTTCATCTGGTTCATCATGCGACGAAAAACATCGGCCGAGAGCGTGTTTTTGATTGCAATGCCCGAATCCGCGCCCGCCGCTGCGTCGTGAGCGATGGGCATGTGCGTGACGGGTACGTTCGTTGACGTCGCCGCCGCGGTCGGCAACGGTGCCATGGTTTCACGGGAAACATCGCTGTGCTGGTGCTCGATCGTCGGTACGTCGCCTGCGGAGGCCGGCACCGCCGGGGAAGCGGCGGGAGCCGTGGCGGGCGCCGTCGTGGCAGCGGATTCCGTCGCGGCGCCTTGCGGTGCCACGATGTCGAGCACAATCGGTGCAAAGGCGATTTCTTCCAGATAGGCCTCAATAGTCGGCTGATGCTTTTTGAGCTGCGCGATGGCAAAGCGCGAGGGGGCCTCGATCGTGAGCGTATCTTCGGTCAGGCTTATGGCGCGCGATTGCCCCAGCATGTTGATGAGGCGTGCATCTTGGCCGTCGCGCTGGCAAAAGGCGATGGCATCCCCCAGGATGATGCTTGCTTCCTCGTCCACTGTCTCTCCCGTTCTTTAGCTCTGAGCTCGCACGCGAGCGGCGCCGAGTTCGGTCAGATGGTATTTCTGGCCATGCTTGATGACCAAGCCGGCCTGCGCCAAGTCATTGAGCGTGCGTGACCAAGTGGGGGCCGAGTTTCCAAACGCCCTCGCCAGATCGGTTGCACCGCACGCTTGATTTTGCGCCAGATAGCCCAGCGCGGCGTTGCCGCGATCGCTTACGAACACGTCCGGTTGTGGCTGCGCATACTGATTTGCTGCATTAGGATACATCATTTGAGCTGCTGGTTGTTGAGAACTCTGCATCGGCGGCATTTGCTGTTGAAAACTTTGAGGCCACTGTTGGTAAGACTGCGGAGGCATCTGCTGGGCCCAGGGGTTGTACTGCTGCTGCGGCATCTGCTGGTACGGCTGCTGATATCCCTGCTGGTACTGCTGCGGGAACGGTTGGCCGTACCCCAGTGGCGGCATCTGCTGATATGGATATCCCTGTTGGTACGGCTGATAGCCCATTTGCTGGCCACCCGGTGCCCCTGTCGCCTGCTGCATTGCTGCTGTATCCTGATCCGCCAGCGACATGGCCTCTGGCATGCTTGGCGGCATCGACATCGATGCCGCTTGGGGTTCTTGTGTAGGAGGCATTCCGGGCTGCTGCATCTGTCCCACGGTGGGCTGCATCTGCTGCGCTGCCATGGGCTGCTGCGCAAAAGCTCCCGGCAGGGGATATGTGGGCTGCTCCGTCTCGGGCCGCACGGCAGCGCCGCGTCCGCCGGCACGCTCGATTTCCTGCACGCGTTTAGGGTTCAGGCTTACCGTAACCACGGTGCCGTTGCCCATGTTGTCCTCGATGGATACGGCACCGCCGGCGTTTTCCAAATACTCCTGCACCATGGGAAACCCTGCTCCGGTTCCACGGATATAGCGCTTCATCTTGCTGTTTGCGCTGGTAACGCCAAAGTCGAAAGCACGTTCCTTGTCGTCGATGCCGGGTCCTTGGTCAGCAAAGCGGATGGTGTCTCCGCCGTCCAGAATCGAGATGATGGGCTCGGCAAAGTGTGCGTGGATAAAGTTTTCGACAATCTCGCGGATGACCATGAGCGAGATATGGCCACCTTGTTCTTTCATGCACTGGTAGACGGTGTTGGTCGTCTCTTCCAAATACGTGCGGACATCTTGCGGATCAATGACGATCACCCGCGGTGTCGACAGCATGTCGTCATAGACGGCGATGCGCGCGGCGTACATGGCTTTTGGCGCCTGCGTGGTCGTCTGCTCGCCTTCCGCACGCTCTTCGCGCACGCCGGTGATGTGCTCGTTGTCGGGTGCCGGGTCTCCGGAATCGACCATGGTGTAAAAGTCGTCAGACATGCCGCTCGCAATCTTTCAAAAGGTTTCGAACAAATAGTAGCTCACCGTGCAACGTTTCTCATCTTTCGACAACATTTCAAAACTTGTTGAAAACTTTGGAAAACGGGCGAAAAGTTCTCAACATTGCCAACATGACCTGTTGAAAACTCGATGAAATATCGTGAAAGGTTGCCATGAGGCGCAAATTTCGGTTGTGCTTATGGGGGAACCGTGTGAACTGCGCAACCTTTTACCTTTGATTTCTTGACATTTGAACATTGATTTCCCTACAATCTTCAAGCTCACGTGTCTATATCTGCGTCCGCGTCCCCGCGGACACTCGAAATGCAGCAGGAGGAACTTAAGATGAAGCGTACGTATCAGCCTAATAAGCGTAAGCGTGCCAAGACCCATGGCTTCCGTGCCCGTATGGCCACTAAGGGTGGTCGTGCCGTGCTCGCCCGTCGTCGCGCCAAGGGCCGCAAGCGTCTCACTGTCTAGCAGCGATACACACATCTCGCATGAAGACTATTAAGTCTCGGCAAGATTTCGAGCATGTGTTCAGTCAGGGGCGTCGTTTCAATCACCCTCTGATTCGAATGACCATATGTGAATCGGTTGGCGAAGGCGACTCCGGAAGGGTCGCCTTCGTTGGTGCTAAGCGACTCGGTTGTGCCGTCGTGCGCAACCGATCTAAGCGTGTGATGCGCGAGGCCGCCCGCAGCTGCGGATTTCCCGTTGCGGGCTATGACATCATCTTGTTTGCAACTCCCAAGACGAGGGTTTCCTCGCCGCAGGAGATGGACAAGGCGTTGCGTTCGCTTATGAAGCGCGCCGGCGTTGCCGGGGAGGAGCGATGAGCAATCACGTTTTGCGACGTGTTGCCATCGCTCCTATTCGCATATATCAACAGGTTATTTCGCCCTTATTGCCTGACGCCTGCATTTATTACCCAACGTGCTCGCAATACGCCGTCCAGGCGATTGAGAAGCACGGTGTTTTGAGAGGCTGCTGGCTTGCCGTGAGGCGCATCGCTCGCTGCAATCCCCTGCACGTCGGCGGTTATGACCCTGTGCCCTAGCGGGCACTCGCTATCGGAGGAAAACTTACATGTGGGATTGGATCGTTAACATCCTTTTCGAGCTGCTCAAGCTCATCCAGACCTTTGCGGTCGACTGGGGCCTGTCCATCATCATCCTGGTGGTCATCATCCGTCTGCTGCTGACGCCGCTCATGCTCAAGTCGACCAAGTCGACGGCTCGCATGCAGGTGCTGCAGCCCAAGATGCTCGAGATCCAGGAGCGCTATGCCGACGATCCCCAGCGTCAGGCCGAGGAGATGCAGAAGTTCTACAGCGAGAACAAGTTCAACCCCATGGCTGGCTGTCTGCCGCTGCTGATTCAGATGCCTATCCTGTTCGCCCTGTTTACATTGCTGCGCAACCTGCCGCAGTACTTTAACGACGGCACGTTCTCGTTCTTCAACATCCTGCCCGACCTGACCACCACGCCGAGCGCTTCCTTTGCCGATGGCTTTATGGTTGCACTGCCTGCGCTGGTTTGCCTGATCCTGTTCGCCGTCCTGACCCTGATTCCGCAGCTCTATATGTCGCGCAACCAGACCGGCCAGCAGGCTCAGAGCATGCGTATGATGGCCGTTGTCATGACGGTCATGATGCTTTGGATGGGCTGGAGCCTTCCCGTTGGTGTTCTGCTGTACTACGACGTCTCGTCTGCTTGGCAGGTTATCCAGCAGATTTTTGTGACGCAGAAGGTCATCGACAAGGCGAAGGCCGATGAGGAGGAGCGTCTTAAGAACGCTCCGCTGCAGGTTGAGGTCACTCGTCGAGAGAAGAAGCCGCGCCCGCACAAGAAGAAGTAGTGGGATATCAATCTTATTTAGGTACCTAACTTTTGGAGTACGTTATGTCTGAAGAGATCATCGAGGATATGCTTGAGGAGGTTGCCCCGCAGGTCGCGGGCGATTATCCCGAGATTGCACAGCGCTACAAGGCTGGTGAAGAGCTGACCGATGAGGAGCTCGACACCATTGCCGATGTTGCGATTTCCATCCTGCGTTCCATCCTTTCGCACTTCGATGCCGCCAACTCTCCTATCGATGAGTATGAGGGCGACGAGGGTGAGCTGATTTTGGATGTAACGGCTCCCGACCTTGCTGTTCTCATTGGCCGTCATGGTCGCACCCTTGATGCCCTTCAGGTTATGTTCTCTTTGCTGGTGAGCCGCAAACTTGGCTTTAGGTATCCGGTTGTAGTGGACGTAGAGGGATACAAGAGTCGCCGTCAGGACAAGGTTGCTTCCATGGCTCAGTCTGCTGCCGAGCGTGCCATCCGCACTCATAAGAGTGTTTCGCTTCCGCCCATGAATGCCTACGAGCGTCGACTGGTTCACATTGCACTTCGTGGCAATGATGCCGTCGATACTCATTCTGAGGGTTCTGACCCTGATCGCCATGTGGTGATTGTTGCTCGATAATCTTCTCGAGCTTATGCTAAGGGGACGTGGTTTCCACGTCCCCTTTTTTTGTCAAAAGTTCTCGATACACTGATTTTTGTCAGAAAGGAGCTTTCGTTGTTAGTACTTACTGGTCAGCAGGCTGACGAGATGTTGAGTCGTCTAACTTCCTATTGCAAAGAGTATTCCTTGAGCGTAACTGATGTTGAGCTGAGGAAATGTATTCAGCATTTGGATTTGGTTCTAGAAACAAATAAGACAACCAATCTCACCCGTATTCTTAACGTAGAAGATGCTGCAGTACTTCATATCCTCGACTCACTTGTTTTGCTCCCCTATATCAACAAGGCTCCTGAGGGAGCTTTGCTCGATATGGGAACAGGTGCGGGCTTCCCTGGTATTCCATTAACCATAACCACGCATCGTAAAGCTACTTATATTGACTCTGTTGGCAAGAAGGTTGATGCGGTAAATTCCTTTGTCCATGCTCTTGGATTGAAACATGCCCATGCGGTTCATGATCGTCTTGAAGAATATGCTCGGAGCCATAAGAAGCAGTTCTCTGTTGTAACCGCCCGCGCACTGGCCCCTCTACCGATTCTTGTTGAGTATGCGGCTCCGTATCTGAAGGATGGAGGGCTATTTGTTATAACCAAGGGCAATCCTTCGGATGAGGAGCTTGCTTCCGGCATGTCAGCAGCTAAGATTTGCGGCTTCACTTTGCTTCTGAATGACGCAATTGATTTGCCTGAAGGCTTGGGTCACAGGGAGTTCATTGTTCTTAAGAAGAGTCATCCAGCATCCGTTTCATTGCCTCGTGCAAATGGCGTGGCAAAGAAGAATCCGCTTGCCTAGATGTTTCACGTGAAACATAATGGATACTAACAACTTGCAGTGTTTCACGTGAAACATGGCGGTTGATATCGATTCGGAATGTTTCACGTGAAACATCCTCCGTTTGACAGCTTTAATACACACCAGGAGGGACCGTGGGATTTCGCGACGTTAAGCGTTCAAAGAGCGCAAAAGACACGCGTATCATTGCAATCATCAATCAAAAAGGCGGCGTCGGTAAGTCAACGACGGCTGTAAACCTTGCAGCAGCACTGGGTGAGCAGGGTCGTAAGACACTGATTGTCGATTTTGATCCGCAGGGAAACAGCACCAGTGGATTCGGAATTGAAAAAGAAGACCTTGATCACTGCATCTATGATGCATTGTTGAATGATGTGCCAGCAGAATCACTTGTTCTTGATACAAATTGCAAAAAGGTATTCGTAATTCCAGCTACAATTCAGCTTGCAGGCGCTGAAATTGAGCTCGTAAGCGCAATTGCACGTGAAACCCGCCTCAAAGATTTGCTTGAGCCGATTCAGGACGAGTTCGATTTTATTTTCATTGACTGTCCTCCTTCGCTCGGCCTGCTTACTATCAACGCTTTGACCGCAGCAGACAGCGTTTTGATTCCGATCCAGTGCGAATATTACGCACTCGAGGGCGTTACGAAGCTGCTTGAGTCAATGAAGATGGTCAAATCAAGGCTGAACAAGGGCTTAGACACCTATGGTGTGCTTATGACCATGTATGACTCGCGTACTTCACTATCGAATCAGGTTGTTGAGGAGGTTCAATCGTACTTTGGTGATAAGGCGTTTAAGACGCTAATCCCCCGTACGGTTAAAATCTCCGAAGCTCCGTCTTTTGGAGAACCAGTTATTACCTATGCACCTCAAAATAAGGGTGCAAAAGCATATATGAACCTTGCAAAAGAGGTGATCAAGCGTGCCTAGTGTAAAGAAACGTGGCGGATTGGGACGTGGACTGAATGCTTTGGTCTCAGAGGCCGAGTATGAGACCGGCGGTTCGGCTGCATCGGCTTCAAATGCTGCATCTGAAACAAAACTACCTATTGAGGATATCGTTCCCAACCCTAATCAGCCGCGAATTCACTTTAACGAAACTGAACTTCGCGAGTTGAGCGAGTCAATCCAAGAACATGGCGTTTTGCAGCCGCTTTTGGTTCGTAAGCATGGAAACGGCTATGAGATCATCGCTGGTGAGCGTCGTTACCAGGCGTCAAAGCTTGCTGGCCTTGAAGAATTGCCAGTCATCATTAAAGAGGTAAATGATGAAGAGATGCTGGCTCTTGCTCTTATCGAAAACCTTCAACGTTCAGATCTGAATCCCGTCGAAGAGGCTAAGGGCTATCGACAGCTCATCGATGCCAGCGGTATGACCCAGGAGGCATTGTCGAAGGCAGTAAGCAAGTCACGCTCTGCAATTACAAACTCGCTGCGTCTTCTCGATCTCCCCGAAGTAGTTCAGCAGATGATTTTTGAGGGTAAACTTACTGCTGGTCATGCACGTGCGATTCTTGCAGTTCCCTATGAGGATGCTCGAATTCGACTTGCAGAGAAGGTTGTTGCAGAGGGCCTTTCCGTAAGAGCGACAGAAAATCTTGCTCCGTTGTTTTCTGCCGGAGAGACACCTAAGACGCCGAGGCCTGCAACCCCTCAGTCTTTTAAAAAGGCAGCCCGCGTGCTTCGTCAGGTTTTTAATACCAACGTGCGTGTGAAGAGCTCGCGTGGAAAGAATAAGATTGAGATTGAGTTTAAAGACGAGGAAGAGCTCTCTCGTATTCTTGGCGAAATGATTCAGTTTGATCAAGGAGGCCAAGATGAGGAATAGAATTTTAACTGCGATTGCATTGGCGACGACTGTCGCGGCTGGTGCCTTTGCTGGCTATAAGATCGCGACAGACGATGAACTTCGAGGTCGTTTGCTTCGTAGTGCGCAAGATATTGTCGATACATCCAAGAAGAAAATGGATGTTATGACAGAAGATGTTGCAATGCGTACTGCTCAGGTAACGAAGAATCCCAAGATTAATCAGGGTTGGGTCAGCAACCAATGGGAAAATGTAGGCTATTAGGTACCTAACAATTACTTAGCATATTGTGATGGGTCCTTGTCTGATTCACGAGACAAGGACCCCTTATTTTGGCCGTAAAAATGGGACCAGTAGCAGCTGATTCAAAAATAAGGTCAATAAATGAAACGACCCCGGTTGCATATCCTGCAACCGGGGTCGTTCGATGTTTCACATGAAACGTTTTGGGGTGCGACTCCCCTATGCGTTCTTCTGAACTTTGAAGCGCTGCTTCAGCTGTCCGCAAGCGGCGTCAATATCGTTACCACGGGAGTTACGAATCGTTGTCTCGATGCCACGGGACTCAAGGCGACGCTGAAGATCCTCAACCTTATGAATCGGCGACGGCTTGAGCGGGCTACCCTCGATGTCGTTAAGCTGAATGAGGTTAACGTGGCACAGCGTTCCCTCGCAGAAGTCGCAGAGCGCCTGCATTTCCGGATTCGTATCGTTGACGCCTTCGATCATGGCATACTCATAGGTTGGGCGGCGGCCGGTCTTCTCGGTGTAGAGCTGAAGCGCTTCGTGAAGGCGAAGCAGCGTGTACTTCTTAACACCGGGCATGAGCTTATTGCGCGTCGACTGGATGGCGGAATGCAGTGAAACAGCAAGCGTGAACTGCTCGGGGATGTCGGCAAATTTGCGAATACCGGGAATAACGCCACTGGTAGAGACGGTGAGGTGACGAGCGCCGATACCGATGCCATCGGGGTCATTGAGGATTCGCAGCGCCTTGAGAACCTCGTCGTAGTTGGCAAACGGCTCGCCCTGGCCCATGAAGACAACGCTCGTGGCGCGCTCGCCAAAGTCGTTGGATACATGAAGTACCTGGTCGACGATCTCTTGAGCGGTCAGAGAGCGCTTGAGGCCGTTGAGACCGGTAGCGCAAAAGGCGCAGCCCATGCCACAGCCAGCTTGGGTGGAAACGCAGACGGAAAGCTTGTTACGACGGGGCATGCCGACAGTCTCGACGGAAACGCCGTCGTGGTATTCGAGCAGATACTTGCGCGAGCCATCTTTGGAAACCTGCTTGGTGAGTTCAGTCGGCGTGTCAAAGGCAAAAGCCTCTTTAAGCTGCTCGCGGAAAGCCTTGGGAAGGTTGGTCATATCGTCAAACGAACAAACGTTCTTCTCGAAGACCCATTCAATGAGCTGCTTCGCGCGGAAGGCGGGCTGGCCAAGTTCGGCCACGAGCTCGCGAATATCGTTTTGGCTCAAGTCGCGAATGTCCTGAGATTTAGTCCTGGGATTCATGGAAGCCTTTCGATTTTGGGGAAACGTAGAGGGTATCGCTACAATATGGTATCAGCTGCAGAAATTATAGAGGAGGAGTCTGCCCATGCCGGGTAAAAGCCTAGAGAACATGCACGTAGCGGTCTTGGCGGGCGGTCATTCCGCTGAGCGCGAGATCTCACTCAATTCGGGAAAGAACGTTGTGGTGGCACTGAAGGAAGCCGGCTACACCTCGGTGGAGCTGCTCGATACGGCCGCTGATGACTTTATGGTAACCATGGCAACCGGGGGCTTTGACGTGGCGTTTATCGCCATGCACGGTGCCGGCGGCGAGGATGGTGCCATGCAGGGCGCCATGGAGACCCTGGGTATCCCCTACACGGCCTCGGGCGTGCTTGCTAGCGCCTGCGGTGCCGACAAAGAGGTCTCTAAGCTCCTGTACGCCAAGGCGGGCATTCCCATTGCCCCCGGCTTTGCGCTCGAGGTGGGCGATGAAGTCGATATCGATCATATCGTCGAGGTTTGTGGCGAGCGCAGCTTTGTGAAGCCGGCCGTCAACGGTTCCAGCTATGGCATTTCCCTGGTCCATGAGCCCTCCGAGCTGCCCGCGGCAATTGCCAAGGCGTTTGAGTACGGCGACAAAGTGCTGGTCGAGAAGTGCATCGAGGGTACCGAGATCACCGTCGGCGTGTACGGCGAGGACGACGTGCGCGCCCTGCCGATTGTCGAGATTCGCAAACCCGAGGACTGTGAGTTCTACGATTTGGACGTGAAGTATGTCGACCCTACGGACATCCATCGTATTCCGGCGCAGATTTCACCCGAGAATTACGCTCGCGCTCAGGAGCTTGCCTGTGCCGCTCACAAGGCCCTCGGTTGCCTGGGCATCTCGCGCAGCGATTTTATCGTGAGCGAGGACGGCCCCGTTATCCTCGAGACCAATACCATTCCCGGCATGACCGATACGTCGCTGTATCCGGATGAGATCCGCCACACCGACGACATGACGTTCCCGCAGGTCTGTGACAGCCTGATCCGTATGGGCCTTCGTCGAGCGGGCATTGCATGCTAATCGAGGACGCGGTTTCGTCAGGAACGCCGCAGTTTGTCATCGACTCCTATGCCACGCTTGCCGAACGCGCCAAAACGCAGTCCTTCGGCCTTATCGAGGAAGATGTGATTGTCCTCGATACCGAGACCACAGGTCTTTCGGTGCAGGACAACGAGCTGATCGAGATCTCGGCGGCCCGTCTTTCGGGCCGCGAGATCGTCGACCGCTTCGATACCTTCGTGCATCCCAAGCAGCTGATTCCCGCCGAGATTACCGAGCTCACGAGCATTACAAATGCCGATGTGGCAGATGCCCCGTCGGCCGTTGAGGCCGTCGCCGCTCTCGCCGATTTTGTCGGTGGTTGCCCGGTGATCGCACATAACGCCACGTTCGACCGCTCGTTTATCGAGTCGGTCAAAGGCGGCGTCAACGTGAGCGATATTTGGATCGATTCGCTGGCGCTGTCGCGCATCGCGCTTCCGCGCCTGGCCTCGCACAAGCTGTCTTTTATGGCCGATCTGTTTGGCTGTGACTCGGTATCACACCGTGCCAATGCCGACGTCGACGCCCTGTGTGGCGTATGGCGCGTGTTGCTCGTGGCGCTCACCGACTTGCCCCAGGGCCTCATGGCGCGCCTAGCCGACATGCATCCGGATGTGCCTTGGTCCTATCGTCCTATCTTCTCATTCTTGGCAGGGCAGAACCCTGGTCCTATCTTCTCTCTCAGCGCCGCTCGTGCTGACGTTCTCAAGGCCGATCGCGCCGACGATCGGGTGGACGCCGACGAACTGCCGGTCCTCAAGATGCCGAGTCGTGAAGAGATTGAGGCAGACTATGCGCCGGGTGGCCTGGTCAATCGCATGTATCCCGCCTACGAGCCGCGTGAAGAGCAGATCGCGATGGCGCTCGAGGTCCGCGATGCGCTGGTCACGGGCACTCATCGTGTAATTGAGGCGGGCACGGGCGTCGGCAAATCGATGGCCTATCTGGTGCCTTTTGCCGAGGCAGCGCGCCGTAACAACATCACGGTTGGTATTGCGACCAAATCGAACAATCTTGCCGACCAGCTCATGTACCATGAGCTGCCAAAACTTGCCGAGCAACTGGACGGTGGTCTGTCATTTTGCGCTCTCAAGGGCTATGACCACTATCCGTGCCTGCGCAAGCTTGAGCGCATGAGCCGAGGCCAGGTCGAGATTACCACCAAGCGCGATCCGGCGGACACGCTCACGGCGGTCGCGGTCATTATGGCGTACGTCTGCCAATCAGCCGATGGCGACCTCGACTCGCTCGGCATTCGGTGGCGCAGCGTCAACCGCCCCGACTTTACGACGGCCTCGCGCGAGTGTGCTCGTCGCCTCTGCCCGTTTTTCCCTGATAAATGTTTGGTCCACGGCGCTCGCCGTCGTGCGGCGCATGCCGATGTGGTGGTCACCAACCATTCCCTGCTGTTCCGCAATGTCGCGGCCGAGGGCAGGATTTTGCCTCCGATTCGTCATTGGGTAATCGACGAGGCCCATTCCATCGAGCGCGAGGCGCGCCGTCAGTGGGCGCGCGTGGTGTCGGCGGACGAATCACGTGTTCTGTTTGAGCGCCTGGGTGGCTCGAGCACCGGCGCGCTAAGCCAGGTTTCCCGTGATTTGGCAACCTCCGAGGGCTCTACGCTCTATTTGGGCCTTACTGCCAAGGCGACGTCGACGGTTGCGCGCGCGAGCATGGCAATCGCCGACGTGTTCGATGGCGTTCGCGAGCTCGGCCGCCGTGCGCGTGGTGGTTATGACAATGCCAATCTATGGATTGGCCCCGAGCTGCGCGAATCTGACGACTGGCATGATTTCTTACAGTCGGCCTACACTGGCATCGACGCATTGGAACAAGCTGACAAGAGCGTCGACGCGCTGGTGCAAGCCGTCGCCGCCGACAAGCCCGAGGTTGTTGTCGACCTGAGTGATATCTCGCGCCGCCTGCACGAGCTGGTCGAGAACCTCAAACTTATCATTGATGGCACCGATGAACACTACGTGTATTCGCTGCAGGTCAATCGCAGGCTGCGTGCCGGCGGAGAGTCGATGACCGCAGAGCGCATCGACATTGGCGAGGCCTTGGCAACCGAGTGGCTGCCCGAGGTTCACACGGCTATCTTTGCCTCGGCGACTATGACGGTGTCCAAAAGCTTTGAACACTTTAACCATGCGGTCGGCCTCGATCGCATCGGTGCTTCAACATCCTCATCGCTGCACTTGGACTCGAGCTACGACTTCGATTCGAACATGGCTGTAGTCGTTGCGGGCGATATCCCCGATCCGCGCGATCGCGAGGGCTATCTTACGGCGCTCGAGCGCGTGCTGGTCGACGCCCATCTTGCCATGGGCGGATCGGTGCTCACACTGTTCACCAATCGGCGCGACATGGAAGACCTGTACGCCCGCGTTGAGCCCAAGATGGCCCGTGCGGGTCTGGAGCTCAACTGCCAGCAGCGCAACTCATCTCCTCGTCGCCTGCGCGACCGGTTTATCAACGAGCCGACCTCGTCGCTTTTTGCGCTTAAGGCCTTCTGGGAGGGATTCGACGCCAGCGGCGAGACGCTGCGCTGCGTCATCATTCCCAAGCTGCCGTTCTCGAGCCCCACGGACCCGCTCTCGTGCGAGCGCAACCTACGCGAAGACCGCGCTTGGGCGCGCTATTCGCTGCCCGAGGCGGTGCTCGAGGTCAGGCAGGCGGCCGGGCGCCTTATCCGCTCGTCGACCGATTGCGGCGTGCTGATTCTGGCCGACCCGCGCCTGGTGACGAAGGGCTACGGAAAGAAGTTCTTAACGTCGCTGCCCACGAGCTCCTACCAGCGCATCGAATCGGCGCAGATCGGGCACTATCTGCAACTGTGGCGCGCACGCCACGAGCGGCGGCGCTAAAGCGGACAGACGAGGGTTTTTGCCATATCGCACAGACGCTTTGACAGGGCGGGGTCATCCAAGATGCGGATGGCTCCGCCCGCTGCGATTACCTGGCTCAGTAGCCAACGCTCGGAGCCATAATGCACGGTTACCGTTGCCATGTCTGCCCCGCTGTGCTCGATTAGGGTGATGCCGGCCCAGTCCAGATGCTCCGCCATATCGAATGGCATCAAGAGCTTTGCGCTATGCTGTGTCCGGGCAAGGGAATCGTGGAGGGATGCGATGCCCGGTGTGTGAGGCACGACGGAGTCTTCCGTCAAGGTGAGTCCCTCGATTTTATCCATGCGATAGGTGCGCTGCTCATCGACCGCGATGTCCCAGGCAATCAGGTATGTTTGGTCGCCGTTTGCCGTAATGCGCAAGGGGTCGACCAGACGCTCGCGTGGCCGCGCATCGTCCATCGAGCGATACGAGATGCGGCAACGAACACCGTCCTGAATGGCGCAGCTCAGCTGCTGCCAGTGCGACCCGTGGTTGACGGTGTCAAAGACGCGCTGGTTATAGCCGAGCTCTTCGGGCAGAAGGGCATGTCGAATCCGAGCTGCCGTCTGCGGCTCGATCCCCAACGATTCAAGTTCATGGTTGAGCACGGCGCCCTCGGCGGCACTCAGGCGCAACGGTAGCACGCGCCCGGCGTCACCAGTGAGGGCCACGCGCTCGCCGCGGCATTCGCAGATGATGCGCGCGCCCGATTCTCGGTCCGCGAGCGTCGAGACGATCTCGAGAATCTCGTCGAGCGACGCCCCCGTGATGTCAAAGCGGCTGCAAATCTCGGTTCGTGTCATGCCGCCATCGCCGGCGGCGTAGAGGGCCTCCATGATGTCGATGGCGCGCGAGAGTCTCTGCTCGCTGGTGAGTTTACGCACGGGCATGCTCGTGCACCGTCCTTTCAATGAGGTAGTTCCACGCCTGCTTGAGCGATTTGGGGGCCATGGGCCTCATGCCGTCCATGGCGTGGGCCATGCAAAATGAGGCGGCGGCTTCAAGGTCACGCACGTCAACGGTCCAGGTCCATCCCGCATCGGTGTGTGCGAGCTCACCTCGCCCGCGCGTGAGGCCGTTGATCATATCGATCTGCGTCTGAGGACCGAACGAGAACGTGGCTGCAACGGGCGGTCGGTCGGCAAAATCGAATTCAAAGAACAGATAGTCGTTGAGATTGAAGTCTGCAGGGATGGCATAGGCCTTCGAAGGACGCCAAGCGCGAACGATACGGTCGCAGCGGAATGTCCTGATGTCGTCGGTGGCATTGTCGAGGCCGCAGAAGTACGCCACGCCCTCGCGCTCGAACATGCCGTAGACGCAGACGGTACGTTCTTTCTGCTCGCCGCGTCCGTTCTGATATAAAAATCGCAGCGCGCATCGCTCGGCAAAGGCGCTCCATACCGCATCGACGGTGGGAGAGCGGCGGATCGGTGCTTCGTCCACCGCCGACATGCCGGTGAGGTAGGCAATTTTGGAGCGAATATCGGCAAGCGGCGCGGCAAAGGTGGAAGAGCCGGCCGCTAGCGTCTGGTCGATGGCGTTGAGTAGGATGTCGGCGTCGTCTGCGGTGATGAGGCCGCCTGCTGCAAACGTGTGCTCGCGGTCGATTGTCCACGAGCTTTCCTCGGTCTCCTGCGCACCGGCGGGGCGAACCTCCTTGATTAAGATGCCACGCTCGAGCAGTTTGTCACGATCGCGCCGAAACTTGCGCTTATCCGAGTCGATATTGCCCGAGCCATATCCCAGGTCGGAATCCAAGACGATCTGCTCGGTCGTCAACGGTTCGGGGGAGCTGTTGAGCACAAAGAAAAGATTGAGGATGCGCTGAGCCGTTTTATCGAAACCGGGCTCCGAACTTCCCTTTTTAATTGTCGCGGTCGCGTCGCTTGCCGTCATAGAGTCCTCGCATGAGAAGGTGGTTTGCTGCCATGATTTTAGTCCGATATGGAGATTAGGCTATATCCTTGTCCGCTCGGGGCGTTAAGATGGCCCGAATTCGGTCGTTTGCGCTCGCTCGGGGTATACTTTCGACTATATACGGTTCTAATATGCATGCATTGGGCCTATTTGTCGGATTATGGATGTGGAGCGCACATGGCGAACACCCAGAACTATATTAACCACCTGCTGCAGAACACCGGCATTACGCCGGCATGCAGCGAAGAAGAGCGCTTGGCTGCCGAGGATATCGCTCAGATCTTCCGCAACCACGGCTTTGACCCCGAGGTTCAGGAGTTCAATGCCCCGGCGCCCAGTAGGTTGGCATTTGCCGTTACCGGTATTCTTGCGTTTGCCGGCGCCCTGCTGATGGGCATCGGCGGCGGTATCGGCTTGGTCGGCACCTTGCTGGCCATTGTCGGCGCCGTTCTTTACGTGCTCGAGCGCACGGGCCACCCCGTGGTTTCGCGCCTGGGCAAGACGGGCGTGAGCCAAAATGTCATCGCCTACCACAAGGCCTCGGGCCCGCTCGCGTCTCCGCGCAACCGCCCGGTGGTCGTTGTCGCACACTACGACTCTCCCCGTGCTGAGCTGCTCGCCCGCGAGCCCTATGCTTCGTATCGTGCGCTCATCGCCAAGCTGTTGCCCGTTGCCACGGTTGCCCCTGCTGCCGTTGCCATCCTGCGTATCCTGCCGCTCCCCGGCGCGCTCAAGGTTCTGCTGTGGATTGTCGCGATCCTCGCTTCCCTCGTTGCACTTGCCAACGCGGCAAACATCATCTCTAACCGCCACATTCTTCCCTATACGTCCGGCGCGGTGTGCAACAAGTCTTCTGTCGCCGCTATGCTCGGTGTCATGGACAACGTTGCTCCCTTCCAGGGCGAGAACGAGTTTCCCGACGATGTTCCGTTCGATACCTATTTTGGGGAGCAGAAACGTCGTGCCGAGGAAATGGCGCGCGCGGCGGCGGAGTATGCCGCGGCCCAGCAGCAAAACGACTACGGCAACACCATCGAGTACGAAGAGCCTACCTACGCCGAGGACGAGTTCGGTCAGCCGATTGCTCCCGACGCTCAAACCGAGCCCGAACAGGGCGAGGCTTTTGACGAGCAGATCGAGGGCTTTGAGGGTGCGTCTGCCGACGAGACGCTGATCGGCGCCATCGTGCCCGAGAATCAGAATCAGGCTGCCCAGGCCGAAGAGTTCAATGACGAGGTTCCCGCTGCTGAGCCGGCGGAGGAGCCTGCCGCGGCCGAGCCCGAGCCCAAGCTCTATCGCAACGCCGCCGGCAACATCCGCTTTGGTTCGGATGCCATCCGTGCGCTCGGAATGCTTCCCGAGTCCTGCACGCTCGATTACGAGGAGGGCGAGGAGCCGACGTTTGAGCCCGAGCCTGCGCCCGTTGTCACTGCGGATGATGAGTCTGCCGCGGTTACCGCTGCCGTTGCCGAGCCCGAGGCGGTGTCTGCGATCGATCCCGCGGCAGGACTGGACATTTTGGCTCCCGCCGCGCCGGCGCAAGACGTTGCGGACGAGTCTGACGACGATTACGTTGAACAGCCGAGGCGCGTGTCTTACGAGAGCGATACTGATTTCTCTGCCGAGATTCCCGCGGCAACGCCCCATGCCGATATTGCATCCGCGTTCTCTTCGATTGGCGCCAGCGCTTCCAGCTTCTTTAAGGGTGCGCTTGCAAAGGGCAGGAAATTTGTCGACGATTTCGAGGAGAAGCGCGCTGCCGCACGCGAGGCTGCCGAGCAGGAGGCTATCGCTCAGCAGCAGGCAGCCGAGGCGTCACGTGAGCGCGCGGCGCAAGAGTTTGAGCAGAACGAGGCTATGCAGTCCGGGCCCGTCGACGCTGCCGAAGCTACGACGTCCTCTGAGTCCCAGCAACCGACGTCAGCGGATGTTGTTGAGGCAACAACGTCTTTCGAGGCTCAGCAGCACGTCGATAGCACCATGTCGTTTGATGCCGCGCAGTTCGATTCCACGATAACGTTTGAAAAGCAAGGCACCGCAATTGCCGAGCCCCTTCCTGTTTCCGATGAGCAGGGCGACGCGGCAGACGATGACGAGCCCATTGATGCTGCCGAGGACGAGTCCGTCGAGGCCAACTCTGACGAAGAGCAATACGCGGCAGCCGATCAAGGTGATTCGACCGAGGTCGAGCAGGAGGAAGTGCCTGCGGTTTCCGAGACTCCCGAGACGGATGAGTCGAGGCCTTACTCCACGCAGATTTTCACCATGCCGACCCCGAGTGGTTCCGGTGCCACGGTTGCCAATGTCGCTCCCACCCAGGACGAAACGGTCGATTCCCTTATGGCCCAGATTTCCTCCCAGGCATCGCCGCGTCCGCAGATGAATGTTCCCGATCCGGCGTCGGCACCGTCGCCTGCACCTTCCTCGTCTCCGCTGGCTTCGGTCCCCGATCCGTCGCTGCCGTCTATGAAGCAGGCAAACGTTGCGTCTCGCACGTCGCTGTTCGACCTTCCCGATCCCTCTGCCCAGGTCAACGACCCCTTTGCTACTGCCCAGGGTCCCGAACCCACATCGGCACCCGTTGCGCCTTCTATGCCCGTTGCGTCGGGCGCGCAGCCGATCGAGACCATTTCGGCTCCCGCCCCGGCGGCACCCAAGTCTCGCAAACGCGGCCTGGGTGGCCTGTTCGGTCGTAAAAGGAAAAACGAGCAGGACAGCATGAGTGATTGGCTGGGCGTCGAAGACGATTACGATGCCAAGAAGTCCGGTCGCGGTATCGGTTCGTGGGATAACTTCGAGGACGATAACGATGGCTGGAAGGGCGGCGCTACGTCTTCCGATGGCGCTTCTTCCGAAGATATGCTCTCGGCTGTCGCCTCTATGGGCGATGATGAGCTGCTCGGTCACGATATCTGGTTTGTGGCAACGGGCGCCTCGGATTGTGATGGCGCCGGCATGAAGGCCTTCTTGGCTTCGCATCGCGATAAGCTCCGCGGCGTATTCTTCATCAATCTTGAATCCGTCGGCGCCGGTAGGCTTTCGGTGGTGACGGTCGAGGGCGAACAGCAGCTGCTCAAGGGCGATCGCCGCATCATGAACCTGGTCAGCAAGGTGTGCAAGTCGTTCCATGTCGATTGTGGCGCGCTCGAGATGCCCTATGCCAAGACCGATGCCTATGCCGCGCTCGAGGCGAGCCGCCGAGCCCTCACCATCGCCGGCGTGGACGGCACGCGTCTGGCTTGCGCTCGTACCGAGGACGACCTGCCCCACAATGTCAACCCGACGAACATTGCCACGGTATCCGAGGTCGTGACCGAGGTTATCCGCCGTTCGTAGACGGAGCTCTAAGGAGTCAACGTGTTTTCGTATATTAAGCGCCATTGGCCTGTCTACGTGATTTTGACCTTGATTGCCATTGCGTTAGGATTTGGGGCTGCCTACATCGTGGGTGCAAAGGGCTCGACCCCCGCCTCCGCAATCAGCGAAGAGGTGGAGCAAGAACAGAGTACGGGTGCCGATGGGATTCCTGAGTCCGAGCAGGCAATCGTTGATGGTGGATCTTCGTCTGCAGAGTAGATACGGCGATTTACATGATTGAAAGCGGGCGAGCCAGGGGACTGGCTCCGCTTTTTCATCGCGCTAGCGCTTCTTTGGGGTCGACCTAAGGCGAGCGAACCATAGGGCTGCGGCACCCGAGGTCAGGAGCGCGGTGATGCAAGCGGCGATGGGAGCTGATCCTGTTGCCGGTAGGTCCTGCGGTAGGGTACAGCGTTGAATGACACGGTCCTCGTCATGTGACTCAAGTTTATCGCCGCCGCCGTTGCGGCAAAGATCGACGCGTGCGCTGTTGGTGAGTGCGGTTTGGGGCGTATAAGCCGACGTCGCCTGCATGTGCACGATTGCGCCCCGAGCGTCTGTGCCAAGGATTGCTTTGGCATCGTCAAGGTCGTCGTGCTCATCTTTGAGATCATCGCGGGTCCAAGAATCCGCATCGCTTCGAGTCGTAAAGTCGGCGGCTACCGCACCGTATTCAATGCGAATGCCCGTTACGACGGTATTGGACGCAAGGTCGAGTTCTTTCGCCTCGAGTGTGGTGGATTCCGTGGTCGAGACATCCGCCTTCCAGAGGTGCCAGCCGTCGTAATCGACGAGGCGGCAATCCTCACCCAGACTTTCCCTTACTTCGTCGGACTCAAGCCAAGGATTTTCGTGCCCATCGTCAAGTGTCGCGTTTGCCGGCTCATCGACGTCTGTCGAGTCCAACGGCGTCGTGCGATACCACACGTTGCACAGACCATTGAGGTCGCCGATGGCGACGGGGGTTTCGATTGAGACGAATCTCGCCGTATCGTCCTCGGCACACTCAAGATCATCGGTAATTGTAAACTCATCAACCCAGGTAGTTGAATCGTTTCGAGCGTCGATGGTATAGGAGAAAAGCCCATCCGTATTGGTTTGCATCGCGGCACGGTTTTTACCATCGCCGTTAGCCAACAGGCCCTTTTCGATAGGTTGGACAAGTTCCTGACGCTTGTCGACCTGCCCCTTGATCTCGATGGGCGCATCCTTCATCGCGACGGATTGGACTTCTCCCGTATCCTTTATTTCAAACGTTATCTCCTTGGCAAGGTCATAGGTCCGCGGAGACATCATTTCGCGCAACGAGTAGGTGCCGGGTGCAAGATGTTCGACGCGGTGTGGCTTGTCGGATGAGGTCCAGGAGTCTATTTCGGTTTTATCGGGACCATATAAGGTGAGCCGTGCGCCTTCTACTTCCTGCTCACCGCTTGCATCGACCTTGGAGATATCAACCTTGGTGTAATCGTCGGATACGTTAAGCCGTGCTTCTACAACGGGTGTTTTCTGGTCGGCATAAGTAAGGTCGACAATATGGGTTGTCTGATCGAGCAAGAAGCCTGCCGGCGCTTGAGTCTCGACAACCTCGTAGCGTGCGGTGCCAGATCCCAGTGGGAGGTTGTCCGCGCGTGCTTCTCCAGTTTCATCCGTCGTGACGGTAGCGACAGCCTCACCGTCGAGTGCGGCAATGCTACCGTCGGGGCGCACGATATCACCCGAGGCACGGATCTCAAAGATGGCGCCCGCGAGGCTGCTGCCGTCTACGGCATCGGTTTTAACGATCCTGATATTTCCGGTCGCGGCGTGGTCATAATACGAGGCGATTGCAACGGGCGTTAGGTTCATGTCGGCGGGTATGTTTACCTCGATTTCTTCGCCGACAAGATAGGGCTCTTTGGCCGAGGTTTCGCGTACATAATAGGTGCCCGGCACGAGCGATTCGGGCAGTGTGACGGTCCCGGTCGCGTCAGTCGTAAAGGTGTCCATTACGTTATGTGCTGGATACCAGCAAGTTTGTGAGACAGGTTCGTGATTGCTGTCGAGGAGTTGGAAGGTGAATCCGGCTAGGGGAACAGAAGCGCCTGTTTGGGCATCGCGTTTTACAATCTGGAGATGCGTCGACAGAGCGTGGTTGTCCACGATATATTGAAGCTCGGCGCCGTCGGAAATCTGATTTGCCCCGACGGTCCATTCCCCTGCACGTTTAAAACCCTCGGGGACGGTTTCCGGAACCTCGCGAACCGTGTAGCCGGCACGGTCGTATGGGACGGCTCCGTGGACACCGGCGGGTCGCTTGCCTGTGCCGAACCATGCTTCGGGCTGATCTTCGGTGGAGGCAAAGCCATAGATGTTTGTGGTCAGTGTGCCAACAACCTGCTGAGAGCTGTTGCTGACAACCTCAAAGACAACACCACCCGCCGGCTGCTCCAGGCCGGATTGGTCGCTATTGCCGTAATCCTTGAATTTGGAAATCTCAAGGTTAAACGCAATGGGGATATCGGAAACGCGAGATTCGATCTCGACCACGCCTGAATCGCCGAGCTGGTCGGCTCCAACGGTATAGGTCCAGCTGTCGTTGGATGGCAGGTAGCCCTCGGGGGCTTTTGATTCGTAGATGGTAAAGGTTCCTAAGGGGACATCGGCGAGGGTGGCCCGACCGCTTTCGTCGGTCGTGAGGATTTGTGCCCATCCAGGGGTTGATTGCGACACACACGTGAACTCTGCTCCTGCGAGCGAAGCTCCCACCTGGTGGCCGGCATTCGTCGCGGCATCGAGTTTTACGATACGCAGGTTGATGGTGCCGGGCTGTTCATCAATGGCGACCCGCCCGCCGTCATTCCCCGTGGTAAAGGCAATACGATCGTGGCGGGGGACATAGCCGGCCGGCGCCTTCGTTTCAACTAGGTAGTATGCCGTGTTGGGCAGAAGTGTTGCTTGCGCTCGACCGTTGCTGTCCATCTTGATGGTGCCGACACGCGCGCCGCTGGCGCTCTCAAAAATATCGAATGTTGCCCCGGTAAACTGATAGGTATTGTTTCCGCTGGTAATAACGGTGTTAGCAGACTGCTTTTGGAAGGAAACAGACACCGCCGGCAGTACATAGAGCATGTCTTGACGTTTGCTGCCGCCCGATACGGCCCCTAGATAGCGTCGCGCGCGGTGCGGAGCGGCTTTGATGCTTCCTGATTTTGCGCTGTCGTGGAGCCACCGCGCAGCCGCCACGACTTCATTGTCGGCGGTAAAGTGTCCGCTCTTGGTTTTACCCTGAGCGGTCGTGTAGGAGTAGGTGCCGTCGACATGGGTAGTGCCGTTGAGCATCCATACGGCAAGCTGGGTGGCGGCGCGGGCGCGATCGGGTGAAAGATGGTAACCGCCAAACGACGTGGTGGTGGGATATCCGTGACAAACGATTGCCGCGAACTCGTCGTCGAGCCACACCCAGCCTTGATCAAAGTTGAGCCATGGGCCGCCCGGCTTGGTGGGGCCGGGGCGCTCCTGGTTCATGCAGTAGGCAATTGAGGCGTCTTGAGCTTCATACTTGCCGATGAAGAAGGGCCCACAATCATCGCTAATAGTGCGGAAGCCGAGCTGGTCGTAGCCATCGACGGCAAATGCGGCTCCCGGTGCCAGGCAGCCGAAAAGCAGGAAGAGGAGCAGGAGCAGCGGACCTGTTGCGATTGCGCTGTGGACAGAGTGCGTGGGTGCGTTGGACATGGCTGCTCCTTATCCCTCGTGCGCCGCACGGGGAGGCCGCGGCGCTTGGGATGAGGCTACCGCCATGGTTCATGCGGGTAAGTACCAGAAGCTGACCAAAAGCTTGCCCGATTTCTGACAAATCGAGCTCAAATACAACAATCAGATAAAAATGCAGGTAGAAGATGGTAAGAAAAGAAAGACAAAGGTCCTCATCTCCACAATTGGCGCGGTTTTCAAACGATTCTCCACAGCTAAAACAAGCATCGACACCCTTGTATCGAACAAGACAACCGCGTTATACTAGCCAACACACAAGCGGGCATCGCCAAGTGGTAAGGCATCAGCTTCCCAAGCTGACACTCGCGGGTTCGAGTCCCGTTGCCCGCTCCAGTTAAGAGCACAAGCACGGCACCATCACGGTGCCGTGCTTTTTTCAATAAAGTGCCGGGACTCGAACCCGACAGGGTGCGAGCGTTAAGCAAACGCGAAGCGTTTGTAGCGAGCAGGCGAAGGCGCCGACAGGCGCCTGAAGCCGGTGCAGATTTGCGAAGCAAATACGCGGATGTCCCCATGGCCGCTCTTGCGGCAAAATGTTAGGTTAATGCCTGCTGCCCATACTTGCACCTGCGCACGGTACAATGGTTGGGTTACGACCAACGTGCCAATAACCAAAAAGGAGCCGCTATGATCGATCGCTATACCCGCCCGGAGATGGGACACATTTTCTCCCTCGAGAACAAGTACGCCATTTGGCAGGAAATCGAGGTTCTGGCCTGCGAGGCCCAGGCGGAGCTCGGCAAGATCGGTATTTCCAAAGACGAGGCCCAGTGGATCCGCGACCATGCCAACTTTGAGAAGGCGAAGGTCGATGAGATCGAGGAAGTCACGCGCCACGACGTCATTGCCTTCCTGACCAACATGAAGGAGTACATCGATGCCGATGTTCCCGAGGGCGACCCCAAGCCCAGCCGCTGGGTTCACTATGGCATGACCAGCTCCGATCTGGGCGACACGGCCCTGTGCTACCAGCTCACCCAGGCCTGCGACCTGATCATCGAGGACGTCAAGAAACTCGGCGAGATTTGCAAGCGCCGTGCCTTCGAGGAGCGCAACACGCTCTGCGCCGGACGTACTCATGGCATCCATGCCGAGCCGATGACCTTTGGCATGAAGTTTGGCTCTTGGGCTTGGGAGCTCAAGCGCGATCTGGACCGTCTTGAGGATGCCCGCAAGAACGTTGCCTTTGGTGCCATCTCGGGCGCTGTCGGCACGTACAGCTCCATCGAGCCGTTTGTCGAGGAATATGTCTGCGAGCACCTGGGCCTGGTTCACGACCCGCTGTCCACGCAGGTTATTAGCCGCGATCATCACGCCTACCTCGCCGGCGTTCTTGCCACCACCGCGGCCACTTGTGAGCGCATCGCTACCGAGGTTCGCAATCTGCAGAAGACCGATACACTCGAGGCCGAGGAGCCGTTCCGTAAGGGTCAAAAGGGCAGCTCCGCCATGCCGCACAAGCGCAACCCCATCACCATGGAGAAGGTCTGCGGCCTGTCGCGCGTCGTGAAGGCCAACGCGCAGGTTGCCTTCGACAACGTCGCCCTGTGGCACGAGCGTGACATTTCGCACTCCTCTGCCGAGCGCGTCGCCCAGGCCGATAGCTTCATCGCGCTCGACCACATGTTCCAGTGCCTCATCCGCGTTATCGACGGCCTGCAGCTGTATCCCGCTCGCATGATGGCCAACCTCAATAAGACCCGCGGCCTCATCTTCTCCTCCAAGGTGCTGCTCGCCCTCGTCGACACGGGCATCACCCGCGAGGACGCGTACGCCATTGTGCAGGAGAACGCCATGGCAACCTGGCACGAGGTACAGGATTGTGTCTCCGGCCCCACCTTTAAGGAACGTCTCGAGGCCGACCCGCGCTGCACCGTCAGCCAGGAGAAGCTCGACGAGATTTTTGATCCGTGGGACTTCCTCACCCGTATCGACACAGTCTTTGATCGTCTGGAGCAGCTGAGCTTCGAGTAGGTTCGGGCATAACGTTAGCTTTTTAGGGCGCTTTGCTGGTAATGTGTGTTGCCGGCAAAGCGCCTCGTTGCATTTAGGGAAAGACGGGGATAATAGTCGTCTCGAATAACATTCTGAGAGGGGATCGCATGATTTCGTTTGATTACAAGCCTCAGGGCGTGTGTGCTCGCAATATTCACCTTGACCTTTCCGATGACGGCAACAAGGTGATGGGCGTTGAGTTTACCGGCGGCTGCGATGGTAACCTCAAGGCCATCTCCAGGCTGGTCGAGGGTGCTCCTGCCGATCGCGTAATCGAGGTTCTCGCCGGTAATACCTGCGGTATGAAAAAGACCTCCTGCGCCGACCAGCTTACGCGCGCTATCGAGGCCGCTCGCGCCGAGATCGCCTAATGGGTATCGCCGATCACATCAAGAACGGAATATCGCGTCGCGGCTTTGTACTCGGTGGGGCTGCCGCGGGCGCTGCCACGGTGCTTGCCGGATGCTCGAAAAAACCGGGTACCAGCGATGATGCTGCCGGCGAGCCGCAGGTTATCAAGGACGATTCCAAAATCATCTCGATTACGGATGAGTACGAGGCAGTCGACATCGATCTTGAGCCGGCGGCGTCGTGGACGCTGCCTCTGGGTACGCTGCTGTACTACTGCGACGGCGATTACGCCGCGGCGATGATGGCGCCCGCATCGGCACTGCACGCCAACACGCTCGGTGTGCTCAACCTGGGCGATGGCTCGCTTACCACATTAATCGAGGATCCTGTCGAGGGCACGGGATATGCATTCTACGATGTCCGCGCCGGCGACGGCGTATTCGCGTGGGTTGAGATGAACTTTGCCAATTCATCGTGGAAGCTCTACGCTCAAAATCTGTCGGGCGCTTCGCTCTCTGGCGATGCGGTTGAGCTCGATCGAGGTGGCAAGGACTATGATCCACCCCTGTTTACGGCGTTCGGGTCATCAGTCATCTGGTATAAAATGCCTTCGGCAGGCGGCAATAAAACGAGTAGTGATTCGTTTTGCTATCGTCGCTCGCTTGATGAATCCAAGGCCGAGACAATTTGGAAATCGACGGGCCGCTTTGCATCGGCCCCGCGCGCGAGCGACGGCATTTTGACCATCTCGCCGCGTGTCCGCAACGACGAGGGCGTCTACTACGGCATAACGGCAATCGATCTGACCGATGGCAACAACACCAAGCGTGCCCAGCTAGTCCTTCCCTCGTCAGTCTCGCCTTTCGAGGCCGTATATATGGGCGGTACCTTCGTGTTTTCTATCGAGGCGGCCTATAGTGGCGTGGGCAGCCTGGGCAATATGGGCACGTATATCGGTAATGAGGGAGGGCCGTACCTCTTTCTGTCACGCGAGCCGCTCGCATGTGCGGCTGGCAAGAAGAATAAATACCTTGTTAAGGTACAGGCGTCGCATTTTCTGATCGACACCTCTACCAAGACCTATGGCTCGCTGCTGTCGCCCGACCGCGCTTTGGAGTATGGCGATTATCCAGCTACGGCGGGAAAATCGGACTCATTCCTTACGTACGCCACGGTGCGCAACAGCCAGGGTATACCAGAGACGGTCACTGCACGCCTGTTCTCTCTTTAAGCTTAGAGGGGTTAAAAAGGCGCCAACAGGGGAATAAACGCGTTGTAATTGTGAGTACCGCCCGCCGAGCTGCCGCGTCATAGCGGCATCCGGCGGGCTCAGGTGCGTTAAAATGGGCTTGTTCTTAGCTAATTGAGACAGGGGGGCCGTGTTATGGCTTCAGATGCAAAAAAGATTCTGCTGGTCGAGGATGAGAAGGCAATCCGTGACGCCGTCGCTGCCTATCTCGAGCGCGAAGGCTACTGGGTTGTGGGCGTCGGCGACGGCCAGTCCGCGATCGAGGAGTTCGAGAAGCATCAGTTCGACCTGGTCGTGCTCGACCTTATGCTCCCCAAGATTCCCGGCGAGCGCGTTTGCCGCACCATTCGCGATACCTCGGATGTCCCCATCATCATGCTGACGGCTAAGGGCGAGATTGAGGACCGTATTATCGGTCTTGAGCTCGGCGCCGACGACTATCTGATTAAGCCGTTCTCGCCGCGCGAGCTCGTCGCCCGCGTTCGCGCTCTGTTCCGCCGTGCCCATCAGGCCGACGAGCCCGCCGTCGAGGTGCTCGACTTCGGCGATCTGGTCATCGATATCTCGGGCCACAAGATCTTGGTCGAGGGCAAGGAAGTCGATCTGACGGCTTCCGAGTTTAAGCTGCTCACCACGCTTGCCCGCCATCCCGGCCGTGTGTATAACCGCATGGAGCTGGTCGAGAAAGTGCTCGGGTATGACTTTGAGGGCTATGAGCGCACCATCGATAGCCACGTGAAGAATCTTCGCGCCAAGCTGGGCGATGATCCCAAGAAGCCCAAGTGGCTCTACACCGTCCATGGTGTCGGCTATCGCTTCGAGGCTCCGGCCAAGACCGATAAGTCGGACGAGAAATAGGGAAATCACATATGACACCTGCGCGCTTTGAAATCGGACAAAAGCACAAGCAGGAGAGCGAGGCGGGTTCCAAGGCTAGTTGGAACACGCCTCGTTCCGATTCACGGCCAACGATGAGCTATCCCTCGCGCATGGCACTTGCTTTTGCTCTGACATCGCTCATGACGGTATTGGTGCTGGTGGGCGTTGTCTCTGTTGTGTGGGGCACGGTCTTTTCGGATTACACACGCTCCAATATCGTCGAAATCGCAAATTCCGCTGCCGAGAAGTTGGCGACCTCATATGAGGAAAACGGCTCTTGGACCGCGGGAGAACTGCGCACGGTCGCAACGTCGAGTTTGGTTTCCGACGATCTGGGCATGCAGGTCGTCAATAAAAAGGGTGTGATCGTTTATGACGATTCCTGGCCCTCGGCAAGCGCCACCGCCGATGTACGCGAAAACCAGGCTACGACCGACGACACGAGCGGCAAGAGGGCATCGCATAGCCCGGTCTCGTCTGCTCCAACCGACTCCGATAGCGTTGCTAACGTCGAGATTGTAACGTCTTCCGGCGAGCATGTCGGACAGGTAAAGCTGTGGGCCATCGGCTCCGACGCTCTGCTCACCAAGGCGGACTCTGCGTTTAGGGAGAAGACCTTTAACGCCATGGCCCTCGCCGCGGTTGTTGCAATCTGCATTTCGGTCGTTATCGGATCGCTCGTGTCGCGCATGCTCACCAAACCGATTCATCGCATCACCAGTACCGCAAAGCAAATCCGTGACGGCGACCTGTCGGCTCGCACGGGGCTGCGCGGTGATGACGAGATCGATCAGCTGGGTGAGACCTTCGATGAGATGGCCACCTCGCTCGAGAAGGATATGAAACACGAGAAGCGCCTGACCTCAGACGTTGCACACGAGCTTCGCACGCCGCTTATGGCCATGCTCGCAACGGTCGAGGCCATGCAGGATGGCGTGTATCCCACCGACGATGAGCATTTGGAGACCGTTGCTTCCGAGACGCGTCGCCTGGCTCGTCTGGTGCAGCAGATGCTCGACCTATCGCGTATGGAAAACAGCACGGCTCCGCTCAATCTAGAACCGGTGGACATGGTTCCGTTCGTGCGATCGATTGTGAACGGCCAGGAGCGTCTGTTTGCCGACCGTGACCTTCGTCTTCGCTTTGCAGATGAAACCCAAGGGCACGACGATGTCGTCGAGGCCGATCCCGACATGATCACGCAATGTGTTATCAACCTCATGAGCAACGCCATGCGCTACACCCCCGAGGGCGGTTGGGTCGTGGTGTCGGTGCTCAGTGACCGCAGGCACGTCAGCATTGCCGTTTCTGATACCGGCATCGGTATTGCCAAGGACGATCTGTCGCGCATTTTCGGGCGGTTTTGGCGCGCCGATGCCAGCCGCGCCCGCGAAGCTGGCGGCCTGGGCGTCGGCCTCGCCGTGACCAAGCAGATCGTCGAGCGTCACCATGGCTACATATCCGTGGAGTCGGAGCTTGGAAAGGGTACGACTTTTACAATTCATCTGCCCCGCGAGCACATGGCGGACGCGGCATCTACTACAATGGAGCACTAGCTTTTCGCTATTCGGTGAAGGAGGGGCCGTGTCCCTGCCGCTCCGAGTTTGCGAAAACATGCGGGAAAGAACCCGCATTTCTGTCGTATTTAGGTAAGGAGTGACTCACGTGACAACGATGGAGCGTCGTCCGGATTCCCGTGGCAAGGTTCGTGATATTTACGATGCCGGTGAAAACCTGCTGATGGTCGCCACCGACCGCATTTCTGCGTTCGACTTCATTCTTCCCGACGAGATTCCGTTTAAGGGAGAGGTGCTCAATCGCATCTCGGCATTCTGGTTCGATAAGTTTGCCGACATCGTCCCCAACCATCTCGTTTCCATCGACCCGGCGGATTTCCCCGAGGAGTTTGCTGAGTATCGTGACTACCTCGCTGGCCGCGCCATGCTGGTTAAGAAGGCCCAGACGATTCCTATCGAGTGCATCGTCCGCGGCTATCTGACCGGTTCGGGCAAGAAGACCTACGACGAGAACGGCACCGTCTGCGGCATCCAGCTGCCTGAGGGCCTGACCGAGGCTTCCAAGCTTCCCGAGCCGTTGTTCACGCCGTCCACGAAGGCCGAGATCGGTGACCACGACGAGAACATCTCGTTCGAGCGTTGCTGCGAGATCGTGGGCGAGGACATCGCCACGCAGATTCGTGACCTTTCCCTCAAGATCTACAAGGCCGCTGCCGAGTACGCCGCGACCCGTGGCATCATCATTGCCGACACCAAGTTCGAGTTTGGTGTCATCGATGGCAAGGTCACGCTGATCGACGAGTGCCTCACGCCCGACTCCAGCCGTTTCTGGCCTGCTGCCAGCTACGAGGAGGGCAAGATCCAGCCTAGCTACGACAAGCAATTCGTCCGCAATTGGCTCAAGGCCAACTGGGATATGACGGGGGAGACCCCGCACCTGCCCGCCGAGGTCATCGATGGCACGTCCGAGCGCTATCGCGAGGCCTTCCAGATCATCACGGGCTTCCAGTTCACAAGCATGAAGGAGAACGCATAAGTGAGTACCCGTAGCGCCACGAACAAGCGCACGCAATCCCACGAAGTTACCGGGGTTGCGCGCAAGTCTGCCGCATCTGCTAAGCCCGCCCGCCAAGCAGCGAGCTCCGTTCGCGTCGTGCCGGCTTCGTCTAAGGCACGCCGCAAAGAGCTCGAGAAGGGCGAGAACCTCGAGGGCCTCTCTAAAGAGGAGAAGCGCGCCCGCAAGGCCAAGCAGCGCGCCAAGGAGGACCGCATCTATACGGTGTCGAATATCCTCCTCAAGCAGGACGAGGACTACACCAAGCGCCGTCGCATCTGGTGGATTGTGCTCGCCATTGGCATGGTGCTCGTCGTGGCAATTTGGGCCTCGCTGTACTTCGCTCCCGCTGGCATGGTGTCCAGCCCTGTTCAGATGGTCGGCATCGTTTTGTCCTACGTCATCATTTTGGGCGACTTTATCTATGACTTCGCTCGTATTCGTCCCTTGCGCAACATGTACCGCGCGCAGGCCGAGGGCATGTCCGAGAACAAGCTCAACGCTCTTATTGAGCGCGCGGCTGCCGAGGAGGACCAGAAGGACTCCAAGAAGAAGTAGCGTTTGCATACATACTTATCGCTAAGATATAAGGCGCGTCGTTTTTGCGGCGCGCCTTTTTACTGTTCTATAGATAGATGGAGTGGCACATGATTCGAGCTGCCCTGACGGTCGAAGAGGCTCTGGAGGGCATGAAGGCCCTGGAGCCCAAGATTAAAAACTACGCGCGCCTGGTCGTCCGCAAGGGCGTAAACGTCAAGCCCGGCCAGGAGGTCGTCGTTCAGTCTCCGGTCGAGTGCGCGCCGTTTGCGCGCGTGGTGGTCGCGGAGGCCTATGCTGCCGGCGCCGGCCACGTGACGGTCATTTGGGCCGATGATGCCGTGACGAGGCTCACGTACGAGCATGTCGAGAAAAGCTATTTTGAGCAGACGTCCGAGTGGAAGCGCATGCAGCTGGATTCCTTGGCCCAGGATGGTGCCTGCTTTGTCTTTATCGAGGGTGCGGATCCTGCGGCCCTCAAGGGCATCGATCCAGCCAAGCCGGCCGCGGCATCAAAGGCGAGGAATACGCAGTGCAAAGTTTTCCGCCGTGGACTGGATTACAACATCAATCCGTGGTGCATCGCCGGCGCTCCGGTCGTGGCTTGGGCGCACGAGGTGTTCCCGGGAGACGCCGATGAGGTTGCAATCTATAAGCTGTGGAATGCGATTCTGCACACCGCGCGCGCCGATGGCCAGGACCCAGAGAGCGACTGGGAACTCCATGACGCCGCATTCGAAAAGAACCTGCGTTTCCTGAACGACAATCGTTTCGACTACCTGCATTACACCGCGGCAAATGGAACCGATCTGACGATTGGCATGACGAAAGGTCACGAGTGGGCCGGCGGCAAGGGCAAGACGCCCGATGGGCACCCCTTCTTCCCCAACATTCCCACCGAGGAAGTCTTCACTTCGCCCGATCGCATGCGCGCCGACGGTATCGTGTACTCGGCCATGCCGCTCATCCATCACGGCAATAAGGTCGAAGATTTTTGGATTAAGTTCGAGGGCGGCCGCGTGGTGGACTACGACGCCCGCGTGGGCAAGGCAACGCTCGCAAGTATCATCGATACTGACGAGGGCGCTGCTCACCTGGGAGAGGTCGCGCTCATTTCCAAGAACACGCCGATCCGCGAAAGTGGTGTTCTGTTCTACAATACGCTCTATGACGAGAACGCTAGCTGCCATCTCGCGCTAGGTGTCGGTTTCCCCGAATGCATCGAGGGTGGGTATGACATGTCCAAGGAGGAGCTTCTGGAGCATGGCGTTAACGTCTCGAGCACGCACGTCGATTTTATGATCGGCACGGACGACATCGATATTGTGGGCATTACGCCTGATGGACGTGAAGTTGTGATTTTCCAGAACGGCCAATGGAGTTGGGAATAGTCCCAGACCGTGGTACAATGCCACCCGCGGGCCGTTAGCTCAGCTGGCAGAGCAGGGGACTTTTAATCCCAAGGTCCAGGGTTCGAACCCCTGACGGCCCACCCAAAGATTGTTGAGACGGTCAACTTCGGTTGGCCGTCTTTTTTGTCGCCCTTTCATGGGTTCGAACCCGTCGGGGCGCGGAGCTGAGTAAACGCGTGAGCGTTTGCCAGCGCAGCGCGCAAGGCGCGAAAGCGCCGCAGCGGCCGCCTGCGAAGCAGGCTGAACCCCTGACGGCCCACCCAAAGATTGTTGAGACGGTCAACTTCGGTTGGCCGTCTTTTTTGTTGCCGGTGCACGGGTTCGAACCCGTATCTAGCTATATATAAGAACGCTTGGCGAACAAAACCCGCCTTTTACCGATGGGAAACAAATAACTGATGCCTTTGGAGTAAAGTAGCGCTCCAGAGATGACCGATGTCTCAATACACATAAAACAGCTGGTCATCGCCAATATCAGAAGCCAATGCTTCAGTTTTAACCTCAGTGATGCGACTGAGGGACCTATTCATTTGTGAACAAAATATGGAGTGCGCGATTCCCGCCCCCGGGGCCCCTCCGGTCTGGCAATATATCTCCTTGCCGCGCGGC
>CAJLTA010000020.1 GCA_905209455.1 uncultured Collinsella sp.
ATACTCATGGAAAACCTCCCATTTCCCGATGTCCAAGAAATGGGAGGCAGTTCACAGGCACCTTCGTGGTGGTTTTGACCGATGCAACGGCATGCCTTGCTGCTTTGTCTCAATCTGTAACATCTGCAGTCGCTTTTGCCGAGTAGTTGTTACAGATCGAGATTTTCTCTTCAGGGGAATTCGAATGTCTCAATCTGTAACATCTGGACGGCCAAAAGGTCTCTATCTGTTACAGATTGAGACAAAGGTCTGGGGCAAAGACGTCTTGTCTAGATCTGTAACAGTTAGACGGGAATTCGGGCCCTAGATGTTACAGATTGAGATAATCGTGTCGCGAAAATAAAAACCTCCGCAGGGATGCTTCCCTTGCGGAGGTTTTCTTACTCGTTGAGTAGCCTTACGGCTTCGGCGGCCATGTTCTCGACCGTCATGCCGTTCTGAGCGAGCAGCTCGTTGGGATCGTAGCGGTCGGGGAAGCCCTTGGCGATGCCGAAGGTGCGCGTACGCACGGGCGTGCAGGCCAGGTAACACGCCACGCGCTCGCCCCAGCCGCCGTCCAAGATGCCGTCCTCGAGGGTGACGACAACGCGATGCTCGGCGGCAAGGCTGTCGAGGAACTCGCGGTCGAGCTCGGTTGCAAAGCGAGGGTTGACGAGCGTGGCCTCGATGCCGTACTCGGCGGCCAAGCGGTTTGCCACGCGCTCGCCCAGCTCAAAGAAGTCGCCAAGCGCGAGTACTGCTACGTCGCGGCCCTGGCGCACCACGTTGTAGTGCGCGACACCGTAATCGGCGTCCTCGGCAGGCGCCAGATCGGGGCGGCTAACCAGGCCGATGCCCGGTACGCGGATCGCCACGGGATGCTCGCGGTGGTCGAGCGACCAGCTCAGCATGGACAGGTATTCCTCCATGCAGGCCGGCGCCAAGTAGTGCATGTTGGGGAGACCGCCCAGCATGGAAATATCAAAGAACGAGAGGTGCGTCTCGGATGTGGTGCCAAAGATCGACGCGCCAAACACCAAGATGGTTGCGGGGGCATCGTTGAGGCACAGGTCGTGCCACAGCTCGTCGTAGGCGCGCTGCAAAAACGTGCCATACACACCAAAGACTGGCTTGGCGCCCGAGCGCGCAAGCGCGGTGGCAAAGGTCACGGCGTGCTCCTCGGCAATGCCCACATCGACGAACTGTTTGCCGGCGGCAGCGCGAAGCTCGGGTGTAAAGCCCATGATGTAGGGCGTGGCGGCCGTGATGCCCACGACCTGCGGATCGCGCTCGATGGCAGCGCTCAGGGCCTCGCCCGTAATATCGGCATAGGTGCGCGGTGCGGGCTCGCTCGGATGACCCGGGCAGAGCTTGCGGCCGGTCGCCATGTCAAACGGACCCACGTGGTGCCAGCGTTCCGGGTCGCTCTGGGCCGGCTCAAAGCCCTTGCCCTTGGCGGTGGAGACGTGCAGCACGATGGGATGATCGATATTGCGCAGTTCCTGCAGCGCATCGACTAGGGCCAACACATCGTTACCGGCGTCCAGGTAGCGGTAGTCGAGCCCCATCGCGCGGAAAACGTTGCGCTCGCAGGTGCCGTTGCTGGCGCGCAGCTCGGCCAGATTGCGATAGAGGCCACCGTGGTTCTCGGCGATGGACTGGTCGTTGTCATTGACGATGATGATCAGGTTGCTGTCGAGCTCGGCGGCGTTGTTAAAGCCCTCAAACGCCAAGCCGCCCGAAAGCGAGCCGTCGCCAATGATGGTGATGACGTTGTATGCATCTCCCGCCAGGTCGCGCGCGTGGGCAAGGCCGCAGCCTAGGCTCACCGATGTGGAGGTGTGGCCCATGGCAAACAGGTCGTGCTCGGACTCGTCGGGATTGGCAAAGCCAGAAGCCTCACCATAACGCTCCGGATCGATATAGGTGTACGCGCGCCCCGTCAGCGCCTTGTGGGCGTAGGTCTGGTGCGAAACGTCAAAGACAATCTTGTCGATGGGGGAGTTAAACACGCGATGAAGCGCAACCGTAAGCTCAACGACGCCCAAGTTGGGGGCAACGTGCCCGCCGACGGCGGCGGAGCTTTCGAGGATTGCCTGACGGATCTCGCCGCAGAGCAGCGGAAGCTCGGCGCGGTCGAGAGCCTTGACGTCCTCGGGCGTTGTCGTTTGCGTAAGCAGCATCGTTGTGGGTTACTCCATGCGAATCGTGCGCCGGCGCTCCCTCGGCCGGCACAATTGCACAAGACAGTCTCGCACATTTTGGCGTTTGATATGTGACGGCGGCGCGGTAATTCGCCAACTGGTGGGGCAAAACGTTTTGTCCGATGCCATACTGATGTGTTCCATGATGTTTTTATCGATTGTGCACAGGCTGTGGCTTGTCGCCGTGAGTCGCTGGAAGGAGGCAGCATGTCCGATGTCGTTCGTGCCGAGAAAATCGCGTGCGAAGTAGACCATGCTGCCCGTCAACTGGCACAGGCGGGCCGTCTGGACCTGACGCGCGAGTTTATCCAGCATGGCGATGTGACGGTCTATGCACATGTGACCTCGGTGGCGCGGGCAAGTCTGTCCTTTGCCGAGCGCCTGGGCCGCGTCGGTGTCTCGGTCGACCGCGCCTCGTTGCTGCGCGGGGCCCTGCTGCACGATTACTTTCTCTATGACTGGCACGATCCCGACCCAAGCCATCGGCTGCATGGCTTTCGCCACCCGTTTTTTGCCCTGACGCGTGCCGAGGAAGATTTTGAGCTGACGCCGCGCGAGCGGAATATTATCGCGCGCCATATGTTTCCGCTGGTACCGGTGCCGCCGACGTGTCGTGAGGCATGGATTGTATGCCTGGCAGATAAATGGCGCGCTTTGCGCGAGACGGTCGCCGGTCGCCTGCGGCGCAAAGACGAGGCGGACGATGGCGTGAGCAGCGAATCGAGTGAAAAGAGGAGAGGGTAGACGGTGGAAACCGCGATCGACATGGCATTTGGCGGCGCGACGCTTGCCGCCTGCCCGCTCTCGGCACTGGTGCTCTCGTTTGCCTTCTACGGGTTTTGCGGCTGGGCATGGGAATCGACAGTCTGCGCCATGCTCAACCACGGACGCTTTGCCAACAGCGGCTTTTTGCTGGGACCGCGTTGCCCCATCTATGGCGCGGGCGGCATTGCCTGCTGGCTGCTGTTGCGCGGAATTCCTGACGCGTCGAGCCAGTTTGTCGCTGCAGCGCTCGTATGCAGCGTGATTGAGTACAGCGTGGGCGTGCTGTTGGAAAAAACAACGGGCGCTCGCTTTTGGGACTATTCGCATCTGCCGTTTAACCTGCACGGGCGCATCTGCCTGTACTGGGCCTGCGCGTTTGGCTTGGGTGCGTTATGCATTTGCCGTTTAGTGGAGCCGGCATTGCTGGGGCTGCTTGGCCATCTGCCGGTGCTGATTGTGCGGCTGTCCGCCTTTATCGTCGCGGTCGCGATGATGGTCGACACGGTGTGCTCGTTGGCGAGCTGGCGGCGTCTGTCCGATCAGCTGGAGCGCGTCCGGGCTGACCTTGCCGACCGCATCAACGAGTCGCTTGCCGATGCCTCGGACTCAATGCTCGAGCGCATTCCCGATTCGACGATTGACTCGGTGACACAGACGCATATCCGTAGCCGTGCCGTTAACGCATGGCTGGCCGAGCTTGGCGACGCCGCGCTCGATGCCCTGCGCGAGAAGGCTTCGATGCCGACGTTTATCGCGGATGGTGCTCGCGGCCTGGCGCTCGCTGCCCGCCGCGTGGCCGATGCCGCGCCGAGCATGCCGCGTCCGTCGCTCAGCCGTCGCCTTGCCGGTAAGCGCATGAGCCGTCCGGTGCCGAGCGTGTCACTCAGCCGCCGCGACCTACGCTTCTTTAACGCCTTCCCGCGTCTGCGCATCAACCGCTACGAGGGCGTCATCCGAGCTACCGACCTCCGCGACCGAGCCCGCGAGCTGTTCCGGCGCTAGCCGGGACGGGCGCGCTCACGGCTCCCTTGCTCGCGTATTTCCCGTTCGTTTCGCGCCCGTTGCTGCGCCGTTTCCAAGATTGCGGCACCGTTTCCATTCGACAACGCAGCGTTTAACAACGCCGTATCTGGTCTACACCAGTTGCCCCTCGGCCGCATTATGGGCGCCGACAACGTTCATGCGATCAAGGGGGAGCGAATGTACGATACGGGATCGACAACGTTTATGCTCATCTGCACCATGCTCGTGTTTTTAATGACACCGGGTCTGGCGTTTTTCTATGGCGGCCTGTCCAGGCGCAAAAATGTCATCAACACCATGCTTATGTGCTTCGGTGCCATTGGCCTGGTTGGTGTGCTGTGGATTGTTGCCGGCTGGTCGCTGGCCTACGGCGGTGACGGTTCCAGCCCGTTTATTGGAGGCCTTGACCAGCTGCTGTGCTTGCCGGTGCTCAACCAGGTGCTGCAGGTGGCTGAGGGCACCGCGTCGGACGGTGCCGTCTGCCCTCAGATCATCAACATCGCCTTCCAGATGGCATTTGCCATGATCACGGCCGCTATCGTCACGGGCAGCCTGGCCGGCCGCGTTAAGTTTGGTGCCATGGCGGCCTTCCTGGGTATTTGGCTGCTTGTGGTCTATGCGCCGCTCGCCCACATGGTCTGGGGCGGCGATGGCTCCTTTATCGGTGACATGATCGGCGCGCTCGACTTTGCTGGCGGCGACGTGGTACACATTTCGTCCGGTCTTACCGGCCTGATTCTCTGCTTAATGCTCGGCCGTCGTCGCGGCTTTGGCATGGTGAGCTACCGTCCGCATAACGTGCCGTTTGTGGCGCTGGGCGCCGGCCTGCTTTGGTTTGGCTGGTTTGGCTTTAACGGCGGTAGCGAGTTTAAGGCCGACGCCGTGGCGGCGCTCGCCATCCTCAACACCGTGACGGCCAGCGCGGCGGGCATGGTCTCGTGGCTTGCCGTCGAGCGCGTGCACACCGGTCGCCCCACGCTGGTGGGTGCCAGCACCGGTCTGGTTGCGGGCCTTGTGGTGGTCACGCCCGGTGCGGGCTTTGTCGAGTCGTGGGCGGCGCTGGTCATGGGCCTGATCGTCTCACCTGTCTGCTACCTGGCCATCAGCCATCTCAAGACCAAGTTTGGCTACGACGATGCGCTCGACGCGTTCGGTTGCCACGGCGTCGGCGGCATCCTGGGCGGCGTACTCACAGGTCTGTTCTGTGTGCCGGAGCTTTCGTGGACCGGTAAGGGCGGTCTGTTCTACACGGGCGACGTGTCGCTGCTCATCTCGCAGATCTTGGGCATTGTGGTGACGGTCGCTATTGTGCTGGTGCTCGACTTGGTGATCGCCGCGGTGGTCAAGGCACTGTTCCACGGCAGCCTACGTGTGGACGAGGCCGACGAGGCGCTGGGCTTGGATGCGAGTCAACACGGCGAGAGCGCATATCCCTCCTTCTCGGGACTCGATTAGCAGCACGGCTTTCCCAGGCTCCGCACCTTGCCCTTCAAACCGTCACGCGGCTTCCCCAGGCACCGCACCTTGGGTTTCAAACCGTCGCTTGCGTACAAAAGTACGCGGCGCTCCTCTTTCAACCCAATCTGCGGCACCTGGGAAACCCGCGTCATTGAATGGCAATTCATTTCTTTATTAAGGAGAGGAATTCATTATGAAAAAGATCACGGCTATCGTGCGCCAGGAGAAGCTTGAGGTTCTTAAAGACGCGCTGTTTGCTGCTGATGTTCGCGGCATGACTATCAACCAAGTGCAGGGCTGCGGCGCACAGCACGGCTGGAAGGAATACGTGCGCGGCAACGAGTTGCTTGTCAACACGATCCCTAAGGTGCAGTTCACGCTCATTTGTGCCGACGAGCACGTCGACGGAATTGTCGACATCATCTGCAACGCCGCTCGCACCGGTGCCGTTGGAGACGGCAAGATTTGGGTCGAGCCGGTCGAGGAAGTCATCCGCATCCGTACCGGCGAGCACGGTCCCGCCGCGGTATAGAATCGACCGCCTACCATCCGCAACGTTAAAATGCTGCAATGAGGCACAAGACTTGCGTTGCGGATGGACGGATTATGGGTCGTAATAAATATCCCGAGGAGACTGTCGCGAAGATTCTCGACGCGGCGCTGGAGCTATTCTGCGTACAGGGTTATGAGGGGACGAGCATTCAAGATATCGTCGACCGCCTCGATGGCATGACCAAGGGCGCTGTCTATCATCACTTTAAGAGCAAAGAGGAGATTTTCAACGCCGCATTTGATCGGGCAATGGCTCCGATTGTTGAGCAACGTCGCTCAACGCTTGGTATCGGCAATATGACCGGAGCCCAAAAGCTCAAGCGACTGTACGCGCCCGAGTCTGTCGTTCCGCAAATTGAGCTATGGGCACGCATGCATCCTGCGGCAGATCCGGTAAAAAGCTCGCGTCTACTGGCGATGCAGTACCAGGGCTCGTTCGACGAGTCGGCCGATGGCTGTCTCTTGCCAGTGATCGAGGAGGGCATCGCCGACGGCTCCATTGCGTGCAAATGCCCGCGCGAAGCGGCTGAGGCCGTATCGTTGTTGGCGAATCTTTGGCTGCTGCCGCTGTTCCGTCCGCTCGAGACCAAAGATCGAATGCTCGCTCGCGCGCAATGTTTGGCGCAGATGGCGGCCGCGGTGGGGCTCGATTTGGGTAATGAAGTGCTTCAGACAACGGCTCAGATTTGGGACGTATGGAACCGTGCTGGGTGGTAATATAGATACTGACGGTATGTAATTGATTTGTAAGGGTAGCCACGGCTGCCCTTTTCAAGTCATTAAATACATACTAACGGTATGTATAGGGGTGGGCTTATGGCTGGAATGCGGAGGAGTAGCGTCTTGTTGACGCAAAAAACAGTACGATCTATCAGACTTTTTGGCCTTCTTGTTGCGCAGCTGTGCACGTATTCGATGCTGTCGGCGCTGTGCTTTGCGTATCCGCTTTACTTGTTCGATTGCAGCGGCTCGTCAACGTTATATGGCGCTGTCGCGGCGATAGCGTTCATACCAGGTGTGCTCGCGACTCCGGTTGGCGGGATCTTGGCGGATCGGGGAAGACAGCGCGGGGTTCTTGTGGTACTCGGCATTGTTCTGATGGCTGCATCACTGCTGTTTATCCCCATGAAGTGTTCGCTGCCTCTTGCGGTTGTCGTGGCAGCAATGCTTTGTGTCCAATATGGCATCCAATCGCTGCTGAAGCCGATGCTTCAAATTGAGACGGTGCGCATGACGGGCCCAGAAAAGGTTGAGCGTGCCACTGTGTTGGTCTCGCAGATAACCATGGCGAGCAATATCTTGGGGCCTGTAGTCGGGACGGCAGTCTATGGGTGCTTTGGTATCGATGCTCTATGCGAAACCGCGGCGTTGACGTTTGCGATGTCAGCCCTACTGTTCGGGGGCGCACTCAAGCAAAATGCCTCATCTGGAATGACAGGGGACAGCACGACTTGCTCGACATGCCGAAGCGATTTTCGGGAGTCGATTCGGTACCTGTTTCAAAACGCATCATTGCTCGTTGTGTTTTTGCTTGCGGCTATTTTGAACCTTGCGTTAGTTGGGTTAACGATTGGTACTCCCGTTATTGTTGCAAAGCATCTCGGAATGCAATCATCCTTTGTTGGGATTATTGAGGTGGCTATGGGCTTAGGTGGTCTTGTCGGCAGTGGTTTGGTCGGTATTTGGCCGCATCGTTTTTCCTTCAAGGGCATATGTCGATATGTTGCGATGATCTGTTTTGGAGTCGTGCCGATTATTGTCACGCTACTGAGCGGTCCTGATGAATTAGCGTTTGCCGCGCTTGCGGCCGGCTCGGCATGGGTCATGGCGTGGGCAAGCATTACATCGGTCGAAATCGTTTCATTTGTTCAGCGGTCAGCGCCAAAGGAATTCTGCGGAAAAGTGCTGGCACTCGTTTATATGACGCTTTCCTGTGCAACGCCTATTGGCCAATTGGTTTACGGGCTCGCATATGATCGATGGACACCGGCGATTGTATTCGCAGGCATGTTGGCGGTGCTGACGTTGACGACGGCGCTGTTTTATCGGCTGAAAAGTCGCTTGTGGCGATTGTCTTAGCGCGCTGGGGCACCGTGAATTTGTGAAGGCAGTGGCACGTCGCGTCGTGACGGCATTGTTTGGGCGTGCCTCTCCTTCGTCTACAATATCGTGCAGACGAAGGAGAGGCACGCCCATGATCAAGATGTTTGCGAGTGACTTAGACGGAACGCTGCTGAACGCCCTGCATGAGGCGGATGGGACCATCCGCCGTGCCATTCGCGAGCTGACCGAAGCTGGCCTGCATGTGGTTCCCGCGACCGGACGCTCGACGCTGCCGATCGGCGAGCATGGCTTTACGGGCCTGGCGCTTGACGCCTGCTGCTCCAATGGATCCATCGTGCGCGACAGTCATGGCGAGGTGCTCAAAACCTGGACCATTGACCCGCAGATCACCGAGGAACTGCTCAAGGAGTTTCCGGACATTTGCTTTGATTGCTCCACGCCCGATGGCATGTTCTCGAGCGGCTCGTTCGAGATGCATCAGGCGGGCTTTAAAAAGGACAGCCCTATCAAGCGTATCGTGATGCGTGGCATGCGTGCACGTGGCGGGTATCACGAGGAGCAATATTTCGACCAGTCGATCGGTGACATCCTGCGCCACGATGTGTGCAAGATCAACTGCCGCGTGACCTCGCCCGAGCTGGAGCGTGACCTTAAAGCATATTTGGCCGAGCGATCGGACCGCGTGGTCAACGCGCCGTTCGATCCGGTGATGTTCGAGATCACGGACGTGGCGTGCAACAAGGGCGAGAGCGTGGCCTGGCTGGCGGGCTACTACGGTATTGCCGAGGATGAGGTCGCGGTCTACGGCGACGGCGGCAACGATATCGCCATGCTCAATCGTTTTCGTCACAGCTACGCGACCAAAAACGCAAGCGATGCAGCCAAGGCCGCCGCGAGCGCGACCATCGGCAGCTGCATGGTCCACGCCGTCCCCAAACACATGCTCGCCACCATGCGCAAGCAAAACTCCCGCACCGTCATCGAATAATGTGACAAAGGGACAGCCCCTCTGTCACATGGGAGATGCCGGCTTTTGGCGTATAGGACTGTCTCGCTTTCGCCACCAACAAATTTCGAGTTATTCGGCCTGTCGGAGGTCGTTAAATGGCTAAAGATGCCCTCTCGGGAACATTCATACCTCTAATGGTGTTTGATTCGGTGTCGTAAGTGCGCAAATGGGCATGTATGCGCTCAAATAAGGACAAAACCCTCAGATAATCCCGGCGGTGCATTTATACAGAACTAGCAGCGTGGCCGAATAACTCGAAAAATGTAGGTGGCAGTTCGGCGACAAGCTCGGGCACGGCAAAGGAACTGTTCCTTCGCCGTGCCCGAGCTACGATCTTCTGAAATACGAACAAATATTCGCATATATAACTGCGCTTTGATAGAATCGGTATCGTTGGCGGCAGTTCCATGTGCCGGGCAACGCCCTCCATCTGATGGGAGGTGATGCCCATGACCGATTTGATTGATTTCGTGAGACTTCTGACCGCTTTGGTCTCGTTCTTCACGGCGCTTGTCGGCCTTTCCGAGGCACTCAAGCAGCGTTCGAAGCGCAACAGAAGGGGTCGCCGCCGCTAAGGCGTTGACCCCCTAATGCAAACAACGGCGCTGCCCAGCTTTGCAGAACTTGGGCTGCCGCCGACATTATTCTACCCACGAATGACATTTTGGACAATCGGTAATGCCGCTCCAAAAGCCAGGTGGGTTGTGACAAAGGGACTGTCCCTTTGTCACATCCAAAATATTGCCTTTACGTGTTGATGCACACGGTGTGCAATAATACTCGCACTGTGCAATAGCGCACAGGTTGAGTAACAAGGAGGACGCTTGTCCCAGCTCGAGAAATGCGATCGCCGGTCCCTTCGCTCGCAGCGTGCCCTTCGCCAGGCACTTGCCAGCGAGCTTGCCGAAAGCGGCGACCTTTCGCGCATTAATGTCGCGTCGCTCACCGAGCGCGCCGGCCTTACGCGCCGCACGTTCTATTCGCACTACCGCGATATTCCCGACTTTATCAATCAAATCGAGGATGGCTTGCTGGCCGAGATCCGTGAGCGCATTGAGCTCATCACCGCAGCTCAGCTGCCCGACCTCTATCACAACATCGATGAGCTCGAGCCGGCGCCCGGTTCGGTTGAGCTGCTGCGTTATCTTGCGGCCAACCGCGACTTAATCGGTGCGCTGCTGGGTCCGGGCGGCGACCAGGCCTTCATTAAAAGGATCATCGACACCGCTCGTGAGGCCGTGGTGCCGCGTGCGCAGACGGGCATTTTGGGCCTGGCGCTGGGCACGTTCTTTGACTACTACGTCACCTACGTCGTGAGCGCCGAGGTCGGCATGATTCAGCGCTGGTTTGAGCGTGGGCTCACCGAATCGCCCGAGGCCATGGCGCGCATTATGACGGTGCTCGCTTTTGTGCGCCCTGGTGACCTGTATGGCCAACCCATCGATATCAACGTGCCGGAATACGGCATGAAGCTATTGAACCTGCAGCTCGAGGACGCGGCCGACACCGCCGCAACCGTCGAGTCCAACAACTAAGAGGAGAGACAATGAGCAAACTCGTCGAGGGCATCAAGGACCGCATGGTCGCTGCCGCACGCGAGGCCGCGCCCACCGTGGTGGACGCCGCGCAGAAGGCCGCGACCGCGGCTGCCGAGAAAGTTGCTGAGGCAGTTGCCGATGCCAAGAACGCGGCAGGAAAGACGTCCGTCGCTGGCGAGCCCGCCACCGCCGCCGATCCCGTAGCCGCCGGCCAGGCCCCCGAAGGCGCGATCTTCAGCCCCGAAAACGCTCGTGGCAACCTGCACCTGGGCATCGACGTGGGCTCCACCACCGTTAAACTTGCCGTCCTCAACGACGACAACCAGATCGTCTACGCCAAGTACCAGCGCCACCACACCGACGTCCGTGCCTGCGCCCGCGACCTGTTCGAGGGCGCTGCGACCGTGCTGCCGACGGCCCAGATGACCTGCGCCATTACCGGCTCGGGCGGCCTGCTGCTGTCCCAATGGCTCGACCTGGAGTTTGTCCAGGAGGTCATCGCCAGCAAGCGCGCTGTCGAGACCCTTATCCCGGCCACCGATGTCGCCATCGAGCTGGGCGGCGAGGACGCCAAGATCATCTACTTCGACAACGGCATCGAGCAGCGCATGAACGGCACCTGCGCCGGCGGCACTGGCGCGTTCATCGACCAGATGGCCACTCTGCTGCACACCGACGCCAGCGGCCTCAACGAGCTCGCGGCCAACGCCACCACCATCTATCCAATCGCCAGCCGCTGCGGCGTCTTTGCCAAGACCGACGTCCAGCCGCTGCTCAACGAAGGCGCCCGCCCCGAGGACGTGGCGGCCTCCATCTTCCAGGCTGTCGTGACCCAGACTATCTCGGGCCTGGCGTGCGGCCGTCCCATCCGCGGCAACGTCGCCTTCCTGGGCGGCCCGCTGCAGTACCTCTCCGAGCTGCGCCACCGCTTCTACCTTACGCTCAACCTGGACGAGGAGCACCGCATTGTGCCCCAAAACGCTCACCTGTTTGTGGCGAGCGGCGCCGCCATGGCGCATGAGTCCAACAAGCTCAGCACGTTCCCGCAGCTCATCGAGGCTATCGATGCCCTGGGTGACACACAGGGTGCCGAGGTCGAGCGCCTGGATCCGCTCTTTGCCACCGACGAGGACTTCGCCGAGTTCAAAACCCGCCACGACCAGGAAGTCGTCCCCAAGGGCAAGCTCGACGGCTACACCGGCCGCGTGTTCATTGGCATCGACGCCGGTTCCACCACCATGAAGGCCGCGCTCGTGGGCGAGGACGGCCAGCTGTTGCACACCTGGTACGGCAACAACAACGGCGACATCCTGGGCACGGCCAAGGTCATCATGGCCGATTTCTACAACCATATCCCTGCAGGCTGCACCATCGGCCACGTGACCACCACGGGCTACGGCGAGGCGCTGCTCATCGAGGCCCTCAAGGCCGACTCCGGCGAGATCGAGACCGTCGCGCACCTGCGTGGCGCCAAGGCATTCCTGCCCGGCGTGGAGTTCATTCTGGACATCGGCGGCCAGGACATGAAGTGCCTGCGCGTCAAGGACGGCGTTATCGAGCACATCATGCTCAACGAGGCCTGCTCGTCGGGTTGCGGTAGCTTTATCGAGAGCTTCGCCGTCTCTATGAACATGGACGTGCGCGCGTTCGCCGACGCCGCCATCCATGCCAAGGCCCCGGTCGACCTGGGCAGTCGCTGCACGGTCTTTATGAACTCGCGCGTCAAGCAGGCGCAAAAGGAAGGCGCCACGGTGGGCGACATTGCGGCCGGCCTGTCCTATTCCGTCATCAAGAACGCCTTGTTCAAGGTCATTAAGCTGCGCGACCCCAAGGAGATCGGCAGCCAGGTGATCGTTCAGGGCGGCACCTTTATGTCCGATGCCACGCTGCGCGCGTTTGAGCAGCTCACCGGCGTTCATGCCGTGCGTCCCGACATCGCCGGCTGCATGGGCGCCTATGGTGCGGCCCTGCTCGCCCGCGATCGCGCCGGTGCCGATGGCACCTCGACCATCCTTTCGGCTGAGGACATCGCGCACCTTACCGTGACGCAAAAGCATGTCCGCTGCGGTCGCTGCTCCAACAACTGCCAACTCACCGTCAACGACTTTGGCGGCGGCAGGCGCTTCATTACCGGCAACCGCTGCGAGAAGGGCGCCGGCCACAAAAAGCAAAAGACCGAGGCCCCCAACCTCTTCAAAAAGAAAAACGAGCTGCTCTTTGACCGCGAGGTGCTGAGCCCCGACGAGGCCCCGCGTGGTACCGTCGGCATCCCGCGCGCGCTCAACATGTACGAGAACTACCCCTTCTGGCATGCGTTCTTTACGCGCTTGGGCTTTAGCGTGCAGCTGTCCGACCAGTCGAGCAAGAAGACCTACCAGGCGGGCATCGAGTCCATGCCGTCCGAGAGCGTGTGCTATCCGGCCAAGATGAGCCACGGCCATGTGATGAACCTTATCGACCGCGATGTCGACTTTATCTGGATGCCGTGCGTGCGCTGGGAGCGCAAGGAGGATCCGACCGCTGGCAACTGCTATAACTGCCCCATCGTCATGAGCTACCCCACGGCGCTGGCGCTCAATATTGACGAGATTCGCGAGCAGAACATCGAGTTCCTGTACCCGTTTGTGCCCTATCACGATAAGACCGAGCTCAAGCGCCGCCTGTACCAGGTGCTCGCCGTCGACCGCGTGGCCGATGCGCAAGCCGGTCGCGGTCGCGTGCGCGGTCCCAAGATCACGCGCCCCGAGGTCGATGCCGCCGTCAACGCTGCCTTTGAGGCCGACGCGCGTTTCCACGAGGATATCCAGACCATGGGCGAGGAGGCCCTTAAGTGGGTCGAGGACCACGGCGGCCACGGCATCGTACTCGCCGGCCGTCCTTACCATAACGACCCCGAGATCAATCACGCCCTGCCCGAGCTTATCTCGAGCTTTGGCTTTGCGGTCTTTACCGAGGATTCGCTTGCGCACCTGGTGAAGCCCGAGCGTCCGATTCGCGTCGTCGACCAGTGGATGTACCACAGCCGCCTGTACGCCGTCGCCCGTTTTGTGACGATGCGCAACGACCTGGACCTGATCCAGCTCAACTCCTTCGGCTGCGGCCTGGACGCCCTGACCACCGACCAGGTGCAGGAGATTCTGGAAGCCAGCGGCAAGATCTACACCGTGCTCAAGATCGACGAGGTATCCAACCTGGGTGCCGCGCGCATTCGCATCCGCTCGCTCATGGCCGCGCTTAAGGACCAGGAGGCCGAACGCCTGGCCGAGGCCACGGCCGCGGGCGAGACTTACGAGCAAGGCGACGCCGCGCCGGTGGCGCCCTCTACGGATGCCCCCGCGTTTGCGAGCCGCAAGTACACGTTCGAGGCGCAGCGCGAGAGTGCTTCGACCGCGTGGCCCAAGGTGCCCTTTACCGAGCAGATGCGCGAGGAGGGCTATACCATCCTGTGCCCGCAGATGGCGCCGATCCACTTTGACCTGGTCAAAGAGGTATTCCGCGGTGCCGGCTACAACCTGGAGCTGCTGCCCTCGACTGACCACGATGCCGTCGAGGCCGGCCTGCGCTACGTGAACAACGACATCTGCTATCCGTCGATCCTGGTGACGGGCCAGATCATGGAGGCCATCGAGAGCGGTCGGTACGACCTGTCCAAGACGGCTGTGGTCATCAGCCAGACCGGCGGCGGCTGCCGTGCCACTAACTACATCGCGCTCATCCGCAAGGCGCTGCGCGAGAGTGGCCACCCCGAGATTCCGGTAATCTCGCTTTCGGCCGTGGCGCTGGGCGAGGACAACCCCGGCTTTAAGGTTACGCCGGCGCTGCTTAAGCAGGCGGTCTACGCGGTGCTCTTTGGCGACGTGATGATGCAGATGCTCTACCGTTGCCGCCCGTACGAGGCCACGCCCGGTGCTGCCAACGCACTCTACGAGGAATACATGGCGCGTGCCCGCAAGCTGGCGCCTAAGTTCAACAGGCACAACTACACCAAGCTGTGCCGCGAAGCCATCCGCGCGTTCGACACCATGCCGCTCGTGGGCGAGGGCACCAAGCCGCGCGTGGGTGTGGTCGGCGAGATCCTGGTCAAGTTCCACCCTACGGCCAACAACCATGTGGTCGACGTGATCGAGCGCGAGGGCTGCGAGGCAGTGGTGCCGGGCCTGCTCGACTTCTTCCTGTACTCCATGAGCAACGCCGAGCTGCAGAAGGACGAGCTGGGAAGCTCTGCCACTACGCGCGCGGGCATGCAGGCGCTCATCAAGCTCGTGGACTGGATGCGTACGCCGGTGGAGGAGATGCTCGAAAAGTCCCGCCGCTTTGAGGCTCCCGAGCGCATCGGCACCATGGCCGACAAGGCCCGCACGGTGCTTTCGGTGTGCAACAACATGGGCGAAGGCTGGCTGCTCACGGCCGAGATGCTCGACCTGATCGACCATGGCGCACCCAACATCATCTGCACGCAGCCCTTCGCGTGCCTGCCCAACCACGTGGTGGGCAAGGCCGTGATCAAGGAGCTGCGCCGCCAACATCCCGAGAGCAACATCGTCGCGGTGGACTACGACCCCGGTGCATCCGAGGTCAACCAGCTCAACCGTATTAAGCTTATGATCAGCGTGGCAAAGGAGAACATGCGCGCTGGCAAGGGCTTTAAGCTCGAGAAGGTGGCGCCGCTCGCGATGGACGAGGTCACCGGCCAGATGCGTGCCCATGATGGCTGCGTGAGCTGCGGACCGGCCAGCGAGGAGGCCGTTGCATCGGTCGCCAAGCGTCTGGGACGCGGCATTAAGAAGTAGCTGGCCTGCTATGGGCTGGATATGAGACAAACGGGTGGTAGCCGTACCGGCTACCACCCGCTTTTTCTGGACATATGTTGCGTAAATGACCTTGCTACAGCCTTCCGTGGGCTTGTCCGATTTTTGGGCCGGTTCGGGCTTTGAGGACAAGTTGCTGCAGGCCCAAGGCGATTTTTCGCTCAATGCGGGCCAGCACAGTGTGACCTATCTGCCAAACGACGATACGGTAACAACCGGTCGCTACCAGGTACTGCTGTACGACAACAACTTTGGCGCGGCCGAGAGCTATCCCAAGTTCGACTGGGGCCAGCTGGGCGCCGCGGTGGTGACCGACTACAGCAAGGGAACGCATTCGTTTGGGCGCATCTTTACGGTGGACGAGAACGCGCGCACCTACGAGCTCGAGGACCAGGTCGCAGTGCCGTTCTCGGGCTACGTAAGCAGTGCACAGCGCGTCGGCGATTCAGATAGTATGCTCGTGGCATCGGGCCAGGCCAAGACCTTTACCGAGTACGATCGCTATGGACTGCCCATCGCCACCTACGAGATGGAAGCCGAGAAGTACATCTACCGCGTGTACAAGTACGAGCTGTAGCGCTGCGCTTGGCTGTGCCTGCGCCCCGCGGCTGCGCTCTCGTGCCGGGCCCACCTCGCGTCCCGCATCACTTTACGTCAAACTCCACACGATCGAGCTCGGGCACATTGAGGTCGATGAGTTTGCGGGCGACACGGCGGTCGTGCGCCCCAAGCGCCTCGCCTGTCGTCACATGGGCGACGATTTCGCGCTCGACGATGCCTTCTTCGTCCCCTTCGGTGGCCGAGGTCTCGACGGCGACGGTGTAATCCTTAAAGCCCGGCAGCACCGCGGCAAGCTCGCGCGTGGTCTCGGTGACGCCGTAGCCGTCCTGCACGCCGGCCTGCGCCGATCCAATGGAGCCTGCGGTCATAACGATGCAGGGGATGGCAAAGATGACCGTTCCCACGATGATGCGGCGGCGCACTTTGCGTGACAGCTCGTTGACCTCGGCGTTTTCCTTGGCGGTCACAATGCCGTCGCCGTTCAGGTCGCGCTTGAGCGGCACGCGCAAAAGAAGCAGCACGGCTTCGGCAGCCAGTGCGATAAAGACTACATTGATGCCAAACTCGTAAAGCGCCGAGAGAAACAGCGACCCGCTTGCGATGGCGATGCCGTAGCCCGCCGCGCACAGGGGCGGCATGAGCGCGGTCGCCACGGCTACGCCGGCGATGAGCGTGGCGGGTTCCTGGTCGCGCGAGTTGCCCAGGCCACCCGCAAAGCCGCCCGCGAGCGCGACGGCAAGGTCCCAAACAGTCGGTGTCGAATTGTCGATGATGGCGGCCGTGGTGGTGCCAAGGGGCGAGAGCTTAAAGTACAACGTGGACGTGACCAGGCAAAAGGCCATCTGTAGAGCCAAGCTCGCGACGGCCTCAAGGGTGATCTCGCGGTCGAGCGTGGCGATGCCGTATGCCATGGCAAGGACCGATCCCATAAGCGGGCAGATGAGCATGGCGCCCACGATGGCGATGTCCGAATCGATATCGAGGCCGATGCTTGCGATGAGCATGGCGATGATGAGGATACACAGGTGAGAGCCAGTCAGACGCGCCCCGTTTACAAAACGCTTGCGGATCACGTGATAGGGCGCGCGTCCCTCGCGAATGTTGAACGCGCGCTTTAAAAAGCGACCAGTCTGCTCGGCAGCCTCACTATGGGCAGGGCGGATGCCGTGGCGCCGGTGATGGCGTTCGCGTAGTCGCTTGATCTGTTGTTTGTCGAGTTCCATGTCCACCTCGTTCCAGCGCGGTCCGCGCAACGCGCCCGTTGTCCTAACTCTACACCGTGGCGGGCGGGGTGTCTGTTGGATGCAGAATCCGATAGGGCGGATGACGCGGGAGCAAATGCAAATCACAGGCTCAATTCCATCCCGCGAGAATATGATGCACCAGCTCCTTCAAATGTGACGAAACTGTGAAGCACGAGAGCGTGAATTTCAAAAAATACGCTGGTCGTCAATGTTGCGCAACAGAATTCAAAAATCGACAGCTACCGTTTGATACGTATGGATACATCCGTGTCAAAGGGAGAAAGCCATGGCAAACTACAGTCCACAACACTTTGAGCCTCGGGCCAAGACTGCCAACGTCAAGGGCGTTGCTAACCGCGCCGTCGCAACCGTTTTGACGGCGGGCCTCATCGCTCAGCCGCTCATGTCGCCGCTGGCGGCAATCGCCGCACCGTCAACCGATAACGGCGATTCTGTTCAGGGGGGGGGTAGTTCTGTAGAGAACACCGTTGCCGCCGGTAACCATGCGGTCGTAAAGACGGCTGCCCAGCTGGCCGAGGAGTCGGCAAAGCAGCTCAAGGACGCTCAGGCCGCCTACGATGCCGCCCAGAAGAAGGCCGACGCGGCGGGCCAGTCTCAAAAGCAGGCACAGCAGCAAAAGAATCAGGCCTCGCAGGCCGTGACCGATAACGCCGCCGAGCAGAACGAGGCCGAGGTAGCCGCGCTTCAGGAGAAGATCGACGAGCTTAAGGCAGCCGTCGAAAAGACCGAGCAGCAGCAGAAGAAGCTGGGCGACCTGAACGATCAGCTCGAACAGGCCAACAAGAGTGTCGAGGATAAGACCCAGGCGCTCAAGGACGCCAAGGCAAAGCAGGATGAGGCCAAGAAGGCCCTCGATGATGCCCAGGCCAAGCTCGAGGCCATGGGTATGGACGAGTACGAGGCCGCCAAGAAGGCCGTCGAGGACGCGCGGGCAAAGCTCGATGACGCCAATAAGGCCGTTACTACTGCACAGGACAATCTGGACCAGGCCAAGGCTGCCGAGGCCAGCGCCCAGCAGGAAAAGCAGAATACCGAGGCAGCTTTGACGACTGCCCAGGCCAAGAAGCAGGAGACTGCCGCTGCTCTCGCAGCCGCAACCACCGCGCGCGATAACGCCCAGCAGAAGTTCAACCAGGCGCAGGCCGCGCTCGATGCTGCCGTCTCGGGTACGGGTGTTGACCTGAGTGCGCTTGAGGCCGCCAAGAAAGCTGCTGCTGGTGAGCTCAAGACCGCGCAGGCGGAGCTCAATGCCGCGACGGATGCCGACGCCACCGCACAGACAAATCTGCAGGCCGCCCAGGCTGCCGTCGCTGCCGCGCAGGAGAAGGCCAACGCCGCCAACGCTGCTGTAGCATCTGCCCAGTCTGCATACGATGCGGCAAACAAGGAGTACAAGGACGCGGCCAGTAAGCGTGACGCCGCGAAGACGGCATACGAGCAGGCCCAGCAGACCGAGGCCGACAAGAAGACCGCGTACGATAAGCTTGTCGAAGTTCGCAAGCAGAAGCGCAGTGAGTGGGAGGCAGCCTGCGCTGCTTCGAACGCCGCGGAAAAGGCTTATGACGCTGCTAATGTCCAGGTTGAGGCTCTTGAGCAGCAGATTGCTGACCTCAAGTCCAACATGACCGTTGACCAGGAAGTCATCAATAAGGGCATGCTCGGCTTTATGGCCTACATCAGCAACAGCAGCGATTTCACGGCTATGCAGAAATCGAACGCCAAGGACGCAATGGCTACACTCACCGGCGCTGACGACAAAGCCGAGTGGTATGACGATTACGTCGATCAGGACATGTCTCGCGACACCAATCCGCTTTCCTTGGAACAGCTGCGCAACGCCCTGACATATCTCGACACCCAGAACAACCTCCGCAAGGCGAACGGTCAGTCGGCGCTCAGCGTCAGCCTCCGCATGACCGCAGCAGCTGCACTCAACGCCTCATATTCATCGAATACTTGGGATCACTCGAACTGTTACTTCGATAATGCTGAGAATCTCGCAGGTGGTGGCGGTGCATATACCGGTGGTGAGACCGAGGATACCCTGGGCTGGCCCTACACCGGTCTCTACACTCAGGAGAAGGTTAATTACGAGAATTGGATTAAAAAGTACGGTGTGGATAGCGAGGCCGGCAAAGATCTCATGGCTCATCGCTATGATTCGTACTATATCTACCAAAACTATTACGATGTGTACCACGGTACAAAAGATAAGAATGGCAATCAAAGAGGAGACGCCTGCGGGCACTATCTCAACATTATCGATTCCGCTACGGTGGCTATCGGCATCGCGACCGGTAGCGGTAAGAACACCGATTCCGAGGTAACCATATTCGATTACAGCGCTGATGACACTCAGACTGATTTCACTGTTTCCGAGTTCAAGAAGCTCGTCAACGACTACATCGATTCTGCCTATAACGCTGGCGGCACGCAGGCGCAGAAGGCGCAACTCAAGGAGCTTCAGGGCAAGCTCGCCGAGGCGCAGAAGAACTTTGGAACTACTAGGGAAGCTTACTTCGCAGCTGTAAACGGGCAGGATGCCGCCCAGGACGCTTTCACCGCAGCCGATGTGAACATGAACACCGCCAAGGGCGAGTACGAGAAGGCTCAGTCCGCTACTGCTGCCGCCAAGTCCGCCTACACCGCCGCCGAAGCCAAACTCAAGGGTATCGACGTCAAGACGCCCAAGACCAAGCTCAACGCCGCCAAGGGCGAGGCCGCTACTGCCCAGGCAGCTCTCGATAAGGCAAACGTCACGCTTGCTGACGGCAAGGCAAAGGCAACCGATGCCGCTGCTCAAAAGGCGAAGGCTCGCAGCGCCCGCGATGCTGCCAAGGTAAAGTCCGATCAGGCCAAAGAGGCGTATGACAACGCTACCGCTTCGGTCAAGGACCTTGCCGCCAAGTGCGATGCCGCCAAGACGGATCTTGCGAACAAGCAGGGCACGCTTGACGATGCCAAGAAGGCCGACGACACTGCCCAGGCTGGCGTTGACAAGGCTCAGGCCGCAGATGTGCACGCCGCGACCGCTCTTTCGGGCGCCAAGCAGGCAGTTGCCGCCAAGACGCAGACCCTGTCCGACGCACAGGCGAAGGCCAAGGCCGCCGAGGACGAGCTTGCCACCGCAAACAAGGCCTTCGAGCGCTTCGCCGGTGCCCAGAAGGCGGTCGACGACGCCAAGGCCGCCTATGACGCTGCCGTCGCCGGTGTCGCCGATGCCCAGAAGCAGCTCGAGGCCGCCAACGAAGCCGTCGTCGATGCGAACCTCGATATCTTCAAGGCCAAGGCCGAGCTTGCCAACGATGAGGCACTCAAGGCCGATCTTGAGGCTGTCGACCACAAGGCATCCCTTGCCGCGGGCACGACGGGCAACGAGAAGCTGGTCAAGCTGAACGCTGCCTACGCTCGCTATAAGGCCGCCGTCGATGCCGCCGCTGGCCTCAAGACTGCTCTGAGCGATGCCGATGCCAAGCTGTCCGATGCCAACGACGCCTATGCCGCCGCACTGGCCGAGCTCGGAGATGCCAAGGATGCCCTGGCTGCCGCGCAGGCCGAGTACGACAAGTATCATCCCAAGGCCGAGCCGCAGAGCAAGCCTCAGGCCAAGCCCCAGGTTACGCAGGCCGCCGCAAAGGCCCCCGTTGCCAAGAAACAGGCTGCGCCTGCCGCGCTCGCCCAGACTGGCGACAATTCCGCTCTTGCGGGCGAGGTGTTCGTCATCGGCGGTATCACCCTCGTGGCCGCTGGTGTGACGCTGAGCGATCGTCGTCGCAAGCAGATGTAGCGTTTCGAGCGTAGTTTCTGCAACGAACTTCGGTTCATAGCAGGAACGCTTCGATAGCTTAACCGATAAGGCCGGCGCGCTGTTAAACGCAGCGCGCCGGCCTTTCTTTGTTTCGATTTCAAAAAGCCCGGTCAGCAGCCGCAAAAGCTACCGACCGGGCAAGCCGTAGGCAATATGGTTGCTGTCGAGCAGCTGCTCGACTTAGCCCAGCAGGCTTAAGCCCACGGAGACAAATGCCAGGATAACGCCGACGATGGACTCGCCGCCGAGCAGGCCGCTGGCGACAACCAGGCCCTGCTCCTGGAAGGCGGCGTCCTTGGCAGCCCTCTCCTCGTCAGAAAGACCAGCGGTGGCGTCGCGGTGGGCGGACCACTTGTCGTAGGCGAGCTTGACGCAGGAGCCCAGGAATGCCGTGAGTGACATGTAGAACGGCAGGTACACGCCCAGGCCGATCATCATGGCCGGAATGCCGAGCCAGTACATGACGATGCCGGCGATAAAGCCGCCAACGAACCACGGCACGCTCGGGATGCCCGAGACCATGGTGGCGACGACGCTTGCCTGCGCGGCAACAAAGCTCTTGTCGGGGCCAAAGGCGTCCGGGCCATAGGCGGTGACGAGCGCGACCATGACGGCGGCGGCGACCAGGGCGCCCACGATGCCGCCGATGGCTTGGCCGATCCACTGCGCACGCGGGTTGGTGCCCAGCACGGCGCCGGCCTTAAAGTCGTTCATGACGTCGCCCGCAAGGCCGCACGCTACGGCCACGATGCCGGCGATAAAGAACAGTTTAACCTGCGCGAGCTGCGCGAAGGCAGCCACGATGAGCATAACGATGAGGCCAAAGATCTCCATGGGGTCGATGCCCGTCTGGCCGCAGCTCTGTGCGCTCATGATGGTGGTGACAAAGGTGAACAGCGTGACGATGACGGCCGGAACGGGGCCAAGGTCAAGCACGATGGCGATGATCACGGCGATGGCGGCAGCGCCCAGGCCGATGATGCCGGCGTCGAGCTTAAGGGAGCCCGAGATGAGCGACTGCTCGTCGGTGTCGGTGGAGCTGTCGGCAGCAAGACCGCGGACGATGCCGGCGACCTGCGGCAGGATGTCCTTGAGGACGACGGCAACGCCAAAGCCCATCATGAGGCCCATACCCAGGGACTTAACAATGCCCTGTGCGGTCATAGCGTCAAACAGACCGGCAGCGGTGCCGCCCACGATGATGCCAAAGTTGCCCAGCAGGGCGCCGGCAAACCAGAAGGCGACTGGGGCGAAGCCCACGAGGAAGCCGACGGAGAGCAGCATGGGCGAGTTGTAGATGCCAAAGGTCACGCCGGGGATGTTGAGCGTGCACAGCATGCTAGGCACCACGCCCAGGGCGTCGCGCAGCACGCTATAGATGCCGGCGATGGCCATGGAACCAAAGAGCTGCTTGCCGGTTTTGCCACCGGCCTCGGTTGCGCGCAGGGTCTGAGCTGCGGCGTTGCCGGTGGGGAACTCAAGCGCGGCATCCACGATAAAGTGACGGTGGATGAGCGCGGTGGCCAGCAGGCCCAGGATGGTGCCGGCGAGTGCCACGATAAACATGTCGAGCCAGCTGATCTGGTCGGCATAGCCCAGCATCCAGGCGCCCGGGATGGTAAACGCCAGGCCGCCGGCGACCATGGCGCCTGCGGACATGATGGTGTGGGTGACGTTTGCCTCGTTGAGACTGGCATTGCCCATGAGCTTAAGGAAGAACAGCGAGATGACGGCAGCGAAGACGATCGGCCAGGGGAGAGCGCCCATCTTGAGGGCGGTGTAGGCCGAGCTTGCCGTGATGATTACGCAGCCAAGGACGCCGATGACGACGCCGCGCAGCGTGAGTTGCCCGCGCATCGAGGCGCGGTTCGAGGGATTGCTCATATAGAACTCCTTTGCGTATATCCGCTTCCCCCGGGAGCGCCGCTACGGATGCGGCGCGGGAAGTCGGGTTACCAAGGGCCGTCGGGTGAGCTCGCAAACGACCGCGCATCAGTATAGCCGCAACCTAGTCATTTTGGGATGACTGGTTTAGGTAGGCGATATACTGCTGGGCAGACGAAAGGAGCGCCGACGATGCTTAATGGGTGCGCATATATATTGACGGTCGACGTGGGTAACACGTTCATTCGCTTTGGCCTGTTTGCCGAGGATTCGGCCGCGGCGCAGGAATGCCCGCTTGCGACGTGCGAGATCACGACGCCGTCGAGCATCACGGCCGATGAGGCTCGCATGAGGCTCGCGCAGGTCATGGGCGCGCTGTCAGCCGATGCGGGCGTGCCGGGTGTGCTCGTTCCCGCGGGCGCAGTGCTGAGTTGCGTGGTGCCGGCGCTCGAGCGCCCGTGGAAAGCGGCTCTTTCCCGCACCTGCACGGGGCGCGTGCTCACCGTGGGGCCGGGCCTCAAGACTGGCATGCCCGTCCACTACGACGACCCGGCCGAGATCGGCCCCGACCGCATTGCCGACGCCGTGGCGGCCCGTGCCGTCTACGGCTCTCCGTGCATCGTGATCGACCTGGGCACGACGACCAATATTGAGGTCATCGATGCGCACGGAACCTTTGTGGGCGGCGTCATCGCGCCGGGTCTGGCACTTGGCGCCCGCTCGCTTTCGGCCGCTGCGGCGCGCCTGCCGCAGGTCGAGCCCTCGGCGCCCACGCATGTGATCGGTCGCAACACGCGCGAGGCCATGCGCTCGGGCGTGGTCTTGGGCGAGGTAGCCCGCATCGACGGCATGCTCGACATGGTGCTTGCCGAGATGCGCGCGACCAAGGCGGCGGGGGAGGGCAGCGTGCCCATTGTCATCACCGGCGACGATTCCGAGGCGCTCGCGGCGTTGGTCGGCCACAGCCTGACGGTAGACGACGCACTGACGCTGCGGGGTCTCGCCGAGCTGTATCGCATCAACCAAAAGCCCCACCGCGTGTAAAAGTGAGGGCGCCGGCGGGACAAACGCCTCCACCTTTCACCTGCTACAATGGGTCAAACTATTGCGATTACGGAGGTGTCTGCCATGTCGGGCGATCTTCATCAAACTTCGTCAGGCAAGCGCCTGGACGTCATTAGCTGGGACGAGTTCTTTATGAGCGTGGCCATCGCCGCGCAGCGCCGCAGCAAGGACCCCAACACGCAGGTGGGTGCGTGCATCGCCAACACCAACCACCGCATCCTTTCGGTGGGCTACAACGGTACACCCTCGGCGCTCAACGACGACTTTTTCCCGTGGGGTACGAGCGACGACCCGCTGCAGGACAAGCACAACTACGTGGTCCATGCCGAGGCCAACGCCGTGCTCAACTACCGTGGCTCCCTCAAGGACCTCGAGGGTTCCACGGTCTACGTCACGCTGTTCCCGTGCCATGACTGCGCCAAGATTTTGGCTCAGGTGGGCGTGGGCGAGGTCGTCTACCTGGACAACAAGTACGCCGACACCGATGACGGCCGTATCAGCCGCCGCATTCTCGACTCCTGTGGCATCAGCTACCGCCAGGTTATCGTCGATGTTCACATCGGCACCGAGGGGCGGGCTCGGCAGTAGCGCGTGGCAACGCCAGCTGGCGGCAAAAGCAGCTAAAAGAGCCCCGTCCCAAATTGACTACTCGTGAAAGTCGCGTCCGCGCGCATGGACGGCTCGTGAGCGGGTACACGGCTGTAGTAACATAGCTTCTGTCCGCGGGCGCGCCCGCGTTATTGTGAGAAAGGAGCCCCTGTGGCTGTTAACGAAGAGCTGCTTAAGAAGGTTCTTGAAGAGATTCGCCCCAACCTACAGGCCGACGGCGGCGACATGGAGTATATAGGCGTTGATGACGAGGGCGTCGTCAAGCTGGAGCTTCAGGGCGCCTGTGCCGGTTGTCCCATGAGCGCCCTGACGCTTTCCATGGGCATCGAGCGTATCCTCAAGGAACACGTGCCCGGCGTTACGCGTGTCGAGCAGGTCAATGCCTCCGGCGAGACCGATGACCTGTACGACGAGTATGCGCCGTTCTAAGAAGTGAAAGCTGCGGGCGATATGCTCCGCATAGACGTCACGCCCGAATATGCGGCTGCGAGCGCAAGGCCCGCGGCCGCATTTGTATGTAGGGAGCAGGGGGACCGATATGCTCAACGACCTCTACCATATGCTTGATCCCGTCGCCATCTCGGCGGGGCCCATCACCATCTACTGGTACGGCTTGGCCTATGTGGTCGGAGCTCTGCTCACGGCGGTCGTCATGTACCGCACGCAGCGCCGTTGGGGTTTTGACATTACGGTCGACGACCTGACGAGTGTCGTGGTCGGCGTGGTCTTTGGCCTCATTATCGGTGCGCGCCTGTTCTACGTCATCTTTTACGGCGACGGCTACTACTGGGCGCATCCGCTCGAGATCTTTGCCACCAATGAAGGCGGCATGAGCTTCCATGGCGGCCTGGTGGGCGGCATCATCGGCGGCGTGCTCGTGTGCCGCATGTATAAGCTCGACGCATGGACTTTGGCGGACCTTGCCGTCATAGGCGCGCCGCTGGCGCTGTGCCTGGGACGTTGCGCCAACTTCGTGAACGGAGAGCTGTGGGGCAAGCCGACCGATCTGCCATGGGGCGTGGTCTTTGGCGGGACTGCGGGCGAGATGCCGCGTCACCCCTCCCAGCTCTACGAGGCATTTCTTGAGGGCATCGTGCTCTTTTGCATTCTGCAGGTGCTCAGCCGCAAAAAGCCGCTACTGCCCCAAGGCACGTTTATGGGCGTCTTTGTGATGGGTTACGGCATCGTTCGCTTTTTGATTGAGTTTGTGCGTGTGCCCGATGCGCAGCTGGGCTATCTGCTGGGCGGCGTCATCACCATGGGTCAGCTGCTGAGCCTGCCGCTCGTAATCGCGGGCCTGGCGCTCATCATCTTTGCTCGTCGCCGCAACCAACCCCAGCGCATCTACCTCGACGCCTAACTACCACAAAGGGGACAGGCACCTTTGTAGTGATTCGCTGGGCAACGATGACAGAACCGTAACGTTTCCCCAGATAAAACCTGCCAAAATAAACCTGTCCCTTTTTGGCAGGTTTCTAGAAAGGCTCTTTGGACTGTGAAGGATTCCGATCTCTCCACAACGGCTGCGCGCGACGCTGCCCGCATCGTCTGGTTTAAGCGCTACCCCGCCAAGCAGACGCTCATCGCATTTTTGCTCGCGCTGTTGGCGACCACGGCGTTTTCCATCGATCCCTCCCCGGTGTCGAGCAACGCAGTCTTGGCGATTGACCCCAAAGCCTCGGGCATGCTGTACGTGTGCTACGAAGTGCTCCTCTCGTTTGCCGGCCATACCGACGCGGTCATGCTGCTTGCACTTGCTTGCCTGCTCACCTTGCCGTTTCGCTACGTGTTCTTTGGCCGTGGCGACACCTGGCGTCCATCGATCGTTCTGCCGTCGCTGTTCTTTGCCGTCTGCATGGTGTTCGGCCGCAGCTACGATCTCACCGACTCGGCCGAGATTGTCCTTGGCGACAAAGCCCGCATCATCTGCGCCTGGATTGGCGGCGCGGGCTGGATGCTCTTGGCGGTCGTTGCCTTCTACCTTGCCTTTGAGTGTCTAGATTGGCTGAGCTCCCGACGCATCCCGTTTTCCGAAGCGCACTTTGGCCGCGTATGGCGTGTGACTCACGCCGTGCTCTCGGTCCATCCCTTTGCCGGGCCCTTCCTGGTGCTTATGATCGCCTGGACGCCCACGCTCATCGCTTCGCTGCCCGGCCTTTTTATGGGAGATACGGGCGCGCAGATTCGCCAGTGGTTCAACTATCCCAATGGCACGAGCGACTACCTGCGCCTACTCAACCCCAACGTGCTGCTCAACGGGCATCATCCCGTAGTGCACACGGCCATTATCGGCTCGTGCGTCCAGCTGGGGCTTTCACTGTTCAACAGCGCCAACGCGGGTCTTGCCATCTACACCTGTGCTCAGTTCGCCATCACGGCCGCCTGCATGGCCTATTCCATTTCGTCGCTGCGCAAACTGGGCGTGAGCCTGCCGGTTCGCGGTGCGATCCTGCTGTTCTTTGCGTTTATGCCGATGTTCTCTAACTACGCGGCGTTGCTCACCAAAGACGTGCTCTTTGCCGACGCGTTTTTGGTGCTGTTGGTGCAGACCGTCAAGCTCGTGGCATGTGGCTTGCCCCGTCGTGATGCCAATGTCGAGCGAGCGGGCGAGAAAGCCCCCGTGCTCTTTGCGCGCCACGACTGGCTGCTGCTCGCTCTGGGCGCCATGGGTTCCACGTTTCTGCGCAACGGCGGCCTGGTGTTTCCCCTGGCGGCATGCGTAATCGCGGCGGCGTTTTGCGTATGGGGCGTGCATGTGGCTCGTCGTGCAGCCAAGCAGACTGGCGCTGCGCCTTCGGGCGCCATCCCGCGTTTCCGCTGGGTTGGCGTTCTCGCGGTGCTCGCGCTCTGCCTTGCCTCTAATATGTACTTCACCAAGGTCTTTATGCCGGCGCACGACATTACGCCCGGCTCCAAGCGCGAAATCCTTTCGATTCCGTTCCAGCAGACGGCTCGTTTCGTCCAAAAGCACGACGGCCTCAACTCGGGCGTCAACCCTACGGTTAAGGAGGACGGCACCATCGTGGAGGCTCCTTGCGACGGTTCAGTGACCGACGAAGAGCGTGCCGTGATCGACCGCGTACTCAAGTACGAGAACCTGGGCCGCCGCTACAACCCCGACAAGTCCGATGCCGTCAAGAACTGCTTTAACGAGTACGCCTCGCAGGAGGACATCGATGCCTATTTTGAGGTATGGGCTCAGATGTTTAAGAAGGATCCTGAGTGCTATATTTCGGCGCTTATCAATAACTACTATGGTTATTTTTATCCGAGCGCGCGCGATGCCTGGGTCTACAGCACGGCGCGTAGTGCCGAGATCATGGCGCGTCCCGACAACCTCAAGTACTTCGACTTCCATCCGGTTGACAGCAACGTGGTGCGCTGGTGCGACCACCTGATCAATTTGTACCGTGTGGCGGTGCAGCGTGTTCCCTTTATCTCGCTCACCATGAGCTCGGCCACCTATGTGTGGATCATGATCGCCGTGGTGGTCTACTTGCTGCGTCGTCATTCATGGCGTGCGCTGGCGATCTGGGTGCCGCTGTTGGGCGTGCTCGCTGTGTGCCTGATTGGCCCGTGCAACGGCTCGACTTACATGCGCTACCTGTATCCGGTCATCGCCTGCATGCCCTTCGCCATCGGCGCCACCGTCACCCGCAGCGACTTCTTCTGGTTCTAACTTGGTGCATTGAGGGTCAGGTTTCTTTGCACCAAAGGGGACATCATCACGACGCCTTCATTTTGGGGTTTATCTCGCAGGCCAGTAGGTATATCATAACGACGTTTGTTTATATTGCCCGAGCATCTGCGCTGGGCTTTAGGTCGAAACCGATAGGAGACACGTATGTCCGGACACTCTAAGTGGGCCACAACCAAGCATCGTAAGGGCGCGCAGGACGCCAAGCGTTCCGCCCTCTTCTCCAAGCTCAGCCGCAACATCACCGTTGCTGCCCGTCTCGGCGGTGACCCGCTGCCCGAGAACAACGCCAGCCTCGCCGCTGCCGTTGCCAAGGCCAAGGCTCAGTCCATGCCTAAGGACAAGATCAAGTCCGCTATCGACAAGGCTTTTGGTTCGGGTGCCGATGCCGCCGTCTACGAGAACATCGTGTACGAGGGCTACGGTCCCGCCGGTGTCGCCGTCTACGTCGACTGCCTGACCGACAACCGCAACCGTACCGCCGCTGATGTCCGTTCCGCCTTCTCCCACGCTGGTGGCAACCTGGGCACCTCCGGCTCCGTCGCCTTCCAGTTTGAGCGCAAGGGCCAGATCGTCGTCGCCAAGGAGATCCTGGACGAGAACGCCAAGAAGGAGACCATGATCGCCAACGGTGCTGCCGGTGACGAGGATGAGTTCATGATGGCCATCGCCGAGGCCGGTGGCGAGGACTACGAGGATGCCGGCGAGGAGTGGATCGTCTGGACTACTGCCAACGAGGTCATGGCTGTCTCCAAGGCGCTCGAGGAGCAGGGCGTCCAGGTCAAGGGCTCCGAGACCACCATGGTCCCGACCACCCCGACCGAGGTCTCCGGCGCCGACGCCAAGAAGGTTCAGCGCCTCATCGACCGTCTTGAGGAGCTCGACGACGTCCAGGATGTTTACAGCACCATGGACATGACCGACGAGGTTATCGCTGCCCTCGAGGAGGAGTAGCGCCCGCACGGGTTAAGCCGTGCATATCTGGGCATAATGAAGCGAGCATGCAAGCCTCGTGGAATAGATGAGCCGGATCCGCGTGCGTAGAGCACCGGACCCGGCTCTTTTATAATGATGCGAACCGTTTTGCATTTCGAGAGCCGAGATTTGAAGGGAGCGCCACGTGCGCGTACTCAAACGAGCCCTAGCGATTGTGTATCTTGCCGCCGCCATCGTGGCGCTGGGTACGCTTGTCTGCCAGTTTTGGGGGCCGTATACGTATCGCTTTATGCTGCTGATGCGCGACCCCATGCCGCGCATTGTCGTGACGGCATGCGGCGGAGTTGTGGCGATCGGCGTGCTGGTAAGCTTCTTTCGCCTGATGTTTGCTCGTCGCGAGCCGTCCTGCGTGCATCCGGCGGGGGAGCGCAATATCGAGGTTACCCTTGCGGCGCTTTCTTCGTGTGCCAGGGCTGCTGCCGAGCGCGACGACCGCGTGATGGTCGAGCATGTCGAGGCCCGCGTCCAAGGCCCCGACGATTCGCACGTCCGATTTAAGGTCGAGGCTATCGCGCTTGACGATAAGGACGTGGCATCTCTGGCTACCGCGATGCAGCGGCGCATCGAGGAAGCTTGCGACACCATGCTCGGCACGCCGGGTACGACCACGCGCGTCCGTTTTTTGCCGTCCAAGACTACCGTCCAGACCGTGGAGGTTTCCGGTGAGTGATACCAATCAAGATAAGACCGCTCGTACGCCGCGCCTGACGATTGACCAGAGCGCCACACCGGCGAGCGAACCTGTTGATTCCAAAGCAGAGGCAACCGAGTTACAAGACGTGGCAGCCGCGGATTTTGACGAGGCTATGGGTCTCATCAAGGGTACGGGCGCTGCCATCTGGAGCTATGCTGTGCGTCATCCCAACACCACGCTCGGTGCCGTCGCTGGCTTTATCCTCGCCGTGTTGGTGCTCACGCTCGGCCTGTGGGACACGCTCGTCATTGCATTCTTCGTGCTGATCGGCGCCGTGATCGGCCAAATTCGCGACGGCGAGAACGGGATCGTCAACTTCTTCGGCCGTCTGTTTAGCGGCCGCTAATATGTATTCGACTGTCGCATCCGCGGCAGGCATAAGGAGGAACCATGGCTTTTAATACGAAGGTCGATGTGGCCGATACCGAGCTCGAGGAGAAGGAGGCGGCCGTCGCCGAAGCCGAGGATGTGACGCTCGAGGATGAGGCGCTCGTCGAGGCCGAGTCCGCCGATGACGCGGACGAGGATGATGAGGAAACAGACGAGTCCGAGGACTCGCTGACCTATTCCAACGGTGTGATCGAGAAGATCGTCGCCATGGCCACCCGCGAGGTGCCGCACGTCCTGGGCATGAAGGGTAACCTTATGCACTTTGTGCAGGAGCAGTTTGGTGCCGAGAATCTGACCAAGGGCGTGACGGTTGAGGTCACCGATGACAATCGCGTGGTCGTCAACATCTCCGTCACTATCGAGTACGGCGCCTATGCGCCCGCGATCTTCGACGATGTCAAGGCACGTGTCACCGAGCGCCTTGCCGCGATGACCGGCCTTGAGGTGGCGGGCGTCAACCTGCGCATCGAGGACGTCATCACCCCCGAGGAGTACGAGCACCGCACCAGCTAGCACGAGTAACCTTCCAAAAAGGGACAGGTTTGTTTTGGCAGGCTTTATCTGCGAAAACGTTAAACGGCCGACCGCGCAAGCAAAAGCGTGGCCGGCCGTTATTTGTATGCCCCCCGATGTGGGCATACCGCTCGTCTAACTAGGGGTTGCAATCGTCGCGTTCCGCGTTACCCTAATGGGCGCATTGTTTCCAAATTGTTAACGAAGGGTTGCCGTAATGGCCGACGAGCACGAAACAGAAAGCAAGGCATGGGCGATTGAGGCCGCCGCGGCAGAGGCGGCATCGCGTGCTGCCGAAGAGGTGCATCGTCCTCCCGTAGTGCCGATGGAGCGCGTGGTTGATCGCACCGATATCGAGCGCGGCGAGCGTGCCGGCCAAAAGCGCAGCCAGGAGCCGGGTTTCCCGCGCTTTTTTGCCGAGCTCAATCTGGGCCTGATTCTTACGGCCTTTGCCATCGTTGCGTTTAAAACCCCTAATCACTTTGCTTTTGGCGGCACCTCGGGCGTGTCGGTCATTCTGTCCACGCTGTTCCCGACCCTGCCCGTCGGCGTCTTTATGTGGATTATCAACGCGGTTCTCGTCGTTTTGGGCTTTATCTTTTTGGAACGCAAGGCGATTCTTTGGAGTGTCTTCGCCTCGTTTGCGCTGTCCGCCTATGTTTCGCTGTTTGAGCTCTTTATTCCGACCGATGTCTCGATGACGGGTGATATGTGGCTCGACCTGTGCTTTGCCGTCATCTTGCCGGCGCTCGGCAGCGCTATTGTCTTTGATATCGGCGCCTCGACGGGCGGCACGGACATTCTTGCCATGATCCTCAAGCGCCGCACGACGCTCGAGATTGGCCGCGCGCTGCTGTTGGTTGATATCGGCATCGTGGCCATCGCGGCCTTTTTGTATGGCCCGCGTGTCGGTCTGTATTGTGTGCTCGGCCTGTTTGCCAAGACGCTTGTGGTCGACAAAGCCATTGAGAGCATTCACCTGCGCAAAGTCTGCACGGTCATTTGCTCCGAGCCCCTTAAGGTCGAGGAGTTTATCGTCAAGCATCTCAACCGTACGGCGACCATCAGTCGCGGCTACGGTGCCTTCTCGGGCAAGTGCGTGACGGTGATCATGAGCGTGCTGAGCCGTCGCGAGGCCGTGCAGCTGCGCCGTTATGCGCGCGAGGTCGATCCGGGTGCCTTTATCACGATCGTCGACAGCTCCGAGATTGTCGGCAAGGGCTTCCGCGGAACGAACTAGCACAGACATATTCAACGAACCGCCTGCTGGCGCCGCGTACCTTGCAAATCGGTCATCTTTGAGTATTTGACCCCACATTGGGCAATAATGATGCTAAAGACATCGTTTGCGATCCAAGTGATTCGTTCAAGATACGAAGGGATGATTCTATGTTCTGCTCGCAGTGTGGCGCCCCCATGGGCGATAACGACAAGTTCTGCGGCGTGTGTGGTGCTCCTAATGCCGGTGCCTCTGGCCCCGCTCCCCAGGGACAGCCTCAGCCCCAGCAGTTTGTTCCGCAACCGCCCGTGGCGAATGCGCCAAAGGGCTGTGTGGCTCAGGCGTTCCAAGATATGACCAAGACTCCGGGCGTGCTTCAGCGTGTATGCCAAATCGCGTTTTTGCCGGCGCTGATTTGCGTTGTGTCGGTGCTCGTGTTGTTTATTCCCGTTATTGGCGGCATTGCGGCTGCCATCGGCTTTTTGGCAGCTTGCATTGCGAGTGTGTGTGGTTCCGGCTTTGGTATCGAGTGGGGCCGTGATCTTTCGCTCAAGGTCGATGACGGCATGGACCGTCCACTCATGCGTTCCACGTCGTTTGGTCTCGGAGTCTTTTCGAGCGTTATTTCGGTCGTGCTCGAGGTTATCGCTGCCATTCCCGTTATCGGTGTAGTGCTTTCGCTGGTGGAGGGCGTGGTAATTGGCGCCGCGGGCTCGTATTCTTATTACGGCTCCTATGCACTCGAGGCTGCGCTGTTCGGTTCGCTCGGCCTGCTTGTCCTGGCACTAATTGCCTCGGCGATTCTGGGTGTCTTCTTTAAGATGTTCGCCGACATCGCCGTGATGCACTTTGCGGTGACCGGGCGTGTCGAGAGCGCGTTTTCGCTCGATAAGGTCTGGGCGGCGTTTAAGCACAACAAGACCAAGCTGTTCTGTGCTTCGTTCCTTCCCGAGTTTTTGACGGGCCTGGTCGCCAACGTTGTCACATGGATCTTGACGGTCGTCTTTGGCGCCATTGCCTCTGTCGGTATGTATAGCTACTACTATCGTCCTACGGGTATTGAGGCAATTGTTACCGGCGGTGGCGTCACGCTCGCGCTGTTCTTGGTGCTGGTCGCTTTCCTTGGTGCTGGTCGCTTTCGTCACCGTATTTCTTACGGTCTTTGGCAAGATGCTCAAGCACCGTGCCGTTGGCTATTGGGCCGCACGCTATGCAAGCGAGTGGGCCGATGAGGATAAGGACGACGTTCTGACTTTTGTGTTGCCCTTCGAGAAGAAGTCCGCTCCTTCGGGTTACAGCGCTCCGGATGCTTCGCCGGCGCCCGAGCCTGAACCGGCGCCCGAGTCTGAGACGGCATCTGGGCCCGAGCCTGCGCCTGAGCCTGAGCCGGCACCTGCACCTGAGTCGGCGTCCGAGCCAAGCTCCGACGAGGAACCTCAGGACGAGTAGCCATGCCGTCTGCCATTTGGGGACGGGGTAGAAATAGTAGAAATAGCGCTTGAAGAATGAGCGGGGGCGGACGTGTCGAAACGTCCGCCCCCGCTTTGACATCGCGATGTGGCTATGACTGCGAGATGCCAGCGAATCGACTACTCGTCGTGCTTCTCCTCGCGGCGTGCAGCAGCGCGGGCTTCGTGGATGCCCTTGATCGCGGCATGGCGAGCCGTTCGGGCATCATGGATGGCGTCGCGAGCCTCGGCGGTCGTCGCTTTGGCAGAGCGCAACTTGGCGGCCAGATCGGGGTTGGTTTCGGCGACCGCGGTAATCGCGGGGCCGTCGAGCTCCTCTTGCGTGGGCTCGGCCAAAAAGTCGATAGCATACTGGGCGGCCACCATGGAGCCCTTTGCCAGCACGGTCTCGTCGATCTTGTAGAAGCAGGAATGTTGGGCGTACGTGGCGCCAATCTTGGGGTTGCGCGTACCTACAAAGGCGAGCACGCCCGGTACGCGACGCAGGTACTCCGAAAAATCCTCGCCCGAAAGCGTGCCGCGATAATGGCCTTGGCCGGTGGGGCCCAGGCACTTGATTACAGCCTGACGGCAGCGCTCGCTCGAGGCGGCGTCGTTTTCGACCTTGTAGTTGGCGATGGTGTAGTCGGTGAGCTCTGCCTCGGCGCCCAAGGCGGCCGCAGTATGCTCCACGATGCGGCGCATAAGCTCCGGCATTTCCTCGTGGGTCGAATCGCCGTAGGTGCGCACTGTGCCGGCGAGGTAGGCCGTGCCGGCGATAACGTTGCGCGCGGTGCCGCCGTGCAGCTCGCCGACGGTGATGACGGCCGGCTCGTAGGGGCTGATTTCGCGCGAGACGATGGTCTGCAGGGCGTTGACAATCTCGGCGGCAACCATGACGGCGTCGTGACCTCGCTGGGGCATGGCGCCATGGCACGAGGTGCCGCGGACATCGATGCGGAACCAGTCGGTATTGGCCATGCGCGGACCGGGCTCGCAGCTTACAGTGCCGGCGTCAACCTCGCTCCAGATGTGCGCGGCGTAGGCGCCATCGACGCCGTCGAGCACGCCCGTGCCGATCATGAGTTTGGCGCCCTGGCCGTTTTCCTCGCTGGGCTGGAAGACGATGCGGACCTCGCCGTGGATGTCGTCGGTCATATGGCGCAGGATTTGCAGCGTTCCGAGCATCATGGCGATATGGCAGTCGTGGCCGCAGGCGTGCATGCAGCCCTCGTTGACGCTGGCGAACTCCTCGCCGGTCTGCTCGGTGACGGGCAGGGCATCGATGTCGGCGCGCAGCAGGATGCGGCGGCGTGGCGTGCCGTCCTCGCGGTAGGCATCCGGCGCGGTGCCGCGAAGGGTCGCCACAAGGCCCGTCTTAAGGGGACGCTCGTAGGGGATATTCATGGCGTCGAGCTGGTTGGCGATGTCGGAGGTCGTGCGCTCCTCGGCAAGGCTCAGCTCCGGGTGCTTATGGAAGTGCCGGCGCTGCTTGATGATATATGGTTCAAATTCGGTAGCGATATCTTTGATGGCTGCGGTGACGTCGTCAGCCGCGCGAGCCTCGGTCGCCGCCATAATCTGCTGTGCCTTGGTCTTCGTCATGGTCGATTTGCTCCTTGCTGGGTTGATCGCAAAATCGTACAGGCTCTCTCCAGTATGCCACCTGCCGCTAGGGCTGGTAAAGTTGCCGTTTGCCGCTTGGGGTTTTGTAACAAGAGTGGGGGAGTACACTCGGGGGTGTTGAATTTCCTGCCAGAGATGGGGATGCCCATGCAACATATCGATCGGATTATCCGCTCCAAGAACGTCTTTACCGCGCAAGACGGCATCGATACCGCCCGCGAGCTGGCGATTGCCATCGCAGGCGACCGTATCGTCGCAGTCGGTGCGCCCGATGACGTGATTGCCGCCGCTCCCGCCGCCACGTCGGTTATCGACTACGGCGAGCAGTTTGTCTGCCCCGGTTTCCATGACGCTCATCTGCACTTCTTCCATACCTCGGTCGGTTCCTCGCCGTACATGCTCATGGATATGGGCACGTCCGAGGCGGCGTTGGTGCAGCATGCGCTCGAGTTTTCCCAGGACCTGCCCGACGACGCTTGGGTTGTGACGCAGGGCTGGCGCGACTACCGTTGGGACCCGCCCGAGCATCCTACCAAGGCGTCGCTCGATGCGGCATTCCCCGATCGTCCCTGCGTTATGTATTCGGGCGACGGGCACACGCTTTGGCTCAACAGCCGCGCACTCGAGGCACTCGGCGTCACGCGCGACAGCGAGCCACCAGCAGGCGGCAGTTACGACAAGGATGCAAACGGCGAACTCACGGGCATTGCTCACGAGGCGGCTGCCATGCAGCTGCTACCGCGCTGCCTTGAATGGCTGGGCGAGGATCGCATTGCAAGCGCTTACGCCGATCAAATGAGGCGTATGGCCGAGCAGGGCATCACCTCGATCTGCGATATGTCGCTCATGCCCATGCCGGGCTGCGATTTTATCCGCGACGACGTCTACGACAAACTGCAGGCAGCCGGCAAGCTGGGCATCCGAGCCCATCTGTTCCCCACGCTGTTGGATGACCAGTCGCGCTTGGAAGAGCTGCAGACCCGCTACGCGAACAACGCGCTGCTCTCGGCGCCAGGCTTTAAGCAGTTCTTCGACGGCGTGTCGAGCGAACACACGGCCTATCTCACCGAGCCCTATACCAACCCGCGCTTCCCGGGCGATCAAGGTCGCCTGACGGTTCCTGCCGAGCGCATGCGCAAGCTGGTTCTGGCGGCCGCGGAGCGCGGCCATACCGTGCGCATCCACGTCATCGGCGACGGTGCGATTCATGCCGCGCTGGATATCTTCGAGGAGGCCGCCGACCTGTACGGCCTGCCCCAGCACGGCCATAACACGCTCGAGCACCTGGAGAACCTCTTGCCCGAGGACATCGATCGCCTGCGCAAGCTCAACGTGGTTGCTTCGAGCCAGCCCTGCCACATTACACTCGACCCGGGTGGACCGGAGCGCGACCTGGGCCTGGAGCGCAGCCGCATCATGTGGCCGCTTGCGACCTATAAGCAGCGCGGCATCCGCCAAGCCTTCGGCACCGATAGTCCCATCACAGCCGTTACCAGCATGAACGTGCTCTACACGGCCATCACGCGCCAAGACCCCAAAAGCCACTGGCCCGAGGGCGGCTGGTTACCGAGCGAGCGTATCGATGCGGCAACAGCTCTGCGCAACTACACCCTGGGCAGCGCCTACGCGGCAGGCGACGAGCAAAACCTCGGCAGCTTGGAGCCCGGCAAGTATGCCGACCTGGTAGTCCTGGACCAAAACCCGCTCATCATCGATCCCCAAGAGCTCCAGACCACTAAGGTTCAGGCCACCTACCTGGCAGGCAACTTGATTTACGAGCGCTGACGTTCATACCGCACCGTTAAACGCGGCTCGGGCAGTCTACTTTGGGATGGCGCTCGAGCCGCATTTGTTTGCCGATGGGGGTTCGTTAGGAGCGTCCCCGCTCTGTTGGATTTGGGCGCGGGGTTGAGGTGCTGCTGTCTCGTGCGCTCAATTTGGACATCAGCAATGCTGACTCTTAGTGTTTTGCATACTTCCCATTACAGATTGCATAAAAAGGCTGGGATGTTCTTCCTGATCCTGATGTACCCCCGCCCGTGCCGTGCAAAAAACGGAGTATTCAGCACCACGAGCTCTGCCGGTGCCGCTGCGGCTGAGTAACGTTGCGGAGATTGACGTCATTTTGGGCTCCGGTACGGCGCGAAGTACGTCCATTTGTCCCAACGGGGTCTGCCCACCGACCAAAACCGCCCGCTGAAGGCGTTCTTGGGACCAATAAGGTATGTCCGGCGCGTATGCAGCCGTCCTGGCTTGCTGAATACTCCCAAAAATGCACGGTGCTTCCCAGGGGACCCGTGCGCGCAGCGAAAACCATACCCACGTTCCTATCCGCATCGCCATTTTGCTGCACTGACTTTTCTGAATGTCGGGCCCGAATTAGTTAGCCTGCCTCCCGTGTGGCTCCGGAGGGGCGGGGCATAAGGTTTATCGCGAGTTCCGCACGAGCCGAAGGCCACTTAATGTGGCCTTCGTGCGAGCAGGACTGCCCGAGCAGGAAACCTTACGCCCCGCCCCTCCGGAGCCACACGGGAGGCATCGCTAAGTTATCCCCCGGCATTCAGAAAATCTAAGTGCCAAAAAATAAGATTTTTTGACTCCGTGTTGTATAACCCGCCATTCGTGGGTACCATTCAACGCGTACGCAAACAAAAAAGGGTTAATTCGCGTGGTATAACCGCGCGGCCCAAAAAGGAGGAGACAAGCATGTCGTCTTTGAAGCCGCTTGCAGATCGTGTTCTGGTCAAGCCCGACGAGGCCGAGCAGAAGACCGCTTCTGGTCTGTATATCGCCAGCAACGCTCAGGAGAAGCCGCAGCGCGGCACCATCGTTGCCGTTGGCGCCGGCAAGGTCAACGACAAGGGTGAGCGCATCCCCATGGACGTCAAGGTCGGTGACGTTGTCATCTACGGTAAGTTCGGTGGCAACGAGGTCAAGGTCGACGGCGAGAAGTATCTGCTGATGCGCGCCGACGACATCTACGCTGTCGTCGAGGCCTAGTCTCGTCAGAATCTCTGATTCGTCTTTGAACGCGTCCGCCGCATAGGACTCGGAAGCGGCGACGCGAGTCACATTTCTTTTGGAGGATTACCTACCATGGCAAAGAACATTACGTTCAACACCGATGCCCGCGCTAAGCTCGCCAAGGGCGTCAACACTCTGGCCGACGCCGTTACCGTCACCATGGGCCCCAAGGGTCGCTACGTTGCGCTGCAGCGCACGTTCGGTGCCCCGACCATCACCAACGACGGCGTTTCCGTCGCCAAGGAGATCGAGCTCGAGGACAACATCGAGAACATGGGCGCTCAGCTGGTGAAGGAGGTCGCCACCAAGACCAACGACACCGTGGGTGACGGCACCACCACCGCAACCCTGCTCGCTCAGGCCATCGTCAACGACGGCCTGCGCAACGTCGCCGCTGGCGCCAACCCGCTGGCCATTCGTCGCGGCATCGACAAGGCCGTTAACGCCGCCGTCGCCGAGATGAAGAAGCAGGCTAAGCCGGTCGAGACCAAGGAGCAGATCGCTTCCGTCGGTACCATCTCCGCCGGTGACCCCGAGGTCGGCGAGAAGATCGCCGAGGCTATGGAGGTCGTGGGCAAGGACGGCGTCATCACCGTCGAGGATTCCCAGACGTTCGACATCACCATCGACACCGTCGAGGGCATGCAGTTCGACAAGGGCTATGTCTCCGCTTACTTCGTCACGGACAACGACCGCATGGAGGCCGTGATGAAGGATCCGTACATCCTCATCACCGACCAGAAGATTTCCAGCGTTCAGGACATCATGCCCGTTCTCGAGGCTGTCCAGCGCGCTGGCCGTGGCCTGCTCATCATCGCTGAGGACATCGACGGCGAGGCTCTGCCTACCCTGGTTCTCAACAAGATCCGTGGCGCCCTCAACGTCTGCGCCGTCAAGGCTCCGGGCTACGGCGATCGCCGCAAGCGCATCCTCGAGGACATCGCCGTCCTCACCGGCGGCCAGGCTGCCCTGGACGAGCTGGGCGTGAAGGTCGCTGACATCACCGCCGATATGCTCGGTACCGCTAAGTCCGTCACCATCTCCAAGGACAACACCGTCGTCGTCGGCGGCGCTGGCTCCAAGGAGGCCATCGACGCTCGTATCGCTCAGATCAAGGGTGAGATGGAGAACACCACCTCTGACTTCGACCGCGAGAAGCTCCAGGAGCGCCTGGCCAAGCTCTCCGGTGGCGTTGCCGTCATCAAGGTCGGCGCTGCTACCGAGTCCGAGCTCAAGGAGATCAAGCACCGCGTCGAGGATGCCCTGCAGGCTACCCGCGCTGCTGTCGAGGAGGGCATCGTCGCCGGCGGTGGCGTCGCCTTCATGGACGCTGCGCCTGCGCTTGATGCTGTCGAGATCGACGACCCCGAGGAGAAGATCGGCGTCGACATCGTCAAGAAGGCTCTGACCGCTCCGGTCGCCACCATCGCCAAGAACGCTGGCTTTGAGGGCGCTGTCGTGGTCGACAAGGTTGCCGAGCTGCCCGCCGGCCAGGGTCTCAACTCTGCCAACGGCGAGTGGGGCGACATGATTGAGATGGGCGTCCTCGACCCCGTCAAGGTCAGCCGCGTCACCCTGCAGAACGCTGCTTCCGTCGCCAGCCTGATTCTCATCACCGAGGCCACCGTCTCCGATGTGCCCAAGAACACTCAGCTTGAGGACGCTATCGCTGCTGCCACCGCTGGTCAGCAGGGCGGCGGTATGTACTAAGGCCGACAAGGTCTAGAACTCCCACCGGGAATCCGGGGGCGGGACGGGGCTTCTCTCCGGAACGTCCTCGGACATGCAAAGAGGCTCCGCATCGCGCTTCGCGCTGCGGAGCCTCTTTGCGTCCTGACGCTCCTATTTGGCAAGGTGTTTTTTAGAATCCATTTTGCGCTC
>CAJLTA010000021.1 GCA_905209455.1 uncultured Collinsella sp.
CGGGGTCAGGCGCATGTCGACCCAGACTTTGGCGCGGTCGGGTACGACGTAGGGGCGATATCCGCCCTCGATTTGGCCGAACGTGATGGTCGAAGGCCCCAGCTCATCGTGCGCGGGCAGCGCCACAAACGCGCGACGGAGCGAACACACGACCTCGGCCATGGCGGCGACGGCATCCGCGCCCTTCCAGGGCCGGCTTGCATGCGCCGTCACGCCATCCATTTCAATCTCGAACCACGTACGCCCCTTGTGCGCCACCTGGATCTGTCCGTCGGTGGGCTCGGTGTCCAGCACCCATTCGCGCGAACCGACCCAGCCGGCATCGATGGCTGCCTCGGAGCCTCGCATAAAGTCTTCCTCGTCGACCGAGCAGATGAGCGAAAAGCCGCGGCGGGGCAGCGCGCCATCCGCCGCCACGCGCTCGAGCGTATGGACCAGTGCGGCAATGGCACAGGCCAGGCCACCCTTCATATCGCAGGCGCCGCGGCCGTAGAGCTTGCCGTCGCGCACGACCGCCCCGAGCGGCGTAATGTCCGCGTCCCAGCCGTCGCCCAAGGTGACTGTATCCATGTGGCAGATGTAGACGAGCCGTGGCTCGTCGCTCAAACCGGGCACGGTGACCATGAGATTGCGGCGTCCGGTCAGCACCTCGAGTTCCTCAACCTGCACGGCATGGAGCACCGGATGACTCAACCGCTCCAATTGAGCCTCAACCAACACTTTGATATAGCGTTCAATCTCGCCCTCATACGCACCTGGGTCGGAACTGTCGATCCGCACGAGCCCTTGCGTAAGCCGCCAAGCAAAATCTGTATCAACCATAGGCACCTCACAGATAGTTAGGTCAACATACAAATTGTATGTCAAGAAGCGGCTCGGTGCATTTAATGGAGCGCTCACAAAAACGGGGGCGCCTCTCGTGCGAAAGGCGCCCCCGCGGGCATTCAATGTCAGTAACGGGCAGGCCACATGGGGAACTGCCCGTCAGATCAGCCGGCGCTATTTGATCACGCGCACGCGATACATCGACGGAATCTGCTTGAGCGCCTCGATGGTGCTGCTGTCCAGGTGCTCGTCGGTGTCGAACATGGTGTAGGCGTTCTCGCCGGCAGACTCGTTGGTCATACGCTGCACGTTGGCATTGTCCTTGGCCAGGATTGCCGTGATCTGACCGATCATGTTGGGCACGTTGGCGTGCAGGCAGGCGATGCGGCTTGCGGCGCGCGCCTTGCCCATGCTGCAGGCGGGGTAGTTGACGCTGTGCGCGATGTTGCCGTTCTCCAGGTAATCCTTAAGCTCGCTGATGGCCATGTCGGCGCAGTTGGCCTCGGCCTCGCCAGTGCCGGCGCCCGAGTGCGTGGTGATAAACGTGTTGGGCATCTTGACGGTCTTGGGCGTGGCAAAATCGCAGCTAAACCAGCTCAGCTTGCTCTCGCGCAGGGCGGCGTCAACGGCGTCCTCGTCAATGATGGTCTCGCGTGCGTAGTTGATGAGCACGGCGTCCGGGGCCAGCAGGTTGATCTGCTCGGTGCTGATCATGCCGATGGTGTCGGCCTTGCTGGGCACGTGCACCGTGAGGTAATCACAGCCGCGGCAGAGATCTTCGAGCGTGCCCACGCGCTGCACCTCGCGGCTCAGCACCCACGCGTGCTCGACGGAAATGAACGGATCGTAGCCGTAGACGTCCATGCCCAGATTGACGCAGGCGTTGGCGACCTTGGAGCCTACGTTGCCCAGACCGATGACGCCGATGCGCTTGCCCTTGAGCTCGCGGCCCACAAAGGCCTTCTTGGCCTTCTCGGCGTCGACCTGGATCTCGGGGTCGTCGGCGTTGTCGCGCACCCAGTTCATCGATTGCACCACGCCGCGGCTCGAGAGCACCAGCATGCCTAGGACGAGCTCCTTAACGGCGTTGCTGTTGGCACCGGGGGAGTTAAAGACGACGACGCCCTTCTTGGCGTACTCCTCGACGGGGATGTTGTTGACGCCGGCGCCGCAGCGGGCGATGGCGCGGATGCCCTCGGGCAGCTCGTAGCCGTGCAGGTCAGTCGAGCGCATCAGGATGGCGTCGGCCTCCTCGGCGGTGCTCACAAATTCGTAGCCCTCGCCAAACTCGACTTTGCCGTCCTTGGTGATGTCGTCGATGGTCTTAATCTTGCGCATGAAAAACTCCTTAGCAGGTTTGGTTTAAACAGGTGGTTTGAAGTGGCTGGTCGGCCCGCGCGTTGCGGGCTAGTTAGATCGCGGGCTCAAACTACGCTGCGTTTCGAAGTCCTTCATGTACGAGGCCAGTGCCTGCACGTCTTCCATGGTTACGGCGTTGTAGACGCTGGCGCGCATGCCGCCTACCAGACGATGGCCCTTGACGTTTTGAATCTGGTGCTCGGCCGCGCCTGCGACAAAGGCCGCGTCGAGTTCGGCGTCGCCGGTGCGGAAGGTGACGTTGGCGATGGAGCGGCTGTCGGCCTGCGTGGTGCCATGGAACAGCACACTGTGCTCGAGCAGGTCATAGAGCAGGTTGGCCTTGGCCCAGTTGCGCTCGGCCATGGCGGCAAGTCCGCCGGTCTCCTCGACCCACCGGAACACCTTGCCGCACACGTAGATGCCAAAGGTGTTGGGCGTGTTGAGCATGGAGCCCTTGGCGGCCTGGGTCTTAAGGTCCATGTACTGCGGCGCCCGCGCAAAGGCGGGGCCGTCGGCGATGAGGTCGTCGCGCACGATAACCACGGTCACGCCCGCGGCGCCGGCGTTTTTCTGCGCGCCGGCGTAGATGAGCCCGTAGCGCTCAACATCGAGCGGCTGCGACAGAAAGCAGCTCGAGACATCTGCGACCAGCGGTACGTCGCCGCAAGCGGGCAGCTCGTGGTACATGGTGCCAAAGATGGTGTTGTTCTGGCAGATGTAAACGTAGTCGAGCCCGTCGCTCGCGGCCTCGGCGGCAATGCGCGCGTTGATGTCGGCCATGTCGGGGATGCGGTCGAAGTTGGTGTCCTCGGAGCTCGCGAGCAGCACGGCCTCGCCGTACTTGGCGGCCTCCTTGTATGCCTTGTTGGCAAAGTTGCCGGTCACGATGTAGCCGGCGCGGCCGCGGCGCATGAGGTTCATGGGGATGCCCGCAAACTGCAGCGTGGCGCCGCCCTGCAAAAACAGGACACGGTAGTTGTCGGGGATGCTCAGCAGGCGACGCAGGGTTGCCTCGGCGTCGTCGATGATCTGCTGGTACATGCTAGATCGATGGCTCATCTCGAGCACGGACATGCCGCAACCGCGGTAGTCCATCATCTCGTCGGCGATCTCGGCGAGCACGCTTGTGGGCAGCGCTGCCGGGCCAGCTGAGAAGTTGTGCACACGTGCCATCTTCTAGTTCCCCCTTGTAGTCGTTTGGACGTTCGGGTTACTTTAGCACAGTGGAGCGCCAGGCGCGACCGCATCACGGTAAAACTCGAGTGCGTCGCTATGATTTACAGGATGGTTACATGGGGGAGGGGTGCTTTACTCCTCAGGCAAATCCAAATCTGCGAGCGAAGACATGAGGTTCCTAGGCGCTTGATCTCTTCGTCCTAAAGTAGCTACCTCCTAGTCACTACGATGCTAGCGTGGCGATGACGGCTTCGTCGCCGGCGTATATTAGGGTGTTGCCGTCGGGGATGATCGTTTGGCCTTCGCGCTTGAGCATCACCACAATAAACGGATGTTTGCCTTGCGGCACATCGCACAGGCGCTGGCCGGCCAGGCGACCGTGGGGAGTCACGGTGACCTCGCGCAGCGTAACTTCGGTACGCTCTTCAAACGTCGGCGCGGCCATCACCAGCAGATCGCCTTCCTGGATCACGGTGTCGCCATTGGGCAGTACCGGGTGCGCCCCGTCGCGCAGCACCAGGACCACGAGCATATTTGTGGCGCTGCCAATGTCCGCGAGCGAGCGTCCGGCAAACGGATGTCCAGCGCACACCTTGAGCTTTACAAACGACATGCCGTCCTCGTCGTGGTAGTCGTTAAAGGTGCGGCGCACGTCGCCGGTCGCATCGATCATATCGAGCTTCTTCGCCACCGCCGGCAGCAGCGAGCCCTGCACCACAATGCTCGACACGGCAATCACAAACACCAGGTCAAACAGGTCGTGTCCGCCGGGAACGCCGGCCACCACGGCAAAGAGGCTAAACACGACCGAAGCTGCTCCGCGCAGGCCCGCCCAGCTTACGAGCGCGACCTGGCGGGGGTTCGTCTTAAAGGGCGCCAGGAGCACGCCGACGGCGATGGGGCGGCTCACGTAGAGCATAAACGCCATGAGCGCCAGGCCCGGCAGCAGCATCTGTGGTAGGCGTGCGGGCGTGACGAGCAGGCCGAGCAAGAAGAAGATCGTCATCTCGGCCATCTCGGTGAGGGTGTCAAAGAAGTGCGCCATCTCGACCTTGCCGGTGATGTCGCTCGCACCCAGCACAATGCCGGCCAGGTATACGGCCAAAAAGCCGTTGCCGCCCAGATAGCTTGGTAGCGCGTAGGCGACGATCGCCACGGCGAACAAGAAGATGGTCTGCGCGCCCTCGGCCGTTGCGTGCGCGCGTTCAATCAGACGGCCCGCCGCCCAGCCGATGGCAAGGCCCAGGCCCGCGCCCAGGATAATCTGCTTGGCCAGCAGTGCGGGAATGTTGATGTCGCCGCCGGCCGCGAGTGCGGCGAGCACGGCGGTGAGCATGTAGGCGACGGGGTCGTTGGAGCCCGATTCGACCTCGAGCAGCGAGTCGGTGCCGCCCTTCAGCGAAAGGTTGTGCTCGCGCAGCACGCTAAAGACGCTGGCCGCGTCGGTGGATGCCACGACCGATCCCAACAGCAGGCCGTCGATCCAGTCGAACCCCAGCGCGAAGTGGGCGAACACGCCGGTGATGCCGGCAGTGATGACGACGCCGAGCGTGCTCAGCAGCACCGCCGGCACAGCGACGGGTTTGGCACGGTCGATATTGGTGTTAAAGCCGCCGTAGAACATGATGAACAGCAGCGCCGTGCTGCAGACGGTTTCGGTGAGCGCATAGTCGCTAAAGTCGATATGCGCCGGGCCGTTGACGCCCAACAGCATGCCGAGCGCGATAAAGATGAGCAGGGTGGGGAAGGGGAGCTTTTTGCCGACGGGTTTGATGGTCAGACACAGAATGATGACGAGGCCGATAAAGAGAAGGATCTGGTTCATGGATGGTGTCCGCTCCTGGTTGGTTGGCGTGGCACGGTCAGTTGCCTGCGGTTATTTGTACCCAAAGATGGTGGGTTTATGGGGTTGGATTGCGGGCGTGCGCGATATCGTCATAGACGGCTGCCGTCTTTGCCTCTGCTCGGAAACCCTTTCCAGCTTTATTGCAACGGAGTACAATGGGTAACGTTTAAGTTCAACTTGAAGTTTTAGTTGCGGCGCCGGGCTTCGGCCGCAATGCAAGGAGAGGCGTACCATGGCGATCTATGTGACATCTGATGCTCACGGGCACGTGCGTGCGCTTGACGAAGCCCTGTCTAAGATCTCGTTGACGTCCGACGACACGCTGTACGAGCTGGGCGACATGATCGATCGTGGGCCCGATCCGGTCGGCGTTATTAAGCTCGTGCGCTCGCTGCCCAACGCCCACGTGCTCAAGGGTAATCACGAGCAGATCATGCTCGATGCCATCATTGGCCAGGATCCGCTCGATGCCGAGACCTGGGATATCAACGGTGGTTGGACGACGCGCGAGCAGCTCAACGACATGGAATTTGAGGCATACGAGGAGCTCGTGCGATGGATGGCCGCGCTGCCGCTCTACGCAGTGGTCGAGACCGAGGAGCGCCCGTATCTGCTGGTACATGCTGGAATCGAGATGAAGGCGGCGCGCGCGTTTTTGCTTGAGCATGGCGTCGATTGTGCCGATGGCGTTGGAGCGGTGGGTGCCGATCGCGAGCTGCTGCAGCAGATGCTCGCGGTGCAGTCGTCCGATGACCTGCTGTGGATTCGTCATGGCTATTGGGATGCGTCGACCGGGCTGCTTTCTGCCGAGGGCAAGGGCCCGGTCGTGGTGAGCGGTCACACGCCCACGGTATCGCTTGGGCGCTATTGCGAGGTCGGTGGTCTGGCGGGGCTCGATGAGGAATCGGGACGCGGGCAGATCGTGCGCTTGGGCGGCGAGGACACTGCTGGTGTGCCCGATCGCATCGACATCGACTGCGCCGCCGCCACCGGCTCCGAGTTCGGCCGCGTGGGCATCCTGCGCCTGGACGACGGGGCCGAGTTCTACGCGAACATCAACCCGGGCGAATAACCTTGTTCCGCCGATCTACCGTAGCTAATTTGGGACGGGGCTTTTTTGACTACTTTCGGAGAGTAGCGCCTTCTTGCTCGGTAAGCGCTAGAAATGAGGAGCGTCTGCGTCCTCGACAGCGCGAAAATGCTCGAAAAACCGTCGCAACGGAGTCAAACGACGTCGCGGCGGTTCTTTTTTGGCTGCCCGCTTGCTAAGTGAGTAGACTTTTTTGGAAATGCCGAGCACCCAACATATTTGCCTCAATAAAACCGCAGGTCACAGACTTGTGCTCTGTTGGTGTGGTCGGGGATTCGGTAAAAGTCTACTCACTTAGTTTTGCGTGATGAATATTGTCCGCAACGAGACCCCAGACGGGGTGATTCCATCGCAAATTCCGGTGACCGGGCAGCTAATTAGGCGCCGTATGGGTTGCGGTCGCGTTCGATGCGTTGGCGGATGCGGCGGTACTCGATTATCAGCAGCACCAGGAGTAGGGCCATGATGGCTAGGTAGCTCACTACAGCGCCCATCAGACCCAGCAGCTTAATCAGGATCACCGGCAGCACCACGCTTACGGCGAAGCAGATCAGGTAGATCTTGGTGACGTCTCTAGCGTGGCGTAGCACCGTGATGATGGCGTAGATAAAGTCGATGGCCGCGGTGACGCCGCCGGCGACGACCATCAGCAGCGCCAGCGTACGGTAGCGCTCAAAGCTGAGGCCGTACATAAAGCTCATGAGGGGAATACCGGGACCTGCCATAAATGCGGCGCACATGCCGGTGATGACCACGATCAGCGCCATAACGGCAACAATAATCAGGTCAAAGCGACGACGCTTGCGAGGATTAGCCCAAATGTTCGACAAGCGCAGGAGCTGCGGTTTATAGATAAATCCAATGCTCAGCAAAATAGCCTGCGCAGGAAAGAACAGGGCATTAAAGTACAGCTGATATTTGTATGCCAGCGTGCCTTCCATCACAAACTTGGGCATGCTCTCGATAAGGTTGAACAGGAACAGTGCACCAAAGAGCGGGGCGCACTGGACAAACAGGTGGCCGACCTCGCGCAGGCTCACGCGGCGCGATTTTTCGGTCTCGAGCAGGGCGAGCGGCGCGGTGACCAGCACGAGCGAGGCGATCGCGGTGACACCCATGTCCATGGCCGCGATGGGCATGCTGCGCGTGAGGAACAGCGCCACGCTGAAGACCGCGATGACGCCGACGGAGCGTAGCGTTTGGCTCATTCCAGCCAAGTAGAGTTTGTCGGCCTGCTGCAGGCGGCCTTCGTACACGTCGGCGACGCCGTCGATGACCTTATACAGGTAGACGCCCAGGCCGATCGTCGCCATCTGCGCGTCATAGCCGCGGGCGCTGCTATACATGAGGCCGCAGCCTAGGGCGAGCGCTCCGCAGATCCAACGATTGAGCTGGTAGGAGGCGAAGGACGTCTTTTCGTCGATGTCCGAGACCTGGAAATTGCGCACGCCGTAGTTGCACGCGATCATGATGAGCGTGCCGGTGACAAAGGCGATGGAGAACTTGCCGGCTTCTTCGGCGCCCACGAGCTGTGTGGACACGATGGTGAGCAGCGGAAACGCCAAGCCCCACACGGCGGTGCCGAGAGCGTTCCAAAGGTAATCGCGGCGGGTGGCGTGCTCCTCGTATTCCGCTTCCTGCATGGAGAACCCGCCGCCGTAGACGGCGCCGAGCAGACGGTTCCACCAAGCGTTGACCATGCGGCGGACGGGGCCGGGCTCCCGATCGCGTTCGCGCCGGCGACGTGTGGCTTGGCTGCTATCGGGCCCGCCGGCGTTGCGCTGACTCAGCTCTTGGATGCGTGCGAGTTCCTCGGCAGTGTGCGAGGCAGGGAAGAGGCCGTTCTCGATGCGGCCGCCCTGGGCCTTCGCGGCGCCGTCCTTCGATGCAGCGGGGTTGGAGGTGCCGTTGCGGCGGGCGATGGCGCGGCGAATGCTATCGAGGGGCGTGATACTCAAAGCGGAGTCCTTTCTATTGCTGCGCTTTAGTATAGACGCGACGGTGTTCGCTCGTGTTTTTGAACGGATTGTTCAATAATTTCGGCGGGCGGCTGTAATTTGTCGGTAAACGTGCGGTATCCTGTTGAAGTTTTGTGACACCCCCGATGCCGCCCACGCGGTACCAAGGAGCTTCTACCTATGGACGTCGCCGCATTCTTACTGGCTCTTGTGCCGATTATTTGGCTGGTCGTGATGCTGCTGTGCTTTAAATGGCCAGCTTGGAAGGCCGCTATCGGATCGTTTGTCCTTTCGTGCTTGCTTGCCTTCGCATGGTGGCACCTGCCGGCAGCGCAGATCGCGACCGCCTCGCTCGAAGGTTTTTTGATGGCTCTGTGGCCCATCGTCCTGGTGATCATCGCCGCGGTGTTCACGTATAACCTGTGCGTTCGTACGGGCGCCATGGACGTGATCGGCAGCATGATCACCTCCATCAGCAGCGACCGCCGTCTGCTGGCGCTGCTCGTGGCTTGGTGCTTCGGTGGCTTTATGGAGGGCATGGCCGGCTTCGGTACCGCTGTCGCCATTCCCGCCGGCATGCTCGCGGGCCTGGGCTTTGAGGCCGTGCCTGCCGTGCTCATCTGCCTGCTGGCCAACGGCGTGCCCACGCCCTACGGCTCCATCGGCATCCCCACGGTGTCCGTTGCCGACCTGGTGGGTTTGGATTCCCTTCACCTAGCGACCGTTCAGCTGGTGCAGCTCGCGCCGTTCTTTGTGGTGATGCCGCTATTTATTGTGCTGGTTGCGGGCCGTGTTGCCGATGACCAGGGCAATGCCGCGAGTGTGGGCGAGCGTCTGCACGGTGTTGCCGGCGTGGCGTTGCTCTCCGGCGTGTCGTTTGTCGGCGCGGCTCTGGTCGTTGCCATGTTTGTGGGCCCCGAGCTGGCCGTGGTCGTAGGATCCATCGTTTCGCTCGCGCTGACAGCTGCGCTTGCCATGCGTGCCGAGAAGTCGGGGCGTCTGGACGCACGCTTTCACATGAATATCGAGGCGGGGGAGAAGCTCACCGTTAAGTCGGCGCTTTCGGCCTGGTCGTGCTTCATCCTGATCTTTGTGTTGCTGCTGGGCACGTCTAACCTGGTGCCCGCTGTACATGCCGCGCTCGCGCCGTTTGCGAGCCACGTGCAGGTGTATTGCGGTGAGAATCCCGGTACGCTTACGTTTTCGTGGATCAACACGCCGGGCGTCTGGATTTTCCTGGCGGCGTTTGCCGGCGGTGCCATTCAGGGTGCTTCGCCACGCATGATGGGCGAGGTGCTGGCCGCGACTGTGAAGCAGATGATGCCGACGGTGATCACGATGCTTTCGGTGCTGGGCTGTGCCAAGGTGATGGGCTATGCGGGCATGATCTCTTCGATCAGCGCGTTCTGCATCGCCGTCGCCGGTGGGCTGTACCCGATTCTGGCTCCGTGGATCGGCGCAGTCGGTGCGTTTGTGACCGGCTCGGGCACGTCCTCGGGCATGCTGTTTGGCCCCATTCAGAGCCAGGCTGCCACTGCGCTGGGTGTGAGCGACTACTGGATGGTCGCGTTGAACGCCCTGGGCGTCGCCGCCGGTAAGATGATCTCGCCGCAGACCCTCGCCATTGGTCTTGCCGCCGTGCTCGTGCGCGGTAAGGATGCCGAACTCCTGGGCGCCGTCCTGCCCTACGCCGCCGGCATGCTGGTCCTGATGAGCGCCATAGCCATGCTCGGCCAAGGCCTGCCGCTGTAGTCGGCACTTAGGGACGTTCCTTATGTGCCGGCACTTTGGGAACGTCCCTAAGTGCCGGCATCCGGGGACACTCCTTGAATGTTGTCTGTTCAAGAGTGTCCCCAATGACTAGTCGTTTAAAAGCGTCCCTAACGACTAGGCCGCTTGCCTGCGATTTTTGACCGTTGGGCGGGCGCTTCGCCGTTGCCGCAAAAACGTTTTTGCATATCGGGTACAACGGGCTTTACGTGAGTAAAGTGCGCGCCGCGTCCACGTGTCGCGCTTTTAAAGGAGGCCCCATGCCTGGTGTTACCCCTGCAGAAGTTCTGTCCAACTTTGGTATTGCGCTGGTCGAAGATCCCGCCGAGAATCAGCCCCGTCTGCTGGTCGATCTATCCGCCGCGGAGCTCGTCGAGCACGCCATCCGCCGCGAAGAAGGCCTCATGGCATCCAACGGCGCGCTGGTGATCGAGACGGGGGAGCGCACTGGTCGTTCCCCCAATGACCGCTTTATCGTTGACACCCCCGATGTTCACGACAAGATTGCCTGGGGTGCCGTCAACCGCCCGCTTTCTGCCGAGAGCTACGAGGCCATCAAGGCCGGTATCGTCAACTACCTCAACGAGCGCGATGTGTTCGTCACTCGCGGTATGGCCGGTGCCGATCGCAACCATACGCGTCGCCTGCTTGTCGCCTGCGAGCGTGCCAGCCAAGCGCTCTTTATTAAGCAGATGCTCGCCCGCCCGCTTGCCCGTGAAATCGCACGCACCGGCGAGCCGGACTTCTGCGTGCTCGCCGCTCCCGGCTACCAGTGCGATCCCGCCATTAAGGGCCTCAACTCCAGCGCCGCCGTGGTCATCAACTTCCAGGAGCGCGTGATTTTGGTTGCCGGCACCGGTTACTCCGGCGAAATCAAAAAGTCCATCTTCAGCGTCATGAATTACCTGCTGCCCGTCGAGGACGACGTGCTACCCATGCACTGCTCGGCCAGCATGGATCCCGTCACGCACGAGACCGCCGTGTTCTTTGGCCTTTCGGGCACGGGCAAGACCACGCTTTCGGCCAACCCCACGCGGCTGCTGATCGGCGACGACGAGCACGGTTGGTCCGACATGGGCATCTTCAACATCGAAGGTGGCTGCTACGCCAAATGCGAGGGCCTGGACGCGTTCCACGAGCCCGAGATCTTCAACGCTGTCCGCTTTGGCGCGATCTGCGAAAACGTGGTGCTCGACGAGAACCGCAAGCCCAACTACGACGACATCTCGATCACGCACAACACGCGCGTGGCATACCCTGTGGAGCACATTCCCAACGCGTGGACCAAGGGCATGGGCACCACTCCAAGCGTCGTGCTCTTCCTGACCTGCGATGCCTTTGGCGTGCTGCCGCCCATCTCGCGCCTGACGGCCGACGCCGCCATGTATCACTTTGTGACGGGCTTTACGGCCAAGATCCCCGGCACCGAGGTCGGCGTCACCGAGCCCACGCCCACGTTCTCTTCGCTGTTTGGCGAGCCGTTTATGCCGCTCGACCCCATGGTCTATGCCAAGATGCTCGGTGAGCGCATCGCCGACGGCCGCACGCGTGTGTACCTGGTCAACACCGGCTGGATCGGCGGCGGCTACGGCGTGGGTCATCGCATCGAGCTTGCCTACACGCGCGCCCTGGTGGCCCGCGCCCTCGACGGTACCATCGAGGACAGCGAGTTCGTGCACGACGACATCTTTAACGTCGACATTCCCACCACGTGCCACGGCGTACCCGACGGCATCCTGGTGCCGCGCCAGTATTGGCAGAGCACCGCTCGCTACGACGAGGCCGCGCACAACTTGGCCGTGATGTTCGAGGAGAACTTCGAGAAGAAGTACTCGCACCTGCCCGAGTCCGTCAAAGCCGCCGGCCCGCACGCCCAGGTGTCCGCCGAGGCCCGTCATCACGGCCGCGGCCTGCTGGGACTCCGCCACTAGCTTCGCCGTGAGTCCATATCCACCACAAAGGGGACAGGCGCCTTTGTGGTGGTTTTGCTCGTGTGGATGACTCGGGTTACAATACGCCTGACATATCGTCCCCTTCTCCGGATGGGGACAGCGCAAGCGTTCTTGTGACGGCACCGTAGGACTTTGAAGGTGGCCGTTGTAAGGGCGCTTTTTGTTTAGGCGCCCTCACTCGGGCGCGCACAATGAAGGGAGAGCGTATGAAGAGCTTTATTGCCGAGGATTCATTCTGGGAGCTGTTTCCGCAGGCAGCGGTCGGTGTTGTGGTCGTGGAGGGCATGAAGCCCACGGCTCAGATTCCTCAAGAGGACGTGGATGCGATTGCGGCGTTGCTCGACCGCGCCAATATCGATGCGGAGCGTCATCTGACCAGCGACACTATCAGCGAGAACGCACCGGTCAGGGCATGGCGCGAGGCCTATCGTCTGTTCAAGACCAAGAAAGGCGCGCGCTGCTCGATCGAGAACTTGCTCAAACGCGTGCTCAAAGGCAAGCCGGTGGGCCACATTACGCCCGCGGTGGATATTTACAACACGGTGTCGCTGACCTACGCGCTGCCCGTGGGAGGCGAGGATCTGCATGCGATCGAGGGGGACCTTCGCCTGAAGGTGACCGACGGTGGCGATGCGTTCTTGCCGCTTGGCGAGGAGACGGACGATCCGACGCTGCCCGGCGAGCTCGCCTACATCGATGATGCGGGCGCTGTGTGCCGCTGCTGGAACTGGCGCGACGGCGTTCGCACGGCGCTGTCCGATGATTCGGCCGATGCGTTCCTAGCGATTGAGTGCGTGGAGCCCGAGCGGATGGGGGATTGCCAGGCTGCGATCGATCGCTTAGCCGAGCTGCTTGAGCGCTATCTGGGAGCGACGGTTGTCATTAAGACGCTTGTGACCCGCGACAATCCTTGCGTGGAGCTGTAGCGGCGCCTAGAACCTATTGATGCCCCAAACCACCACAAAGGTGCCTGTCCCCTTTGTGGTGGTTTTTATGTTGATGGGTTAACAAATGGGGTATTTGGGTACGGGTGTCGCCTTATGCGACTAAGATGTTTACCCGTTAGCATTATGCAAGCGAAAGGCGGTCGTCTCCCATGCAGCAGAGCGACGAGACACGTTTCGAGGACTTTGTCGGACTGATCAGCGGTCTCTACAAGGAGATCCAGCGCATTAAGACGTCTGAGGGCGCAAGGCTGGGCCTCAAGGGCTCCGACGTTATGTGCCTGTACTATCTTGAGCGCAGCAAGGACGGCCTGACTGGTGCCGACCTGGCTCGCATGGCAGGCGTGACCCGCGCCGCCGTCTCGCGTACGCTCGCGCATCTGGAGGAGGGCGGCTACGTCGAAGTCGATGATTCGGGCGATGCCGCCGTTAAGTATCGTGCTCCGGTTCGCCTGACCGCTCTGGGCGGCGAGAGCATGAGCGAGGCGGACCGCATCATTCGCGAGGTGCTCGATACCACCGGTAAGGCTATGGGTGTGGAGCAGCGCGAGCAGATGTATGCATCGCTGCGTACGATTCTCGACACCCTGCGCGAGATCTAAGGCCGCCAAGGCATTTGCTTCCCATTAACAACTGCATAGTCCCGTTTGAGCGCGTATACCGTGCCGGGGCATTGCTGTCAAAATTCCCCGCGCGAGCTCCGCGCAAGAAAGGATTTGTTATGTCCATTCGTATTATTACCGATTCCGCAAGCGATATGTCGCCGGCGGAGCACCCCGCTCTGCGTGTTTTGCCGCTGTCCGTCACCTTTGGCACCGATGTGTATATGGATGGCGTCGACATCGATCATCAGCGCTTTTACGAGATGCTCGTGGAGCGCGATGAGCTGCCCAAGACCGGCCAGGTCAACCCGTACGCGTTTTCGCAGGCGATTGCCGAGGCACGTGAGGCCGGCGACGAGGCAGTGATTATTACCGTGGGCGCCAAGCTTTCGGGCACCAATCAGAGTGCCCGTACCGCACTTGCCGAGGCGCCGGGCGGCGACGTGTTCGTGGTGGACAGCAATAACGTCACCCTGGGCGAGCGTGTCCTGGTCGAGTATGCGTTGCGCTTGGTGGACGAGGGCCGTAGTGCGGCCCAGATCGCGGCGGCCGTCGAGGCAGTCCGTGACCGCGTGGTGGTTATCGGTCTGCTTGAGACGCTGGAGTACTTGGTGCGCGGCGGTCGCCTGTCTGCTGCGGCCGGCGTTGTGGGCACGTTGCTCAACGTAAAGCCCGTTGTGGCCGCCGAGGACGGCCTGATCGTGCAGCTGGGCAAGGCGCGCGGTTCCAAGAACGGTCGTAACCTGCTCAACCAGAAGGTAGAAAAGGCGGGCGGCGTCGACTTTTCCATGCCGCTGGCGCTGGGCTATACAGGCCTTTCGGACGCCGTGCTCAAGAAATATATCGAGGACAGCGCGGCACTGTGGGCCGGTCACACCGAGGGCGAGCTGTCCATCCACACCATTGGCGCCACCATCGGCACCCACGTGGGCCCCGGCGCCGTAGCCGTAGCCTTCTTCCGCCCCGCCAACTAGCTTTCCGGTCAAAACCACCACAAAGGGGACAGGCACCTTTGTGGTGGTTTATGCTTTTCCGGGTGGAAGGGAGCGAGCAATGGCGTCTGAGGGCTTTTTTGAACGGGTGTACGAGGTGGTCGAGCAGATCCCCGAGGGGATGGTCGCCACGTATGGCCAGGTGGCGCTGCTTGCCGGTCGTCCACGAAGTGCGCGGTACGTGGGGTATGCCCTGCATAGTAATCCGCGCCCCGGCGAGATTCCCTGTCACCGCGTGGTGTTTGCCGACGGGCACATATGCGAGGGCTTCGCTTTTGGCGGTCCCGATGCTCAACGTGAGCTTTTGCTAGGGGAAGGTGTGGCGTTTAAGGACGACATGCACGTCGACTTGGCCGCCTGTCGCTGGCCTGCCGGGCTCTAGCGGTTCTTCCGTGGCGAAAACCACCACAAAGGCGCCTGTCCCCTTTGTGGTGGTTTTACACTGTAGGTTTACCAGAGCTAACTTATGGAGAAGGTGTGGCGGCGTACTTTGCCGTCAGAAAGTAAACCACGGTGAACTATATTGGTTTCAGCAAGGGAGCAGGCAATAGGCGATGAAAAAGCCTGCCCTGTTGAGTTTGATTCGCATCCCTCCCCTCTGTGCGATTCAACGGTGTACTTCGGGAACAGGCCCGCTGGCAGCTAACTGCCGGCGGGCCTGTTCCTGTTTGTCGAGGGGGTGCGATGGACGGAGCCGAAGCGGTCCGGCTCCAAAAAAGGCGGACGCCGCAGCGCCCGCCCTAAAGCAATCGAAAGCTCAAGCCAGTAGATCGGTCTAGTACACCATGCCCATGGCGTCCTGAACCTCTGCCAGGGTCTGATCGGCGATCTCGTTGGCGCGACGGTTGCCCTCGTGCAGGACGTCCTTCACATAGTCCAGATCGTTCTCGTAGCGCTGGCGACGCTCGCGGATCGGTGCGAAGTACTCGTTGACGGCCTCGGTCACGTACTTCTTGAGCTGGCCGGAGCCGCCCATGCCGATCTCCTCGGCAATCTCGACCTCGGAGCGACCGGTGCAGATGGCGGCTGTCGAAAGCAGGCCGGACACGCCGGGGCGGTTTTCGGGGTCGAACGTGATCATGCGCTCGGAGTCGGTCTGGCTCTTCTTGATGCGTTTGGCCGTCTCCTCGGCGGTCATCGAGATATTGATGGCGTTGCCGTAGCTCTTGCTCATCTTGCGACCGTCAAGGCCGGGAAGCAGCGGGGTCTCGGACAGCAATGCGTCGACCTCGGGAAATACCTTGCCGTAGCGGTTGTTAAAGCGGCGGGCGATGGTGCGGGTGAGCTCGATGTGCGGCAGCTGGTCGCGACCGACGGGCACGACGTTGCCCTTGCAGAACAGAATGTCGCAGGCCTGGTGCACCGGGTAGGTGAGCAGAAGACCGGTGAGCTCGTGGCCCGAGGCCTCCATCTCGGCCTTGACGGTGGGGTTGCGCGCCAGCTCGGCCTCGGACACCAGCGACAGGAACGGCAGCATGAGCTGGTTTGCTGCGGGCACGGCGGAGTGCGCGTAGATCATGGTCTTGTCGGGGTCGATACCGCAGGCAAGGTAGTCCATGACCATGTTGTACACGTTGTCCTGGATGTGCTCGGTCGTGTCGCGGTCGGTGATGACCTGGTAGTCGGCGATGAGCACGTTGGTCTTGGCGCCCATGTTCTGCAGCTCAACGCGGCCCTTGAGGGTGCCAAAGTAGTGGCCCAGGTGCAGGCGGCCGGTGGGGCGGTCGCCGGTGAGCATGGTGAACTTCTCGGGCGTCTTGGCCAGGCCCTCGCGAATGGCGTTGCTCTTTTGCAGCGCGACTTCGTAGCTGTTCTCGTTTGGCATGATTGCTCCTAACGTATGTTCATGGGTCAAGATGATAACGCGTTTATTGGAGGGGTGGTGCGTAAGTAGGCGAGGGGCGGGAGAGGGGCGCGCGTGGTGCGGCATGTGCGATGGGTGCGGCGCGGCCGCGCTTGGCTAACGGTGCCTTGGCACATCCTCGGCAGCTTGCCCTAGAGCTTGTGGTGGCGCTCTTCTTTGCGCTCCTCGGCTGCCTGCTCCTCCTGCTTAAAAGCGGGGTCGTCGGGGGTGACCAGCTCGTCCTCGTGCGTGCGCTTGTTGTAATGGTGGCGCAGTACGGGCTCAAACAGATGTAGATGCTTGGCAAAGGCCGCCGAGCCAATGGCGAGCACGGTAAAGATGAGCACGCGCATGGGCACCTCGACCTGGTTAATCGCGGCGGCGCCGGCCGAAAGCATAATGCACCAGGCATAGATGAGCAGCACAGCCTGTTTTTGGTTGTAGCCTTCTTGGATCAGGCGGTGGTGGATGTGGCCTTTGTCGGCCTGCCCGATGCTAATGTGGGCGCGCTTGCGGCGCACAATGGCGCTAAACGTGTCGATGATGGGCACGCCGGCAACGATGAGCGGGATGATGAGCGAGGTGAGCGCGGCGGTGCGGCTCACGTTGAGCAGCGAGATGGAGCCCAGCGCAAAGCCCAGAAGCAGCGACCCCGAGTCGCCCAAGAAGATGCTTGCGGGGTTGAAGTTGTAGCGCAAAAAGGCCAGACAGGCGCCAAAGAGCGCAATGGAGAGCGCGGCGGCGTCGATGCGGCCCGAGAGAACGGCCATCGAAAACATGGTGAACGACGCGATGCCGCAGATACCCGTCGCCAGGCCGTCAAGGCCGTCGATGAGGTTAATGATGTTGGTGAATGCCACCAGATAGAACACGGTGATGGGGTAGGCGAGCCATCCGAGCATGATTTCGCCGGGGGCAAACGGGTTGACGATGACGCCGATTTTTAGGCCGCCCATGCAGGCGATAAGCGCGGCGAGGACCTGTCCGGCCAGCTTTTGCTTGGGCTTGAGCTGGAAGACGTCGTCGATAGCGCCGGTCGCAAAGATGACGGTAAAGGAGAGCGCCAGCATGGGATAGCTAATGTGAAGGCGCGGGTGCGGCACCAAAACGGGCGGCCAGCCCAGGTACCAGGTGCCTAGGATTTGCACAATGCAGGCAACGACCAGGCCCAAAAACACCGCCGTTCCGCCCAAACGCGGGATGGGCTTGGTGTTGATGCGGCGCTTAGAAGGATAGTCGACGGCATCGAGCTTAATTGCCAAGCGCTTGACCAGGGGCACCGCGAGGAAGGTCGTGATAAAGGCCGCCGCTGCCACGCATAGGTACGGTATGTAGCTCGGGGATGAAGCCATGAATCTAAAAACCGCCAAGCGTCGAAGGAAAAGGTCAAAGGTTGCTACGCGGAAATGGCATAGCTGTCCCATGATACTCGACCGAGGGGGGTGCGGAGGTTTGCACCGTGCGATTATCACGCGCATACCAGATATTGGGATGTTGTCGATGGCTTGTCGGGATGCCGGCGGGGATCCATATGGACTGTAATGGTGATTTTCGGCAAAAGAAAACCACCCCCCACGTTACGAAAATGAACCCACCTAAAACAGGTGGGTGCCCTCATCGACTGTTCCAGCGTCCTTAACAACGAAGGATACCTGTACTAGGTACGACTGTGTGGGCTCCCTAAATAAACGCGACGGTTCACCCAGTTGCTCCGCGGGGGGCGGAATACCTACATCATAAAGCGGCACTTTATCGATTCCAGTCTTGACATTACAAAAATCGTGTCGGACGATTACGGCGCCTTAGGGACGGAGCCGTCTACCCGGTCTGGCCCTTTACGTTTGAGCTGCTGAATCGTTGTTTTGGAGCATTTTTTTATGCCGATGTCGTTGACCGAACTTTTTTCGCCCGCCTGCCATTTGTGTCCGCGCCGTTGCGGTGCGGCGCGCGATGAGGGCGCGCGCGGCGTATGCGGTGCCGACGACTCGCTTAAGGTCGCTCGCGCGGCGCTTCATATGTGGGAGGAGCCGCCTATCTCGGGCGAGGCCGGTTCGGGCACGATCTTCTTTAGCGGTTGCTCGCTTAAATGTATCTACTGCCAGAACCACGAGATCTCGACCAGCAATTTTGGCCTTGAGATTTCGTCTGAGCGTCTGGTCGAGATTATGCTGGAACTGCAGGACCAGGGTGCCAACAACATCAATTTGGTGACGGCGACGCACTATGCGCACCTGTTGCCTGCCGCGATTGCCGCGGCACGGGCGCGCGGGCTGGTCATCCCGATCGTCTACAACACGAGTGGTTACGAGCGTGCGAGTGCCGTGGCGGCGCTGGGCGACCTGGTCGATGTGTGGCTCACCGACTTTAAATATGCCGATGCCGGGCTTGCGCAGTCGCTTTCTCATATTAAGGACTACCCGCGCGTGGCCGTGTCGGGTCTGGCCCAGATGGCGCGCGAGATCGAGCGCCGCGGGGGAGAGTTGGTGGACGAGGGCGGGCTCATGAAGCGCGGCATCATCGTGCGCCACCTGGTGCTTCCGGGGCATGCGGACGATTCGTGTCGCGTACTGGACCTAGTGTGGCAGACGGTGGGCGATGTGCCGATCTCGGTCATGAACCAGTACACGCCCAATGCGCTTATGCGCGAGCAGGGCGGCGACTTGGCACGCGCCGTGACGCGCGAGGAGTACGAGCAGGTGCTCGACCATGCCGACGACCTGGGCTTTACGACGATGTTCTGGCAAGAGGGCGGCGCGGTAGACGAGAGCTTCACCCCGGCCTTCGACACCACCGGCGTCCTCACCAGCGCAAAGTAGGACGTTCGTCGATGATTTTTCTGGGACGGGGATTAAAAAATCATCGAGAGGATCGCCTGTTCGAAAAGTTGTCAAAATAGCCGCGCTCCAAAAAGACTGGTTATTGGGCGTTGACAGTTGGCGAGCCGTAGGTAAAATATCGACTTGTCCTGGGGACGTAGCTCAGTTGGGAGAGCGCTGCCGTCGCATGGCAGAGGCCGAGGGTTCGACTCCCTTCGTCTCCACCCTTGGATTTGATAAGCCGCTGACATTGTGTCGGCGGCTTTTTTTAAAAGAAAGGGCTATACCATGGCCGAGCTTGAGTCCCAACCATTGTCCGACGAGGAGCGCGCTGAGTTGGAAGAGCTCCGCGCTGAGAAGGCCCGCCGCGAGGCTCGGGAAGAGGCCCGTCGCGAGCGTGAGGAGCTGGCTGCCCTGCGTGCCGAGCGTACGAAGGCCGAGGAGGCCGCCGCGAACGCCGCATCCGCATCGGCGCCCGCGCCCGCACCCAAGCCCGCTGCTGCGAAGCCTGCACCTGCCGCGCCCAAACCTCAGCCTAAAAAGGCCGCCCGTCCCAAGTCCGTCGAGCCCAAGCCGAGCCGTGACGAGATGACCTTTGCCCAGCGCATGGTTACCTCCAAGGAGCCTATGGGCGAGAACGAGATCCCTGGCATGGCGCCGGCTCAAAAAATCATCATTGTCCTTGCCCTCATCGCGTTTGTCATCTTTATGGGCTACACGATCCTGACCAGCATGGGCCTGCTCTAACCGACTCGCATCGGGCGTCATGTCCGCATGCTCTGCTCTCGTCCAACCCTCAAATTCTGCACCACACATCCGAAAGGTCGCCCCATGGCTTTGACCGACATCTCGCATCCCACCGACATTGCAATGCTCACCGATCTGTACGAGCTCACTATGGCCCAGGGCCTGTGGGAGAGCGGCAAGGCCAATGAGCAGGGTTGTTTTACCGCGTTTTACCGCGACCATCCCTTTGGCAGCGCCTATGCCGTCATGTGTGGCACCGCCGAGCTGCCCGAGCTCGTCGAGAACCTGCGCTTTACGCCCGAGGATATCGACTACCTCGCCTCGCTTGAGGCCCCTGCCGGCGGCGCGATGTTCAAGTCCGCATTCCTCGACTACCTGCGCGATTTTCGTGCGCATGTAAACATCGACGCCGTGCCCGAGGGCGAGCTCGTCTTTCCGCGCGAGCCCATGGTGCGCGTCACCGGCCCCGCGCTGGAGTGCCAGCTGCTCGAGACGGCGCTGCTCAACATCGTCGGGTTCCAGACGCTTGTCGCCACCAAGACGGCGCGCGTGGTGCTGGCCGCCGATGGTCGCCCCGTCGCCGAGTTTGGCCTTCGCCGTGCCCAGGGTCCCGATGGCGGCTTGGCTGTTGCGCGCGCAAGCTATGTGGCCGGCTGCTCGTCCACGTCTAACGTGCTTGCAGGGCGCCGTTACGGCATCCCCGTCTTTGGCACACACGCGCACAGCTGGGTGATGAGCTTCGATTCCGAGCTCGAGGCCTTCCGTGCGTTTGCCAAGTCGAGCCCTAAGAACTGCACGCTGCTTATCGACACGTACGACGTGCGCGAGGGCTGCGAACATGCCATTACGGTTGCCAAGGAGATGGAGGCGGCGGGCGAGCGCCTGTCGGCCATTCGCATCGACTCGGGCGACCTGGCTAAGTTGTCCAAGTATGTCCGCGGCCGTTTTGACGCCGAGGGCCTGCCCTATGTGGGGATTTCGGTCTCCAACGACCTGGACGAGTACACGATCCAGTCACTGCTCGACCAGGGCGCGCCCATCGACAGCTTTGGCGTGGGTACCAAGCTCGCGACCTGCTACGATCAGCCGGCGCTGGGCGGCGTGTATAAGCTTTCGGCCCGTCGTGCGAGCGATGCGGACCCGTGGACGCCGGTGGTGAAGCTCTCCGAGCAGCCCTACAAGCGCACGATTCCGGGCGTGCAGCGTGTGCGCCGCTATTACGACGGCTTTGGCGGCCCGGTCTGCGACATGATCTATGACGAGGATCATCTGGCGGGGGAGGGCGCCGCGCGCGGCAATACCCTCGTGGCCGTGAACGATGCCGCCCTGGTGACCGATGTGTCCGAACTTGAGTATCGCGAGCTGCTGGTGCCGATCGTGCGCGACGGCAGCGCGGTGGCTCCGCGTGAGAGCATCCAGGACGCGCGCGAGCGCTGTGTTTGGGCGCTCGATCATCTGGACGCAGCTTTCAAGCGCTTCCTGTACCCGCAGACCTATGTGGTGGGCATGGAGCAGGGCCTGGCTCAGGTGCGCGACGAGCTCGTGCGCAAGAATATGGCCGCGGCTTCTGCTTTTCCCTGGGCTCACTAATTCTTTGGGCGGTAGGGGCGAGTCACGCTCCCTTGGCCGCCGCTCGGCCGTTCGCTGAACAGTTGATTGGTTTGACGTATGACGACTTCTTATAAAACGATGGTGGTAAAGATCGGTTCGTCCACGGTGGTGGGCGCCGATGGCAAGGTCAACCGCGCCTTTATCGGCGGACTTGCCGATCAAGCCGCAGCGCTGCGCAAGCTCGGCTGGCGTCTGGTCGTGGTGAGCTCGGGCGCTATTGCCTGTGGCTATCCCGTGCTGGGCTTCGACCGCAAGCCGGTCGGTGACCTGCCGAGCTTACAGGCTTGCGCCTCGGCCGGTCAGTGCATCATCTCGTCGGCCTACGACGAGGAGTTCCATGCGCGCGACCTGCTCACCTCGCTCGTGCTGCTCACGCGCCACGACACGGCCCGTCGCACGTCCTACCTGCATGCGCGCGACGCCCTGCTGCGCCTCGTGGAGCTTGGCGTGGTGCCGATCGTCAACGAGAACGATACCGTTACCGTCGATGAGATCAAGTTTGGTGACAACGACACACTGGCGGCGCTTGTGAGCTGCCTGGTTTCTGCCGATCTGTGCGTGACGCTCTCGGACATCGATGGTCTCTATACTGCCAATCCGCACGAGGACCCGACGGCCGAGTTTGTTCCTGTCGTGCATAAGATCGATGCCAAGATTATTGCCTCGGCGGGCGATTCTTCCACATCGGTGGGCACGGGCGGCATGATTACCAAGATTCGCGCGAGCCGTATCCTGATGACGGCGGGCATTCAGAGCGTGATTTGCTCGGGCGAGGAGCCCGATGCGCTCGTGCGCCTCGCCCGCGGCGAGAGCGTGGGCACGCTGTTCGATCCGCCGGCGGAGCGTCTGGACATCGCACCCCGCAAGCTGTGGATCGCACTGGGCGACAAGGCGCACGGCTCGGTGACGGTCGATGATGGTGCCGCGAAGGCGCTGGTTAGCTGTGGCTCTTCCTTGCTTGCGGTGGGTATTCGCGAGGTCGATGGCCAGTTTGCCGAGGGCGATGTGCTCGATGTGTGCGATCCGAGCGGTATGGTCGTCGCCCGCGGTATCGCTGAGGCCGATTCGGACGTGCTGGAGCTTGCTGCCGGTCGCCGCCAGGACCAGATCGCCAGCAACCGCCTGCTGGCAGACCTGGCCGAGAAGCCGGCGATACACAGGGATAACCTAATCGTCTTCGCCTAACCAATTGACGCTGCAAACGCCCCTAAGCGGCAATCTGACGTTCAATCGTCGGGTATGACCAAAAGGTCAATGCCCTCCTCTTTCACGTCACCTTGCTCGCTTAGGGGCGTTTTCGCTTTCCGTCCTCTACCTGCGGCATTGTCGTTGCCGGCACTTGGGGACGTTCCTTTTGTGCCGGCAGGTGGGGACACTCCTTTGCTAGAAGATCCGGCGCAGGTCTCCGCGGTTGAGGGCTTCGTCGAAGAGGTGCTTGAACACCACGCTGCCGTGCAGACCGTCGTGCTCGAACTCGTTGGTCACCCAGGCATGCGAGTTGCCCACGCGGCTGAGCGTATCGAGCTGCAAGCCCGAATCGACGTACATGTCGTCGAAATACACCGCGGCCTGGAGCGGCACCTCGTTGCACGCCAGTCGCTGCGGGTCGTAGATCTTGTCCCAGCTGGTGTCTTCCATCAGCAGGTCCATGGCGGGCTTAAAGGGCATAAGCTCGGGCATCTGCTCAAACATCCACGGGAACATGGCCTCGCCGGTAAACATGAGCGGGCGCGCGAGTGTGTCGAACTCGGCACGATGGGCCTTCTCCTCTGCTGCTGCCCAGCGAATCGGCAGGGTATCGCCATCGGCATAGATAAACTCCTGCAGCGTCCAGTACAGCGGATTCGTGCGCGTGTTGGTGCGCTCGAAGACGCGCATCAAAAAGCTGTCAGATACCGAGGCGCCGCAGGTCAGCGTGCCGTCGCCGTCAACAAACGCGTGATCGATAATCCAATGCATGCGCTCAAAGCTCGGCTTCATGCCAAAGTCGCTGCCCATGAGCTGTAGGCGCTCGACCGTCATCGGCGAGCCGTCGGGCAGCACGGGCTTCTGGGCCTCGAGCGCATCGGCCAGGGCTGCCACGCGGTCGACGTCAGCGGGGTAGCGGTCATAATACTGCTGCGTCTTGGCGGCCATGCGCGGGAAGGTGTGCGCGTAGACCTCGCTTGCGCTCGCCGGCACGTGGGGGATGCCGCCGCAGGTAAAGCTTGCCGCTATGCCCTCGGGGAAGAGCGACAGATAGCTCAACGTCAAAAAGCCGCCGTAGCTCTGCCCGAGTGTGACCCAGGGCTTGCCGCCAAAGCCCACCAGGCGCAGGTACTCAAAATCGCGCACGATGGAGCTGGCGAGGTGGCGCTTGAGGAAGTCAGCCTGCGAGCGTGCGGCATCGGAGCCGGCCGCCGTCGCGCGCTCGCCCAGTGCGGCAATCGTACGCCCGTCTACACAGCTGCTGCGCCCGGTTCCGCGCTGGTCGGGCAGGACGACGCGGAAGTGCTTGACGGCCTCCTCGATCCAGCCGTCGCTTATGGGCGACAGCGGACGCGGGCTCTCGCCGCCGGGGCCGCCCTGCAAAAACAGGAGCAGCGGCAGATCGTCGTTGATGCGGTCGGGCGCGCAAACCACGCGGTAGAAGAGCTTGATGCTCTCGGGCGCGCCGGCGATTGGTGCCGGCATAGCGCCGCGGCGCATGGTGCTGCCGACGGCCAGGAGCATCGGCTCCAGGCCGCGCCAGTCAAGGGGGACGTCGATGCTGTGGTCCTCGACGTAAAGGCCGGGGACGTGGTACGAAGTGATGAGGGCCATGTGAGTCTTCCGTTCGTTGCGGTGTTTCGGGTTGGCCAATTCTACCGCCGCGGGCGAGGCCATGCGCAAATCGGCTACCATGGTTGCAAACTTCTAGGAGAAAGGGCCGCCCATGTCGGTCGATATAGCCACGTATGTCCACGATCTTTCCGTTGCCGCCAAGGCAGCGTCGGCCTCGCTTGCCACGGCGAGCGATGAGCAGCGCCAGGAGGCCGTGCGCGCCATGGCCGCAGCACTGCGCAACGGTGTCGACTCCATCGTCGCCGCCAACGAGCTCGATATGTCCGCCGCGCGCGATGCGGGCACTTCGGCCGGTCTGCTCGACCGTCTGCTGCTGACGCCTGAGCGCGTCGAGGGCATGGCCGCCGGTTTGGAGAAGCTCGCCGAGCTGCCCGATCCCGTCGGCCGCGTGCTCGACCACCGCGTGCTTGCGAGCGGTGTGGACCTGACCCGCGTGAGCGTGCCGTTGGGCCTGGTCGCCATGGTCTACGAGGCGCGCCCCAACGTGACGGCCGACGCCGCAGGCATCTGCATCCGTACCGGCAACGCCTGCATTCTACGCGGCGGCTCGCTGGCCTATCACTCGTGTGCCATGATCGCCGAGCTGCTGGCCGATGCGCTCGAGGCCAAGGGCTTCCCGCGCGAGGCCGTGTCGATGATCGAGTCCACCGACCGCGAGGCCACCGGCGAGCTCATGAAGCTCCGCGGTATTGTCGACGTACTCATTCCGCGCGGAGGTGCAGGCCTGATCCAGCGCTGCGTGCGCGAGTCGCTTGTGCCGGTGATCGAGACGGGCACGGGCAACTGCCACATCTACGTGCATGAATCCGCCGACTTTGATAAGGCGCTCAACATTATCGTTAATGCCAAGACCCAGCGCGTAGGCGTGTGCAATGCCGCCGAGTCGCTGCTGGTCGACCGTGCTGTGGCCGATGCGTTTTTGCCCGCGGTCGTGACCGTGCTGCATGACCACGGCGTGCTGATTCACGGCGACGAGGCAACCTGCGCCGCATGCGCCGATGCCGGGCTTGTGGAGGGCGATGACTACGTCGCCGCGACTGAGGAGGACTGGGGTCGCGAGTACCTGGCGCTCGAGATGAGCGTGAAGGTCGTGGCAAACGAGGACGAGGCCATCGCACACATCAACCGCTACGGCACGATGCACTCCGAGGCCATCGTTGCCGAGGATACGGATGCTTGCGAGCGCTTCCTCGATGCTGTCGATGCCTCGGCCGTGTACTCCAACGCCAGCACTCGCTTCACTGACGGCGGCGAGTTTGGCCTGGGTGCCGAGATCGGCATCTCGACCCAAAAACTCCACGCCCGTGGCCCCTTTGCCGCCGAGGCCCTCACCACCTACAAATACAAGCTCCGCGGCACCGGCCAGGTCCGTCCCTAACGCCCGCGCAAACAAAAACCACCACAAAGGTGCCTGTCCCCTTTGTGGTGGTTTTAGGTGGCGTTGACGGTTAGGCCTGGAAGGTATCTCGGTCGGGGGCGAAGGACTGCATGGCCGCGATGGTGCGGTCAAAGAGCTCGGGGAGCTCCCAGCCCAACATCTCGGCGCCCTGCGAAATCACGTCGCGCGAGCAGCCGGCGGCAAAGCGTTTGTCCTTGAACTTCTTCTTGAGCGACTTAGTCGTAAAGTCCATAACGCTCTTGCTCGGGCGCATGATGACGGCAGCGCCGATCAGGCCGGTGAGCTCATCGCAGGCAAACAGGATCTTTTCCATCTGCAGCTCGGGCTTGGGTAGTGAGGTGTTGAAGTCCGACGTGTGCGTCTGGATGGCGCGAATGAGCTCGGGAGACGCACCTTCGCCCTCAAGAATCTCGGCAGCATAGATGGTGTGGTTAATGGGGTCGTCCTCATGCTCCTCCCAATCCAGGTCGTGCAGCAGACCGACGATGCCCCAAAACTCCTCGTTCTCGGGGTCGAACTCGCGCGCAAAGTAGCGCATAGTGCCCTCGACCGTCTCGCCATGGGTGATATGGAACGGGTCCTTGTTGTGCTCATTGAGCAGTTCGAACGCGCGGTCGCGGGTGATTCCGGCGGTAAGCGGCTCTGCCATAAGAGACTCCTTGTGCTCGTGGGTATCGATAAGAATGAATACTACTAGAACAAGAAAACCACCACAAAGGTGCCTGTTCCCTTTGTGGTGGTTTTTGGCGCGGATGGGTTAGTTGAGGGCGGCTTGGGCTAGGCGGGCTTCGGCGGCCTCCTCGGTGACGCCAAGGGCCACGGCGAACTCCTCGATGGAGCGGCGTTTGGCCTCCTTGAGTACGCGCATGTAGTAGGAGCTGGGTTTTTTATCAGCTTCCTCGGCCTGGCGAATGCGGTGCATCATGGTCTTTGCCACGCGGACCGTCTCGGGCGCGCCCAGCTTGAGCTGCTGCTTAAAGTGTGTCTCCTCAAGCGAGCTGTTGCGCTCGGTAAAGGTGTCGCACTCCAGCTCGTCATAGTGGCTCAGCAGGTGCTCGGCATCTTGCTGAGAGATGGCGGCGTGCAGACGGTCGGCCTGCGCCACGGGGTACATGAGGATCGTCTGCGCATGTCCCTGCTTGGTCTCGAGCAGCAGCATGGGCTGCGGTGTGTCGTCCCTAAAACCGACGACGGTGCAGACTCCCTGGCCCGGATGAATGACGTGTTGACCGATTGAGAACATGCTACCTCCAACTTATACGAATTTACGTATGTCTAGAATAACACGCTGACGTGCGCAAACCCGTACTTTATGCAGGAAAAGCACACAACTCTGATAGGTAAGAGTATTCGATAACAGACGCAGCTCATTCACACCTTTATGCATTTTCAACGCCTGCATAATCTGCAGGCAGACCGGCATCTTTGAGTGACTCCATACAAGCTGTAGTCATTTTTGTGCATATGCAATATCTATTAGCTTTACCCTGCGACAGTGCCCGTCGCTTGTGATAGAGTGCTACAAACTCTGGCTTTTGCCCTACGAGTGACCAAGAGCTCGGGGGCTTTAACACAAGGAGGATCTATGCCCGAGAAGATTGAAGAGCTGGTACGCGCTGCGCTTGCTGCGGCCCAGGAGGCCGGCGACCTTTCCGCATTTGAACTTGACGATTGCGCTATCGAGCGACCGGCTGACACTTCTCATGGCGAGTGGACCTCTACCATGGCCCTGAAGTCCGCCAAGCTGGCCCACTGCGCCCCGCGCAAGATCGCCGAGGCCATCGTTGCCCATATGCCCGAGGACCCCGCGATCGATAAGGTCGAGATCGCAGGCCCCGGCTTCATCAACTTCTACCTCTCCGTTGCCGTCAAGAATGCCATCTTTGGCGAGGCTCGCGAGAAGGGTATGGACTTCGCTAAGTCCAACGTCGGTGGTGGCCTGAAGACCCAGGTCGAGTTCGTTTCCGCCAACCCCGTCGGCCCCATGCACATCGGCCACGGCCGCTGGGCCGCGCTGGGCGACTCGCTCTGCCGCGTTATGGATCACGCCGGTTACGACATCCAGCGTGAGTTCTACATCAACGACCACGGCTCTCAGATGAACACCTTCGGCAACTCCATCAGCACGCGCTATATGCAGCTTGCCGACATCATCGCCAAGCAGGGCGTGGATATCGACGAGGCTCACAAGCTGCTGATCGCCGACCGCGACGCCTTTGTTGCCGACGAGAACGACGAGCATCCCGAGACCCATCCGTATCAGGACAACTTTGCCGAGACCCTGGGCAAGGACTCCTACGGCGGCGACTACATCATCGACGAGGCCGCCGAGTTCTGGCGCACCGACGGCGATAAGTGGGTCAACGCCGATCCGCAGGAGCGCATGGAGAGCTTCCGCGAGCGCGGCTATGTAAAGATGGTCGACAACATGCGCGACCTTTGCCATGCCGTTAACTGCGACTTCGATCGTTGGTTCTCCGAGCGCTCGCTGTATGTGAAGGACACCGAGGGCGAGACCGCCGGCACCTCCGCCGTCGACCGCGCTTTTGAGAAGCTCGACAAGATGGGCTATCTCTACACCAAGGACGGCGCCCTGTGGTTCCGCTCCACCGACCTGGGCGATGACAAGGACCGCGTTCTGATCAAGTCCGACGGCGAGTACACGTACTTCGCCTCCGACGTTGCCTATCACTGGGATAAGTTCCAGCGCGTCGACCACGTCATCGACATCTGGGGCGCCGACCACCACGGCTACATCGAGCGCGTCCGCTGCGTCTGCGATGCCTTGGGTTACCCCGGCAAGTTTGAGGTTCTGCTGGGCCAGCTCGTCAACCTGCTGCGCAACGGCAAGCCCGTCCGTATGTCCAAGCGTAAGGGCACCATGGTGACCCTGCAGGAGCTCGTCGACGAGGTCGGCTCCGACGCTGCCCGTTACACCCTCATCTCCAAGAGCTCCAACCAGATGGTCGACTTCGATATTGAGGCCGTCAAGAAGCGCGACAACTCCAACCCGGTGTACTACGTGCAGTACGCTCACGCCCGCGTGTGCTCCATCCTGCGCCGTGCCGCTGACGTTACGCCCGAGCAGGCTGACGAGATGGGCATGAAGGCCGTCGCCGCCAAGGCCATCGGTGAGAACGTCGATTACTCGCTGCTGACCGACCCGACCGAGCTCGCCCTTTCGCGCAAGCTCAACGAGCTCACCGACCTCATCGCCAGCTGCGCTCGCGACCGCGCCCCGTTCCGTCTGACGCACTTTGCCGAGGAGCTCGCCGGCGACTTCCACAGCTTCTACGCTGCCTGCCAGGTCCTGCCGAGCGAGGGCCGTCCCGTCGACCCCGAGCTTTCGCGCGCCCGTCTGGCCGCTTGCGACGCCGTCCGCGTGACGCTCGCTCTGGTTCTCACCCTCGTTGGTGTCTCCGCTCCCGAGCAGATGTAATCTACGGGTCCTTTGACCGTGAAGGTTCGGCTTTGCTGAGCCCTATAAGCCCGATCTCCATGCGGAGGTCGGGCTTTTTGCAAACGCCGACGTATTGACGAATTTGGAACTGCTGGAAATACGAAACTATGCCGGTTTACTACGATGAATATGAGAAATTCCAACCACGCCAGCTTTTCGCAAAAAAGTGCAGGGCATCTACCTGCGGTTTTAGTTCAACAAGTTTCGGAGTGGTCGCGGTTGAGCGATTCATCGTAGTAAACCGCCATAGTTTTGGCGGAGGCAGTCAGATTTGTGGGTGTTAAACCAAAGAGTGCCCCTTTTGACTAGTCGTTTAAGAGCGTTCCCAATGACTAAGTTGCAGGTGGTTGCGGTTGTGTTACACTAACGCTGCGTATATGACGCAATCATCTCGATACAGATCAATGATGTCCGTCGGTATTTGACGGAACTAGACTGTTTAGCCGCCCTGAAGGTTTATGCAGGGAGCATGTGATCACAGGGCTTGAAAAGAAAGTTGAGCAAACACTGTGTCTGATCAACAGCAAGAAAACGAAATAACGACGACGCAAGCCGCTCCCGCTGCACCGGTTGCGTCGGACCAGGTCGCGGCGCCCGCGCAAACCTCGGCTCCTGAGACGCCTAAGGCTGCAACGGCTGAGAAGGCCGTGCCTGCAACTGGTGAGGAGGCTGTTCCGGCAAAGCCCAAGCGTACGCGCCGCACGGTCAAGCCTGCTGCTGACGGCGAGGAGGTCACCAAGCCCAAGCGCCGTACCACGCGCACGACGCGCGCCAAGCGCACCGTTGCAGCTGACTCCTCGGAGCCGATTTCCGATGAGGTCGCGCAGGCGCGTGCGTTGGCGCAGATTAGCGAGGCTCAGGTGGTGCGCGCCCGCCGTCGTGCTGCCGAGCGCGAGGCCGCGGCTCTGACCGAGCTTGCAGCTCCGTCTGCGCCCGAGACACCTGCCGCCGACCAGCCGACCGAGAAGCCGGCACCGCGCACACGCCGTCGCACGGCTGCTAAGGCCGAGCAGGTTGCCGATCAGGTAACCCCCGAGCTCACTGAGGCTTCGGTCCGTTCCGCGGCAGGGGAGGGCGCATCGCCTGCTGAGTCCGCTGCGCCTGTCGAGGCCAGCGAAGTTCCCGTTGTCGATCCGGCTTTGCGCCCGCACCGTCGCGGTCGCAAGCCCAAGGCCTTCGTCGAGGCAGAGAAGGCCGCAGCCGCAGCTGCAGCCGCTCGGGATGCTGCGGCGACCGCCGAGTCTGCAACCGCTGCCGATGCACCCGTCCAGGATGCTACGACTTCCGAGGCCGCTCCCGCCGATGTCGAGCCCGCCGACGTCCGTCCTGGTCGCAGCCATCGTACTGCTGCTAAGCGCACGTCCAAGGCCAAGACTGCCAAGAAGGGTGCGTCCGAGGATTCCGCCGAGACGACCGCCGATGCATCGACTGATGCCGCCGAGCCCCAAGACGTCGAACAGTCTGCGTCCGAGAAGCCCAAGCGCGGTCGTAAGAAGTCCGCTAAGGCCAAGGCGTCCGAGCAGCAGGCCGAGGCCGAGCTGCAGGGCGATTCCAAGGCCGAGGCCAGCGATGATACTGCGGCTAACGCCGATGCCGCCGCAACCGATGGCGCCGCGCCCGCCGAGGCCGAAGACGGCGCTCGCCCCAACCGTCGCCAGCACAAGCGCAACGACGAGCGCAACGAGCGCAAGGACGAGCGCAACAACGACCGCCGCAACCGCCAGCGCGATCGCAAGCAGCGCAACAAGGAGCGTAATGCCGCTCCCACCGAGCCCACGCTTTCGCGCGAGGAGCTCGCGGCCATGAAGGTCGCCGAGCTGCGCGAGAAGGCCAAGGAGTTCGAGATTGAGACGACCGGCAAGAAGAAGGCCGAGCTCGTCGAGGAAATCTACACCACTGCCGCGAAGGCCGAGGGCTTCCGCGACATCAAGGGCATCCTGCAGATTCGTCCGGACAGCTCCGGTATCATCCATGCCCATGGCTACATGAAGTCCAACGACGACGCCTTCGTGCCCGCCTACCTCATCCGCTCCGCGCGTCTGCGCACGGGCGACGTCATCGAGGGCTCGCTTCGTCCTTCGCGCGGCGGCGACAAGCGCGCCGGCCTCGCCAAAATCACGACCGTCAACGGTCTAGACCCCGAGCAGATTCGCAACCGCCCCAAGTTCGGTGACCTCACCCCGGTCTATCCCAACGAGCCGCTGCGCATGGAGCATGGCAAGGACTCCATTACCGGTCGCGCCATCGACATCGTGTCGCCGATCGGCAAGGGTCAGCGTGGCTTGATCGTGTCCCCGCCCAAGGCCGGCAAGACCACAATCCTCAAGAAGATCTGCCAGTCTATCTCGATTAACAACCCCGAGGTGCACCTCATCTGCCTGCTCGTCGACGAGCGCCCCGAAGAGGTCACCGATATGCAGCGTTCCATCAAGGGCGAGGTTGTGGCGTCGACCTTCGATATGCCCGCCGACAACCACACTCGTGTGGCAGAGCTCGTCATCGAGCGCGCCAAGCGCATCGTGGAGCTGGGCGGCGATGTTGTGGTGGTGCTCGACTCCATCACGCGTCTTGCCCGCGCGTACAACTTGGCGGCGCCCGCCTCAGGCCGCATCCTTTCGGGCGGCGTCGATTCGGCGGCACTGTATCCGCCCAAGCGCTTCCTGGGCGCAGCCCGCAACATCGAGAACGGTGGCTCGCTCACCATCCTGGCCTCTGCCCTCATCGACACCGGTTCCAAGATGGACGAGGTCATCTTTGAGGAGTTCAAGGGCACCGGCAACATGGAACTCAAGCTCGACCGCGATCTTGCCGACCGCCGCATCTTCCCGGCCATCGACCCCGTTGCCTCCGGTACGCGCAACGAGGATCTGCTGGTCGACGAGCAGATACGCCCGTTTGTCTTTGGCCTGCGTCGCATTCTTGCCGGCATGAACAACACCGAGCGCGCGGCCGCATCGTTTATCAAGGGTCTTAAGGGCACCAACACCAACCAGGAGTTCCTGGTGCGTTCGGCCAAAAAGCACAGCGACTACGAGCAGACGTTCTAGGTTGTCATCCACACGCAGCGATAGTCATCAATGCAATAAAGGGTCGGGGCTTTGAGCCTCGGCCCTTTTCTATATCGCCGCTCCGCGCTTTTTTGACCATAAGACTGGCAAGCAGCAGGTTTCCCGTTTCAATCCGACATCGTCGCTTGCAATCGACAGGGCGGTTTCGCATAATAGCTTTTAAGCTTCGCGACGGAAAACGCAGATGAAACGAACCATATACCGTTGCTTTGGGGCATAGCCCCGCTTCATCTTCTCTCGCGCAGCCAACTGAATGATGCGATTTGGGTGCTGGAAGATGGGGAGAGCTCATGGCTTCTTCTGATGCAACACAACGAGCAGTCCTTGCCGGACTTTCGTGCGGGATCGGCCTTGCCGCTCCCGTGGTTATGTATGCCGCGACGCTGCCGTTTTCGTCGGTGAACGAGACGGTCGTGGCGGGTGCGGTTCCCTTCGCCGTGGGCGCGGTGGCGGGCGTGGGTATCTATGCCGCCTCGCTGGGTATCTCCGAGTACCGTGCGCAGCGTGAAGAGCGTCTGTTCCAGCCCGATGCCATGGGCGGTGCCGCCAATCTCAATCAGCATCAAAGCGAGTTCAAGACCGCCTCGATTCCAGCTCAGCAGCAGGATGCGACTCCTTACGCTGCGACTTCTGCTTCTCAGGCTCAGGCGGAGCAGTCTACCTCGGCATTCCTTTCCGGCCTGACTGGTGCGTTCCAGCGCCGTCATGCCGATGATGGTGTCCCTACCATCGCTCCAGCCGCAGATGCCATGGACGAGGACGAGGCTTGGTCCATGATCGACAGTATGCTCGACGACGATTCGCCGGTGAGCTGCGACCCTGCACACTCGCGCGACGTCTATCAAGTCGCCATCGACGAGCTCACCAACGGCGGGCAGACCGGCTCCTTCAATCGCGACGACATCGCCGCCGCGGCACGCGCCGTGTCTGGTTCCCAGGCCGCCCCTGCGGGCAGCACGGCGGCTTTCGTGGCACTCGTTGCCAACGCGGCAGCCAATAACGCCTACAACGCTACCTCGGCGGACGCGAACGCTTCTGCCGACAATTCGTACGTTGATGAAGCCATGACTGCGGACGAGGAGGCCGTTGCCGCCCGCCGTGCCGCCGAAAGCTCGTTGTGGGGCGCTCCTGCCCAGCAGCAGGCGGCTGAGGCTGCGCCGTACAATGCAAACCTCGCCAGCATGCCTATCATCTCCGGTGCCGTGGACATCGATCTCAATGACCTCGATGAGCCTGCAGCCATCACCGCATCGATTGATGCCCAAGATCGCATCGACACCGGCGACCTTCCGGACGCCTCGCTCGAGGTTGATGTTCCCATGGCCGATTACTCGGGCCACGAGGACATGTGGGCCGCCGCCACCGCGATTCTGGATGAGATTGACGAGCCTGCTCCTGTTGCAGCCCCCGCTCCCGTCGCTGCCCCTCAGCCTGCTGCCCCCGCCTATGTCGGCCGTCACAGTGCTGTGTTCCCCGAGGATACTGCCCGTATCTCGCGCGAGAGCATCGAGCGGGCCGAGGCTATTGCCGCCGGCATTATGGAAAACCGTCGTCACGAGCGCGTCAATCAGATCCTCGAGGAAGAGATCGAGCGCCTGCAGTCCTCAACTGCCAAGCGTACGGGCCGTGCCTATCTGAGCGTTATCGAGGGCGGTACCGCCAGCTTCGCGCCGCTCCGCGCGGAGGCATAACTTCTGCATGGCTAAGATCAATCGAAAATGGGCGGTTGTAACCTGCCTGATGGCGCTCTTGATCTGGGGCAATTCGCTGGTTCCCGGCTCGGGGTCGGGCTCGCTGAGCCTAACGGTCATGGAAGCTATCCGCGGTTTCCTGCACAGCGTGGGACTTCCATATGAATGGGTGACCAACTTTGTTGTTCGCAAGTGCGCGCATTTTACCGAGTATATGGTGCTCGGCATCTTGGCAACGCACGCCTTTGATTTTGAGGGCCGGCGCACCTTTGACGTGCTGCTGCCCACGGCGGTGTTCCTGCTGTTGATTCCCTCAATCGACGAGACGATTCAGCTCTTTGTGCCGGGACGCGCCGGCATGATCACCGATGTGATGATCGACTGCTGTGGAGCGGCAACGGGCGTTGTGCTCCGATATCTCTTACGGTCGCTGATGTGCGCCAAAAAGGCCGCCTAGGACGTATTGTTTGGTCCTAGGCGGCCTTTTTTATTTGAGGGCTTATATGAGGCGTGGTGACGTCGTTCCGTAGGTCGGATTTGCCGGGCGTGCCACGCCCCGTGGGTGCGTCTGCTACTGAAGCGCCTGTGCGCCCAGGGCCAGGCAGCCCATGATGCCCTGCTTGCCCTCGAGGCTGTTGTTGACAATGTAGGTATCGATGTCGTTGACCTCGGGCGTGACGATATAGCCGTTGAGCATCTCGGCGCACTTCTTGCGTGCGAGCGGCACGATGGGGGTGTGGTCGGCCACGCCGCCGCCGATGATGATCTTTTGCGGCGCGTAGCACAGCGTGTAGGTCATGAGTGCCTGTGCCAGATAGCCTGCGAGCAGGTCCATGGCCTCCGGGTCATCGGCCATGTCTCCGGCGCTCTTGCCATCCCAGCGCTTTTTAACGCCGGGGCCGGCGATGAGACCCTCGAGGCAATTGTCGTGGAAGGGGCAGGCGCTGTGCTCGCCAATGGTGTCGCGCGGGTCGCGCGTGACCAGGATGTGGCCGGCCTCGGGATGCATCATGCCGTGTACGAGCTTACCGCCCGAGAGCACGCCGGCGCCCACGCCGGTGCCGATGGTCAGATACACAACGTCAGTGAGGCCCTGGGCGCAACCAAAGGTGACCTCGCCCAGGCAGGCGACGTTGACGTCGGTGTCGTAGCCGCAGGGGATATTGAGCTCGTTTTGGATAGTGCCCAGCAGGTCAAAGTAGCGCCATGCCGTTTTGGGCGTCTCCAGGATCTTGCCGTATTGGGGCGAGGCAGGGTTGACTGCGGTGGGGCCAAAGGCGCCGATGCCCAGCGCGGCGATGCCCTTGTCGGCAAACCATGCATTGACGGCCTCAACGGTCTCCTGCGGGGTCGTGGTCGCGATCTGCTCACGCTCCAGGACCGTACCGTCTGCATAGCCCGTGGCGCAGACCATCTTGGTGCCGCCGGCCTCGAGCGCTCCGATAAGCTGCTGTTCTGCCATAGTATTCCTCTCTCTGGGACAAGTTGCTCCGTGACTAAAGTATAGGGCTCTAAACCATTTAAGAAAGCGCTATAAAAAGAAGCCTCGCAACGTGGCGGGCGGTGCGGGGCTTCTTTGGTTGCTTTAGTTGCCGGGCCGTCCTTACCCGCGCGGCTTGATTTTATCACGTAGCGACTTGAGGTTCTCCAGTGCCGCGTTAAGCGTCTCGTCCCGCTTGGCAAAGTGGAAACGAATCAGATGGTTGACGGGCTCGCGGAAGAAACTCGAGCCGGGCACGGCGCCCACGCCCACCTTGGATGCGAGGTCCTCGCAGAATTCGAGGTCGCTGTCATAGCCAAACTCAGAGATGTCCATCATGACGTAGTAGGCGCCCTGCGGCACGTTATGCTCAAGACCGATGCTATCGAGCCCCTGGCAGAACAGGTCGCGTTTGGCGGTGTAGAGGTCGAGGACCTCATCGTAATAGCTGTCGTCGAAGTTGAGGGCGGTGACAACGGCTTCCTGCAGGGGAGCGGCGGCACCCACGGTGAGAAAGTCGTGGACCTTCTTGATGCGCTCGGTGATCTGGGCCGGGGCGATGGTGTAGCCCAGACGCCAGCCGGTGATGGAGTACGTCTTAGACAGCGAGCTGCAGCTGATGGTTCGCTCGAACATGCCGGGCAGCGTGGCAATGTAGACGTGCTCATGGGGCGCGTAGACGATGTGCTCGTAGACTTCGTCGGTGATGCAGTACGCGTCGTACTTTTTGCACAGGTCGGCGATAAAGGTGAGCTCTTCGCGCGTAAAGACCTTGCCGCAGGGGTTGGAAGGGTTGCACAGGACGATGGCCTTGGGGTCGTTGTCGCGGAAGGCAGCCTCGAGCGCCTCGCGGTCAAAGTCGAATGTGGGCGGGTTGAGCGGCACATAGATGGGCTCGGCACCCGAGAGAATGGTGTCAGCGCCGTAGTTCTCGTAGAACGGCGAGAAGATGACGACCTTGTCTCCGGGGTTCGTAACCGTCATCATGGCGGCCATCATGGCCTCGGTGGAGCCGCAGGTGACCACGATGTTCTCATTGGGGTCGATCGGCATGCCCATAAAGTGCTCCTGTTTGGCGGCGAGCGCCTCGCGCATGGCCTGGGAGCCCCAGGTAATGGAGTACTGGTGGTAGAGCGGCTTGGGGTCGGCGGCGATGGTGCTCAGGCTGTTGAGCAGCTGCGCCGGAGGATCGAAGTCGGGGAAGCCCTGCGACAGGTTGACGGCATCGTACTTATTGGAGATGCGTGTCATGCGGCGGATGACCGAATCGGTAAATGTTGCCGTGCGGTTGGAGAGTTCTTTCATGCCGGTCCTTTCGAGGATTTGCAGTGGGGCAAGTTTACTCCTATGGAACCGGTGGGAATTGCTCGAAACGCGCTCGAAAAACTCTTTTCATAATTCTTGAAAATTGGGGCTTGCATCGCGTGGCGTTCCTTGCAATAATAGTCGAGCGCGAAGCGCACAGGACACGGTGGGTGTAGCTCAGTTGGCTAGAGCGACGGGTTGTGGTCCCGTAGGTCGAGGGTTCGAGTCCCTTTACCCACCCCAGTTCTTGCTTCGTGTTGATATCGGGTCGTTAGCTCAGTTGGTAGAGCAGGGGACTCTTAATCCCAAGGTCCAGGGTTCGAACCCCTGACGGCCCACCACACGATATCTCCTCTAAAGTCCGCCATAACGGACTTTAGCTTTGGGTCGTTAGCTCAGTTGGTAGAGCAGGGGACTCTTAATCCCAAGGTCCAGGGTTCGACCCCCTGACGGCCCACCCAAAGATCGTTAAAGCGACTGGCTTAGGCTGGTCGCTTTTTTGTTGACCTCGCACGGGGTCGAACCCGTCGGGGCGCGGAGCTGAGGAAATGCGTAAGCATTTGCGGCTTATAGGACAAAATGTGTGTCCACGTTGGGGACATCGGCGCAGGTCGATGA
>CAJLTA010000022.1 GCA_905209455.1 uncultured Collinsella sp.
GAAGGTCAGCGCCCTTTCGTTTCACGTCACCTTGCCTCAAATGCGACCCGCTCGCTGTCCGTCCTCTGCCTGCGGCGTTGTCTTGCTCCGGATGCGGCAGTTAGGGACGCTCCTTTTCTGCCGGCGGTTTGGGACACTCCTTGGGTAGCCGTTTGGGACGTCCCCAACGACTACCCGGGGGAGTTGCCTTCCCTCGTGGCGGTCTTTTAGCAGAAAAACCAAGTGAGTAGGCTTTTTGCAGGAGGCCAAGCACACCCTAAACACGCCACAGCTCTGACCTGCAGTTTTATAGATCATTTGTCGCGATGTGCTCGGCAAGTTCAAAAAAGTCTACTCACTTGCATCCGAAACGCACCAGATAGGCAAAATAACCGCCGCGAGAGGGCCCCAGTCCCTTCGCGGCGGTCATATGCCTCTGATTTTGCGACGATTTTGCCCGCTTGTTACTCGCTGTAGCGGGTGGCTATGGCGGCTTGTACCATGCCGGTGCTCATGAGGTAGGTCACCAGGAAATAGCCGCCGTAGGCTGCCAGGAAGATCGCGCAGGTGAGGCCCACGGTGCCGCCGATGCTCATATTTCCGAATATGCTCACCATCTCGATGATCACCTTAAGTGCCACAAAGGAGTGCGCCAAGCCCACCGCCAACGGGAACAGGAAGAATACCGCTTGCTGCGCCATCACCGAATGGCGAATCTGGCGGTCGTCGCAGCCGATCTGTGCCAGCACACGATAGCTGCGGCTGCCGTCGGCCACGTTGGAGAGTTGCTGGATCGACAGAATCGCCGCGCATGCAACAACCAATACAAAGCCGATGTAGATGGCTAGGTAGCTAATAAGACCGTTCATTTGCGCTGCTTGCGTGTACATCTCGGAGCGTGTGATGAAGGTTCCCCACGACCCCGACTCCTTGCCGTCAACGAGCAGATTGTCGAGCACAGTGTTTTTAATGCTCTCGTCTGCCTCAGTCGTATCCATCCCCTGTTTGTAGTTAACGAGCAGGCTACTGGAATACGGCTGCAGATTAAGTTGGGACAACAGCTCGTCGGCAACGACGACGGTACCCGGATTACTGCCCATCGCCGAGTTGGCGATGGCCGCCGTATCTTCGTCCGACTTATCGGTTGCGGGCTTGAGCGTATGCCCGCCCAAGGTAAGGGCATGGCCGCCAGCCATATACTTGGTGTACAGGTCGACCAGCTCGCCGCCCATATCACATGTGAGCAGATACTGGTCGTGACCGATGTGCACCGGCTCCTCGCCCATCATCTGACGCAGTTTGTTGTACTGGCTCGCCGGCGTCACAAACAGACCCATCGTATCGGCATTGCTACCCCCGAACGCCTTGGGAAGCTTTTCGCCCATGGCCTTGCACATTTCACTTGGAGTCACCGAAGGATCCGAACCGCCAAGCGGGTAACTCAGATACGAATCGATCTGCACATGCTCACCGGCAACATCGGCAATATTGACCTTCTTGCCGGTCTCGTCGTTGTTGTCCGCCGACTTGCCCTTACGATCGCCGTGCCATGGATCGCCGTGCCATGCGAAGTACAAATCGACCGTACTATCGGCCAGCACCATGCGATCGGCTTCAGACGGATTGATGTACTCTTTGTAGTAGTCGAGCGTATCGGGCGTGTAATAGACATACGTCTGAGACACGTCTACAGGGTTATAGCGCTCGAGGTTTTCGTTCATCACGTTGGCAATCGACATACCGCACGTCACCGAGGTGATGGCCAAAAACAGGAGCATCGCGATGACGCCCATCGAAAAGCACACCGTGTTGACCTTGGCCGCAAGCTGGCGCACGGTAAACATGTTGAGGCCGCGCCAATACACGCCGCGCAGGCTCTGCAGCAGCTTGATGAGCATGCCCGAGAGTCCCCAGAACAGGGCAAAGGTGCCCACGGTAACCATAGCGGTCGTAATACCAAACTGGTTCATGGCCTCTTGCAGCTTGCTGTCCGTCGCGGTTAGCGGGAACCCATCACGTAGCAGACGGTAATAGGCCACGCCCACAAGCACCACGCCCACGGCAAAGATGGCAATCGCAATCCAGGGGTTGCGCGTCTTGATGCTCTCGTTGCGACGCTCGGCACCCATAAGCTCGATGAGTTTGGTACGACGCACGGCGCGAAGGTTCAGCAGTAGCGTGAGCACAAACATTACGAGCGTGCAGGCAAGAGTCAGATTGAACGCATGCACCGAGAAAAAGAAGTGGAAATTGGCAATCTGTGTCTTAAAAAGCGAGGCCGTAAAGAACGTCATGAGCTGGGAGAGTCCCACACCCAGCATAATGCCGGCGACAAAGGCCACCACCGAGACAATCACCGTCTCGAGCGCCATGATCGTGGCGACGCGCCCGCGCCCCATGCCGAGCACCTGGTACAGGCCAAACTCCTTCTTGCGGCGTTTCATGATGAAGTTATTGGCATACACCATCAAAAAGGCCATGACACCGGCCAAAAAGTACGTCAGGTTACCGAGCATGCTGCCCATAACCTGCGCCAAGCCCTCTTCATCGATTCCGGCGATGTCGACCTGCATCGAGATGGTGTTGAAGGCATAGAAGACCGTGACGCCCAGGGTGAGCGTCAAAAGGTAGACAAGGTAGTCGCGGCCGGCGCGGCGGACGTTGCCCCAAGCGAGTTTACAGAGCATCGGAGCCCTCACCGCCCATCATGGCAACGACCTCCATAATGCGGTCGAAGAACTCTCGGCGGTCGGTGTCGCCGCGGCGCAGCTCGGTGAAAATCTTGCCGTCGCGGATAAACAGCACGCGGCTCGTATAGCTGGCAGCAAAGCTGTCGTGCGTGACCATGAGCACCGTGGCGCGTAGGCGGCGGTTAAGGGCCTCCAGGCTCTCGAGCAGCAGACGAGCGCTTTTAGAATCGAGGGCGCCGGTGGGCTCGTCGGCCATGATCATGGTGGGGTCGGTGACGAGCGCGCGAGCTGCGGCAACGCGCTGCTGCTGACCGCCGGACATCTGGTAGGGATACTTGTCGAGCACCTGACTGATGGAGAGGCGCGCTGCCACATCCTGCACGCGGGTTGAGATCTCTGCCGAGTTTGTGCGGGCGATGGTGAGCGGCAGGGCGATGTTCTCGCGTGCCGTGAGCGTATCGAGTAGGTTGGAGCCCTGGAAGATAAAGCCGAGCTCCTCGCGGCGGAACTGCGAAAGCTTAGCCTGCTTCATGCGCGTAATGTCCTGCCCGTTGATGCGGATGGTGCCGCTCGTGGCGCTATCGATGGTCGAGACGCAGTTGAGCAACGTCGACTTGCCCGAGCCCGAGGCCCCCATGATGCCAACAAATTCGCCGCGGTTGACGGTAAAGCTGACGTCGTTGAGCGCGCGGGTCACGTTGCCCAGCGCTCCATATACCTTTTCGAGATGCGCGACCTCCAGTACCGGGGTCGCCATGTGCGTGGTTTGCATACCGAGTCCTTTCTTGCGATTAGTCTACGGCATCTATAGTCGCAAGAAGACGAGTCGGCTACCATCGATATGGCTTACGCTTGCCTTACCGTTGTGTAAGGTACGGGTAGCTAGCCTGTCACGTGTTGATGCTAAGAGAGGACTCCTGTTGAAGACTGTTCATGTTGCCGCCGGGATCATTCGCAAGGAAGGATCCGATGAGCTGCTTGCCGTGCAGCGCGGCTATGGCGACATGCAGGGACTTTGGGAGTTCCCAGGTGGCAAGCTCATGCGCGGCGAGACGCCCGAAGACGCCGTACGCCGCGAGCTCATGGAAGAGCTGCAGGTAAAAGTCACCAACCTGCGCGATTTCTACACCGTTGAGTATGACTACCCCGATTTCCATCTCTCCATGGAGTGCTACTACTGCTCGCTCGCCGATGAATCCGATGAGCCCCAGAAGCATGACCGTCAACTCGATATCCGTTGGATTCCGCGCACCTCGCTTGCCACGGTGGAATGGATGCCCGCCGACAAGGGGCTCATTGATGCCCTGATTGAGCTGAAGGAAGATCGGCTTGAGGCAAGCTCCGCTGATGACACCGCGCCCAACACAGCCGACAAACCCACCGCCAAACCCAAGCGCAAAGCCAAGCGCCGCAGCAAAAAGCGCCCCAAGCCCGACCTGCTGGACGGCATCGACACCTCGGACCTTTCCGCTGACGAGCGCGAACTGGTCCGCCGTCGCGCCGCCATCAAAAAGTCCATGAAGGGCAACAAGCGTGCGAACACCAAACCCGAGCTGCTCGTTCGCCAGCGCCTGCGCGCCGCAGGCCTTACGGGATACCGTCTGGAATGGAAGGTGCCCGGAAAACCCGACATCGCCTTTCCCGGGCGGAAGATCGCCATCTTCGTCAACGGCTGCTTTTGGCACCGCTGCCCTAAGTGCAATCCAAGCCAGCCCAAGCGCAACGTTGAGTTTTGGGAGGCAAAGTTCCGTCGCAACGTCGAGCGCGACCGCGCTGCCGTGGCAGCGCTCACTCAAATGGGCTGGACGCCCATCACCGTCTGGGAATGTGAGCTCAAAAAGGACCGCATCGACGCCACCATGGAAAAGGTCATCGAGCAGGTGCGCGCCGCAGAGCCACAGCACTAGGAACGAGCCGTCCACACGCCCCACACAGGCGAGCCACATCCGCACCACAAACCTTAGAAAGCCCTTAAGCTCAAACCTTTCAAGAGTGTTACTCGATAGCTTTGACCTGCGATTTCATCGCAACGTCAAACCTCATTAAGCTTTTCTTTAGCGCTTCTTTGCAGCAGCCGCGGCATAATACTGCCAACGCACGGGACCTAGCAGCAGACCCCGTGCGCAACCTTTTGGTGGACATCGAGGAGGCCGCATAAGCATGCATTCTTCCAATGACGCAGCACAGCAGCCATCCCTAAATCATGCAAACCTATTCTCCTTCCCCCCGACACAGAGAAACGGCCTCCTCGACTCCCCCACCACAAAAGCCAAACGTTCTGCAGACCAACACCTCAACCTGCAGACATCCTTCGAAAAACTCCAAGCCTCACTAGACCAGGCATTCCCCAACCAAGCCCGGGCATACTAATCCCCCATCAGCAAAGAAGCCCTAACGCCCCACCCCTTCCGCCCCAACGCCACAAGGGCGATCGAGCAGGACGGCTTGGGCGGGTCCCCGTACTTAGTTTCCAAAATCATTCCGCAGCGCGAAGGCCCCCGTTGCCAACGCTTCGTAGAAGCGAAGCAACGGGGGCCTTCATGCGCGAGGACGTTTTGGAAACTAAGTACGGGGACCCGCCCAAGCCGTCCGGTGGGATCAGAGTACCCTTGCTGTTACTCTGCCTTGCCCACAGAGTTGAGGTTGGTCATGCGGATCTTAACCAGCTCGGTGATCTCGCGCATACCCTCCTTGGCCGGCTTCTTGGGATCGAAGCAGGCGGGGTTCTCGGCCATGTAGGCCATGAAGCCCTTGGTGTAGGCCTGACGCAGCTCGGTGGCGTAGTTAACCTTGCAGATGCCGTTCTTCACAGCCTCGGCAACCTGCTCATCGGGCACACCGGAGGTGCCGTGCAGAACCAGCGGCACGTCGACGGCGTCGCGGATGGCCTTGACCACGGACTGCTCGATGTGCGGATCGCTCGTGTACACGCCGTGGCTGGTACCAACGCCAATAGCCAGCGAGGTGCAGCCAGTGCGCTCGACGAACTCCTTGGCCTCGGCAGGATCGGTGTAGGGGCTCTCGCCCTCGACCGCGGGACCGTCGTCCTCCTTGCCGCCAACCTTACCGAGCTCAGCCTCGACGGGCACGCCCATGGCGCGGCCAGCGTCGGCGACGGACTTGGTCAGAGCGATGTTGTCCTCGAAGGACTCGTGCGAGCCGTCGATCATGACAGAGGTGTAGCCCGTGCGGAAAGCCTGCATGCAGCGGTCATAGCCATCGCCGTGATCGAGGTGCAGGGCGACGGGCACGGAAGCGCGCTCGGCGGCAGCCTTGACCATGCCGTAGAAGTAGTCCAGACCAGCGGTCTTGATGGTGCCCGGGGTGGTCTGCATGATGACGGGGGACTTGGTCTCCTCGGCAGCGGCCAGAACGGCCATAACAAACTCGAGGTTCTCGACGTTGAAAGCGCCAACAGCGTAGTGGCCGGCCTGAGCGTCCTTGAGCATCTTTTCGGTGGTAACAAGTGCCATGAGCGTTTGCTCCTCTCCCTCGCCCGCATCTGGACATCGGGCGTAGTTGTTCACAAGGCGTTTTACCTTGCGTTTTGCTGCGCTCATTGTATGAAATTCAGCAGCTTTGCACGTGCGAGATATTGAGCCCATGCAGGTCAATACAGTCATTTTTGAAAAGCAAACGGAAGAAATTTGAGCCGAGTGAACATGTTCGATATTGAATTTTGGGCGTTCAGCGTCTTTCTTTTATAGAAAAGATAAGTAATCGAAAGGTGTTTTCTTACCCAAAAAGAAAATGAACGAAAATAGAGTCAACACAATTCCTGCAAATTTAGCCGAGAATGGAGCAAGCATGGCCCAAGCCACCAACCGCGCCTTTGCCGACGAACGCCGTACCGCCATTTTGGAAATGCTCGATCATAATGCCTCGGTGCAGGTAGCAGAAATCGCCCAGACCTTTGGCGTGTCCTCCGTCACCGCCCGCGCCGACCTGGACGCGCTCGCCGAAGCAGGCAAGCTGCGCCGCACGCACGGCGGTGCCGTATCACTCCACAAACGTCTGACCGTCTCCACGCAGGATCGCCGCATCAATGTCAACGTCGCCGCCAAGCAGGCCATCGCGCAAAGCGCCATCGAGCTCGTCAATGACGGCGACACGCTGCTCGTCGACTCGGGCACCACGGCGCTCGAGTTCGTCCGGCTCCTCGATCAGCGCGACGGTATCACCGTCATCACGGCCGACATTACCATTGCCGATTACATCGACGAGAGCATGCCCTCAGTCGATGTCGTCATGCTGGGCGGGGCACTGCGCAAAGGCCATCGTTATTTGTACGGACCGCTCACTATGCAGGCGCTCCAAATGGTCCATGCCGATCTGGCCGTCATGTGCCCCGGCGCCTTTGTCCCCAGCTGCGGCTTTACGACCGACTTTCCCCAGATGGCCGAGACCAAAACGGCTATGATCGCCGCAGCCCATCAAAGCGTCGCCCTCATGGACGCCAGCAAGGTTAACGGACGCGGCATGTACCGCTTTGCCGAGCTTGCCGATGTCGACTCCATCGTGATGGACCGTGACCCCGACCATGCCGTCGCCACCTCGATCGCCGAGGCCACTGACAGCTCACGTCCAGCCCTCGTCATCGCCGGCGCTTAAACAAAAACCACCACAAAGGTGCCTGTCCCCTTTGTGGTGGTTGTGGTGGTTGAGCATCAGAAGTGAATGTGCCGCTACTTGGACAGCTCGTCGGCGAGGGCCTCGATCTGGGCGCGCGAGGCGTCGTTGAGCGAGCCCAGCACAGTCACCTTGTTCTGCGTCAGGGTGATGTCCTTCATGCCCTCGAGCTCCTTGGTCATAACCTTGGCAGCTGCGGGCGCCCAGGAACCGGACTCGACAAGCGCCACGGTGCGGTTCTGGTAGGCATGCTCGGCGAGCGTGTGGATAAAGGTGCTCATGCACGGGAAGATCTCGCCCTGATAGGTAATGGAGGCGAGCACCAGACGGTCGTAGCGGAACGCATCCTCAACGGCCTCGGCCATGTCGTCGCGAGCCAGGTCAAAGACGGAGACCTTCTGGCCGCGAGCCTCGAGCGCAGATGCGAGCTCCTCGACGGCAGCCTTCAGATGGCCATACACGCTCGCATAGGCGATCGTGATGCCCTCGTCCTCGGGCTGATAGCTCGACCAGGTGTTATAGGTGTCGAGGTAGTAGCCCAGGTTCTCGGTCAGCACGGGGCCGTGGAGCGGGCAGATGATCTGAATGTCCAGGTCGGCGGCCTTCTTGAGAACGGCCTGCACGAACTTGCCGAACTTACCGACGATGCCAAAGTAGTAGCGGCGAGCCTCGCAAGCCCAGCCTTCCGGATCCTCGATGTCGTTGGCGCCGAACTTGCCAAAGCCGTCAGCACTAAAGAGCACCTTGTCGGTGGACTCGTAGGAGAAAATCACCTCGGGCCAGTGAACGTTGGGGGCGCCGATAAAGGTCAGGCTGTGGCCGCCCAGATCGAGCACATCGCCCTCTTTGACGACCATCTTGCGCTCGGGGAAGTCGGTGCCAAAGTAGTTGACCATCATGCGGAAAGCACCCATGCTGGCCACGATCTGCGCCTGGGGATAGCGCTCCATAAAGGCAGCGATACCGGCGGAGTGATCGGGCTCCATGTGATGGACGACCAGGTAGTCGGGCGTACGGCCATCGAGCACGGCCTCGAGGTTGCCGAGCCACTCGTCGACAAAGCCAGCGTCGACCGAATCGGCGACAGCGATTTTATCGCCCAAGATAACGTAGCTGTTGTATGCCATACCGTTCTCGGACACGTCGTACTGGCCCTCGAACAGGTCAATGTCGTGATCGTCGACACCGATGTAGCGGATATCCTTGGTGATCTCCATCAGGCAAAGCCTCCTAGATAGACAAAAGAACCCGTCTATCATAACACTCGGCTGCATAGCCACGGCTATCTGCCAGCATCCTTATCGATTGTTATTGAGGCGGAATATATCGCCATTGACCTGCAAAAACTATGTGCGCGGAGCTGCCGTGGTATGTCGAACGATAAGCTGGCCGGGAATACGAATGGCAACGGTTTTGTCCGTTGCCCCCGCCTTGGGAACCGCGTGCTCGAACACCTCGCGTCCACGCTGATGCAAATCGAATCGAACGGTCGTGAGCTCGTTGTGTGCTACAAAATCATCGAGCGAATCGTCGACGCCCACCACGCTCACGTCCTCGGGCACGCGCAGACCGCTATCGCGCAGCGCGGCAATCGCGCCATTTGCCATCTGGTCGTTTGCCGCGTAAATCGCCGTCATGGTGCGATCGTGCTCGGCCAGGTACCTGCCGGCCTCGTAGCCGCTGTTGGCAGACCAGTCGCCCTCGAGCGGCTCTGCCGGCTCGATGTGTTTACGCTCGAGTGCATCCTGCCAACCGGCGCGACGAAATTGCTCGTCGACCGAGAATGACGGGCCGCCAATATAGCGAATCTGCTCGTGCCCTAGCTCAAACAGGTGATCCATAAGCAATAGCGAGCAGCCGTAATGGTCGGAATCGACCGTGGTCACCCGCGGGTGCGCGTACATGGTAACGATGACCGTGCCGATACCCGGCAACGGATCAAACGTCTCAAAATCGGGCGCCATGCGACTCATACCGATGATGATGCCGTCCACCGGCAATGCGGCCATACGACGCGTGGCCTCGGCAAGCGAAAACTCCTCGGTCTTGGACATCTCGACCAGCGTGATGGCGCAATTATGCTCGCGAGCAGCGCTGGCGATGCCGTCGATCATTGAGAGGTTGCCGAACTTGGTGACATCGTTGACGCACAGGCCGACCGAATGATAACGGCCGTCGCGCAGCGAGCGACCGGCATAACTCGGACGAAAGCCGAGCTTTTGCATAGCGGCCTGTACGCGCTGGCGCGTCTGCTCGTTAACGTTAGGCAAGCCGTTGGCGACGCGCGAAACCGTCTGCTGCGAAACGCCGGCAGCGCGGGCGACGTCGGCCATGGAGACCGGACGCGAACTGGTATCGTTGGACGGGCGCCTTGCCACAGGATCACCTTCACCCTTGCGAGATCTGAATAGCGTGAATGCCGGCCCGGGCAGAAATACATCCCGCGCCGAGGCCCGCTATCGTCGGACGCATGTTAACGTACTCTACTTTTTCTATCTGCATCTCTTCTGCTTTATAAGTCCATACGGCAGTACCGTTCACGGCTGAATTTCTACCGATTACCAGATTCTCAAAAAGTGACAAGCGATGTGTTATGAGTACGTTAACATAGCCCGTAACGTGCGGTATCGTGAACACTTGGTTCATGCCGCTTTAAGTTGTTAACGTACTCATAACGACGCAAAACCCACCCGGGCGCGCCAAGGAAAGGACTCCCATGACCACCCCCGACGAAAAGACACTCGCCACGCTCACCAAGCTGTTTGAGGAGGAGTTTGGGCCCATCGCCGACCGCCAGGTGCTCTACGTGCACGCGCCCGGCCGTTCCGAGATCAGCGGCAACCACACCGATCACGAGGGCGGCCACGTTATCGCCGGCTCGCTCGATGTCGCCGTTGACGGCATTGCCGTGGCGACCGACTCCAACAAGGTCCGCGTCGCCGACGAGGGCTACCCCACGTTTGAGATTACGCTCGACACGCTGGATGTTCAGGAGTCCGAGAAAGGCACGTCCGCAAGCCTCGTCCGCGGCATGGCGCACGAGATTGCAGCCCTTGGCGTTGAGCCCCACGGCTTCGACTTCGCCTTCACCTGCTCCGTCCCCTCGGGTGGCGGCCTTTCCAGCTCTGCCGCCGTCGAGGCCGCGTACGGTCGTGCCATGGAAACGCTCTGGGGCGCGCCCGCCATTGAGCCTGTCACGCTCGCTCAGATGAGCCAGCGCACCGAAAACAACTACTACGGCAAGCCCTGCGGTCTGATGGACCAGGCCGCCGTATGTCTGGGCGGCCTTGCCTACATGGACTTTGAGGACCAGGCTCAGCCTAAGACCCAGAAGCTCGAGCTCAACTTTGAGGACCACGGCTATGCGCTCGTGCTCGTTAAGGTCGGCGCCGACCACGTGGCCGCCACCGATGACTACGCCGCCGTTCCGCGCGAAATGCAAGACGTCGCCGCCGAGTTTGGCAAGGCACGCCTGTGCGAGGTCGACGTTGCCGATTTTGACGCCAAGCTCCCCGAGCTGCGCGCCAAGCTGGGCGACCGTGCCTGCCTGCGCGCCGTTCACTACTGGTACGAGAACGGCCTGGTCGATAAGCGCTGGGCGGCCCTGAACGCCGGCGACATTGACCAGTTCTTGGTCCTGACGCGCGAGTCCGGCGCCAGCTCTGCCATGTACCTGCAGAATGTTGTTGCCAAGCTGGGCTCCGAGCAGCCCTCCATGTATGCCCTGGCACTGGCCGAGCATGTGCTCGACGGCCGTGGCGCCGTTCGTATTCACGGCGGCGGCTTTGGCGGTACCATCCAGGCCTTCGTGCCGCTCGATCTGGTCGATACCTTCATCACCAAGATGAACAGCTGGCTGGGCGAGGGCTCTGCCCGTCACTACGCCATCTCTGACAAGGGGGCTTACGCGGCATGGCTGTAATGACTGACGTGCGCGAGGCCGCGCAGAACCTGATCGAGTACGCTATCCACCGATCGATGATCGGCCAGGACGATCGCATCTGGGCATACAACACCATTTTGGAGTGCATCGGCGCCACGGGCCCAGCACTCGACATGGCCTGGGCGCTCAAGATCGAGAAGATTTCGCTCTTGCACCCCGATACACTCCCCGACTTTGACCTGGAGGGCACGCTTGCCGTGCTTTCTGAGGCCGCCGTTGCCAACGGTGCTGCCGAGGACACGGCGTCGGGCCGCGATCGCATCGCCATGCGCATCATGGGCACGCTCATGCCGAGGCCTTCGGTTGTAAACGAGGAGTTCAACGGACGTATGGGCGTCAACGAGCCCCGCGCCGCAACCGACTGGTTCTACGGCCTGTGCTGCGACGCCGGCTATGTGCGCCGCGCCGCCATCGCGCGCAACATCAAATGGAGCACCCCCACCAACTGGGGCGACCTCGAGATTACCATCAACCTGTCAAAGCCCGAAAAGGACCCGCGCGATATTGCCGCGGCCGGCGCCGCCAAAAACACGGGCGAGAAGTATCCCGCCTGCCAGCTCTGCATCGAAAACGAGGGCTATCCCGGACGCTCCGCTGCAGCCGACGGCGGCGCCCATCCCGCCCGCCAGAATCTGCGCGTTATCCCCATTAAGCTCGACGGCGAGCGCTGGGGCTTCCAATACAGCCCGTACGCGTACTTTAACGAGCACTGCATTGCCATGAGCTCCGAGCATCGTCCGATGCACGTCGACCGCAAGGGCCTGACCTGCCTGCTCGACTTTGTCGACCTGTTCCCGCACTACTTTATTGGCTCCAACGCCGACCTGCCCATCGTGGGCGGCTCGATTCTGTCGCACGACCACTTCCAGGGCGGTGCGCACGAGTTCCCCATGATGCATGCCGCCGAGGTCTCGCAGTTTAGCGTGCCCGGCTTTGACCAGGTCACCGGTACCGTGCTGCAGTGGCCGCTCTCGGTGCTGCGCCTGCGCTCGCATGACCGCGCCCAGCTGCTCGACGCTGCCGAGAAGATTATCCTCGCCTGGCGCGAGTGGACCGATGAGTCTGTGGGCGTCATCGCGCACACGGCCGATGGCGTGGCGCACAACACCGTGACGCCCGTCATCCGCCGCGTCGACTCCCGCGGCAATGCCGGCGGCGAGATTTACGAGGCCTACCTGGCGCTTCGCTGCAACATCACGACCGACGAGCATCCGCTGGGCGTTTTCCACCCGCATGCTGAGTACCACCACATTAAGAAAGAGAACATCGGCTTGATTGAGGTCATGGGCCTGGCCATTCTGCCGCCGCGCCTGGTTCCCGAGCTTGGCGCTGTCCGCGAGCACTTGCTGGCGGCCAAAGCCGATGCCAGCTACGACCTTGCTGGCGCGCTCGAGGGCGACGACCTTTGCCGCAGCCACGCCGCATGGGCCAAGGACGTCTTTGCCCGCCGCGCCGACGAGCTTACGGCCGACAACGCCATCGATATCCTGCACGAGGAGGTCGGCGTGGTGTTTGGCCACGTGCTCGACAACGCCGGCGTCTTTAAGTGGGACGAAGCCGGCCGCGCCGCCCAACAGCGCTTTATCGACTCACTATAGAACACGGGCCCGAACGTTCAACAGCAGCCCGCACGACATAGCCACCTACACGACAACGGCGCCCGCCGGCAACATCGCCGGCGGGCGCCGTTTTTGAGTGTTCGGTGTCGCGACTCCTAGAGTTCAGTCACGACAACGCTGTTGTAGATCTCATCCCAGCGGTCCATGACCAGGTGGCCGGTCTTGGGATCCATGGCGTTAAGCTTGCCGCAGGTATTGGCGGTCTTGAGCACCGTGACGTCGTCGGCGCCGGCAGCAATGGCATGCGCAAAGCCGGCGATGGTCGAGTCGCCGGAACCCGTCGCGTTCACAGCCGCAATCGCGGGCGTCTTGGCGCGGAACGCACGGCCCTCATGGAAGCCCACCGAACCGGCAGCGCCCATCGAAACGACAACCCAGGGAATACCGGCAAAGCGGCCATCGGCGGCAAGCGCCTCGCGCAGGGCATCGACATCATCGGTCGTAAAGGACGTACCCAGCAGACCGTTTATCTCAGTCAGGTTGGGCTTTACGAGCTCGGGCTTAGCGTCGGACTCCAGCGCGGCCTCCAGCGATGCACCCGAGGTGTCGAGCAGCACCTTGGCGCCCGCCTTCTCGGCGATCTTGACGAGCTCGGCATAGTAGCCGGCATCGACGCCGCGCGGCAGCGAGCCCGAAAGCGTCACAACGTCCGCCTTCGCCGCAAGCTCGGCGAACTTGGCCGTAAAGGCCTCGAGCTCGGCCGGGGTGATCTGCGGGCCGCTCTCCAAAAGCTCGGTCTGATTACCCTCGTGCAGAATATTCAGGCAAATGCGCGTCTCACCGGCGATGGGCACAAATTCGTTCTTGACGCCGTCAGCATCCATGAGCTCGGCCATATAGGCACCCATGTGGCCGCCGAGCAGACCGGTCGCGAGCACGTCGTCGCCCAGCTGCAGCAACACGCGGCTCACGTTGAGGCCCTTACCGCCAGCGGTCTTTTCGGGCGTCACGCGGTTCACGTCGTCGATGATCAACTTGTCGAGCTGATAGCGCGTATCAATCGACGGGTTCATGGTAACGGTCAGAATCATATTGAACTCCTGTTTCCGGGGCACGACACGCGCGGCCCCAAACATACGATAGCTCGTTAAAGGATCTCGATCTCAAAGCCGCGAGTAACGGTCTCCCCCGGCTTGGCCACCAGGCAGCCGCGCTTGTGCTCCAGAATATCGTCCTCGTCGGAGCAGGTGGACAGGCCGCCCCACGGTTCCACGGCCACAAAGTCACCCTCGGGCTTGCTCCACACAATCAGGTACGGCATATCGGGGAACGTCAGTCGCACGCCCTTGTCCTCGGTTTTCTTGGTCAGCGTAACCACGCGGCTCTCAAGCACGTCAAAGATGGTCTCTGCGAAGTCAAAGAGTTCGTGCGTCAGCGGCAGGTCATGGCCAACCATCGGGTTCTTGCTGCGATGCTCAACATCAATCAGGCCCGTCGAGGGAACGGCAGTACAGAGCTCGGCGGCCTCGCGCTGCTCAAAACGGAGCTCGTAGTCGTCATAGGACTCGCCCTCGTCAAGCGGGCACTTAAAGCCAGGGTGACCGCCCACAAAGAACGGCATGTCCTCGGTGCCCTCATTGGTCACCTCGTACGACACAGCCACCTTTTCCGCATCGATCATGTAACGAGCAACGATCTTAAACGGATACGGGTACTGCTCGAGCAACTCGGCATGGTCGGCAGAGCTTAGGCTCAGCGCGACCATGTTGTCGCCCTGCTCCTCGAGCTTCCACTCCTGTTTGCGAGCAAAGCCATGACGGGCGAGCTTAATCTCGCGGCCGCCCATGGTCATTGCGTGACCGTCGCGAAGGCCGCCGCAGATCGGGAAACAAATGGGTGCCTGGCCCGACCAGACCGCCGGGTCACCCTGCCACAGGTACTCACGGCCGTTGGCCGCAATAGAAGTGAACGATCCGCCAGCCGTGCTCAACGCAATGCGGACAGAGCCGTTATCAAGAACAAACTCCATAGGAGCCTTCCCTTTCTTATGACAGCCCGCCAAGTCAATAGGGCTGATAGAAAACCGGCCCGCGCCCCCTCACAGAAACGCGAGCCGTCAATTGAAAAGCTGCAGAATACTGGGTCCCGCCAAAACGAAGCCCACAAGCTCAGCAAGCAAACGTGTTATCGGAGCAGCTTACTGAACCAGAAAGCTTCGCAACAACAGCGGTAACCCCACAGGTACCCCCAACGTCAGCGAGAAGTCAGCTGGCGAGGCAAGGTGCCGTGAAGCGAGGCGGCATTGACCTTCTGGTCATGCCGCCGAAGCTGAACGGCAGATTGCCCGCCAGATGGCTTCGCAGCGTCGGCCGGTCCGGCGTTCGGCAGAACGCCGGAACCTAATTAGTCGTGGTACTCGCCGCGGTCCCACTTCTCGAGGAACTCGTCAAAGAAGTGCGGGTCAGCCTGAGCCTCGGCGTCGGCCTTATTGCAGGCATCGATCTTGGCGATCAGGGCATCGTGCTCGGGGGTCTTCTCGTAGGGCTCCTCCAGGAAGGCAAGCATGATATCGGCCATCAGGAACTCGCCGGTAATCTTGCCGCCAAAGCCCACGATGTTGGCGTTGAGCTCGCGACGGGCATACAGGGCAGAGGTCATGTCGCGGACCAGGGCGCAGCGGGCGCCGGGAACCTTGTTGACGGCGTTGGTGATGCCGATGCCGGTGCCGCACAGGGCCACGCCAAAGTCGGCCTTGCCGCTGGCAACGGCCTCGCCCACGGCCTTGCCGTAGATGGGATAGTGCGTACGGGTGTGGCTGTAGGTGCCGCAGTCGAGCACCTTGTAGCCAGCCTGCTCCAGGCGGTCGGCCAGATAGATCTTCTCGTCCGTAACGATATGGTCGCAACCGATTGCGATGGTCTTCTTCATCAGAACGTCCTTTCGTCTGAATTCACAAGTTGAGGTAGAAGTTCGAGTTCTCGGTGGCTCTCGTTAGGCCATCTTGTTGAGCATGTCGACACGGATCTGGTGACGGCCGCCGGCGTACTGGGCGCGCAGGAACTCGCGGGCGATCTTCTTGGCGACCTCGGTGCCCACAACGCCCGGGCCCATGGTGACCATGCGCGAGCCGTTGTGCTCGCGGGTCATGTAAGCGGAACGCTCGTCGGAAATGTTGGCGACGACCATGCCCTTGATCTTGACGGCGGCCATATAGGAGCCGACGCCGTACTTATCGAATGCAAAGCCCTGGGAATCCTTGTGCTCCAGCAGGTCCTTGGCAACGGCGGTCGCGGAATCGACAAAGTCCGCGGCAGGGGTCTCGGAATAGTCGACGACCTCGTGACCGTCGGCGATGAGCATCTCCTTGATGGACTCCTTCATCGACATACCGTCGGCATCGGAAGCGATTACAACCCTCATGACATCCTCCTTGAGAGATACGCAGGTGCGTAGTTTCTGTTTGGAAGTGTTGAATCGCGTTCAGGTCCGGGCATCTGAATGTGCGGTTCTTCACTGTTCATGTTTATTTGAACACATTCGAACACTAACTGCAACAACTATTTGTTTATCTTTGTTCTTTTTTGAACAAATATCGTTCACGGATGATTGCTGACCGTTTGAGCCGGGCGCGGACGTAGCGACCATGTGTTCAACAAACAAAAGGGCGGCCGAGAACGCGTCTCGGCCGCCCTTCGGCGGTATTCCCCGGTATATACAGCTGTTTTAGCTACTCGGACTGCCCACCCTTTTTGGCGTGCTTGGACGGAGCACCCAGAAAGCGGCCCGTCAAATAGTTCGCCGGGCCGGAAATATCGAGCCCCAGCAGCACGTGTCCTAGCCATAGGAACGCCACGAGCACCAGCAGCGGGATAACGCACGAGGTCACGATCATCACGATGACGCCTTCAATCAGATTGGTCACCTGCTGCACGATCTCGTCGGTCATCTGCTTGGCGCCGCTGGTCACCGACGTAACAAGGCTCGATGCCCCATCAGTCAACTGCTCGAGCACGTTTTTGGACTCCGTGGCCTCGGATTTTTTCTTGTTCGATTTTGAGCTGGTCTCGGCTGACTTGTCCGTGGTGTCGGCCGCGTCCGCAGCGTCCGCAGCCTTTTGCTCAGCTTGCTCAATACTTACGCGATACGTTTCATCGACCTTTTGCGACACCCATACGCTCGCGGGCACGAGCGCCATGCCGATCACGGCAACCACCAGTACGCGTGTCGCCACACGGCGCAGGACAGTGCTCGTGCTCCAGCGCCCGTGAATGCCGAGCGACACCGCAAAGAGCACCAACGCAAACGGGATTAAGATGCCCAAGCCAACCGACCACAAAATGGTTAGCAGGTATTTCTCGAGGTAGAGCACGGCAAGCACGATACCAAGGTTGCCTGAAAGCTGCGCGAGCTGCTCGGCAACCGGCGTTCCCGTATCACCCGGCAGCGCGGTAATGCCCGCAGACAGCGCCACGCACGAGGTCGTGAGCGCCAGTACGTTGCCCTTCTTTTGATCGATGACCTCGATGGTGGAGTCCCAAGTCTTGGTATCGGCAAAATGCGGACGAGCTACAAAGCCCGACAACAGCGCCAGTACCACGAGCGCAACGATGATACCGATCTGCAGCTTTTTATTTGCGCACACGACATCGGACAGGCTGGGCTGCAGCTCGGTTACCGTCGTATGCTCGGTTATCTGGACAGGACGCCCATGAGCCATCTCATGCGCGTCTCTTTTTTGTATTGACCCGTTATCCGGCATTTGGATACCTCCTCAGTCCGGTGGTTAATGCGAAAGGAAGTATACCCACCGAGCAAAAATCGAACGGGAGGACGAACGGAGCGCACCAAGACTGTCCCCAATGACTGTCTCGGGATGAGTTGCGGTGGAATAGGGATTGTTTTGCGCCCGCCGGCCCCTATTCAGTCCCCATTTCACCGCAACTTGGAGGAGGACAGAAAAAGCCCTGCCGCGGGTAGCGGCAGAGCTTTTGGAAGGGGACTTGGTTGTGAGGGCTCGTTAGGCGAGCTTGGCCTCGAGCTCGGCAATGCGCTTGTAGGCATCGATGGTAAAGCGGGTCTGCTTCTCCAGGATCATAGTGGTCATGAGAGTGTCCTGAGCGTGAGCCATGATGAAGGTCATCTCCATCTCGCCACCGCCGGCCTCCTGCGAAAGCAGTTTGGTCTGCGTGTCGTGGGCACCGATGAGCGCATCGCTGGCATCCTTGTGCAGCTGTTCGGCCTTCTCAAAGTCACCCTCGCGAGCAGCATCGAGCGCTGCAAGCAGATCGGTCTGGGCGTCACCTGCGTATGCGACGATCTCGAATCCAACCATCGAGATTTCTTCTTTGGTTGCCATATTGCGTTCCTTTCACATATGAACCAATGGAGAGCATCGCGTCCGGGCATACGCGCTGCGTTGTGTATGACAGAAACAATAACATTCAAACAAAAAAGAACAGCTCAAAACGTAATTTCGAACTATGAACGGTCACTTTTCGCCCGTGAACGGTTTTTAAACCAATCTGAACAATATCGAACACAGTTAGCGGAAACCCAAACAGGACCGCACCCTAACGCAAATCGCGCACCGTATCGCCCTCTATGAGCACACCGGGGATCAGCATGTGCTCCACGCCAGACGCACCCCCATCGGCGCCGGCAATCTTGTCGACCGCCCACATGCCGACGCGCTTGTTGTCAAAGCGCACCGTGGTCAGGCGACGGTCGGGCACGATATCGCCCAGGCTGTCGTCAACACCCACCACGCTCACGTCCTGGGGCACGCGCTTCCCGCGCGACTCGAGCCCACGGATGCAGCCATATGCCATGGCATCGTTGGAGGCATAAATGGCCGTACAGGTCGGATCTTCCGCCAGAGCCTGACCGGCAGCATACCCGCTCTGTGCCGTCCAATCGCCACGAACGAGTCGCGGAGGCTCAATACCGTGCGCACGCAATGTCTCACGCCAGCCTTCCTCGCGCCGCATGCCCGAAAGCGAGCGCTCGGGACACGAGATAAAGTGCACGGTCTTGTGTCCCTGCCCCAGCAAGTACTCGACAACCTGGCGCGAACAATCGAACTGATCGTTATCGACCGTCGAGCACAGCGGGTGCTCCAGCATGGTAACGAGCACCGTCTGCATGCCAGGTAGCGGCTCGAAGGTGCCAAAGTCCGCCGGCATGCGATTCATGATCACAACCATACCGTCCACCGGCAGTGCGCTCATGCGCGACGATGCGCTCTCGAGGGTATACGGATGCCCGTCTACTTTAGTAAGGGTGATGGCATAGCCATGTTTGTCGGCCGCGGCGGCAAAGCCCTCCATACGGTCGAGGTTGCCGGTACCGGTAATGTTGAACATGGCGACGCCGACGGTCTTAAACTTGCCACGGCGCAGCGATCGACCGGCAAAATTGGGTCGATACCCCAGCTCGCGCATGGCGGCACGCACGCGTTCCTTGGTCTCGGGGCGCACACTGGGCGAATCGTGCACGGTGCGCGAGACCGTCTGCTCCGAGACGCCCGCGAGGCGCGCCACGTCTTTGACGGATACCGATTTTTTAACAGCGGCCATAGGTCGATCTTTCTATGTCAACGATGCCATTGGTGGCACCCTACGCAGTCAAATGAAACGTCTTCAAGTATATCTAACGCCTCCCCCACCATACGCTCACCACCCAAAACCTACCGTTCACCGACATTTTTGCTTCCCCGAACGGCTTTTGTCGCCCAAATGTTAACGTTGCCATTGTGCAAACACAGAGCCACCGGGCGGCTCAAACGTTTACGCGTAAGGAATCGACGGTTCGCAGGCACAGGAACTACCGGTTCGCGTCTTTTTTTGTGTCACATAATGGCAACGTCAACATTTTGGCAACCGAACGTCAAAAGCTACCATCGTTGCTAACCCACCGACTCTTAGGAGCATTGCATGGAGCAACTCATCGCCATCATCGAAAAGGGCCAGCCCTTTTTCAACGCGATCGCCCGCAACAAGTACCTCAAGGCGATCCGCGACGGCTTTATCTCCGTCATCCCCATCATCATCTTCTCGTCCATCTTCTGCCTGGTAGCCTCGGTCCCCAACATCTGGGGTTTCTACTGGCCCGATGACATCAACAACGCTCTGTGGAAGTGCTACAACTACTCCATGGGCATCCTGGCCATCGCCTGCGCCGCCACCACCGCCAAGCACTTCGCCGACGCTCAGAACCGCGACCTGCCCAAGAATAACCAGATTAACTTTATCTCATGCATGTGCGCGGCCATCATCGGCTTCTTGCTCCTTTCGAGCGACACGGTCGCCACGGACGCCGCCAGCGGCTTCAACACCACCTACCTTGGTTCCAAGGGCCTGCTGACCGCCTTCATCGCTGCGTTTGTGACCGGCATCATCTACAAGTTCTTTATCAAGCGCAACATCACCGTCAAGATGCCCGAGCAGGTTCCGCCCAACATCTCGCAGACCTTCAAGGACATCATCCCCTTCTCCGTCTGCATCACCGTCTTTTGGGTTTTTGACATCGTCTTCCGCGCTGCTTTTGGCTTCTGCTTTGCCCAGGGCGTCATCCAGGTGTTCCAGCCCCTGTTCACCGCTGCCGACGGCTATATCGGCCTCGCTGTGATTTACGGCGCCATGAGCCTCTTCTGGTTCGTCGGCGTCCACGGCCCCTCGATCGTCGAGCCCGCCATCGCCGCCGCTCTCGTTGCCAACATGACCGACAACCTAGCTGCGTTCCAGGCTGGCCAGCACGCTTCCGCTGTCCTGACCCAGGGTGCCCAGTACTTCGTCGTCTGCATGGGCGGCACCGGTGCCACGCTCGTCCTGGTCTTTATGTTCTGCTTCCTAGCCAAGTCCCAGGAGATGCGCGCCGTCGGTAAGGCCGCCATCGTCCCCGTCTGCTTTGCCGTCAACGAGCCGCTGCTGTTCGCCGCGCCCATCGTGCTCAACCCCGTCTTCTTTGTCCCGTTTGTCTTTGCCCCGATCGCCAACATCTGGATCCTCAAGATCTTTATCGACTTCTTGGGCATGAACGGCTTTATGTACACCCTGCCCTGGACTGTCCCCGGCCCCATCGGCACCATCATGGGCCTGGGCTTCCAGCCGCTCGCCTTTGTGATGCTCGCCCTTATCCTGGTCGTCGACTTCGTTCTGTACTACCCGTTCTTCCGTGCCTACGACGCCCAGAAGTGCGCCGAGGAGGCCGAGATTTCCGAGGAGGAGCTCGCCGCCAAGAACGCCGAGAAGGCCGCCAAGCTCAACGATGCCTTCCAGGGCAAGGCTGACGCCAAGAGCGTTGCCGCCGGCGCTGCTGCCGAGGCCGTGAAGGCCGCCGCCCCCGCCGCTCCCGCCGCTGTCGCCACTGAGGCAACGACCGCCAGCGACCTCAACGGCAAGCGCGTACTCGTGCTCTGCCAGGGTGGCGGTACCTCGGGCCTGCTCGCCAACGCGCTGGCCAAGGCCGCCAAGGAGCGCGGCATCAATCTTGAGACCGCTGCCGAGGCCTATGGCAACCACGTGGACATGCTCCCCGACTTCGATCTGGTCGTCCTGGCCCCGCAGGCCGCAAGCTACCTGGCCGACCTGCAGAAGGACTGCGAGCGCGTGGGCAACAAGTGCGTCGCCTGCCGCGGTAAGCAGTACATCGAGCTTTCCCAGAACGGTGATAAGTCTCTCGCCTTCGTAAGCGAGCAACTCTCGAAGTAAGTAACGCTCAGGGCCAGCCGACCATCCAAGACCGGCTGGCCCTTCGATTTAGACGATTGGATCATCATGTCCGTTAACCCTGCTAGCGTCACCAACCCGCCTGCGCAGTTTCCCGAGGACTTTGTCTTTGGCGGCGCTACCGCTGCCTACCAGGTAGAGGGCGAGACCCGCACCCACGGTAAAGGCAAAGTCGCCTGGGACGACTTCCTGGAGGCCCAGGGGCGCTTCTCCCCCGATCCCGCTTCGGACTTCTACAACCAGTATCCCGTCGATCTGGAGCTGTGCGAGGAGTTCGGCATCAACGGCATTCGCCTCTCCATCGCCTGGAGCCGCATCTTTCCCAACGGCACCGGTGAGATTAACCCCGAGGGCGTCCAGTTCTATCACGATCTCTTCGCCGAGTGCCACAAGCACCACGTTGAGCCGTTTGTCACGCTGCATCACTTTGATACGCCGCTGTCCCTCTTTGAGAAGGGCGACTTCCTCAACCGCGAGACCATCGACGCCTTTGTGGACTTTGCCACCTTCTGCTTTAAGGAGTACGCCGACCAGGTGACCTATTGGTTCACCTTTAACGAGATCTGGGCCGACGCCTCCAACACCTACATCGAGGGCACCTTCCCCGGTGGCGTCAAGGCGCATCTGGCCGAGGCTTTCCAGTGCGAGCACAACATGATGCTCGCCCACGCCAAGGCAGTACTGGCCTTCCACAACGGCGGTTTTAAGGGCAAGATTGGCGTCATTCAGTCGCTGGAGTTCAAGTATCCGCTCAACGAGAACGACCCCGCCGATATCAAGGCCGCCAACAACGAGCACGTGCTGCAAAACCAGTTCTTGCTCGACGCCACCTTCCGCGGCGACTACGCGCCCGACACCCTCGAGTGCGCCAACCGCCTGGCTGCCGTCTCGGGCGGCACCATCGAGATCTTGGACGAGGACCTCGAAATTATGCGCGAGGCAGCGCTCTACAACGACTACCTGGGCGTTAACAACTACCAGTGCCGTTTTTTGAAGGCTTACGATGGCGAGAACGACCTGCACCACAACGGTACGGGCGAGAAAGGCACCGGCCGCTGGCGCGTTAAGGGTATTGGCGAGCATGTGAACAAGCCTGGCATCCCCACCACCGACTGGGACTGGATCATCTATCCCGAGGGCCTGTTCGATCTGCTCGTCTACATTAAGCAGCGCTACCCCAACTACAAGCAGATCTTCATCACCGAGAACGGCATGGGCTACAAGGACCCCTACAAGGACGGTTTTGTGGACGACCAGCCGCGCATCGACTACATCGAGCAGCACCTGCGCTGGTTGCTCAAGGCCATGGAGGTGGGCGTCAACGTGGGCGGTTACTTCCTGTGGAGCCTGCAGGATCAGTTCTCCTGGACCAATGGCTACAACAAGCGTTACGGCTTCTTCTACGTTGACTTTGAAACCCAGAAGCGCACGCCCAAGGCAAGCGCATACTGGTATAAGCACGTGGCGCAGACCCGTCGTCTGGACTAGCGGCTTGCGACGAGCGGTTGGCGGAGTTGCACCGCCCACATAACCTGTCCCCCATTTCTCAGCCGGGGGTGGCACGTCACACGGCGCGCCGCCCCCGGTCTTTTTGGGCGGTTCGGGGTCCGTTTGTCTCAATCTGTAACATCTAGCCGAGTTTTTGGGTCCTAGCTGTTACAGATTGAGACGAACAGGATTGCTCTTTCCGAAGAATCTAAATCTGTAACACGTAGCCCGCTTTTGACCGTCTACCTGTTACAAATCGAGACAAACGGAGTAGGACCTAACCCCGTATGTCCCTAACAGTCGAGCGTTCGACCAGCGTACTCGGCACATGAATCGCCTCGATAGACGAGCTCTCTCCAATCGCCGCCTCAAACGCAAGCTTACCGACACCGCGCAAATCAAATCGCAGCGTCGTCAGCCGATTGTGAGGAACAAGTCCCTCGAGTGCGTCGTCGATACCAACCACGCTCACGTCGTCGGGCACGGACAGGCCCGCGTTCTCGAGCGCGGCGATAACGCCCAGCGCCATCTGGTCATTTGCCGCAAGCACGGCAGTCGGCGCCTGCGACCCGCCGGCAAGCACCTCGGCCGCAATCCGCTCGCCCATGGCGTACCCACTGTCCGCACTCCAATCGCCACGCAGCATCGGAGCGGCATCGACATGAGCACGACCCAGCGTATCGCGCCAACCGGCCTCACGAAAACGCGAGGAAATCGAGTTTTCCGGACCCGCCACAAACCGCATATTCGAGTGACCATGTTCCAGCAGATAATTGGTCAACAGCTCGCACGAACCATACTGGTCGGAGTCGATCGTCGTGCAGCGCGGATGCGCATACATGGACAGGATGACCGTTCGCACTCCCGGCTGGGGAACAAACTCCTCAAAATCGGGAGCCATGCGGTTCATGTTGAGAATCATGCCGTCGACGGGTCGCTCGACCATGCGGCGCGAGGCATCGGCAAGTGTATAGGGCTTGTCGCCGCCCATCTCGATCATAGTGACGGCAAAATCGTGCTCGCGCGCCGCTTGCATGATACCCTCGAGCGTCGCCAGGTTACCGACACGTGTGATGTTGTACATGCACAGGCCAATAGAACGATACGACCCGCCGCGCAACGCCGCTCCAGCAAAATTGGGACGAAAGCCCAGCTCTTCCATGGCGGCCAGCACACGCTTGCGCGTCTTTTCCGTCACGTTGGGCATACCGTTGACCACGCGAGACACAGTCTGGCGGCTCACGCCAGCGAGCGCCGCAACCTCTGTCGCGCTCGCCGAATGACCATTCCTTGTCTGCTGAGCCATGCCTTCCACGCTAACCTGCTTCCCAACTATTCCCCGCGCCCATGGCGCATCGTACATACATCGATAACGTGCTCATGATACCCGAGCCATATACCACAACATGAAAACTTCTGTCAATCAAAACCGCTTACCGAACAAATACAACCGTTCGCGGCTGTTTGAAGTTGTTTTGTTTCTATACATCCCAGCCGGATGTTAACGTGCTCATTGTCAAATGTTCACGTGCTCATTTTGGTTCTAATCATTTTAAGATAGTGTTTATCGGGCTTTTTCACCGCTGAACGCTAACCAGGGAGCCTCCTGAGCGCAAACGCACAATATCGAACAGCGAGACGAGAGGGTGTATGCATATGTCTTTGCTAAACCGCGTACAGCAGCTGCCGAAGGGCTTTGTTTGGGGCGCCGCAACCGCCGCGTACCAAACGGAAGGTTCCACGAAGGTGGCAGGCAAGGGTAAGACCATGTGGGACGATTACCTTGTCGCCCAGGGTCGCTTTTTGCCCGACCCGGCCAGTGATTTCTACAACCGCTACGAGGAGGATATCCGCCTTTCTGCCGAGCATGGACTCAACGCCATCCGTGTGTCCATCGCCTGGACCCGCATCTTCCCCAACGGCGACGATGCCGAGCCCCTCGCCGAGGGCGTTAAGCACTACCACGAGCTGTTCGCCTGCTGCAAAAAGTATGGCGTCGAGCCCTATGTGTCCCTGCATCACTTTGACTCCCCCGCCGCCCTGTTCAACCAGGGCGACTGGCTCAACCGCAAGACCGTCGACGCCTATGTGCGCTATGCCGAGTTCTGCTTCCGCGAGTTCCGCGAGGTCAAGAATTGGTTCACCATCAACGAGCTCATCAGCCTCTCGCACTCCCAATACATCCAAGGCAACTTCCCGCCCAACCATCACTTTGATGTGACGAGCGGCATCCAGAGCCAGCACAACGAGCTCGTTGCCCACGCCCGCGCCGTCAACCTGTATAAGGATCTTGACGAGACCGAGCACCTGGGCGGACGCATTGGCATGGTCAACGTCCTGACGCCGGCATATCCTGCCACAGACTCGCCCGCCGACCAGCACGCCGCCGACCTGTACAACGCCTTCTACACCGACTTCATCATGGACGGCGCCTTCCTGGGTCACTACTCCGCGCGCACCCTCTCACTCATCAACGAGATTCTGCGTGCCAACAACGCCACGCTTACGGTTGAGGACAGCGACATGGAGGAGCTCGCCAAGGCGGCGCCCCGCAACGATATGTTCGGCCTCAACTACTATCAGTCGGCGTTTATCGCCGCCTACGATGGCGAGTCCACCAACAGCTTTAACGGCACCGGAGACAAGGGCACCTCGTGCTTTAAGTTTAAGGGCGTCGGGCAGCAGGTCGATATGCCGGGTATCCCCACCACCGACTGGGATTGGCTCATCTACCCGCAAGGCCTCTACGACACGCTCAAGCACATCAGCGTCACCTATCCCAACCTCCCCGTCATCTATATCACCGAAAACGGCCTGGGCCACAAGGACCCCGAGCCCGACGCAAACGGCATCGTCGCCGATCCCGAGCGCATCGACTTTGTCGACCAGCACATGGAGAAGGTGCTCCGGGCGCGCGCCGAGGGCGTCGACGTCCAGGGCTACTTTATCTGGAGCCTGCAGGACCAGTTCTCGTGGGCCAACGGCTATAACAAGCGCTACGGCCTGTTCTACATCGACTTCGACACGCAAAAACGCTACATCAAGCAGTCGGCACTCTGGTACAAGGAGCTCGCCGACACTATGGCGGACGCGCAGTAGCGCATCGCCTCGCTTTCCCCCGAGAGGGGAGCGGCCCTATGCGATACAAACCCAGCCGCTCCCCTCTCTCCCCCTGGGACCGACCCCGCCTGCACCCGGGCTTTTAGCAAGCGGGAGACCATATAGGTTTTCAACGTCCATGCCATTAAGATTTCATGCAAAGAGGAGCGTGAACTATGGAATCGATCGTTAAGTTCTTGGAGAAAGGTCAGCCGTACTTCGACAAGGTCTCTAAGAACATCTACCTTCAGGCCATTAAAGACGGCTTTTTGGCAGCAATGCCCATCATCCTGTCTTCTTCTGTCTTCCTGCTTATTTCGACCCTGCCGGGCGTTGTCGCCACGGTCGGCGGCTTTACGCTGCCCGACTGGTGGAACGTCGACGTCGTGAACTTCTGCAACAAGGTTTACAACTTCACGATGGGCGTCGTGGGCATCATGGTCGCCGGCACCACCGCAAGCGCGCTGACCGGCTCCAAGAACCGCCGCATGCCTGCCGGCAAGGCCATCAACGCCACGAGCACCATGGTCGCCGCCATGTGCGCTATGCTCATCTTGGCCGTTACCCAGACGAGTGCCAAGCTCGACGGCGCCGATGTCTCGGTGTTCTTTACCGACAACATGGGCACCAAGGGCCTACTGAGCTCCTTTGTCGCCGCATTTGCCACGGTCAACATCTATGCCTTCTGCATTAAGCGAGACATCACCATCAAGCTGCCCAAAGAAGTCCCCGGCGCCATCGCCCAGAACTTCCGCGACATCTTCGCCTTCAGCTTCTCCATCCTGTTTGTCGCCGTCATCGACGTTATCTGCCGCACCTGCTTGGCCGTCCCGTTTGCCAACGTCATCTCCACGCTGGTGAGCCCGCTGTTCGCCGCTGCCGATTCCTACGCCGGCCTCGCCCTCATCTGGTTCATGATCCCGCTGTTCTGGTTCATGGGCATCCACGGCCCCTCGGTCGTTAAGCCTGCCCTCAACGCCGCGCTGTTTGGCAACATCACCACCAACCTCGCCACGCTGCAGGCCGGCGGTCACCCCGCCCTCGCCCTGACCGAGAACTTCGGTAACTACATCGGCGAACTCGGCGGCACCGGCGCCACGTTCATTGTCCCGATCATCTTCCTGCTCTTTATGCGCTCCAAGCAGCTCAAGGCCGTCGGCAAAGCCTCTGTCGTACCCGTGATGTTCGCCGTCAACGAACCGCTGCTGTTCGCCGCGCCCATCATCCTCAACCCGTACTTCCTGATCCCGTTCCTGTTTGCCCCCGTGGCCAACGTCCTCATTGGTAAGTTCTTCATCGACTTTTTGGGCATGAACGGCTTTATCTATGCCATGCCGTGGGCACTCCCCGGACCGATCGGCACCTTCATCGACACCAACTTCCAGCCGATCTCTCTGGTCCTGGCTGTCGTCCTGCTGGTCGTTGACTTCTTAATCTACTACCCGTTCTGCAAGGCCTACGACAACGTCCTGTGCAAGCAGGAGGCCGAGACCCTGGCCGAAGAAGAGGCCGAGGAGACCAAGGCCGTCAAGACCGCTGCCGCCCCCGCCGTTGAGGCTCCTGTTGTCGAGACCGCTTCTGCCACTGAGGCCTCCGCAGCTCCGTCCGCCCTTAAGGGCAAGGATCTGAGGGTTCTGGTTCTGTGCGCTGGCGCCGGCACCTCTGCACTGCTCGCCAACGCGCTTAAGGAAGGCGCCGACGAGCTGGGCATCGACATTACCGCCAACGCCGGTGCCTACGGCAGCCACTACGCCATCATGGACCAGTACAACGTCATCGTCCTGGCTCCGCAGGTTCGCACCTATTACAACGAGATGAAGGCCGACACCGACCGCCTGGGCATCACGCTGCTGTCGCCCAAGGGCAAACAGTACATCGACCTCACTAAGGATCCCAAGGGTGCCGTCGCCTGGATCGAGGAAAACCTCGAGGCATAAAACGCTGACGCCACCTGCCGCTCGCAGAAAAAAAATGGCCCGTGCATCGATGCGTGATGCGCGGGCCATTTTGTTTAGACCGCACCCGTCCTCCTGTTCATCTTAATCTGTAACATCTAGCCGAGTTTTTGGGTCCCAGCTGTTACAGATCGAGGTGAACGCACAGGCCAAGCCAAAAATCTCAATCTGTAACATGTAGACCGCTTTTGACCGCTTAGATGTTACAGATCGAGACAAACAGATGGGTCAATCCAATCAATCTAGATCTGTAACACCTGGCTGGTCATTTCACTCCTAACTGTTACAGATCGAGACAAAGATGATGGCTGGGTAGACAAAATCTCAATCTATAACACCTAGTCGAGTTTTCGGGTCCTAGCTGTTACAGATTGAGACAAACGGAATAGGCCGAGCACGTCTACGCCCGCAAGTCCTTTACGCTGGAACGCTCGACCAGCACACCCGAGACAAGCGTACGGCTTCTGGAGCTCGGGGCTTCCAGACCTGCGACGACCTCGTTAAGCGCACGGACGCCCAGCTCGCGGTGGCGGAACTTCACCGACGTCAGAATCGAGTTGGGAATCGTCTTGTAGAGCTCATCGTCGAAGCCGATCACGGACACGTCGTCGGGCACACTGTGCCCTTTGTCACGTAGAGCCATCATCACGCCGTTTGCCATACAGTCGTTAGCAGCGAGGACCGCCGTGCAATCGGGTTTATCGGCAAGCACAAGGCCCGCGGCATAGCCACTATCCGCATTCCAATCGCCTTGCAGAGGCTCGGGCGGCTCAATGCCACGCGCCTCGAGCGCCGCTCGCCAACCTTTCATACGGCACTGGCTCGACAGCGACTCTTTCTTACCCGAAACGAAATACACGTTCTTGTGACCATGATCCAAGAAGTACTTGCACGCCATGTGCGCGCCACCCTCTTGGTCGTCACTGACGGTGGAGCAGGTAGGATGCTCCATCGGCGTAATAATCACCGTCTTGAGGTCTTTCGGCGCCTCAAAGGTATCAAAGTCATCGACCATCTGGCGCAGGTTAAAAATCATGCCGTCGACGGGAAGCTGCGACATCCTACGCGCCGCTTCGGCAAGGGTCATCTTCTCCCCCGCGCGCTTCTTAATCATCGTGAGCGCAAAGCCGCGTTCTTCGGCGGCATCGGCGATACCGTCAATCATGTCCACGGCGCCGCCCGACAAGTGGAACATCACCACGCCGATGCACCCGTAACGACCCAACTTGAGTGAACGCGCGGCAAAGTTCGCCCGGAACCCGAGCACCTCCATTGCCGAATGAACCTTATCGCGTGTCGACTCTCGCACGCTATCGGGCTCGTTGATCACACGCGACACCGTCTTGAGAGAAACGCCCGCGGCAATCGCCACATCGTTCATCGAGACGTTTTTCTTGTCCATCGTTGCCACTGCTTCTCCACTCGGTTCTCTATCGCTTGTTTTTTGCGTTCTAGCATACACTACCTGCCTTACTGATAAATCAACCGCTTACCGGACAATATCGACCACTCACCCGTATATCCTTGTTGCTCTTCCAAAAATGTCTTACGTTGTCATTAACGAAATGACAACGTTGTCATTTCGCAATGCCTTCCTTAAGCAGGAAGGTTTCCGGGCAGTCCTGACCATCCATCGACGACCAGTTCCATCCACATGCATCGCGCATCGAGCAGCAAAGGAGCTCTATGGACGCCATCGTAAAGATGCTCGAGAAGCATCAACCGTTCTTTGAGAAGATCTCGAGGAACATCTACCTCCAGGCCATTAAGGACGGATTCCTTGGGTGCATGCCCATCGTCCTCACCTCTTCGATCTTCCTGCTGATCGCCACCCTTCCCGGCGTAGTTGGCATCACGCTGCCCCAGCCGCTCATCGACTGGTGCAACAAGCTGTACAACTTCACCATGGGCGTCATGGGCATCATGGTTGCTGGCACCACTGCCAAGATCTTTACGGCTTCCATGAACCGTCGCATGCCCGCCGGCAAGGTGCTCAACGACGGCTCCACCATGGTGGCCGCCCAGTGCAGTATGCTTTTGCTCGCCGTTACGCAGTTCACCACCAAGTTCAACGGCTCCGAGCTTTCGGTCTTCGACTGCACCAGCATGGGCACACGCGGTCTGTTCTCGGCCTATATCGCCGCGTTCATCACCGTGTGGGTCTACAAATTCTGCGTCTCGCGCGATCTGACCATTAAGCTGCCCAAGGAGGTCCCGGGCGCCATCGCTCAGAACTTCCGCGACATTATCCCCTTTGGCGGCGCCGTCATCATCTGCGGCATCATCGATGTCGTCGTGCGTAACCTCATGGGCGTTCCGTTCTCTGAGCTGCTTATTAAACTGCTTTCCCCGCTCTTTACCGCTGCAGAAACCTATCCTGGCCTTATCCTTATCCAGGCAGCCACCGCGTTCTTCTGGTTCATCGGCGTCCACGGCCCCTCGATCGTCCAGCCGGGCATCGACCCCATCCGTCTTGCCAACCAGGCCGAGAACCTGCAGGTTCTGCTGGCTGGTGGTCACCCCGCCCACTCCCTCACCTTTAACATGTCGCTCGTGGGTGAGTTCGGCGGCACCGGCGCCACGTTCATCGTGCCGCTTCTGCTGATTCTCTTTATGAAGTCCAAGCAGCTCAAAGCCGTCGGTAAGGCCTCGATTGTTCCTGTTGCCTTTGCTGTCAACGAGCCGCTGCTCTTTGGCGCGCCGATGATCCTTAACCCCTACATGCTCATCCCCTTTGTTGCCGCCGGCTGCGTCAACGTGAGTGTTGCCAAGTTCTTTATCGATAACGTGGGCATGAACGGCTTCTCCTTCGTGGTGCCTTGGGCCACCCCTGCCCCCATCGGCATTTTCATCACCACGAACTTCCAGCTTATCGCCCTGGTATTTGTCGCAATCATCATCTTGCTGGACGCCATCATCTACCTGCCGTTCTTGAAGGCATACGATAAGCTGCTCTGCGACCAGGAGGCCGAGCGCGCCGCCGAGCTGGGTCTCGAGTCCGATGGTGCTGCCACCATCGCCGCCAGCACCTCTGCGCCCGCTGTCGAGCAGACCACCGCTTCCGTCGAGCCGACCGCCGCTGCCGCCGACAGCAAGCCTGTCGCCGATCAGCCCGAGCCCGCTGCCGATGCATCCGCCAAGAAGGATGTCGATGGCCTGAAGGTCCTCGTCCTGTGCGCCGGCGCCGGCACCTCTGCCATGCTCGCCAACGCCATCAAGGAAGGTGCCGCACAGACCGGAGAGAACATCGCTTCCTCCGCAGGCGCCTATGGTCAGCACACTGCCATCATGGATCAGTACGACGTCATCGTGCTCGCCCCGCAGGTTCGTAGCTACTACAACGACATGAAGGCCGACACCGATCGTCTGGGCATTAAGCTGCTCGCCCCGCGCGGTAAGGAATATATTGACCTTACTCGCGACCCCGCTGGCGCCATTAAGTGGCTCCGCGAGAACCTCGACTAGTTTCCTCCCTCTGTTGGTGCCCGGATCCCCAGTTCGGACACCTCTCCCTATTCGAATCCCACAGAAAGGATGACTCATGACCAACCCCATGCAGTTCCCCGACGGCTTTGTGTTTGGCGGCGCCACCGCTGCTTACCAGGTTGAGGGCGAGACCCGTACGCACGGCAAGGGCAAAGTGCCCTGGGACGATTTCCTGGCTGCTCAGGGTCGCTTCTCCCCCGACCCCGCAAGCGATTTCTACAACAAGTACCCGGTCGATATCGACCTGTGCCAGCGCTTCGGCATCAACGGTATTCGCGTCTCCATCGCTTGGAGCCGTATCTTCCCCAACGGCACTGGCGAGATTAACCCCGAGGGCGTTGCCTTCTATCACGAGCTCTTTGCTACCTGCAATAAAGCCGGCGTTATCCCCTATGTCACGCTCGATCACTTCGATACGCCCGAGGCCTTTTACCAGAACGGCGGCGAGGGCTTCCTGACGCGCACGACGATCGACGCCTTTGTCGAGTACGCCAAGTTCTGCTTTGCCGAGTTCACCGAGGTCAAGCACTGGTTCACCTTTAACGAGATTCCCGCGACCGCCGAGGGCAGCTTTATCGTCGGCAACTGGCCGCACGGCGAGAAGTACCGCCTGGACAAGGCCTTCCAGCTCATGCACAACATGATGGTGGCCCACGCCAAGGCTGTCGTCGCCTTCCATGAGGGCGGCTTTGAGGGCGAGATCGGCATTGTCCAGAACCTGGAGCCCAAGTATCCCCTCGACCCCAACAACGCCGCCGACTGCGAGGCAGCTCGCATGGCCGACGTCATCAACAACCGTTGGGTACTCGACGCCACCTTCCGCGGCCACTATGCAGCCGACACCATGGAGGCTGCGAGCAAGCTGGCCCATATCGCCGGCGGCGAGCTCGACGTCCGCGACGAGGACATCGCCGCGCTGACCGCAGCGCTCCCCTACAACGATTGCCTGGGCGTCAACACCTACAAGTGCCAGTTCCTGCGTGCCGCCGAGGGCGAAAACGACATCAACCACAATGGCACCGGCGACAAGGGCTCCTCGCGCTGGTTCCTCAAGGGCGTGGGCGAGTCATGCGTGCGCGAAGGCGTTCCCACCACCGATTGGGACTGGATTATCTATCCCGAGGGCCTGTACGATCTGCTGCTCCGCATTAAGAACGATTACCCCAACTACAAGAAGATCTACATCACCGAGAACGGCATGGGCTATAAGGACGACTTTGAGGACGGCTTTATCGACGACGCCCCTCGCATCGACTATATGCGTCAGCATCTCGCATGGATCCTCAAGGCAATCGACGGCGGCGTAAACATCGACGGTTACTTTGTGTGGTCGCTGCAGGACCAGTTCTCCTGGACCAACGGCTACAACAAGCGCTACGGCCTGTTCTACATCGACTTTGAGACCCAAAAGCGCTATCCCAAGGCAAGCGCGTACTGGTACAAGAACGTCGCGGAGACCGGCCTGCTCATGGCTTAACTTCTGCCACATACCCCCTGTCGGCCGCATGCGAATCCCTCCACGGGTTCGCATGCGGCCTTTTTGTTTTTGGTGGGCCCGAGCGGATCATTCGTCTCGATCTGTAACATCTAGTCGAGTATTTCGGCCCTAGCTGTTACAGATTTAGACGAACGGGTGGCCCGGGCCGAACAATCTCGATCTGTAACATGTAGACCACTTTTGACCGTCTAGATGTTACAGATCGAGACAAACGCCGCAGGTCAATCCCTTTAATCTCAATCTGTAACATCTAGCCGAGTTTTTCGATCCCAACTGTTACAGATTGAGACGATTCGACGGTATCGTCCGCATGGACACACCGTGGTACAATTGTGTCCCAACGCAAAGGAGGTACCCATGTCAGCTTGTGTGCCCGTCCGAGATATGAAGGACACTGCTGCATTCACTACGCTTGTTGAGTCTGAGCGCGACGTCACCGTAACTAAGAACGGCTACGAGGCCATGCACTGCATCAGCAGCGACCAGTATCGCCTCATGCAAGAAGAAATCGCCAAGGCAAAACTGCTGTCTCGTATGATGTTGGCAGAAGACGAAATATCGCAAGGCGACTACAGCGATTACGAATCCTTCGCGGCTTCGATACGAGACAAATATGACCTATAACGTCGTAATCCTCAAAAGCGCGCGATATGAGTACGAGAGTATCGTCGGATACCTTGCCCAAATCCTCAAGAATCCGCGCGCAGCAGGCAATTTTGTTGCTGAGTTTGAATATCAGCTTGATCTGCTTCGCGAGCAGCCGCTCCTACGGCCCCTCTCCCACATACGAGAGCTGGCGGCACGCAATTATCGATCGTTTACCGTCAACAAATACGTGTGTCTTTACAAGTTTGAGCGCGATACGATCTATATCGCCCATGTCTTTCATCAGTCACAGGACTACGGCCGCCTGGTCTAGCCCACAAACTGAATACTTGGTCCGATCTCCCGCAGCGATAGCTAGCAAATGATCTGCGTGTGTTCCTCGATGGCGGCGCGATCCTCGGCGGCGATACCTGGCTCGCACACCACGGCGTCCAAACTGTCCAGGCGGCAGAAGGTGTAGAAGTCGCGCTTGCCGATTTTGCTGGAGTCGGCGATCAGATAGCGCGAGTCGGCCTTGCTAAAGGCGAGCTGCTGGATACGACCCTCATCCATATTGGACGTAGATACGTCGCCATCCAGAATGCCGTTGGCGCCGATAAACGCCGCGTCGATGCCCAGCGCACGCAGGGTATCCTCGGCCGTTGGTCCCACAAAAGCGGCGGTGCGGCGACGGTACATGCCGCCTACCAGGCACAGGTCACAGTCCTCGCGCGGCTCGAGCAGGTTAAAGACCGAAAGCGAGTTAGTCACGATGCGCAGGCGGCACGCCGGCAGCATCGAGGCCATCTGCTCAACCGTGGTGCCCGTGCCCAAAAAGATGGTCGAGCCTTCCTCGATAAGCTCCACAGAACGGCGCGCAATCTGCAACTTTTCCTCGGCATGCTTCGTGCGCTTTTCGCTGTGCGAATACTCATGGCGCAGCATAGCGTGTGGACGGCCCTGTGCACTGCGGGCTCCGCCGTGCACGCGCTCGATCTCGCCCAGGCTCGCAAGTTCTTCGAGGTCGCGGCGAATCGTCATGTCCGAAACGCCCAGCGCATCCGAAATCTCCTTGACCGAGACCGTGCCCTGCTCTTCGAGCAGCTGACGAACCCTATCCTGTCGCTCTGCCTTAATCACGATGAATCCTCGCCGTTCTTTGCGCGCATATCATTCAAACAATAACGAACAAATTGTATCAGACTCGCGCGCGTCAGAAATGAACGCCCGCACAGCTCCAATCATCACTTTTTTGAGAAAAATACCCCCTGCTTTAGTGGGGTGTAGTGATAATCTCACCTGTTCGCGCTACAGTTTGTCCGAAATACCTCGATGTTAGGAACCAAATGATCACTTCCGAGCTTTTCGGCACCGCGCCGTGCGGCACCTCCGTTCATCGTTATACCCTCAACGGGCCCGAGATCTGCGTTCGCATTATGGACTATGGCGCCACCGTGCTGGGTATCGATGTGCCCGATATTCCCGGCAACGTGCGCGATGTGGTGCTGGGCTTCGATAAGCTCGAGGATTACTTTGACAACCCCGCCTGCTTTGGCGCGACCATCGGCCCCGTGGCAAACCGCACCGCGGGCGCCACGATCACCATCGACGGCACGGACTGGCACATGCCGGCCAACGAAGGCGTCAACAACCTGCACAGCGATCTTGAGCATGGTCTGCACAAGCGCGTATGGGACGTTGAGCTCGACGAGACTCACAACGCCGTGCGCATGACCACCTCGCTTAAGGATGGCGAGCTGAGCCTGCCCGGCAACCGAATCTTTACGGCTGTGTTTACCGTTACGCGCACCGGCGTCTTCCGCATCGAGTATGGTTGCGAGAGCGACCGCGCCACCTACGTGTCCATGACCAACCACACGTACTTTAACCTTGCCGGCCATAACGCCGGCATGGACTGTGAGCACTTCTTTATCGCCAACGCTGCCCACTACTTGCCCATTAACGAGCAGAACATCCCCACCGGCGAAATCGCTCCGGTCGAGGGAACACCGTTTGACTTTCGCGAGCTGCGCCCCGTCGCACCCGGCATGGAGGCCGACGACCCGCAGATTAAGCAGGCCCGTGGCTACGATCACTGCCTGTGCATCGATGGCTATCAGTACGGTCGCAACCTGCGCCGCGCGATGCACGTCGAGGAGATGTGGACCGGTCGCGAGCTGGACTACTACACCACCGCACCGGGCGTGCAGCTCTACACCGGCAACTGGCTGGGCGACGAGCACGCCAAGGACGATGCCAACTATGGCTGGGGCGCCGGCTTTGCCCTCGAGGCCGAGATGTACCCCGACACGCCGCACCAGCCGCTGTTCCCACAGGGCATTGTGGGCCCGGGTCACCCCTACAGCAATGTGATCGAATACCACTTTATGAGGCACTAGGCCCACAACGCGACATCTCGCACAGCAACGCCCGCCGGCACCACCGCCGACGGGCGCTGCTTCATGCCTAAATCCTTCTTTTCGATGCCACCGAATTGGTGACATAACAAAACTATGCCGAATTACTACGATGAACCCACTATGTCCGACCACGCGCTGGTTTATATAAAATTAGCAACTCGTCTACCTGCGGTTTTATTCTCTGCAAATTTGGCATGCTCGGCGATAAGCAATTCATCGTAGTAAACCGGCATAGTTTTGGCGGACAGCGCCACACAGATCCCCTACGAAGGCAAAATGATCCGTTTTCCTCCGTCCCCAAGGGATCGGTTGAACAGATTGCCGATGGGGTCGGGGGCGGAACTGGGGAGATAGCGGATTTCTAGTTCTATGCCGAGCTTTTGCAGCTCTCTGAGAACAGCGACGTCTGTGTCGTCTACGGCAACTGCGGGCGTTGCGGGACGCTTGCCCTCCCCTGCCTGCATATGACCAATGCTGATCTTGGTGATCGGCACACCGCCCTTAACCAGCGCGAGCGCATCGGAGGGTGAGGCCACCATGATCAGAATCAATTGGCGAGGCGTTGCGGTATGAATGACGTCGATGGTCCTTTGCACCGAGAAAAACCGCGTCCAAACGCCTTCTGGCGCCGCCACCCTCATGGGTGCCCATTGGCGCGAATCTGCCGCGATCTCATCGTTGACGATTAGGACAAGGTTGGAACCCACGGCTTCGTTCCACAGCTCAACGTCTTGTCCGTAAATGAAACGGTCGTCGATGCGTGCGAGAAGAATCTTGGGTTGAGTCATCGCTGCCCCATTCTGTTTGAGACCCGTAAGAGCAAGACATCGCGTCTCCAATATTAGTGCATTTAAAGTGAGAAAAGCCGTCAGAACACTTGCGCGGATTTGCGATGTCCCGTATCATAGACAGCCGTTGACGCCTCAGTTGCGCCATCACATGGCCGCCAGCGTAGCTCAGTTGGTAGAGCACCGCTCTCGTAAAGCGGGGGTCACCGGTTCGAGCCCGGTCGCTGGCTCCATTGCACAAGATAGCCGCCTTCGGGCGGCTTTTTTGTTGCTGATTTCGGGGCTTATAGGACAAAATGTGTGTCCACGTTGGGGGCATCGGCGCAGGTCGATGACCCTTTTTCAGCCGTTTAAATTCCGTGCCCGCTTTT
>CAJLTA010000023.1 GCA_905209455.1 uncultured Collinsella sp.
CCCTACCGGGAGTAGCCCCGACGGTTGACAAAACTATAGGAACACCCAATGACTAGGCGGGGAAGGCGTGCGACAATGGTGGGCGTTGTGTTGTTCGCGCTAAGGAGTTGCCATGTTGTTGTGTCCCGTTTGCCATGAGCTGCTGGTGGATGACGAACGCGGTGCTGCATGCGCGGGTGGGCACCGGTTTGACCGTGCGCGCGAGGGCTATCTATATCTCCTGCGCTCGTCCAAGAGCGGCGACTCCATGGGCGATCCCAAGTCGCAGGCACGCAGCCGTCGCGACTTTCTGAACCGCGGTTACTATGCGCCGTTGCGCGATGCGATGGTCGAGCTGGTGCGCGAGCGGGTGTCTGGACGTGCCGCGTCTACGAACTGCCCCATGACGTTGCTCGATATTTGCTGTGGCGAGGGCTATTACACCAGCGCCATGGGTGCGGTGCCGGGCGTGAATGCTTACGGCTTTGACCTGGGCAAAGAGATGGTGCGCCTTGCCGCCAAGCGCGGCGATGCGACCTACTTCGTGGCCAACATGAAGGACATCCCCGTGGCCGATGGCACCTTCGATATGGTGACCGAGCTCTTTGCTCCCTTTAACGAGCGTGAGTTTTCTCGCGTGCTGGCGCCAGAGGGCTCGCTCTACACCGTGGTGCCGGGTGCCCGTCATCTGTTTGGGCTCAAGGAGGTACTCTACGACACGCCGTACCTTAACGATGAGAAGCTGCCGAAGACCACCGAGCTCGAGTTGGTCGGAACGCGGCGGGTGTCTGCGAACATTACGCTCCAAACCCAGGCCGACATCGAGGCGGTGTTCCAGATGACGCCGTACTACTACCGCACGCGCCCTGCCGATAAAGAGCGCCTGGCAAACTTGGACACCCTTCAAACCGACATCGACTTCATCATCGCCGAGTACCGCCACAGCTAACAACCTGCCAAAAAGGGACAGGTTTGTTTTGGTAGGTTTTGTCTGGGCAAACGTAAAGGGCCGACCGCGGAGATGCGCGATCGGCCCTTTTTAGTTGCTTGGCTGCAGAGGTTATGAGAAGCGAGCGCTTACAGGCGGTCCTTGTTCTCGGCCTTAACGGCGTGTGCCTGCTGAACAAAGAACAGGTCGTAGACCACGATGACAAAGGCGACGATATTGACGGAGCTGCCGCCGAGCGCGGGAAGCGTGAGCGCGGCCTGCGCAATCGTGGCGATTGCGGCAACGATGCCGAGCTTAAACGCACCATCCACCTGCGAAGGCTTGTTGGCGCCCTTGATGCCCGCAACGCCCGCGGCGAGATCGATGAGGCCCTTGGCGACCAGCACGACCGCGGCGAGCATGGCGTTCGACCCGTACGTGGAATCGAGGTTGCCGGTCGCGATGCCGACGCCGGCGATGACGAGGCTGGCGATGCCCAAAACAAAGTAGACGAGGGCAAGGATTTTGAGAGTCTTACGAGCAGAGCTCATGGCTGGTCCTTTCGATACGAGTACGCCAACCTGGCGCACCCCAAGTGCTGCACATATGGTGAAGCACATTGTAGTTCAACGGGGCGATGCATGCGTTTGAAAGCGTCTCTTGCCTGCACGGTCCAACCTTTCAAAAAGGAAAGCCAGCTGTAAGGCAAATCGATGGCAGCCCATGTGCGGCGCTGCGATGATGAGGCCGTAACAAGGAGCTGGTCTCAAGGAGGAGTCATGATGTACGGAGCAGGGCAAGTGCGTGAGCCGCGGTCGTTGGGAAGGCGCATGGGCGATTCCGTGATCGCTGCCGTGTGCACGGGATTGATGGCGGTACTTTGCATTGCGATGCTGTGGGCCATGTCGCATGTGGGACAATAGCGGACGGTTGGGTGCCGACATAAACGGCGCTCACGTATTCGTTTTGATTGTTAAGGAGTACCCATGGGCGTCGTCGATCCCTTTTCTGTTGCTCGGGCCGCGGGGCTTGAGCTGACCGGGAAGTCCGAGGGCCTCACGCTCACCGACGGCACGATGGAGCTGCGTGCCGATTTTGGCCGCATGCTGCCGCGACTCAAGCAGGGCCGTCTGCAGCAAGAGCTGTTGGTGAAGGCTGCGCGCACAAAGGGCATCGAGCGACCATGGGCGATTGACGCTACGGCAGGCTTTGGCGAGGATTCGCTGCTGTTGGCGGCCGCGGGCTTTGCCGTCGATCTGTATGAGCAGGATTGCGTGATCGCGGCGCTCCTCAAGGATGCCCTGGATCGCGCGGCAGATGATCCGGCGCTTGCGGCTGCCGTGTCGCGCATGCGCTTACATGCGGGCGAGGACAGCATTGCCGGCCTTCGCCATACGGCTGAGCTGATCGGGCGGGGCGAGCTTGCCGCCCCCGACGTGGTATATCTGGATCCCATGTTTCCCGAACGCACCAAGAGCGCGGCGGTGAAAAAGAAGTTCCAACTCTTACACCATCTGGAGCAGCCGTGCGCCGATGAGGAGACGCTGGTCGAAGCTGCGCTTGCGGCGCGCCCGCGCAAGGTCGTTATCAAGCGGCCGGTGAAGGGGCCGCTGCTTGCCGGCGTTAAGCCGAGCTATCAACTTGCGGGCAAGGCCGTTCGCTACGATGTGTTGGTGCCGCCGCGCCCGTAGCTTGCGTGCGATGGCTGGCGCTCCGTCAATGCCGTGCCGATGCGGCGCCTATTTCCAAGGGTGCGACGTCAAGTGCCAGCCGCCGCAGTATTCGCATTTGTAGCAGGCCAGCCCGCGGCGTCCGCGGTTTTCGCAGTCGGCCATAACTGCCTCGGCCTCGGCGCGCGTGTCGTAACGGTTTTTGCGCTCGCACGATTTGTAGCGCCAGGCTTCATCGCGCTCGGAGTCCAGGGCGTCGCGGCGCTCGTCCTCGCGTGCAAACAGGTCGCTCATATCGCCGCCGGTAGCAGCGCTCAAAAACTCGCTTTTGGCCTTTGACCAGGCGGCTCGCTTTTTGCTTCCCATCTGCTTCGCGCCCTTCTCCAAACGTTGGTATCATTGCTCAATCAAAGTGATACCAATAAACGTGAGGTCGCCGCGTGATGATCAGAAAAACCCTCGATACCGACATTCCCGCCGTCATGGCCATCTATGACGCGGCCCGCGCCTTTATGCGCGCACATGGCAACACGACGCAGTGGCCCGAGGGCACGCCTTCGGGCGAGCAGCTGGCTGCCGATATCGCCGCCGGTGGCAGCTATGCGTGCGAGGAAGACGGACGCGTGGTGGCGACGTTTGCCTTTCTGCCGGGGCCGGACAGTTCCTACGATGTGATCGAGGGCGGCCAGTGGCGCAGCGACGCCCCGTATGCTGTGCTGCACCGCGTGGCATCCGACGGCACCACGCATGGCGTCGCGGCTGCGATGTTTGCCTTTGCCGAGGAACGCATCGACCATCTGCGTATCGACACACACCAAGACAACCTGCCCATGCAGGGCGCCATCGCCAAGGCCGGGTTTAAGCGCGCCGGTATCGTATATGTGTCGGACGGTACGCCGCGCGTCGCGTTTGATTGGCTGCGCGAGGCATAAAGGCCGAGTCACATACCAGCGTTTCATCGAAATGAAAATGGCCCCGAGTGGGGCCATTTTTGGTAAAACGCGTTGTTGTGGGGTTCGCGCTGTTACCGCCTCAGATGAGCCAAGGCAGACAAAAGGGGAGGTGCCGGCTTTCGCAAGGCGCGAACCTACGAAAATCGCCGCGCGGCAACGCGGGGCGATGAGCTCGATCGGGGGATAGGGCCCGCTTCGCCCGCCGGCCCGTAAATTGTATCATCCAGTGTGGAGCGTGAACGCCCGTTGCCGCGTGCGATGGGCTTGTAATAAGAGGAGAGCCATGTCGAAGCAAGCGGTCGTTGGAATCTTGGCGCATGTCGATGCCGGCAAGACCACGCTGGCCGAGGCCATGTTGTTCAACGCGGGTCGCATTCGCAAGCGCGGCCGCGTGGACGATGGCGATTCGCATCTGGACACGAATGCGATCGAGCGTGAGCGTGGCATTACGATCTTCTCGTCGCAGGCCGTGCTCGACCATGGCGATACCCACGTCATGCTCGTGGATGCGCCGGGACATGTCGATTTTTCTGCCGAGGCGGAGCGCACGCTGCGCGCACTCGACTACGCGATTTTGGTTGTGGGCGCCAACGACGGCGTGCAGGGGCACACCGAAACCCTGTGGCGCCTGCTTGCGCGCTATGACATCCCGACGTTCATCTTCATCAACAAAATCGATTTGGAGAATCCCGGCCGCGATGTTTTGCTGGCACAACTTGGGCAACGCCTTTCCGAGGGCTGCTTGGATGCCAGCGAACTGCTGGCGGGCGGGGCCGTTCAGGAGGACGCTGCCGCGTTAGACGAAGAAGCGCTCGAGGAGTTTTTTGAAGCGGGCGAGCTTTCTGTCGCAACGCTGTCGCGCATGGTTGCCGAGCGCAAGCTCTTTCCCTGCTTTGCCGGCTCGGCGCTCAAGGACCAAGGCGTGGACGAGCTGCTGGATGGCATATGCGCGCTGATGCGTGAACAGGCGTGGCTCCCGGAGTTTGCCGCGCGCGTCTATCGTGTCAGCCGTGGGGATCACGGCGAGCGTTTGGCTTGGGTTAAAGTGACCGGCGGCACGTTGCATGCCAAGCAGATGATTGACGGACGTTCCGGTGCCGAGGCATGGGAGCAGAAGGTCGATCAGGTCCGCATCTATAACGGCGAGAAGTATGAGCTTGCCCAAGAAGTTGCTGCTGGCGGTATTTGTGCCGTGACGGGTCTTGCGCACGTTCGCCCAGGGGACGCCTTGGGCGCGGAATCCGCGTGCGATGCGCCCGTCATTGCGCCAGTTCTCACCTATACGGTGCTTCCGGGCGAACACGATGTCCATGCGGTGTTCAAAGCACTGACTGAGCTGGCGGACGAAGATCCCATGCTCGGCGTAAGCTGGAATACGCATCTTGAACAAATACATCTGCAGCTCATGGGGGCGGTGCAGCTCGAGGTCGTGCAGCGGGTGTTGGCCGATCGCTTTGGCCTTTCGGTTGCGTTTGAGTCTGGCGGCATTCTCTATAAGGAGACTATTTCGCAGCCGGTCGAGGGCGTGGGCCACTTTGAGCCACTGCGCCACTATGCCGAGGTGCATCTGTGCCTGGAACCGTTGCCGGCGGGTTCGGGCGTGCAGTTTGGCACCGTGACCTCGACCGACGAGCTCGATCTTAACTGGCAGCGTCTGGCACTCACCAACGCCATGGAGCGCGATCATCTGGGCGCGCTGACCGGCTCGCCCATCACCGATGTGCGCATTACGCTCACGGGTGGCCGCGCGCATGCCAAACACACCGAGGGCGGCGATTTTCGCCAGGCCACGTACCGCGCGATTCGCCAGGGGCTCATGCAGGCGCGTGAGGCCGGCGCGGCGGTGCTGTTGGAGCCGTGGTATCGCTTTGAGCTCGAGGTGCCGGGGGAGTGCGTGGGCCGGGCGCTCTCGGATGCCACGCGCATGGGTGCCGAGTACGAGCCGCCGACGATGGCGGGAGACCGGGCGAAGCTTGTGGGTCGCGTGCCGGCATCTGAGGTGCAGGATTACGCGCTGGAGGTGGCTGCCTACACGAGTGGTCGTGGGCATCTGTACCTGGAGTTCGCCGGCTATGCGCCTTGCCATGATGCCGAGTGCGTAATCGAGACGGCCGCCTATGAGCCCGAGGCCGATCTGCCCAACACGCCCGACTCGGTCTTTTGCTCTCACGGCGCCGGCTACACGGTCAAATGGTACGACGTACCCGCCGCAGCTCATGTAAAGGTCGATCCCACCACCTTCCGCTCCTGGCGAGCAGCAGACGCCGAGTTTTTCGGCCATAGGTGATAGAGGGTCAGACTCTTTGCCGCATTTAATTGGTATAACTCGGTATAAGTTGGTATAACTGTTACCAGGGTTTACCGATCCGAGGAGGCCGACATGAATCCAAATCCCTTTAAGCCAACGGCAGGCAAGCGGCCTCCGATGCTCATCGGTCGAGAGTCGGTCATCGAAGATTTTGAGGAAGGACTCGACAACGGCGCCGGAGCGCCGGGCAGGCTCATGCTCATTACGGGAAATCGCGGCTGCGGCAAGACGGTTCTCCTGCGGGAGCTGCAACGTCTAGCCAGCAAGCGCGGATGGGCGGTTGTCTCCGATTCCGCTTCGCTTGGCTTGTGCGACCGCCTGGCCGACGCGCTTCGCTCGAATAAACCCGTTGTGACGTCAATGGAATTCGGGCCGTCGTTTGGCCGGATGTCGGTCGAGGCGGCGCGGGCAAAGGGCGAGACGTTGCGAGGGCTGGTCAACGAGCGTCTCAAGAAGCTCGGTCCAGGCAAGGGCATACTGTTTGCGATTGACGAGGCTCAATCTGCGTCTATCGAGGAGCTGGCGGCTCTTGCCGTTCTCTATCAGCAGGTGCTCGGAGACCAGGATGCCACGGGCTTGTCCGATAGCGACCAGCGCGGCCTTGCGCTAGTGTTCGCCGGTTTGCCCAGCATGGTTGATGACTTGCTCGAAGAGCCGAGCGTGACGTTTTTGCGGCGCGCCCAGCAGCGTACGCTGGGGGCGATTTCTTTGCCCAAGGTGCGCGATTCATATATCCAGACGGTCAAAGGCGCTGGTCTTTGCGTTGATGCGGGGACGGCGGACCTTGCGGCGCGCAGGAGCATGGGGCATCCCTATATGGTCCAGCTGGTGGGATATTACATGTGGCGGGCTGCTGTCCGGCGTGACTCGCGGGTCATTGAAGAACGCGATGTCGAGGATGGCCATGCGGATGCCGTCTCCGAGTTCTACGAAGCGGTTGACGCGCCTCTGTATTACGGGCTGCGCAGTCCACAACGCCTCTTTATCGAGGCCATGGCTGCTGACGAGGGTAAACCGACGCGCATGGCGGATATCATTGAGCGCTGCGATCGCACCCAGAGCTGGGCGAGTAAATATCGCGCAAGCCTGATTCGCGAGCGCGTCATCGAGGCTGCCGGATACGGCCTCGTCCGATTTACCGTGCCCATGCTGGGCGAGTATATCCGCGACCGCATTTTATGGCATGAGTAGGGTGATAAAGGTGACGGAACAGAAGATGAGCCCGCAGGCTATCGAGGTGCGCGGCGCGCGCGTACACAACCTCAAGGACATCGATATCGATATTCCGCTGGGAAAGCTCGTGGGCATTGCCGGCGTATCGGGTTCGGGCAAGAGTTCGCTGGCGCTGGGGGTTCTTTATGCCGAGGGCTCGCGTCGCTACTTGGAAGCACTCAGCACTTATACCCGCCGTCGTTTGACGCAGGCCGAGCACGCTCAGGTGGATGAGGTATTGCACGTACCGGCGGCGCTCGCGCTGCACCAGCGTCCGAGCGTGCCGGGCGTGCGCTCCACCTTTGGCACCATGACCGAGCTCAACAACAGCCTGCGTCTGCTCTTTAGCCGTTGCGCCCATCACGTGTGCCCGCATTGCGGGGCGCGTGTGGAGCCAAGCCTCAACGTAGCGGCTGGCCTGTCGCTCACGTGTCCGACGTGCGACCGCGAGTTCTACGCTCCGAGCGCCGAGGACCTTGCCTTTAACAGTGGCGGTGCATGCCCCACCTGTGGCGGCACCGGTGTCATGCGCGAGGTGGACGAGGCGAGCCTGGTGCCCGACGAGTCAAAGACCATCAACGAAGGTGCGGTGCTTCCCTGGGGTACGCTCATGTGGGATTTGATGAAGCAGGTCGCCGGCGAGATGGGCGTGCGCACCGACGTGCCGTTTAACCAGCTCACGCCTCAAGAGCGCGACATCGTGTTCCACGGTCCGGCGGTTAAGAAGCACATTCTCTACGTTCCCAAAAACGGCGAGGGCGCCACGCCGCTCGACTTTACCTATTACAACGCCGTCTATACCGTTGAGAATGCGCTCGCCAAGGTTAAGGACGACAAGGGCCTCAAACGCGTTGCACGCTTTTTGCGCGAGGGGGCATGCCGCGATTGCGGCGGCACGCGTCTCTCCGAGGCTGCGCGCCAGCCTCAGGTGCGCGGTATCAATCTGGCACAGGCCGGGGCCATGACGCTTGGTGATGCGGTCGAGTGGGTGCGCGGGGTGCCCTCATCCTTGCCGGTCGAGATGCGGCCCATGGCGATGGATATCTGCGATTCATTTTTGGGCGCGGCCCGTCGCCTGGTCGACTTGGGTCTCGATTACCTTTCACTCGACCGCGCTGGTGCCACGCTCTCCACGGGTGAGCGCCAGCGCGTGCAACTCGCCCGCGTGGTGCGCAACCGATCGACGGGCGTGCTCTATGTGCTGGACGAGCCTTCGATCGGCTTGCATCCCGCCAATGTCGACGGCTTGGTGGGCGTGATGCGCGATCTGGTGGATGACGGCAACACCGTGGTTGTTGTCGACCACGATACGCGCGTACTGGTGGAAGCCGACTATCTGGTCGAGATGGGCCCCGTTGCCGGAGCGGGTGGTGGTAATGTGATTGCCGCTGGCACGGTAGACGAGGTCGAGCAATCGCAGGGCAGCCGCATCGCCCCGTTTTTGCGCGCCGAGCCCAAGCGCTTGCGTCCGCAGGTGACTGACGAGGAAATGTTCGACCAGGGCCACATCCGTATGGCAACCGATACCATCCATACCGTCAAACCGCTCGAAGTCGATATCCCGCGCGGCCGTCTCGTTGCGGTGACGGGCGTTTCGGGTTCGGGCAAGACGACGCTGGTGCTTGAGACGCTCATTCCGGCACTCAAGGCGCAGGCAGATGGCGAGCGTCTGCCAAGACACGTGCGCTGGGTCGATGCCGAAGGCATTGCCCGCGCCAACCTGATTGACGCCACTCCCATCGGCGCCAACGTGCGCTCGACGGTGGCGACTTATGCCGACATCCATGATGAGCTGCGTCGCGCCTTCGCCCGTACGCCCGAAGCCAAGGCAGCCGGCTACAAGGCGGGCGCCTTCAGTTACAACACTGGCGCCTTGCGCTGCCCTACGTGTGACGGCACGGGCTCGATATCGCTCGACGTGCAGTTTTTGCCCGACGTCGAGATCGTCTGCCCGGCATGTCGCGGCTCGCGTTATGCAGACGCGGCTTCGCATATCCATCGCGAGGGCAAGGACGGGAGTCTGCTTACGTTGCCGCAGCTCATGGACATGAGTGTGGACGAGGCCCTCGACGCCACGGTGGGACTCAAGAAGGTTCAGGCGCGCTTGCAGACCTTGCACGACCTGGGCCTGGGCTATCTCACACTCGGTGAGCCCACACCGGCGCTCTCGGGCGGCGAGGCGCAGCGTCTTAAGCTTGCGAGCGAGATGGGTCGCGTGCAGGATGATGCCGTATTCGTATTCGACGAGCCCACGATCGGCCTGCATCCGCTCGATGTTCAGGTGTTGCTGAGTGTGTTCGACGGCCTCGTTGCCAAGGGCGCCACGGTTATCGTGATCGAACACGATCTCGACCTTATCCGTAACGCCGATTACGTGATCGACATGGGTCCGGGCGGTGGCGACGCGGGCGGGCAAATCGTCTGTGCTGGCACGCCGAGCGACATCGCAGCCTGCTCCAAGAGCATTACCGGCCGCTACCTATAGACAATGAGGCAAAGGGACAGCCCCTTTGCCTCATTGATGCTTATTTCACGCATTGAGCGGCGAGATAGTCGCGGAAGAATGGCAATTCAAATGCGACGAGCCCTCGTCCTCGTTCCCCGATGATGCCGGCATCTATCATGCGGCGTCGGTAGCGGGAGACCTGCTGCGGCGAACGCTTAAGGCGCTCGACAAGGTCAGCGGTGGTGGACTCTTCCTCGTCATCGAGCATGGCGATGAGGAATCGCTTGTCCTCTGCAGTGAGTTCCCGATAGGTTGCCGCGAGGATTCGGTCGTCCATCTCGTCGCGCGCGATTTTGATTCCCAGGTCAAAGTCGCGTGACGAGATTTCCTTCGAATCGCTTGTGAGATCCCAGGCACGGTAGCCTACGAGTTGCAATAGGAAGGGAAAACCAGAGATCGAGCGAACGGCTCTATCGATTCCCTCAGCATCTGCCAGGCGATCGTTTTCCTGGATTGTGCGAATCAAGGCCTCGCGTACGTCATAGTCGGCAATGCGACCCAGATGATATTGTTGGGCGCGGCGAAGGAACGAGACCGTCTTGTGGTTCAGCAACGTCGAGACGTTGTTGGGAAGCCCCGCCATGAGCAGCGCGACGCGTTTCCCATCGGTCACAAAGTGCTGATACGTCGCTGCGAGCTGAATCATCTCGTCGAGTGTCGGGTCTACCTCGTCAACCGTGACGAGCAGACCGGTGCCCGCCTCGTTGAGCTGGTCGATGATGTCGCTCATGCGATAACGCCAGGTTGAGGCATCGTGAACGCGATTGACCTCGATACTGCCGAGCGGTGCAATTCCGAGACCGGTGACTTCGAAGTTCTTAGACGGGTCGATAAGATGGCCGGCAGCACGTTTCGCCCCGAACTCGATTTCCTCAAGCATTCCCGGGAGCGCGGTTGTCTTTACGGCAATCCAGCCGTGGGATTCCGCCCTTGTCGCGAGCGACGACATGAGAGCGGTTTTACCGGTTCCACGCGCGCCTGAGAAGATCGAGGTCAATTCTGGGCGCCTGCGCTGGCTCAAGAAGGCACGGTCCAAATCCCGAATAATCTGTTGTCTGCCAGCGAGATGGGCAGGAACCTCACCAAAACTGGGGGTAAACGGGTTCTCGAGATATTTCACAAGACTCTCCTTTCACACCGCCGTTTAACTTCATTTTACTTTAGTTAATTCTGATTAAAAGTGAGGGCTCTTTATCTAGAGCATCAATTAGGCGTGTGTGCCGTCGGCGTGGCGCTTGAATGTGACAAAGGGACAGTTCCTTTGTCACATGCCGGCAAAGCCTGTTTGGCGCAGGGCTTCGTAGAGGACGATGGCGGCGCTGTTGGAGAGGTTGAGTGCGCTGATGCGGTAGTCGTCCGGATTGACGAAGTTGCCGCAGATATCCTGCCGAAGGATGGCCTCATGGCCGTCCTCGATATGCCCCAGCGACACCTCGTGGGCTTCCCAAGTCTCGGCGTTATCAAGCGAGTCGCAATCGCGCAGCATCGGGATGCGCTCGCAGCGCTCGGGCGCCGCGGCAAGCAGTGGCTCGGGAATGCCCGAGCTCTCGCTGCCAAAGACCAAGAAGTCGCCGTCGCGATAGGTGCTTTGCGCATAGGTGCGACGAGCCTTTTTAGTCAGCAGGTGCAGGCGCTCATCGGCGGGGGAGAGGCCGTTGCGGGCAAGGAAGTCCTCCCAGTCGGCATAGGTCGTCACGTCTAAGTTTTGCCAGTAGCCCAGTCCGGCGCGACGCACCGTCTTGTCGTCGAGCGAAAACCCCAGCGGCTCCACCAGATGCAGGCGGGCGCCGGTAACCACGCAGGTGCGGCCGATATTGCCCGTATTGGCTGGAATCTCGGGCGCATACAGCACGATATTGAACATGAATCTCCTTGGCTTAGAACGAAAAACCACCACGAAGGGCACCTTCGTGGTGGTTTGGCGGCTACGTAGGCGGAAAAATGCCCGCTTGGATAAACCTAGGCGCGGTGCCAGTCGGTCAGGCAGGCATCGAGGGAGGCGATGAGCGCATCCTTGTCCATGTGACGGCCGATGATGCACAGGCTCGTCATGCGGTCGCCCGTCTCGTCGTCCCAAATTTGCATGATCTCGGGGTTCTCGTCGATGATCTTCTGCTTCTCGCCCTCGGGTGCCGAGTCAACGAACAGGCCGTTCTCCATCAGGCGCATCTGGTGGCCAGCCTGCTCGAACATGTAGCACATGTCCGGATCGCCGGTCTGCCACAGCGGACCCTTGACGCGGATGACCTCGTCGGGCCACTCCTGCTCAACAAAATCGGTGAACTTCTGCAGGTCAAACGGCTTGCGGCGCGAGTAAACAAAGGTCTCGATGTCGTACTCGAGCACCTCGGGGTCGTCGTGCTCCTCGGGATGCTCCATGGCCTCGATCCAGGCAGCGGAGTTGTAGGCGCGCATAAAGTCGAAGCGGTCGGTATCGAGCAGTTCCTCCATGGGAACCTCGCCGTTTTGGGCCTCGATGATCACGGCGTCTTTCTGCAGGCTGCGCACGATGGCCTTGAGCTCGGCGATCTGCTCGGGCGTCACGGTATCGGTCTTATTGAGGATCAGCGTGGAGCAGAACTCGATCTGCTGGATGAGCAGGCTCTCGATGTCGTCCTCGTCGATATCCTCTGCCAGCAGGTCGCGGCCGCCGTTGAACTCGTCGTACATGCGGGCGCAGTCGACCACGGCCACGATGTTGTCGAGCGCGAGCTTGGGCTCGCCGCCCACCTTGGCCTCGTCGCAGAAGCTCGAGATGGTGTAGGCGATGGGGATGGGCTCGCAAATGCCCGAGGCCTCGATGATGATGTAGTCGAAGTTGCCCGAATCGGCGATGCCCTGCAGCTGGTTGGCCAGGTCATCCGAAAGCGTGCAGCAGATGCAGCCGTTGGTGAGCGGGATGAGGTCGTCGGTCTCGGAAAGGCCGCCGTCAGCGATGAGGCTGGCATCGACGTTGATTTCGCCGATGTCGTTGACAATCACGGCGGCGCGGATGCCGCCGTCGTTAGCGAGGATGTGGTTGAGCAGCGTGGTCTTGCCGGCACCGAGGTATCCGGTAAGCATGATGATCTTCACGGGTTTGTTGGGCATGTGCCCTCCTTTGTTAGACATGGCTTACAGCTGAATCATATGCCAAACGCCTGCTCTTATACCCACGCGCCGGCAAATAACACAAGCTACTCCCAGGCTCCCCATACATCGGGGCAATAACCGACGGTGGCCTTTTTGCCGTTGCGCACGATGGGCTCGGCCAGAACCTGCTGGTTCTCGAGCAGTTTATCGAAGCGCTGACTGGGGGTGAGGTGCTGAATGAGCGCGAGCGTCTCCTCGTCCTTGGCTTTGGGGTTGAGCAGCTTGTCGATGCCGCCGACCGCCTGCATCACGCTCGTGAGCTCGCCCTTGCTCATCTCCTTTTCCTTAAGGTCAATAAACTGCACCTTAATGCGGCGCTCCTTAAAATAGCGCTGGGCCTTCTTGGTATCGAAGGACTTTTTGGTGCCAAAAATCTGCACGTTCATGTATTTGTTCCGCCGTTCTACCTGATGAAGTTGGTCGTTGCTCGATCTGCCTCGGGTGCGTTGATGCCGGCGGCCTGTCCTGCCTCGATACAGCGAAGGAGCCAGGCCATGTTTTTGCCGATGTTGCGCATGGTGGCAAGGCCCTCGGCGTCCCCATTGGCGTCGCCGGGCACGCGACCAAACACGTTGTTCCAGTACGTGGAGGCAACCACGGGCATCTGGTTGATGGTGAAGTACTTATTGAGCACATCGAAGGTGGTCGACGTACCGCCGCGACGGGCGACGGCGACCGCGGCGCCGGGTTTGTGCTCAAAGGCATGCCCGCCTGCATAGAAGGCGCGATCGAGGGCCGAAAGGATGCGGCCGCTGGGGTGCGCATAGTAGACGGGCGAGCCAAAGACAAAGCCATCTGCCTGCTCGGCGGCAGCGATCAGCTCGTTCACCACGTCATCGTCAAAGGTGCAGCGGCAATCGAGCTTGCCGCACTGACCACAGCCAATGCAGTCGCGAATGGGCTTGGTGCCCAGCTGAAACACCTCGGTATCAATGCCTTCGGCATTGAGTTGCTCGGCGACTTCGGCGAGTGCGCGGGCGGTGTTGCCGTTTGCCTTGGGGCTGCCATTGACCAAAAGAACCTTCATCACAAACTCCCTCTGCTGTCGGTGACTTCTGCAGAGGATTATCGCACGATGGGGGAGGCGGTGTGGGCGCGGTGCTAATCAAGTTTGGTACCTGGCACCTGCACGGCTTTCCCGAGCAACGCTTTGAGCTCGTTCAAAATCGAAACGGGCTGACGGTCGACGCCGTCCAGATGGAGCGTGGCCACGCGAATGGGCGGCTGATATTCAAATGGGCCAAAGAGCACGGGCGAACCCAGGAACCGCTCGATCTCCTCTGCAATCGCATCGGTTTCTTCGGGATCAAAGTCGTCGAAAAGAGCCACGAACATCGGCCCCGTCGAGCGGAACATACGACCCTTACCGCGCGAACATTCCACCAGACAGGCGGCACATTCTGCCAAAACGCGGTCGCCCGCATCAAAGCCAAAGCGGGCATTGACCTGAGCGATATCGTCGATTTTGATGGCGATCAAACCAGCCTTGCGCGCCACGCGACGCATTTCGCCAATGGCGTTGACCAGGGCATGAATATCGCCCAAGCCGGTCACGGAATCGGTCGTATCTGCCAAGCTTCGGTTGATGATAATGCCCACATACATGCCGGGCTCGGTATCGGTGCCGTCCAAGCGGTAGCCCGTGCAGTCGCAAAGCACGTATTTTCCGGTGGCGTCCATTACGCGATACTGCATGTAGTGGAAGTGCCACGTGCCGTTTATCACCATGTCGAGCTCGGCGCGTACGTTGTCGCGGTCCTCGGGGTGAACGCGGGCAAGCCACATGTCGAGTGAGTTAAAAGGGTGCTGGGAGGGCAGGTCAAAATCGCGCACGGCGTTAACCGACCATTGCGATTCTCCCGTATCGAGATTGAGGATAAACGGATAGCGCGTCTCGGAGCTCATGGAGATCGCTTGGAACACCCGGTCGTTGCAGGGAAGCTGATCGACGATTGGGCGTTGCGGCGCGTCATCGTCTTTCGGTTGCTGCACACGATGCATAAGCTTATAGCGATACATCTTGCGATCGGCATCCATCGTCATCTGGCGACGCGTGTCGCCAGCAAGTGGATCGACGCGCGAGCAGCCAAAGCTAAAGCTGCCGATCATGGGCGCCTTGCCACCTGAGCTCGCCTCGATCAGCCTGGTACGTACCTGCTCCAAGCGCTGCTCGAGTTCAATCTCGTTTGCGGAGAGCGAGATAAGCACAAACTCGTCTCCACCGATACGGAACAGCATTTCATCGTGCTCCATGGTTTCGGAGAGCGTGCGGCAGATGCTCAGAATATAGCGATTGCCTTCGGCGTGGCCAAACCTATCATTGCAATGCTTGAGATGGTCGATGTCAATATAGGCGCAGGTGAAGGGGTCGCCTTTGCGCCAGAGTTGCTCGACGTGACGGTCGAATCCGTTGCGGTTGCCCAAGTTGGTGAGCGGATCGATATAGGCGTTGCGCTCAAGCAGCTGGCGCTCTTGTTGCAGGATGGCATGCGTCTTTTGCAGTTGCTCGCCAACGGCGCGTAGCTCAGCAGGCAGCGCGGCAACATCGAGTTCGGCGGTCGAGACGCCGTTCGCAAGTCGCTGAAGATAGGCAATAATCGATTGCTCGCCCAGGCGATATGACTCGTTCATGATGGATAACCTCCTTGGGCGGAACAACGGTTTGTATCATATCCCCAATTCGGTTTGAATTGGGGATATAAGTTAGCTAATGGAGACAAATATCCCCTTCGACGGTGGCGTTTTGCGCGCGAGCGTATCAGTTGTTATTGCCACCATCGAGCAATGCCTCAAAATCCTTCGCCGGCATGGGGCGGTAGCAGAGGAAGCCCTGAGCGTAGCGGGCGCCCATTTGTCGTAGCATGTTCGCCTGCTCATTTGTCTCGACGCCTTCGACCACGACGGGCAGATGGAGCGACTGCGCCATTTCGAGCATCGATGAAATGATTTGCGTGCTGCGGCCTTGATCGCGGTCGGTGGGCACAATCTGCCAAATGTGCTTGTCGAGCGTCACCATAAAGCCGCTTTCCTCGAGTGCGGGGATATGGGTGCACATGCTGTGGGCGGCTATTATTCGACAGGCGGTAGCGCGACGATGCGATGTTCGATAAAAATGCGACTGGGACGATATATGTTGACGGGTATACTTGTCCCGGTTTAAAACGCAGGAACGGAGATGGTCGCATGGCACAGTCAAATATGACGCGCACGGTGGGGCTGGCGCTCGAGGGAGGCGGCTACCGCGGTATGTATACGGCGGGCGTGCTCGACGTTTGGATGGAGCACGGTTTGACCTGCGACCATATGGTGGGCGTCTCGGCGGGCGCGGCATTTGGCTACAACTTTAAATCGCGCCAGATCGGCCGCGCCATTCGCTATAACAAGGCCTATTGCGCCGACAAGCGCTATGCGAGCGTGACCAGCTGGCTGCGAACCGGCGATATGTTCAATGCCGACTTTGCTTATCACGAGGTGCCTATCGAGCGCGATCCCATCGACTTGGAGGCGTATCGCGCCTGCCCCATGCGATTTACGTGCGTGTGTACCGATATCGAGACGGGCAAGGCCGTCTACCACGACCTGCCGTATGGCGACGAGCGCGATATCGAGTGGATCCGGGCGTCGTCGGCAATTCCCGTGGCGACGCGTCCTGTCGCCATTGAGGGCCGCAAGTACCTGGATGGCGGCGTGGCTGATTCTATTCCCAGTGCATGGCTGTTTGCTCAGGGGTATGACCGCAATATCGTGGTGCTCACGCAGCCGGCGGGCTTTGTGAAGCGGCCCAACAGCGTGATGCCTATGCTGCGTCGCGTGTTCCGTCACTATCCGGAGTTTGTCGCAGCGCTTGAGCATCGGCATGAGGTCTACAATGCCACGCTCGATGATTTGGCACGTCGTGAGGCCGCCGGCGATATCTTTGTGGTGCGTCCGAGCGAATCGGTGAAAGTGCCGTCGCTGTGCCGCGAGCCCGATGAGCTCGAGCGCATCTATCAGATTGGTCGTCGCGATGCTGAGGCGACCTTGCCGGCACTGGAGACATATCTGGCAGGGTAGAGGCCGCTGCCGCCATCTCGGCGGAAAGCGCATCCCGGAATGGAGGTCCAAACTGGGATGCGCTTTCCATTGCTGAAGATGTGAGGCTGCGGATCAGCTGCTCGGCTTATGCCTATGCCTGCTGCCAAGTGTCGACGAGCTCCTTGGCCGCGGCGTAGGGGTCATCGGCGCTGCAGACGGCACTCACCACAAAGAAGCCGTCGACGCCGGTGGCCTTGAGCTGCGGCAGGTCGGCCGTCTTGACGCCGCCGCCCACCACGATGGGCACGGGGCTTGCCGCGTGGAGTGCGGCCAGGTCCTCAAAGCTCTTGGTGATGATAGAGCCGTCGGCCGCGCGTCCGCAGTCGCGCTTGGTCTCGGTCTCGTGGAGCGGGCCGATGCCCAGGTAGTCGACCAGGCTCATGTCGGCGGTCTTGACGTACTCGAGCATCTCCTCGCAACGGGCCGAAAGGCCCACAATGGCATCGGGGCCCAGCAGCTTGCGGCAGACCTCGACGGGAATGTCGCTCTGGCCTACGTGCACGCCGTCGACGGCAATGCCCTGCTCGCGCGCGGCGAGTACACAGTCCAGACGGTCGTCGATTAACAGGGCGACCTGACCGGTCTTGCCAGCCTGTGCGATTGCCTGCGCGGCGTCGCCGGTCAGTGCAATGATCTCGCGGGCGCTTGCCACCTTGGAGCGCACCTGGATACAGGTAAAGCCTGCGTCGAGCGCCTGGGCCACCACATCGCCCACGGGGCGCCCGAGGGTGTTTTCGGGGCCGAGTACCAGATAGGCCGAGATATCAAGGTTGTCGCGGATGCTCATCGTGCTTCCTCCTGCTTCTTGATCTGTGCTTCCATGCGCTCGAGCTTGCCGGTCATGGTGTCGGTAAATCCGGGCCGAATATCGGCTTTGAGCACGACTTCGGTGCGGATTCCCTTGCTCGCCAACACAAAGGTTGCGTCGCGCACGACCTGCATGACCTCGTCCCAGTCGCCCTCGATCTCGGTGAACATCGAGGTGGTGCGGTTGGGAAGGCCGCTCTCGCGTATGACGCGCACGACCTCGGCGACCTCGGCGGACAGCTCGTCGCCGGTGCCGCACGGGGCGATGGCCACGGCGATGAGCGTGTTCATTCCGGCATTGGTTGCGGGCTCGGACATGGCTTACGCCTCCTCGAGCTCGAGCTGGTTGTTGGCGATGTCCTGGGCGCTCGCGCGGTAGAGCTCGTCGATAAAGGCGACCTTAAAGCTTGCCGGGGCGTCGGCGACAGCGGCGGCACGCGTGCCGGCAACGTTGTAGACCGCGGTGCCGCAGATGGCTGCCGTAAACGGGTCGGCGGCGCAGGCATACACGGCCAGCACGCCGCCCTGCGAGCAGCCGCAACCGGTGATCTTGGACATGAGCGGGCTGCCGCCGTGGGACTTGGCCACGGTTGTGCCATCGGTAATCAGGTCGACTTCGCCCGAGACCACAACGGCGCCGCCGGTGTAGCGGGCGAGCGCCACGGCGGCATCGCGGGCAGCGTCTACCGTGTCGGTGGTATCGACACCGCGCACGCGGCTCAGATCGGCCGCCTCGCCCTCAAGACCCCACAGGCCGGCGAGCGCGATGATCTCGGAGGCGTTGCCGCGCACGATGGCGGGCTTGTACTGCTTGAGTTCGTTTACCAACTGGGTGCGCAGGCTACCGATGCCCAGGCCCACCGGATCGAGCACCCAGGGCTTGCCGGCGTCGTGTGCCGCCTTGGCCGCGCGGGGAATTGTCTGCTCGTAGATGGGGAAGAGCGTGCCCATGTTGAGATAGATGGCGCCGCCGCCGGCAACGAGCGCTTCGCCCTCGTCGGGCAGATAGACCATGGCGGCCGATCCGCCCACGGCGAGCTGTGCGTTGGCGACAAAGTCGATCGTCACCGTGTTGGTGATGGAGCCGGCCATCGGATTGGTGGCGCGAATTTCCTCTACGGCCTTGACCATATGTTGCTTAAGCTGTTCCGAATCAATCACTGCACATGCCTCCTTGGCATAGAAAAGGGGCGCTGTGCATAGACAGCGCCCCTGTAAAGGCGGCATGCTCCCTACGCCAGCATTAACTGACAGGTTCAAAGGATTGGGCCCCATGCCCTCTCAGCCTTGTGGTTTGCACCGCCGGCACTCCCGCATCGAATCTGTTGTTCCCTATACTAGCGCACCTGCCAAAAAGGGACAGGTTTATTTTGGCAGGTCGTTACAATAGGTAGGACCGATACGAATGGGGGCCTTATGATTAAACTTGTGCTGACCGATATGGACGATACGCTGATTCCAGCCGGGCATGACGGCGCCAGCGACTACGCCATTGAGGGTATTCATGCCATGCAGGCGGCGGGTCTGCACTTTGGGCCGGTTTCGGGTCGTCAGCCGTCCGCGATGGGCTGGATGTTCAAAAACCGTTCCGAGTGTTTTTCGACCGGTGCGTTCTGTAACGGCCAGGTGATGTTTGTCGACGGCGAAGTAGTCGCTTCGCGCGCAATCGACAACGATGCTCTGATGCGTTTGGCTGACTATCTGGAGCAAGAGACCGACGATACATTTCTAAAAGTCTACAGCCTGGGCGATGACTTTTGGGGCAACGATGCCTATTGCGTGACGAGCAATCCCGAGCGTGTGCGTCGCGCTATGGAGTCGGGCGGCAATGCGTGGCTCAAAGGCGAAGAGGCCCCGTGTCGTCCCGTCGTCGATGGCGCGCCGGTGTTTAAGGCGAATATCTGGAGTGCCCGTTCGCGTGAGGAGCTCGCGGAGCTACGCGAGCGCGTTGCCGTTGAGGTGCCGGAACTCTCGCTTGTGTTTCCCAACAACCGAGTGCGCCTGTTCGACATCCTTCCGGATGGTTGGGACAAGGGCTGCGCTGCGCTGGAGCTGGCGCGCGCCTTGAGCCTGACGCCCGACGAGGTGGCCGTATTTGGCGATTCCGATAACGATCTGCCCATGATCGATGCCGTTCCCAACTCCGTTGCAGTCGCCAATGCCAACGAGGCCGTCACGGCTGCCGCGCGCTGGCATATCGGCGCCGCGGTGGATGATGCGGTCGCCGGAGTCCTGCATCAGATTGCCGCCTGCGCCGCGACGGGGGAGATGCCGCCGTTTATGCGCCTGCCGGGTACTGCCGACGCGAATCTCACTAACAGCTAAGGAGACAGCCATGAAGCTCCAGCAGCTCAGATATGTCGTCAAAGTTGCCGAATGCGGCAGCATTACCGAGGCCTCGCGCCGGCTCTTTGTGTCGCAGCCTTCGATTACCGCGTCGATTCGCGATCTCGAAAACGAGATGGGTGTGCACATCTTTGAGCGCACCAACAAGGGCGTCATTGTGTCCGAGGAAGGCGAGACCTTCTTGGGCTATGCGCGCCAGGTACTCGACCAGGCCGACCTGCTCGAGGGCAAGTACAAGGGCGCATCCGAGCAGGTGCCGCACTTTAGTGTGAGCTGCCAGCATTATTCCTTTGCCGTCAACGCGTTTGTCGACGTGATCCGCGAGTTCGATGCCGCGCGCTACGACTTTACCCTGCGCGAGGAACAGACCCACGAGATTATCGAGGATGTCGCGCACATGAAAAGCGAGCTGGGCATCCTATATCTGTCCGAGCACAACCGCGAGGTCATCGAGCGCATGCTGGTGGCCAACGAGCTCGTGTTCGAAGGACTCTTCTGCGCCACGCTGCATGTCTTCGTCTGCGCCGACCATCCGCTGGCGGACCGCTCCAGCGTGACGCTCGAGGATCTGGAAGACTACCCGTTCCTGTCCTACGAGCAGGGCAGCTACAACTCGTTTTACTATTCCGAGGAGCTGACCTCGACGTTCGAGCGTCGCAAAAATATCCGCGTGCGCGACCGTGCGACGTTGTTCAATTTGGCCATGGGCCTCAACGGCTACACGGTATGCTCGGGCGTGATCAGCCACGAGCTCAACGGCCCCGGCATTATCTCGATTCCGCTCGACGTGGACGAGTACATGGAGATTGGCGTCATCACGCGCAAGAACACGACGCTTACGCGCTACGGTCGGGCCTATATCGACGCGATTCGTCAGCATATCTAGGCTGCTGTGCTCCGCACGGTTCAAGTCTCTTTATGACAGTCCAGACTGATATAGGAAACATCTATATCAAACTGTTATAAACGTATATTTTACGATGGTCATATGAGCGCTCATACTCTGTCCCAGTAAAGCAACCAATGCAAAGGGAGATATCTATGAGCACTTCGATTCAACCGAACGCGCCGTTTCGCGCCGATATCGTCGGCAGCTTTCTTCGTCCGCAGGCTGTAAAGGACGCCCGTGCCGCCTATGTCGCGGGTAAACTCGACGCTTCCGGCCTTAAGGCCGTCGAGGACGATGCCATTCGCGATTTGGTGGCCAAGCAGAAGGCCGCCGGCCTGCAGGTGATCACCGATGGCGAGTTCCGCCGCAGCTACTGGCACCTCGATTTTATGTGGGGCCTTAACGGCATTGAGCGCCGCACCTCACGCACGGGTTATATGTTCCATGACGAGGAGACGACGGCCGACACCGCCGTGGTTACCGGTCCCATTAGCGGCGAGAACCACCCGTTCGTCGAGCATTTTAAGTTCGTCAAGGCGCTTGAGGAGGAGGGCCAGGTCGCACGCCAGACCATTCCGGCGCCGATCCAGACGTTCTCTGAGGTCACGCTCGATCGCTGCGATGGCCAGCAGGAGAGCCTGCGCGCTGTCTATAAGACCGATGAGGAACTTGCCGACGCCATTGCAGCCGCTTATCGCACGGTGATCGCCGACCTGTACGCAGCAGGCTGCCGCAACATCCAGTTTGATGACTGCACCTGGGGCATCTACTGCGATACCGATTTTGTCGCCAAAACCGGCATGAGCCCGGTCGACCTGCAAAAGGTAAGCGAGCTGGGCGTGGCGCTCAACAACGCCGCCATCGAGGGCAAGCCCGACGATTTGGTCATCAACACGCACGTGTGCCGCGGCAACTACCACTCCACCTACGCTTTTGAAGGCGGCTACGACCCTATCGCTCCGTATCTGTTCGCACATGAGAATGTCGATGCGTTCTATCTGGAGTTCGACACGCCGCGCGCCGGCGGCTTTGAGCCACTCAAGTACGTCGCTCCCGGCAAGAAGGTCGTGCTGGGCTTGGTAACCACCAAGGCGGCAGAGCTCGAGAACGAGGATGTTATCGTCGAGCGCATCCGCGAAGCCGCTAAGTACGTGCCGCTCGAGAATCTGTACCTGTCGCCCCAGTGCGGCTTTGCCAGCTGCGAGATTGGCAACAAGCTGACCGAGGACGAGCAATGGGCGAAGATCGCGCTGGTCAAGCGCATTGCCGAGCGCGTTTGGAAGTAACGCTAGCGTTTGCAGGTGGCGGCGCGTGCGAGGCATTGCGTATCGCGTACAATGGTTCGGATCGTATCGTTCGGGCAGGTTATCCGATATGCCTGATCGCCCTTCCATTTTTTGAAAGGACTCTCATGTCCCGGTCTTCGACGCCCGCCGTCACCGATGCCATCTACGATGCATCGTCGCTCGGCCGCCCGCGCATGTTTGTGTTGGGTTTGCAACACATGTTTGCGATGTTCGGAGCCACGGTGCTCGTGCCCGTGCTCACCGGCCTTTCCGTTTCGACGACGCTTCTGTTCGCCGGCATCGGCACGCTGCTGTTTCATTTTCTATCGCGCGGTAAGGTGCCCGCGTTCCTGGGCTCGTCGTTTGCCTTTATCGCGGGTTATGCCGCCGTTGCGCCCAACGGCGAGGCCGAGCTTTTGCCCTACGCTTGCCTGGGCGTTGTCTGCGCCGGCCTGCTCTATCCGGTGCTGGCAGCGCTGTTCCGCGCATTTGGCGCCAAGCGTGTCATGCACTTCTTCCCGCCGGTGGTGACCGGCCCCATCGTCATTTCCATCGGCCTGATCTTGGCAAGCTCTGCTATCGCCAACTGCCAGACCAACTGGCTTGTTGCCGTTGTCGCTGTGGCCGTGATCGTCATCTGCAATATTTGGGGCCGCGGCATGGTTAAGATCGTGCCGATTCTGCTGGGCGTCGTGGTGAGCTATGCCGTTGCGGCCGCGTTGGGTGAGGTCGACTTCTCTGGCGTCGCAGCCGCCCCCTGGGTTGGCTTGCCCGTCGTGTGGGACAACACCGTGTTTGCGCTCTTTGGACCGCGGCTCGATAGCGGTCTTGCCACGACGGCCGTCATCACCATCATGCCGCTGGCCTTTGCGACCATGATTGAGCACATTGGCGATATCTCCGCCATTGGCTCTACCTGCGAACGCAATTACATTGCCGATCCCGGTCTGCACCGTACCCTGCTCGGCGATGGCCTGGCGACCATCTTGGCATCGCTCTTTGGCGCCCCCGCCAATACGACGTATGGCGAGAACACTGGCGTGCTTGCCCTGACGCGCGTGTTCGACCCGCGCGTGATTCGCATTGCCGCCTGCTGCGCCATCGTGCTTTCGTTCTGCCCCAAGTTTGCTGCCGTGATCGCCGCCATGCCGGCGTGTGTAATCGGCGGCGTGTCGCTCGTGCTCTACGGCATGATCAGTGCCGTGGGCGTTCGCAACCTTATCGAAAACCAGGTTGATTTCCAGAACAACCGCAATGTGCTGGTTGCGGCTTTGGTGCTCGTGCTTTCGCTCGGCATTGCCTACAGTACCGCCGGTGCCATCGTGCTGGAGCTGGGCGGCGTGACGATTTCGCTTTCGGGCCTTGCCGTGGGCTCGCTGGTGGGCATTGTGCTCAACGCCATCCTGCCCGGTAATGACTTTGAGTTCGATACTTCCGAGCTTGAGGAGACTACTGAATAGTAGCTGCGTTCAGCCAAATTAAAAATGGCGTCCATGCGTATGTGCGCGTGGACGCCATTTTTAATGCGTCAGTATCCAGTGGATGCCGCGCGCCATGCGCAGGTCAGTTTGGGCAAAATGATTGCCGGGGTTGAGCTCCAGCGTTGTTGGGATGTCGCGCTCGATAAACAGCTTTTCCATCGCGCGCGTATCGTCGAGTACGTGCCGCATCATGCGGTTGGGCGTCTTGGTTTCCTTTTTACCGAGCGACAGATAGGCGGCGTCGGGCGTAGCCGTCATCGTGCGCTCGCGCGCGTAGTCGATAAAGCCGGGGAACCACAGCGACCCCGATGCACTCGCCACGCGCTCAAAGACATCTGTTTGCCAAAGTGCCCACAGTGCAAAAAGACCCGCCAACGAGTAGCCGGCAACGCCGCGCCAGGCGGGCGGTTGCGGGAGCGATGATTCGGCCTGGGGGATTATCTGCTTCAACAACTCGTCAAGAAAACCAGCAGCCTGTCCGCCAAAGGGCTCGGCATCTCGTATAGTTCCGTCGCATTCCCAGGGGCTCAGCTCGCGATTCCAATCGAGCCCTCCAATGGCGACAAGGGTGAACAGCGGGCAGTCGAGCTCTCGGCAGCGCTCGTAGACTTCACTACCGTTGCCCATAATCACGGGGAGATAGATGACGGGCGCGCCTTCCGCACACTCTGAATAAACGGTTATCTGCTTATGATGCGCTTCCAAGGCAGGCTTCTCTCGGTGTTGTGATATTGACAGCCTCAATTGTCGCACGCTGACACGGGGGCAGACGCTAAAAGAAAGGCGCGGAGCCGCTCGATGCGATTCCGCGCCTTTTTGTTTTGCTTTAGCAGACTATGCCGTTACGCCACGAAGAAGTAGACGAGGAAGGCGAGGGCTGCGATCCACATGAGCGGCTTGATCTTGGAGGCCTCGCCCTTAAAGAGCGCGACGACCACGTAGGCGATAAAGCCCAGGCCAATGCCGGCAGAGATGGAGTAGGTGAAGGGCACGCCGGCGACAATCATGAACGCCGGGAAACCCTGCGACACGTCGGACCAGTCGATCTCGGAGGCCTCGCTCATCATGAGGTAGCCGACGTAGACCAGAGCACCGCAGGTGGCGGCGCTGGAAACGATGGTGACGATGGGGGAGAAGAACGCGGCGAGAATGAACAGCACGCCGGTGGTGACGGAGGTGAGACCCGTGCGGCCACCGTCGGCAGCGCCAGAGGTGGACTCGACGAAGGTGGTGATGGAGGAGACGCCCATGAAACCGCCCACAGCAGCGGCGGCGGAGTCGACGATCAAGATCTCCTTGATATTCTCGACGTTGCCGTCGTCGGTGAGGAACTCGCCCTGCTTGGCCACGGCCATCGCGGTGCCCATGGTGTCGAAGAAGTCACTCATGAGCAGCGAGAACGAGATGACGAGGAGCGCGGGGTCGGTAAGGACCTTGACGATGGCGGGCACGCCGCCGGCGTCGGCGATAGGGCCACCGATGCTCGAGAAGTCGAGCGGGGCGATGATGCCGGTCGGAGCCTGGGTCACACCTAGGGGGATACCGGCGATGACGGCGACGACGATGCCGATGAGCAGCGAGCCGGGGACGTTGCGGCAGGCGAGGGCGACCGTCACCAGGATGGAGATGATGCCGACGATGAAGGTGGGGGAGGTGATGTCGCCCAGACCGACGAGTGTACCGGCGCCAGCGGTGATAATGCCGGCATCGCACAGGCCAATCATGGCGATGAACAGGCCCAGACCCACCGAGATGGCGTGACGCAGGACAACCGGGATGGCGTCCATGATGGCCTCGCGCAGGCCACAAAGCACGAGCAGCAAGATGACGACGCCCTCAAGGAAGATGACGCTCATGGCCACGTGCCAGTCACCGCCGCAGACGGTGGTGGTGATTCCAGCGATCATCGCGTTGACGCCTAAGCCCGACGCGCAGGCGAGCGGGCGGTTGGCGAAGATGCCCATGCAGATGGTCATGATGCCGGCGCCCAGGCAGGTGGCGCAGGCGAGCGCTCCCGCATCGATGCCAGCGCCCGAGAGCACCGCGGGGTTGACGGCGATGATGTAGGCCATCGCCAGGAATGTTGTCAGTCCAGCGCGAAGTTCGGTCCCGATTGTGGACTTGCGCTCACTGACGTGAAATAGTTCGTCCATGCATACCCTTTCCTTGTTCGGCCCCGAGTTTAGGCCGATTGACACGAACGCTCCCACTATAGCCCCTTTACGACGCTGTTGTTCCTCGCATGTTGATGTTCGGCGCTTTGTAGCAGACGGACGGTATTTTTCGCATGAAAATGTGTGGGTACCGTATACTTAAGCGGTTACAACGACCCCTATGGAGGAACGTATGATTAAAGAGCTTTGCCACGACGAGGCTATCCTGTCCCAGCGTTGCGAGGTTGCGACCGTCGAGGACGAGTCGGTTGCTCAGGATCTGATCGATACCATCAAGTCGCTCGACGATGCCGGCTGCCTTGCCGCTAACCAGATTGGCGTTACCAAGAAGGTTTGCGTCTACCTGGACGATGCCGGCGAGCCCCACGTGCTCTACAACCCCCGTCTGGTGTTTGGCCTGGGCGCCAGCAAGATGGAGGAGAGCTGCCTGACGCACGAGGGGGTCACCAAGTCCACGCGCTATATCAAGTGCAAGGTTGCCTTTGATCAGATTGTCGACGGCAAGATGAAGGAGTGCCGCCGCGACTACGCGGGCTTTGAGGCGCAGATGATCCAGCATATGATCGATCACTGTCTTGGAAAGTTGGTCTAAGGGGACCAAAGCACCGCACCTTGCCGCTCAATCGTCGCTCGCGTACCTTAAGCACGCTTCGCTCCTCTTTCGTGGCAATCTGCGGCACTTTGACCCCTTAGACGACCTGCGGGGTTAACTTGGTTGAGTTTATCCTGCTTGAATAGCCCGGGCATGACATTGTTGTCATGTCCGGGCTTTTGTGTTTAGCGCCTTTTTGTTTGGAGACAATGAAATTAGCAAGAACGTAAAGCTAGGAGGCGCTATGTGTACGAGTATTCGATTTACCGATAATTCTGGCCACATGTATCTGGGCCGCAATCTCGACTGGAGCTTTGACTACGGCCAACAGGTTCGCGTGATGCCGCGCGGGTTTCACATTCCGTATTCGTTTATCGACGACGCGACAGCGGCGCACGCGGTGATCGGTATGTGCATCGATTACAAGAACTACCCTATGTTCTTCGATTGCGGCAACGATGCGGGCCTCGCCGTGGCGGGTCTCAATTTCCCGGGTTATGCCGAGTATGCCGAGGACCCTGTCGACGGCAAGACCAATATCGCGGCCTATGAGTTCCCCCTGTGGGTGGCAGCGACGTTCTCGACGGTTGATGAGGTCGAGGCCGCGCTGCGCGACACGGTGATTGTCGCCAAATCTGCCGGAGAGGGGCTGGGCGTGTCGCTGCTCCATTGGATTATCGGCGACAGCCAGCGCAGCATCGTGGTCGAGATGATGGCTGACGGCCTGCATGTATACGACGATCCGGTCGACACCCTTGCCAACCAGCCGACCTTCCCGTGGCACATGGAAAACCTGCGCACCTATATCACCGCCACAAGCGATTTTCCGCAGACAGCGACATGGCGTGGCGCCGAGCTTAAGCCCTATGGAGCCGGTGCCGGCATGCGCGGCATTCCGGGCGATTGCTATTCGCCGAGCCGTTTTGTAAAGGCGGCGTACCTCAATGCCAATTACCCGCAAAAGGAGAGCGAGACCGAAAACGTCGTTCGCATGTTCCGCTCGCTCGAGGGCGTGGTGATGATCGAGGGAGCGTCCAGGATGGGCGATGGCAAGTTCGAGAAGACTATCTACACCGGATGCTTTAGCGCGCGCACGGGCAATTATTACTACGCGATGTATGGGGATCCGTCGATTCGCTACGTGAGCCTGATGGATGCCGAGGGCGCGAGCCCCGATAGGCTCGTGGTTCCCGAGCCGCGTCGTTCGTAGCTCACCGGTCCGTTGCGACATAAAACGGCTCCGCACCTTTTATGAGATGCGGAGCCGTTGTCGTCAATGGCTGGTGGCGTGTTAGAAGTTGGCGTCGTTGAGCTGGGTGCTCTCGAGTCCGTCGAGTTGCTGTTGCTCGGGCGTATCGGCGACGCTCTCGAGCAGCTCGGTGGGATCGACGTTCATGTCCCTACCGGCCTCGTTGCCGTTGACCAAGTCGTCCGAGAAGATGTCGACTTCCATTTCCTCGGCCTCTTCAATCTGAACCTCGAGCGGCACCTGGGTGCGCACGAGCTTAACGGCCGGGCGCATGCGGGCAAACAGCGGCACGTACTCGATGATGATGGCAGAGTTCTCGAGACCGTACCAGCGCGCCGGGCTTCCGCAAGCGCGGCGGACGGCGTACTTGATGGCCATCACGCGGTGGTCATTGCGGTTGATGTCCGTTTCGGGGGCAAGCATCTTGCGCAGCATGCAAAAACGGAAGTCGCCCACGTTGCCGCGCGTCTCGTAGATGGAGTAGGTGTGGTGCTGCGGCGGCAACTCACCCGAGGCCATCAGGTCGCCAACGATCTGGCGCAGGTAGGCGTTGATGCGCTGATTGACCTTAAAGCCCAGGTCCAAGCGCACGCGGAACAGGAAGTCTGTGCCAAAGGTCTCAACGGAATACTCGTGCGTATAGGGCTCGTCGGTAACGTGTACGTTGATGAACCAATATGCCTTGGCGCGCTTGGGATGCTTGTCCAAGATGGAATAGAGCACGTCGCGGTCGAGCGTGAGCGGGTCGGGGCTGTTGGTGAGGAACACCAGATTGTCGGCGAGCACGGGGTAGGTCTCGTCATTGCGCAGGCGGTTGAGCTGGTCGATGTACTTGGAGACGGGCAGCAGAATCGTCTGCGTGCGCTCGATGGCGGTGCCGCGACGCCACACATACATAAGGCCGAACAGCAGTGCGGCCAGGAAGATCATGACGTAGCCGCCGTCAAAGAACATGGTGAGGCACGAAGCGAAGAAGCACAACTCAATGGCACCAAAGAGCAGGGCAAAGATGCAGGCGCCCAGCTTGTGCTTGAGGATGCCGGCGATATAGCTCGTCAGCAGCGTGGTGGTCATGAGCATGGTCACGGTGATGGCGAGGCCATAGGCGCTTTCCATGCGCTCGGAGTTCTGGAACAGCAGCACGATGAAGATGCAGCCGACCCACATGATGTTGTTGACGAGCGGAATATAGAGCTGACCCTTGGTGTCGCTGGGGTAGTGGATGCGCAGGTGCGGCATAAGGTTGAGGCGCGTTGCCTCGGATACCAGCGAGAACGAGCCGGTGATGAGCGCCTGCGAGGCGATGATGGCCGCCACGGCCGAAAGCACAATGGCAAAGGGGCGCAGGGGCTCGGGAAGCATCATATAGAACGGGTTAACGATATCCATCGCGAGCATCTGGGGGTTGGAGTTATTGGCGAGTAGCCAAGCTCCCTGACCCAGATAGTTGAGGATAAGGGCCGCCTTAACAAATGGCCAGGATGCATAGATGTTTGCCTTGCCCACGTGGCCCATGTCCGAGTAGAGTGCCTCGGCACCGGTTGTCGACAGGAAGACAAAGCCGAGCACCATAATGCCCGAATGGTTGATGGGCGAGAACAGGAACATAATGCCGCGGATGGGGTTGAGCGCGCGCAAGATGGACAGGTTGCCGAGCATGTTGAACAGACCGGCGCCTGCCAGGAACAGGAACCACAGCGTCATGAGCGGGCCGAAGAGCTTGCCGATTGACGAGGTGCCGGCGCGCTGCATGGCAAATAGGCCGCAGATAATGATGATTGTGATGATGATGACGTTGGTCTGGCCGTCGCCCAGCAGCGCATGGCCCCATTCGATGGTGCGCAGACCCTCGATGGCTGTGGTGACCGTGACGGCGGGGGTGAGGATGCCGTCGGCAAGCAGTGCCGCACCGCCGATCATGGCGGGCAGAATCAGCCATGGTGCCACCTTGCGTACGAGGCTGAACAGGGCGAAGATGCCGCCTTCGTTGTGGTTGTCGGCCTTCATGGCGATTACTACGTACTTGACCGTGGTCACGAGCGTCATGGTCCAGATGACGAGCGAAAGCGCGCCCAGGATCATGTCCTCGCTGACGGTACCGATGCCGCCGTTGTTGGCGACGATTGATTTCATGGTGTACATGGGGCTCGTGCCGATGTCGCCATAGACGACGCCGAGCGTTACGAGCAGCATGCCAGCGGAGAGGGGGATGGCTCCGTGCCCGCCTTGCCCGCGCTGGTCTTGGAGGTTTGCCTCCAGTTTATTGTGTGCCACGAGGACTCCCTTAGACATCCGGTTATCTGTCTAGGACAAAAAACTTTATGCCGTCTTTATACATACAAGAGCAGTTTGGCACATCGGGTTATTTTAGACAATAATCCTCAGCTGGGGATTATTTATCTACGCAGGTAGCATTTCAAAGCAGGGGCTTTTAAGCACGTACTGTCTGGGCGATGCCAGCCTTGGCGTTTGCGCGTTTGCCGGCGAGTTCGCAAAAAATCGCGCCGCCGATGATAAGCGCGGCACCCATCAGGCGGACCGGTGTTATGGCTTCGCCCAAAAGGACGGCCGAGAACACGACGGCCGAAAGCGGCTCGAGGTAGCCGACGACCGCGACGGTCTGGACGGGCAGCTTGGCGACGGCGCTAAAGTAGAGCAGGCAACCGATGCCGGTGTTGATGACGCTGAGCATGACGACGGCGCGCCAATCAATACTGGCGGCGACGCCGGCGGACAGGAATGAGGGGGCGCCCTGCGTGATGAGCGTGAGGACCAGCGCGGTCACAAAGGCGGCGCTCACCTGGAGCGTGGAGTTCTCGAGGCCTTCGATGTGTGGCGCACCCTTGCTAGCGATGACCATCAGCGCATAGCAAAATGCCGAGGCGATACCGCAGACAATACCCGCAATGGGCATATTGCCGCCTAGACCTTGTGCTGCAATGAGAAAAGCACCGCAGGCGACGGCGATAAACCCGGCGATTTTGCCGCCGGTCAGTTTTTCACCAAAGATGAGTGGGGAGAGCGCCATAACGATGATGGGGCCACAGTAGTACAGCAGCGAGGATACGCCGACGCCGATCGTCTGGTAGGCGCGGAACAGAAAAATCCAGCTGGCGCCCAGCGCGGCTCCCGAGAGAAGGAGTGCTGCGGCTTCGCGGAGGCGAGATGGCGCCTGCAACTTATGGCGTTGGGTGATGGCGAGAATGGTGACAAGCGAGAGGGTGCCCAAAAACGTGCGCAGTAGCACGATATCGGAGCTCGGCAACGCGATGGCAGAGGCGATGATGCCGTTGGAGCCAAACAATAGCAATGCTGCTAAGTACGTAAACAGCCCGTTGTTCATGCGCTTCCATCCCCTCTATATCCGAGCATGTTCACTATGGGTGAACTGGCTTTAGAAGAAAAGCGAATATAATGCATAGATAACATGACAAAAACTCATGCAAAGGTGGAGGGGTGCCGTGGAAACGAATATTCAAAAGATGCAGGTGCTGCTGGAGACGGTGCGCGCCGGAAGCTTTACGCGTGCTGCCGAGCGCCTGAGCTATTCGCAGTCGGGCGTGAGCCGTATGGTGGCCGATCTCGAGGCCGACTGGGGCTTTAAAGTGCTCGATAGAAGTCGCGAGGGCGTGGTGCTTTCTGCCGACGGGCGGCAGGTCATGCCGGCAGTCGAGGCGTTATGCGAGGAATTCACTCGCTTGCAGCGACGGGTGGATGAGATGCGCGGGCTCATGCGCGGCAAAATCTGCATCGGTACGTTTTCGAGCGTGGCGACCCACGTGCTGCCGCCGGTGATTGCGCGCTTTCGTGCCGATCATCCGGACGTCGATTATGAGTTGCTGATGGGTGATTACTCAGAGATTGAACAATGGGTGGCTGAGGGTCGTTGTGACCTGGGCTTTATCCCGCGCGAGCCACGCGGCGCCGGCATGGCGTCGCGACCGTTGGTGCAAGACGAGCTGATGGCCGTGGTGCCAGCGGACTCCTCGCTTGCCACCGCGGAGGTCGTTTCCCTTGCCGATTTGGCCAACGAGCAGTTTATCCTGCTGGAACGCGGTAGCGACGACGAGATTACGCCGCTGTTTCGCCGCGCGGGCCTGGCAGTGCGCTCTAAGCTGTCGACCTGGGATGACTATGCGATCATGGCCATGGTCGAGGACGGCCTGGGCGTGAGTGTTCTTCCCGCGCTCATCTTGCGCCGCTGTCAGTTCGATGTTGCCGTGCGCCCACTCGAGGGACATCCTCATCGGCAGATCAACGCCATATATCGAACGGCCGACGTTTCGCTTGCCGCTGCTCGATTCCTTGAATACCTCTAAACGCGTGCATGTCATTGTCCGCTTTGGGCAAATCTCGGAGTCCGGTACATTTTCTTATGAAATTGAACTTCCGAATGAGGTACGGCGCTATACTGCTTGCTAAATTGAACTCTGGTTCAATTCGTGTTCTATAAATTGAACTTTGCCAGCAAGGAGGTTTTAGTGGCCCAAGAGACGTTTAGCGATCGCCTGCGACAGACTATGTCCGATCGCGACGTTCGCCAGTCGGACGTAATCCGCGCATCGGAGATGCTCGGCAAAAAACTCGGCAAGAGTCAGATGAGCCAATATGTGAGCGGCAAGACGATTCCGCGGCGCGACGTGGCTGAGCTGCTCGCCCGTATTATGGAGGTCGATGTTACCTGGCTGCTTGCCGGCGACGCCGGTCAAGGCGAGGCATCATCGCCCCGCAACGATTCCAAGCCCGAACCCCATCCCTCAGCTCAAATTCCAAGGAGCACCACCATGCGTACTTTTTCTAAATCCACCAAGCTCGATAATGTCCTGTATGACGTGCGCGGCCCCGTCGTCGACGAAGCTGCCCGTATGGAGGACGAGGGCGAGCGTATTCTCAAGCTCAACATCGGCAACCCCGCGCCCTTCGGTTTCCGCACGCCCGACGAGGTCATCAAGGACATGCGCCAGCAGCTGCCCGACTGCGAAGGCTATTCCAACTCGCGTGGCCTGTTCTCCGCGCGCAAGGCAATCATGCAGTACTCGCAGATCAAAGGCCTGCCCAACGTTCAGATGGAGCACATCTACACGGGCAACGGCGTGTCCGAGCTCATTCAGCTTTCGATGAACGCGCTGCTCGACAACGGCGATGAGATCCTGATCCCCAGCCCCGACTACCCGCTCTGGACGGCGTGCGCGACCCTTGCCGGCGGCCATCCTGTGCACTACCTGTGCGACGAGCAGGCCGATTGGTATCCCGATCTGCAGGATATGGAGTCCAAGATCACGAGCGCGACCAAGGCCCTCGTCATCATCAACCCCAACAACCCCACGGGCTCCGTTTACCCGCGTGAGGTGCTCGAGGGCATCGTTGAGGTTGCGCGCAGGCACCAGCTCATGATTTTTGCAGACGAGATCTACGACCGCCTGTGCATGGACGGCTATGAGCACGTCTCGATTGCCTCGCTCGCTCCCGATCTGCCCTGTGTCACCTTTAGCGGCCTTTCCAAGTCGCACATGATCGCGGGCTATCGCATTGGCTGGATGGTGCTTTCGGGCAACCAGCGCTGCATGAGCGACTTCATCATGGGCATCAACATGCTCTCCAACATGCGCCTGTGCTCCAACGTGCCGGCCCAGTCAATCGTCCAGACGGCGCTCGGCGGCCATCAGTCGGTCAACGACTATATCCGTCCCGGCGGTCGTGTCTACGAGCAGCGCAACTTTGTGTATGAGGCGCTCAACAAGATCGACGGCATCTCGGTGGTCAAGCCGCGCGCGGCGTTCTACATCTTCCCCAAGATGGATGTTAAGAAGTTCAACATCACCGATGACGAGCAGTTCGCTCTCGACCTGCTGCACGAGAAGAAGATCCTGATCACGCGCGGCGGCGGCTTTAACTGGGCCGAGCCTGATCACTTCCGCATCGTGTACCTGCCGCGCATGGAAGTGCTTAAAGAGTCGCTCGAAGACCTCGCCGACTTCTTCGATCATTACCGCCAAGCGTAGGGGATTAGGTATCTGCCGCCGCAAGAATCGAGGCGTCGCAGGATAGACATACGACAGCGAGCGAGCCGCATTTGCGCCAAGGTGACGTGAAATGAGAGGGCGCTGACCTT
>CAJLTA010000024.1 GCA_905209455.1 uncultured Collinsella sp.
GTCCCTTGCGGCGTAGTTCTTATTTAAGCCGTCCAGGTTTTGGGGTGCAGTTCAGCCTGGCACTTAGGGACGTTCCTTATCTGCCGACAGTTTGGGACACTCTTTGGTACGGCCTGCGCCAGCAATAGATACCATTTCACAGCTCTGTCACAGGTGTAGCGGCTTTGTGTGGGCGCGGCACGCGCTGATTGAGCCGCCAGCCGAGGGGCATAAAGCAGTTGAGCGAAAACGGTTTGCCCCTTTGCCGTTCGCTCGAGGATCATGTCCCCCTTTTCCGCGGAAACCCCGGCAGTTGCGAAGAGCTGCCGGGGTTTCTGTCGTCTAAGGTGCCGAGTTGATAGACAGGAATCAAAGCACCGAGTCTGCAGCACGCCATACGCAATGCGGGGCTCGACAACTTGCGGACCGCAGTGACGCCTCCCCATCGCGCCCCGCGCTATACTCGTCCGCATGGATATCAACGCACGCAACATAGCAACGCCCGTCGCGGACGCGTCAACGACGCAGCCCGTCTCCGTTCCCGCGCCCGTCGCGGGGCGCTTTGCCCCGTCGCCATCGGGCCGCATGCACCTGGGCAACGTGTTCAGCTGCCTGTGCTCGTGGCTTTCGGCCCGCAGCCAGGGCGGCAGCATCGTGCTGCGCATCGAGGACCTGGACGATCGCTGCAAGCGCCCGGAACTTGCCGCTCAACTGATTGACGACCTAGCCTGGCTGGGACTCGAGTGGGACGAAGGCCCCTACTACCAGCACGATCGCCTCGACCTGTACGAGAGTGCCTTGCGCCGGCTGCAAGACGCCGGCCTCACCTACCCCTGCTTTTGCACGCGCGCCGAACTCCATGCCGCGAGCGCGCCGCACGCCAGCGACGGCACGCCCATCTACCGCGGCGCCTGCCGAGGCCTTTCTGCCGAGGAGGTTGCTCGCCGCAGCGCTCTACGTGCTCCAGCCACGCGCCTGCGCGTGCCCGCCGTCGACGACCTCGCAGACGATGTGGTCGAATTCGTGGACCGCACGTATGGCGCCCAATGCGAAGCACTCGCCACCGAATGCGGCGACTTTTTGGTGCGCCGCAGCGACGGCGTGTTTGCCTACCAGCTGGCCGTGGTGGTCGACGACGCCGCCATGGGCGTCACCGAGGTCGTACGCGGATGCGACCTGCTGGGCTCCACGCCGCGCCAGATCTATCTGCAGCATCTGCTGGGACTTCCCACACCGCACTACGCGCACATTCCGCTGCTCATGTCGCCGGATGGCCGCCGCCTTTCCAAGCGCGACCGCGATCTGGACCTGGGCGAGCTCCGCGCACGCTTTGGCACGCCCGAGGCGCTGCTGGGATGGCTCGCCGGACAAACGTGCATCGCGCCGGACGCCACGCCGCGCACCGCCGAGCAGCTGGTCGGGCACTTTAACTGGGACGTCATCCGCGCACACCGCGAGAACATCACCATAATGGCCGAGTAGCCAGCCACTCCACCTCTACGCAACATCCCAGGGCTGGAGTTCGTCGCCCAGGCGAACGATGCAGTCGTAGAGCACGGTATGGCGCTCGGCCGGGTTGGCATCCCGATGAAAATGCCCGTAATACCAGCGCTTGTAATCCAAGCGGTCTTCCAACTCATCGAAAAATGCCGTAAGCCGGTCAACGGCGGGGTAATTCCAGCCGGGCGCCGGATAGAGCGTGGGCGAAAGCACGCGCGTCGAGCAGGTGTGGGTGATTACGTAGTCGACCTTCCAACCCACGCTGTCGAGCTTTGCCCGCGCCTCCTCAAAGTTGCACTCGTCCGGCAGCTCCTGCGGCCACCAGCTGGAATAGGGAATGCGGTATTCTTTGTCCACGCTCGTGGCACCGCCCATGGTAAAGATCGTTGAGCCATCGAGCTCAAAAACCTCGCCACGCGTCAGACGCCGTATGGGCGAGGTATCCGACAGGCGCTGCGTCAGCCCGCCGTGCCACAACTCCATGGGTCGCTCCGACCAGTGATCGAAACGCTCGTGGTTGCCGTCGACGAACAACACGGTATAGGGACGCGATTCCAGCCAGGCGATATCGGTGCATTCCTCGGCAGAGAAACCCCAGGGAAAGCCAAAGTCGCCCGCGACAATCAGATAGTCGTCGCTCGTCAGACTATCCCCAAGATCCCAGTCGCGCAGCTTTTGCATGTCGACGCCACCGTGAACATCGCCCGTCACATAGACCGTCATCGGATCACCACTTCCCTCTTATAGGTTTCGAGATCGTGCTCAATCTGCTCGTCGCCCGTGGCGTTGACCCACCACGGCCATTTAACGCAACACACCGGCTCGTCCACCTGCGCAAACCACGACTTGAGCTCCTCCAGGCTCACCGGGGCGTAGCTGTTAGCGTCCGCGCCCACGTCATAGCGCAGCAGCCCCTGTCTGAGGTTGAACTTGTTGTACGCGTCGCCGCAGCTGTGGATATGCCCGTGCAAATGCCAGCTACCGTGCGACATGCCCTGCCAGTCGACCATGGGATAGTGGCTCAGCACGATTTTTTGGCGGTCGATCTTGAGCACGCAAATGGGCGGCTCGACGATAAAAGCATCCGCTACGGCAGGCTGCGTCCAGTCTTTGTCGTGGTTGCCGGGCAGTAGGTGGACGCGCTTGCAGACAATGCTTTTACGCAGCTCGTAGGCGTCTTGGACCGTCATCTTAAAGCTGAAGTCGCCCAAGATGTAGAGCTCGTCATCCGCAGCGACCTTGCTGTTAATGTTAGCGACCATGGCGTCGTTCATCTGCGCAACAGTCGACCACGGTCTATCGCTAAGCCGTAGCATGTTCTCGTGCCCAAAGTGAGTATCGCTGGTAAACCAGATCACGGGGACCTCCTGTTGCTGCGGGATATCCATCCCTTAGGGCTTACCCTTCATTCTTCCATCCAAACGGGTCAAGCACCCAAAAAATCAGATCGAGCACGCCGCCAGTTATCATGGCGCCGGCAAGGGCCATGCAAACGTGCAGAGAGCTGACACTTCGGAGCACGTCGAACGGCCCCAGAACAGCCAGCAGCGCGACCGCTGCGCCGGCAAGGCACAACGCGAGGCACGGTCCCGCGTCCTTGACGCACTTCTTTGCGAGATGCTTGGTGTTGTCACTCATCAATATTGAACTCCTTAGAGGGTCGTTGTTCAGATGCATGCCGCCGCGGCAGAGCAGGGCGACAGGGTAAGTGTCACATGTCGTGCGGACACGTGTGCAAGCTCATGCCAAACTGCCAACCCCAATCGTCATACATCTAAAACACGAACGATCGATCTGCTATCCTGGCGCCAACATAGTCTTTCGAAAGGTTTGGCCGGGATGACTACGCAGCGACAGATTGATATTGAATTCGACTCGCTTACACGCGAGAACGATTCACCCAAGCTCATCGCCAACTCGAAGGCGACAGGCGGAACACTACTATCCGTTATCAAGGAGCAGCTCTCAGCCTGCGGCTCTTTTGACTTCTGCGTAGCGTTTGTTGCAGACGGCGGCCTTCAAATCCTAGTCGAGACGTTCCAGGAGCTCAAGCAGCGTGGCATTAAGGGCAGGCTGCTCACGTCCACCTATCTCAACTTCAACTCACCCGATGCCTTTCGCAAGCTCCTGGAATACGACAACATGGAAGTTCGCGTATTCCAGGGTAATTTGCATGCCAAGGGATACATTTTTGATAAGGGCGAAACCAGCACGGTCATCGTCGGTAGCTCCAACATGACGCAGACCGCCCTCACCTGTAATAAAGAATGGAACGTGCTGTACCAGACTGTCGAGAACAGCCGCCTACTCGGCGAACTGAGGAGCGAGTTCAATTCGTTGTGGAACGACACCTCAACCGTTTTGCTTTCCCGAGACTGGATTGAGAACTATGCCGCATATCGATCGGCACGTCCGTCAAAGCCCAAATCGAAACCGCCGTTCCAGGCGGCTGTTTGCCCAACCACGAACGACCTCGAAGAAATCAAGCCCAATAAAATGCAGCAGCGCGCCCTTGAGGCGCTCGGTGTAATCCACCGCAAGGGCGAGACCCGCGCCCTGTTGGTCTCGGCAACCGGCACCGGCAAGACCTTCCTTTCGGCGTTCGACGTGCTCGCAACTAAACCCCGGCGCGTCCTCTTTCTTGCGCACCGCCGGCGCATTATCGACGCCTCCCGTGCAAGCTACGAACGCCTCTTAGGTAGTACCTATACGTTCGACACCTATCAAACTGGCAAGAGTATAAGCAATGCTACCTGCGTGTTTGCCATGTGTTCTTCGGTCGCCAAACGTCTGAGCGATTTCCGTCCCGATGAGTTCGACTACATCGTCATCGACGAGGCCCACCGCACGGGATCCCAGGGTTACCAATCCATCATGTCGCACTTTACGCCTCGGTTTTATCTGGGCATGACCGCTACACCCAATCGCACCGACGGCTATGACGTCTTTGCCCTTTTCAATCACGTCATCGCGTTCCAGATCACGCTGCAGGACGCTTTGGCCGAGGAGATGCTAGCCCCCTTCCATTATTTTGGCATTCACGATCTGGAGATTGACGATGAGACAATCGAAGATACCGCCCTGTTCGGGCGCTTGACGTCCGATGAGCGCGTGCGTCACATCACCGAGAAAATCGAAGAGTATAGCGTCACCAAAAGCAACCGCAGGGGCTTAATTTTCTGCAATCGAAACGCCGAGGCCGAAGAACTGTCGCGCAAATTCAACGCTCTCGGATATCGAACGGCTGCGATTAGCGGTCAAGATTCCGATGAGGTCCGCGATGCCGCGATCAGCCGACTTGAAGCCGGCGAGCTCGAGTACATTTTCTCGGTCGATATCATGAACGAAGGCGTCGACATCCCCTCGCTCAATCAGATCATCATGCTTCGACGCACCGACTCCGCAATCATCTTTATTCAACAGCTCGGACGAGGTTTGCGCCTGAATGATGGCAAGGAATACGCACTGGTGCTCGACTTTATTGGCAACTACCAGAGTAACTTCTTGGTGCCCATCGCGCTTTCGGGTGACAAGACGTATAACAAAGACCGCCTGCGCCGTCTTGTCCAAGAGGGCGATTCGGCGATCCCCGGATGCTCGACCGTAAGCTTCGATCGTATTTCCGAGGCACGCATTTACAAGGCCATCGACGGCGGCGATTTCACCTCCGTCAGGTTTTTGAAAAACGAATATCTCGACTTGCGCCAAAAACTAGGCAAGATTCCCTCGCTGCTCGAATTTGATCGTAACGGCTCCATCGATCCGCTGCTTATCTTCAAGAATAGCGGCCTGGGGTCCTACCACGCATTTCTTTCCAAATACGAGCCGGACTACACAGTCCATTTTTCCTCTGATCAAACCAAGATTCTCAAATTTATTTCTCAAAAACTTGCCGCGGGCAAGCGATTCGAAGACCTCTATTTGCTTCAAACGCTCGTCGAAGCCGGACACGAGGGCTATCGGCATATGCGCGAGGCCGCTCTTAGAAACTACCGCGCACAGCTTAAGGACAGCACCGTTAGGTCGGCAATCGCTGTCCTTAAGGGCGACTTTGCCACTCCTAAGGATTTCGTTTCCCTGCTTATTGACGATGGATGCGGACCTCGTCTGACCGGAGCGTTTGCGACCGCCCTGCGCAACGCAGAGTTCAAGCGTCAGATTCTCGAGGTGCTGGATTTTGGTATTGCGCGCAACCGACTCGACTATGCCGAGACGTACGAAAACACAAATTTCGTTCTCAACGCCAAGTACACGTACGAAGAGGTTTGCCGCTTGATGAACTGGGAAAAGAACATCAACGGCCAAAATCTTGGCGGCTATTTCTACGACGAGAAGACCAATACATTCCCCGTGTTTATTAACTATGACAAGGCACCCGACATTAGTGAGTCAATTCAGTATGAAGACCGCTTTGTTTCGCCGAGCAAGCTCATCGCAATCTCGAAGGGCAACCGCAAGCTCAACTCCCCCGAGATTCAGCGCCTGAAGACATGGCCGGAAAACGGCCTGAAGACGTATTTGTTTATGCGAAAGAACAAGGACGATAAGGGTGGCAAGGAGTTCTATTTCTTAGGCGAAATGCATCCGACCGGCGGGTTCGAAGCTATTAAAACTAAGAGCGGCGACAACGCCGTCGAAATCGAATATGAGCTCAACGCACCCGTGAGGCAAGACATTTACGAGTTTATGCTCAGCGATTTGAGCGCGGCCGAGTAACAAAAAGGAGCGAGCCGCCATGTGACGCCCGCCCCTTTCTTACTTAAGCCCGAGTTTCTTTTCGAGCTCCCTAACGACTTTAACGTCTGCCGGAAGCCAATCGACATCCCACAGGTTATTGGTATCGAGCCACTTCATGTCCTCGTGAGCATGCTCTTTGAACTCCCCCGAAAGAATGCTAGCTAGGTAGCACTGCATCGACAGGTGAAACGTCTCGTAATCATGCTCGACCGTGCACAGATAGTCGAGGTTACCGATCGTGACCTCGAGCTCTTCTTGAATCTCGCGCACGATTGCCTGCTCGCCGGTCTCGCCCGGCTCGAGCTTGCCGCCCGGAAATTCCCAGCCGTCTTTAAACTCGCCATAGCCGCGCTGGCAGCTCAGGATTTTCCCGTCCTTCTGAATAATCGCTGCTGCAACATTGATTGATTTCATAACTAGTCATCACCTCTCCAGTTGAGCCCAACCAGTATAGGCGATCGACCGCCCGCCATGTCCCAGTCGCCTGAAAACCGCCTGCTCAACCAACCCTTGACGCCGTTTTACACCGGTACCCCATCCCCCGCTATCGAGGTCTAATACTTTTCCCACCGCCACCCAAAAACTCATCCAACATTAATCTTGGCTCAAGAATCGCTTAATCTATAACCTGCACTATAGAGTTCGACCAAGGGCGGGGCGGCGCCGCGCAACGCAGGCCGCCGAACGCAACGCTCGCGCCCGGGCAGATCGCCCGGCGTCGCGCCCATCGAACGAAAGGATAGGTCATGGACGACCTCGAAAAAGTTGAAACCATCCGCACCAAGTGCAACGTGAGCTACACCGATGCCAAAGCCGCGCTCGACGCCGCCGACGGCAACGTTCTGGATGCCATCATTTGGCTCGAGTCGCAGGGCAAGACGCAGACCACGTCGGCGCACGCCGCCACCGAGTCCGCGCCAGTCGATGAGCCCTCAGCCGAGATGGTCGCCGCGCAGGCCGCCTACGAGAAGTCGAGCGAAAAGACCGACTTCTCCAAGAAGATGGACAGCGTATGGGAGTACCTCAAAAAGCTCTTCCGCCTGAGCCTGGACACCAAGTTTATCGCCACGCGCCGCGATGCGATCATCCTCAACATCCCCATCCTGATCCCCATCATCGCCCTGTTTGCCTGGGGCGCTACGATTTGGCTGATGCTGATTGGCCTGTTCTTTGGCATGCGCTACCGCATCGACAGCGACGGCGACGTGCCCGGCAGCATCAACAACCTTATGAATCACGCCGCCGATGCCGCGGACGACATCAAGCAAAATCTGAACGACGACAAGTAATCGCAGACGGGGGCACGCATGGCACGGATCCTGATCGTAGAGGACGAGGAGAAAATCGCCCGCTTTGTGACGCTCGAGCTGGAGCACGAGGGCTACCAGGTGGAACACGCCGCCGATGGCCGCACCGCCGTGGACCTGGCGCTGGAGCGCAACTACGATCTTATTCTGCTCGATGTGCTGTTGCCGCAGCTCAACGGCATGGAGGTCCTGCGGCGCGTCCGTAAGCACAAGGATGTGCCGGTGATAATGGTCACCGCGCGCGATGCCGTGATGGACAAGGTGGCCGGGCTCGATGCCGGCGCCGACGATTACCTGACCAAGCCGTTTGCGATTGAGGAGCTGTTCGCACGGATCCGCGTGGCGTTGAAGCGCTCGGAGGCCGTGCGGGCGGCTTCGGGCGTTGGCGGCATCGGGACGGGCGCGGCAGGCGGCACGGGTGTCGGCGCCACTGCGATGCCCCCGGTCAGTGACTCGACCCAGGTTTCCGCCTCGCTCTCCCCCGCCACGCTCGCCGTGGGCTCGGTTGCGCTCGACCCCGACCGCCGCGAAGTCACGGTCGGCGGCTCGCCCATTGCGCTCACGGCCCGCGAGTTCGATGTCCTCGCCCTGCTTATGGCGCATGCCGAGACCGTGCTCACGCGCGAACGCATCGCGCACGAAGCGCTGGGCTACGAATACATGGGCGACACCAACAACGTCGACGTGCACATCGCGCATCTACGCGCCAAGATCGAGGACGCCGGCGGCGTCCGCATCATCCAGACCGTGCGCGGGGTGGGCTATGTCTGCCGCGCGTAACGCCGAGGCCAAGCGCGTCACCTCCATCGCCCGCGCCATCAACTGGAGCTATATGTGGCGCCGCCTGATGAGCTACGTTTGGCTCGACCTGCTGCTAGTAGTGATTGTGGCGGCGATCCTTGTCTATGGATACAACCAGACGCTGCCCAACGGCGCGTTTACCGCAGGATGGATCCCCAGCGCCACCGTTCGCGGCATGACGCTGACGCCCGCGCGCGGCTGGGACCTGACAACGCTCACCTATACCGTCGAGCTTGCGCGTACCACCAAGACTTTCCCCCTCGCGCAGGACCTCGTTACGCTATGGCCTCTCTACCTTGTCGTTGTGGGTTGGCAGGTCATCAGCGTGCTCAACATGCTCGGCGGCGCCCGCCGCGTGCGCCGCACCATGGCGCCGCTCAACGATCTGGCCCTGCGCGTGGACGAACTCGGCCGCATGCAACTCGCCGGCGGCAAAATGGAAACACTGGAGCAGGCCATCGAGCGCGCAAGCGTCGACTCGCCGAGCGTCACCACCGGCGACGCCGACCTGGCAAGCATCGAGGTCGCACTCAACCGCCTGCTGCGCCAGATGCAAGAGGCCAAGCTGCAGCAGATGCGCTTTGTCAACGACGCGAGCCACGAGCTGCGCACGCCCATCGCGGTGATTCAGGGCTACGTGAACATGCTCGACCGCTGGGGTAAGGACGACCCGGACGTGCTGGCGGAATCCATCGCGTCCCTTAAAGCCGAAAGCGAGCACATGCAAGAGCTTGTGGAGCAGCTGCTGTTTTTGGCACGCGGCGATGCCGGGCGCACGGTCCTGCGGCGCGCGCATACCAACTTGGCTGCACTGGTCAGCGAGGTATGCGAAGAATCGCAGATGATCGATACCGAGCACACGTATCGGCTGGCTTCTGACGCTGCGCTTGCCAGCGACCCGCGCTGCGACGCGCCCGTCGACGTGGCGCTCGTGAAGCAGGCTCTGCGCGTGATCGTGCAAAACGCCGCCAAGTACTCGGATGCGGGAACGACCGTCACATTTGGCATAACGCCAGATGCGGGCGCGGGCACGATCGACATAAGTGTTGAGGACGAGGGCATCGGCATGAACCAGGAATCCGCAGCTCACGCGTTCGAGCGGTTCTACCGTGCCGACAACGCGCGCGATGCCGGCGCACAGGGTTCGGGTCTGGGGCTTGCGATCGCCAAGTGGATCGTCGACAGCCACGGCGGCGTCATCGGTGTGACCTCGGTCGAAGGGGTCGGCAGCCGCTTTACGATTCGCCTGCCACGATAGGAAGCCCCTCGGCATAAATAAAGGGATAGGGCCACGCGGCCCTATCCCTTTTTGCCAGCTATGGCAGCTTGTGCGCTACTCGCGGCACAGGTGCACGGCGAAACCGGCGAACTCGCGCTTAAAGTACACGAGCTTGGTACCACCGTCGGGCAGCAGCGCGCGCGACTCTTCGTTGACCTCGAGCCCGCGCTCGGCAAACCACTTCTCAGCTGCATCGATGTCGTTAACGGCAAAGCCGATGTGGCCCTTGGTGCCACGACCGTTCTGCTTCATGATCTCGACCAGCGAATCGTTGAAGTACGAAACCGGGGTCTCGATGACGGGCAGGCCCATCATCGTCGAGAACAGCTCCGCGATCTCCAGGGCGTCTGCCGGGTCGGTGGCGTTAATGCCCACATGGGCAACGCGCATACCAAAGAGCTCTACCGGGTTGGCGTTCTGCTCACTCATGCAGTCAGCGCCTACTGAGCCATGACGTCGAGAACGGCCTTCTCAGCGGCAACGCGGTTCATGCCGGTCATGAAGGGCACGCCACTCACGTACGGGCAGGTGAGGCCCTCGGGGGCAACGGTGGTGGCGATCAGCAGGTCAGCGCCCTCGTCGCAGTAATCCTTGGCCTCGGAGATGGCGCACTGCACGATCTCGTACTTGTCGGCATAACCGTTGGCGTCGAGCAGGGTAGCGACCTTCTGGGCAACGAGCGTGGAAGTAGCAGCGCCAGCACCGCAAGCCAAAACGATCTTCTTCATAGGTAATGTCTCCCTTCATGGTTTACTTTAGGTAAGTGTACCGCAGCGAGCGATGGCACTCGGCCTCGATGAGCTTTTATGCCAGTTTGCTTGCGCGCTGCGTATAATACATCTAGTACGTGTTGTCATACCGCTCGCTTTATGAGCGACTAAGGACCCTAATATGCCCGATTCCCGCACCCTCTGGACCGCCGTCGTTATCATCTGCATCGCCGTGTCGGTGTTCTTTAGCGTCAAAAAACGCACCACGTTTAAACGCCTGCAGCAATTGATGACCGCCAAGCAGTGGGATGAGTTCGATCGTTTGCTCGACGGCAAACTCACCAGCATGCTGTACCCGCGCTACAACCGCGACTACCTGCGCCTGAACTCCTATCTGCTGCGCGAGGACCACGAGCGCGCCAGCGAGATGTTTGACCTGCTGTTGGGACTCAACCTCCCCAAGATGCAGCGCGTCGACCTGGTGATTAAGGCCTTTAACTACTATGTTGGCCAGGAGGACCGCAAAAAGTCCAAAGAGCTGTTGCACGAGATCAAGGGCTTTGAGGGAGGTCAAGCAGAGGCGGTTGCACACGAGTGTCAGCTGATGTACGACACGATGATCCTCAAGCGCCACAACGACATTCCCGAGCTGGAGCGCATGCTCGAGGATGTCGGCGACGACCCGGTCAAGCGCTGCCGCTTGGAGTACCTGCTGGCCCTGCAGTACCAGAACAAGGGCGACGAAGCCAAGTTCCAGGAGTTCCTGGAGAAGTCGGGCCAACACTCGATGGCCGTCAACGCGTAACGGACGGCTTGTGCTAGACTTCTAGTCTCACGGGGGCGTGGCGGAATTGGCATACGCAGGAGACTTAAAATCTCTCGCCGCAAGGATTGTGGGTTCGAGTCCCACCGCCCCTACCATATGGAGCTTTCGAGCCCGTGTCCCCAAGGGATGCGGGCTCGTTTCTTTTACACGCCGGCGGGGCTCTAAGTTGCGGTGGAATAGTTCCTGTTTTGGCAGTTTACCAGCCCATTTAGGAACTATTCCACCGCGACTTAGGTTGGTGTTCCCACATTTTCCGATGGAAAAACGTGGTTGTCTCCCACATTTTTCGATTGAAAGATGTGGTTGTCTCGCACATTTTCCAAGGGAAATGCGCATATGGCCTTATACTATCCGAAAGGGTTGGGAGGCAATATGCAGCGACAGCTTATGAGTGAACTTATCGCTTGGAAATCAAGGGCGAATCGCAAACCCCTCTTGCTTAAGGGGGCCCGCCAGACAGGTAAGACTTGGCTTCTTAACGAATTTGCAAGCCAGCAGTATCGAAACGTCATTCGTTTTGACTTTATGCTCGAGCCGAACGCACGCTCGCTATTCAATGGGGACCTCGATCCCAAGCGCATCATCTCCCAGATAGAACTCCTACGTGGCCAAACCGTAACGCCGGCAGACACGCTCGTCATCTTCGACGAGATCCAAGAGGCGCCACGCGGGATCACCTCGCTCAAGTACTTCAACGAGCTTGCACCCGAATACCACATCGTGGCAGCCGGTTCCTATATGGGCCTCGCGCTCCGACGCGAAAACGAGTCATTTCCCGTCGGCAAAATCGACCAGCTCACCATGCGTCCCATGGGGTTTGCCGAGTTCGTTCGTGCCGTCGACGGCAACCCGCTCGCCGACGCCATCCTTGCCGCAGACATGAACCTTCTAGCAAACGTTACCGAAAAGCTCGAGCACTTGCTCAAGGAATACCTTGTTGTCGGCGGTATGCCCGAAGTTGTCTCCACTTTCGCCGAGACACGCGACTTCATCGAAGCCCGAAGGCTTCAACAGCAAATCATCGAGGCTTACGAATCCGATTTTGGCAAACATGCACCCGCCCGCATCGTCGAGCGCATGAGGTTGGTTTGGAAATCCCTTCCCGGCCAGCTTGCAAAGGAGAACAAGAAGTTTGTCTATGGCGCCCTTCGTCCCGGAGCGCGCGCACGCGATTTCGAGGAAAGCCTCCAGTGGCTCACGGACTACGGAATCGTTCATAAGGTGCCACGTGTTTCCGCTCTAAAGGCGCCGCTCTCGAGCTACGAAGACCTCTCGGGCTTCAAACTGTTCTGCATCGACACCGGCATCCTCGGAGCGCTCTCCGGTCTCTCTCCGGCCATCGTTCTTAACGGATCCGCTGTTTTTACCGAGTTCAAAGGTTCCCTGACCGAACAATACGTCGCGCAGGAGCTTTTGCTCCAGGACAAAACTCCCGCGTATTGGTCCTCTACCTCCGGCAATGCCGAAACCGACTTTGCCATCGACCATGCGGGAACCGTGCTTCCGCTTGAGGTCAAGGCGGCAGAGAACCTTAAAGCGAAGAGTCTGAAAATAGCCTGCGAAAAATTCAAACTCGAGCGTTGCGTGAGGAGCTCCCTGGCGGCATATAGAGACGAGGGCATGCTCATCAATATTCCGCTTTGGGAGATTGGGCAGATCGACAAGCTGGCATAGGCGCTGTGGGGACGCCCCGCAAGGACTGTCCCCAGGTGCCGGCTGTTGAGTTGCGGTGGAATAGGGACTGTTTGGTGCCCGAAAGGGCGATTTTAGTCCGTATTTCACCGCAACTCAGAGGGAGACGGTTAAAGGGCGCTCAGACTCGGGATCCAGCCGATGGTGGGGGTCGCGCCGTCGAGGGTCTCGTTGATGGTGGCGGCCATACCGGCGAGTAGGCTGTTCTCGCTTACGGTGAGCGTCTTGTAGCCGCCGGCTCGCATGAGCTCGCGGATCACCACGGCGCCAGCCAGAATCACGCCCGCGCGCTTGGGCTGCACGCCCGGCAGCGCAGCGATACCCTCCACACCCAGCGTAGACATACGATCGATGGCGGCCGAGATCTGCTCCAGCGAAAGCTCGCGCAGGTGCACAAAGTTCGAGTCGTACGGCTCCAGTTCGTGGACCAGCGCCACGAGCGTGGTGACGGTACCGCCCACCGCAACGAGGCGCTCGGCACGCTCAAAGTCGCTGGGCAGGCCCTCAAAATAGGAGGAGAACTGCTCGCCCGCCCACGCGGCGGCAACCGCAAGCTCGCCGTCCGCAGGCGGCAACGCGGAGAAGAAGCGCTCCGTCACACGACGACAGCCAATGTCCAGCGAACGCGTGCCCTCCAGCGCAAAGACCCCGCGCTCCGGAGCGTATACGCCCGTCGCAAGCTCCGTCGACCCGCCGCCCGAATCCGCTACGATGATGCGCTCGCCGGCAAAGTCATGCGCCACGCCAAAAAACGTCAGGCGCGCCTCGACCTCGCCCGGAATCACCTGCGGTTCGAGCCCCAGCTCGCGCAAGCCGTCCAGCAGCAGGGCAGCATTGGACGCATCGCGCGCGGCACTCGTGCACGTGGTGCAGATGCACACAGCCCCAAAGGCACGCGCCTCGTCCACAAACATGCGGCATGCGGCAAGCACGCGCTCGACCGCCGCCTCGCAAAAGCGGCCCGTCGCATCGACGCCCTCGCCCAGATCGGTAATATCGGTATGCTTGGACGATTCCACAATCGCTCCGCCCTCGACCTGGGCCAACACCAGTCGCGACGACACCGTTCCCAGGTCGATCGCGGCTACCTTATAGCGTTTGCAATTTGTCATTGCGGGCTCCCCTCCGGGCGCTATTTGCCATTGGACACGACCGTCTGGCCCTCGACGCCGTTAAACCCAAACAGCATGTCGAGCGCTTGGATGTACCACGGCGCGTCCTTACCGACTTCTTCGATTTCCTTGGCAACTTCGCTGGCCTTCTTGGCGTTCGACGACTTCTGGCTCGACGAGGCATCCGAATCGCCGTCCAGGCCCTGCACTTCAATCCTCTTTTCGCCGGGCATCACCAGGCCCAGGTCCTCGGATGCCGCGTCCTTGATACCCTCCTCCGAGAGCAGCTTGTCGACGCTTTTTTGCAGCTCATCATTGTATTGCTGGCGAATCTCGACCTGCTTGGCCAAGATATCGCTCGAACGCTTTGCCACGTACAGGTCGCGCACGGGGAAATACAGGCTCACGAGCACCAGGGCAACGACGATGCCGATGAATAGCCCTCGCTGAGGACCGTGGGTAAAGTCGTAGATCGCCTTGACCACCGCATTGTCGTTGGCGTAGTGCATAAAGTCCGAGCCCGAAAGACGGTTCGAGGGCCTGCTCGACCTATCGTGCGTTTGAGCCGACGAGCGCTGAGCATGCGACGAACGTGCCGGGCGCACTGGTCCATCTGTCGAAGTATTCACTTGAGCATTGGGGCGCGAGGTACTTGTCGGGCGCTGTATGGAGCGGTCGGCGCCGGCGTAGGCGGACCCACCGAGCTGCACCGTGCGCGCACGGCGAGGTGACGGCTCACGCGAACCGGCGGAATAGTACCTGTTGTCGTAAATCTGATCCATGTGCGCCTTGTGCGGTTGAGGTTTGTTTGCGCTAAGTCTTTTAGTTATAGCACGAGCGCGCGCAACGCCTTCGGCGGCCCTTGCTCGACATAAAAAAGGCGCTGAACCATATGACCCAGCGCCCAATGGTGCTCAACAGCGCCCGGCGGGAGCGAGGCGAATCCGAGTCAGCCCCGCCCCGCGCACGCCGTTTGCCTAGCGAATGTTGTAGAACGCGGCCTTGCCGGCGTAGCGCGCACTGCCCTCGAGCTCGTCCTCGATGCGGATGAGCTGGTTGTACTTGGCGATGCGATCGCTGCGGCACGGGGCGCCCGACTTGATCTGGCCGGCGTTGACGCCCACGACCAGGTCGGCGATCGTGGAGTCCTCGGTCTCGCCGGAGCGGTGGCTCACGATGCAGGCGTAGCCGGCCTCCTTGGCGGTCTCGATGGCCTCGAGCGACTCGGTGAGCGTACCGATCTGGTTGACCTTGACCAGGATCGCGTTGGCGGCACCAAGCTCGATGCCCTTCTTGAGGCGCTCGGTGTTGGTGACGAACAGGTCGTCGCCTACGAGCTGCACCTTATTGCCAATGCGGCGGGTAAGCTCGACCCAGCCGTCCCAGTCCTCCTCGGCCATGCCGTCCTCGATGGAGATGATGGGATAGGTGTCGACGAGCTTCTCCCAGTAATCGACCATCTGGGCGCTCGTGTACTCAACGCCCTCGCCCTTGAGCTCGTACATACCGGTCTCAGCGTTGTAGAACTCGGTGGACGCCGGATCCATGGCGTACATAAAGTCGACGCCGGGCTTAAAGCCAGCCTTCTCGACGGCCTTGGTGATGTACTCGAACGGCTCGGCATTGGTCTTAAGGTTGGGGGCAAAGCCGCCCTCGTCGCCCACGCCGCCGCCCAGGCCGGCCTCGTGCAGCACGCCCTTGAGGGTGTGGTAGACCTCGGCGCACCAACGCAGGCCCTCGGCAAAGCTCGGGGCGCCCACCGGCATGATCATGAACTCCTGAAAGTCGACGTTATTGTCGGCATGCACACCGCCGTTGAGGATGTTCATCATGGGCGTGGGCAGCAGGTGGGCATTGACGCCGCCCAGATACTGGTACAGCGACAGGCCCGCCGACTCGGCAGCGGCGCGGGCGACGGCCAGCGACACGCCCAGGATGGCGTTGGCACCGAGCTTGGTCTTGTTGGGGGTACCGTCCGCGGCAATCAGCGCGGCATCGACGGCGCGCTGATCGAAAGCGTCGAGGCCCACGACGGCGTTAGCGCACTCGTTGTTGACGTGCTCGACGGCCTGCGAAACGCCCTTGCCCAGGTAGCGGCCCTTGTCGCCATCGCGCAGCTCGCAGGCCTCAAAGGCGCCGGTCGAAGCACCCGAAGGCACCATCGCGCGGCCAAAGCTGCCGTCCTCGAGCACGACCTCGACCTCGACGGTGGGATTGCCGCGGCTGTCGAGCACCTCGCGACCGTAGACGTCCAAAATATCGCTCATGTTGTCTCCCTCTCACTTGGAAACGTAGTGGATGCAAGCGACCGGCTGACCGTGCACCGTCGGTGCGCCTCCGTAAGTTAGCCATGTCGCACTTTTTGCATTATGCCCTAAGTTAGCCGAGGGATACACTTGATTTTCGAAAAATTTAGCGGGAACGATGAGGCGTGTCAGCCCGTCGTTCCCGCAGTCTTACTCCTCCGCCTTTGCGGCATCCCACAGGTCGTTGAGGCCGTGAGTCGAAAGCTCGGCAAGATCCACGTGAGCATCGGCCGCCATCTGCTCCATCGTGGCCCAGCGACGGCGGAACTTTGCCGTGCTGGCACGAAGGGCGCTCTCGGCGTCAATGCCCTCCTTGCGCGCGACGTTGACCAGGGCAAAGAGCAGGTCGCCAAACTCCATTTCGCGCTCGGGCGAGCCGGGAGCCTCGGCCTCAAACTCGGCACGTTCCTCGGCGACCTCGTCCCACACGTCCTGGACCGTCTCCCACTCAAAGCCCACGGCAGCCGCCTTGCGCGACACCTTCTGAGCCTGCATCAGCGCCGGCAGATGCGTGGGCACGCCGTCGAGCAGACCCTCGGGCGCGGCCTCGCCCGCCGCCACGGCCTTGTCCTTGGCAGCCCTCTCGGCAAGCTTGACCTCGTCCCAAATCTTGAGTACCTCGTCGGAGCTGTCGGCATCCACATCGCCAAACACGTGCGGATGACGGCGAATGAGCTTGGCGTCGATATCGCGCGCCACGTCGGCCAGCGTAAACTCGCCGGCGTCGGCAGCAATCTGCGCATGCAGCACGACCTGCATGAGCACGTCGCCCAGCTCCTCGCGTAGGTGAACCGCGTCGTCCGCCTCGATGCAGTCGAGCGCTTCGTAGGCCTCCTCGATCATGTTCTTGCCAATGCTGCGGTGCGTCTGCTCACGGTCCCACGGGCAGCCATCGGGCTGACGCAGACGCCAGACGGTCTGCACCAGATGCTGCAGCTCGGCCGATGCATCTACCAGCGTGGACAGGTCACGCGAACCCTCGGCATTTTGCTGAGCCATATGCTCGGCCATGGCTAGTCCTCCTCCATGATCATGTGGCGGAACGCGCCGCCCTCGTAGATGCCGTAGCTGTGCGTACCGTCCTTGGGGATGCTCACGCTGCCGGGGTTGAAGAGCCACAGACCAGGATGCTCCTCGCTCGCTTCGTTAACCTTGATATGCGTGTGGCCGTAGACGAGCGCGGAGCCCTCGGGCAGCGCGGGCGCGTGGTCGACGCTGTTGTGCATGCCGGCGCCAAAGACGTGGCCATGCGTCAGGAACAGCTCGCGGCCGGTCTCGTCGAACAGCGTGGCATAGTCGGCCATGACGGGAAAGTCGAGTACCATCTGGTCGACCTCGGCGTCACAGTTGCCGCGCACCGCGATGATGCGGTCGGCCAGGGCGTTGAGCAGCGGAATCGCACGCTTGGGGGCGTAGTCGCGCGGCAGGTCGTTGCGCGGGCCGTGGTAGAGCAGGTCGCCCAGCAGCACGATGCGGTCGGGCTGCTCGGACTCGATGGCGGCGACCAGGCGCTCGGTCCAATATGCCGAGCCGTGAATGTCGGAAGCGATGAGGTATTTCATGGTGGTCCTTTCGGGTGGGGTTGATGGGGCTGGGCGTGGCGTGCCACCGGCCGCGTTACTCAAATCGCAGTGTCGAGGCTTGTGCCGCCTGCATCACGCGCTGGAGCGGCACGCTATGCTCGCGAGCAAGACGGGCGCAGTCTTCGTACTCGGGAGCCGCGCGCTCGCTGCCGTCGGGCAGGGTCGCCACCTTAACGGATACCTCGCCCCAAGGCGTCGCCACCTGCTCAAAACGACGCGGCAGACAGACGCGCTCCATAACCTGGCGGCGGATGCCGTTGGTCGTGGTTTCCAAAAAGATGGTCATCTGCAGACGGTCAATGTCCTCGCGGGCGCAGATTACCTGCAGCTGCCAGCCGGGACGACCTTTTTTGCAGTAGAGAGGCAGCCAGTGCACTTCGCGGGCGCCCGCCTCGCGCAAGCGGTCGGCGGCATAGGCGAGTACCTCGGGCGACGCATCGTCGATGTCGCACTCTAGCTTGACGATGGTCTCGGGCGCATCGGTCTCGCGGGACAGCGGAGATGTACTTCCACGTTGCATACGGTCCGGATCCTTTCCGCACGGGCTCGTTTTATTCACCCAAACGCTAGCACATCGGACGTGGCACAGGCGTGACTTTCGTCCATCGCCGCCCTCGCCCCTATCCAAACGTGTACGTCAGCCTCCAAACATGTCATTTTTTGTCGGTTTTGGAGGCTGACGTACACGATTTGAGAGCAAGCGAGGCCGCACCGCGCACCCTTTCCAGTCGATTTCGGCACCTCGCGTGCACGACGCGCCGAGGCTGCGCTATTACAATGGAGCGGATTCGCTTGACGCAAAGGAGTCGCCATGCCCGCATGCCCGCTGGTTGATTGCCATACCCACACCTCGTTTTCGGACGGCCATGCCTCGTTTGAGGACAACGTTCGCGCCGCCGCTGCGGCCGGCTGCCGCGTCATGGTCTCGACTGACCATCTCACCCTGCCCGCCAGCATGGACGCCAACTGCGAAGTGCAGGTTGTCGAGGGCGACCTGACGGCACATCGTCTGGCCTTTGAGGGCGCCCGCAAACTCGCCGCGCAGATTGCGCCGGAGCTCGAGCTTATCTATGGTTTTGAATGCGATTGGTACGAGGGCTGTGAGCCCTTGGTTGAGCGCTGGTCCCAGGGCGCCGTCGTACGCTTGGGCAGCGTGCATTGGATTGGCGATCCAGGCGATATCATGGCCGGCGCCGCGGGCACGGCGGGAACGGAAAACGTCGCTCGCCCCGATATGCCCGATTCCCTTTGCGGTTGGATCGACGACGACACCAACCTGCACGTTTGGGATAACTTAGGCGTGCGCGGCGTGTGGGAGCGCTACGTCGATGACTGGTGCCGCGCCTGCGAGAGCCCGCTCAACTTTGATGTAATGGCCCACCCCGACCTGGTCATGCGCTTTTCGAAGGAAGGCTTTGCGCCCGATTTTGACCCCGCGCCGTTTTGGGAGCAGATGGCCGAATGCGCCCACGATATGGGTCGCCGCGTTGAGGTCTCGACCGCCGCGCCGCGCAAGGGCCTCGACGACTATTACCCCTCGACGGGGCTGTTGCGTTGCTTCGCCCACGCCGAGGCACCCATCACCTTTGGCTCGGACGCGCACCGCGCCTGCGATATCTGCTGGAGCATCCGCGAGGCCCAGGCCCAAGCCTACGACTGCGGTTATCGAACCTTCGACATCCCCCACCCCACCGGCGAATGGGAACCCACACCCCTCGACTAGCCATCCCTTCATAAGTTGCGGTGGAATAGGGATTGTTTTGCCTGATGAAGCGCTTAAACAGTCCCTATTTCACCGCAACTTCCATGACCCCGTTACACCAACAAAGACTGTCCCAAACGACTAGTGGCGGCGGGCGTTGAGTTCGCCGGCCAGCTCGTCGAGGGTGATGCCGTAGCGCTCGAGCGTCACGAGCAGGTGGTAGACCAGGTCGCCGGCCTCGTAGCGGATGTGATCGTGATCGTTATCCTTGCAGGCCATGATCACCTCGCTCGCCTCCTCGGCAAGCTTCTTGAGCAGCTCGTCCTCGACGTCGGTCAACAGACGAGCGGTGTAGCTCTCCTGCGGCGATGCGTCGCGACGGCCGTGAATCACCTCGGCGAGCCCCGTCAGCGTCTCACCGATATTTCCATCCTGAACGTTTGCGGTGCGCACACCCATAGTTCAATCCTTTCTGGTTGGCCAAGCGCCTAGTCGAGCGCCCGTCCTACGCGAGTTTCTTAAAGAAGCAGGTACGGTTGCCGGTGTGGCAGGCCGGACCCGGCGAGTCAACCTTGACCAGCAGCGTATCGCTATCGCAGTCGGCCCAGAGCTCCTTGACCGCTTGCATATTGCCGCTCGTCGCGCCCTTGTTCCAGAGCTCCTGGCGACTGCGGCTCCAAAACCACGTGGTGCCGGTCTTGAGCGTCAACCCCACCGACTCCTCGTTCATCCAGGCAACCATAAGCACCTCGCCGGTGTCATACTGCTGAACAACACAAGGAATCAGCCCCTTGGCGTCGTATTTGAGCTCGGACGCAGTTGTCACTTGCTCCATTTAAAAATCCAATCTCACGGGGATGCCTTGACTGGCCATATACTCCTTCACCTGGCGAATGCTGAACGTCCCAAAGTGAAAGACGCTCGCCGCCAGCACGGCATCGGCCTCGCCCTCGATCACGCCCTCGGCAAAATGCTCGAGCGTGCCCACGCCGCCGCTCGCGATGACGGGAATCGGCACCGCGCGCGCCACAGCGCGAGTGAGTGCCAGGTCGAAGCCGGCCTTGGTACCGTCGCGGTCCATGCTGGTGAGCAAGATCTCGCCGGCGCCGCGACGAGCCGCCTCCTCGGCCCACGCCACCGCATCGATACCCGTGGCGTTGCGGCCTCCCGCGGTAAAGACCTCCCACTTGTCGGCACCGGATGCACCGGGCAAACCGACGCGCTTGGCATCGATCGCCACGACCACGGCCTGGCTGCCAAACGCCGCGGCGGCCTGGCTGATCAACGACGGATCGCGCACGGCGGCAGAGTTAAGCGACACCTTGTCGGCACCGGCGGCGACCATGGTGCGCATGCCCGCCAAGTCGCGGAAACCGCCGCCCACGGTATAGGGAATAGCGAGCTCCTCGGCCGCGTGCGCCGCCATCTCGATAGTCGTCGCACGGTTGTCGCTCGTGGCGGTAATGTCCAGGAAGACGACCTCGTCCGCACCCTCGCGGTCGTAGGCGCGCGCCAGCTCCACCGGGTCGCCAGCATCGCGCAGGCTCACAAAGTTGATGCCCTTGACCACGCGGCCGTCCTTAACATCCAGACAGGGAATCACGCGTTTGGTAAGCATGGGCTACTCCTCCCCTCGGGCGGCGGCCAGCGCCTGTACCAGCGTAAAGTTGCCTTCGTAGAGCGCACGACCGGTAATGGCACCCTCAATGGCGTCCTCGCCCACCGCGGCCAGCGCGCGAATGTCGTCGAGCGTCGAGATACCGCCCGAAGCCACGACGGGAAAGCCCGCGACCTCGGTCACGTGACGATACGCCGCCACATCGATGCCCGTCTGCATGCCGTCGCGCGCGATATCGGTATAGACCAGGTGTTTAAAGCCCAGCTCGGAAAGCTGTGCCACGGCGTCGTCGAGCGCCACGCCCGCGCCGTCGCGCCAGCCGTTCACCTTGACCTGGCCGTCGCGTGCGGCAATGTCTGCCACCAACAGCTCGCCAAAACCTTTGGCTGCCACCTCGGCAAATCCCGGCTCGGTCACGAGCACCGTGCCTAGTGCGATGCGACGAGCACCATAGCCGGCCAGCTCATCAATGCGTGCAAGCGAGCGAACGCCGCCGCCCACGTCCACGGACAGACCGTCGACGCCGCAGATGGCCTCAATCGCTGCCGAGTTGGCAGCGCATGCGTCCTCGTCCTCGCCAAAGGCAGCGGACAGGTCGACGACGTGCACCCAGCTCGCGCCCTGCTCGGCAAACGAGCGGGCAACGGCCACGGGGTCGTCGGAATATACCTTGCAGCGGCTCCGGTCGCCGCGCTCCAGGCGCACGACCTTGCCGCCGATCAAATCGATTGCGGGAAACAGGATCATCTGCCGACCTCCTCGACGATGTTCACGAAGTTCTTAAGAATGCGCTGACCCGGCACAGAGGATTTCTCGGGATGGAACTGGCAGCCCCATACGTTGCCGTGGCGCACGATGCACGGGAAGCTCCGCGTGTAGTGCGTGCGCGCCAGCACATCGGCGGCATCGGCGTCGTCGGCCACCGCGTAGCTATGGGTGAAGTACATGTTGGCACCCTCGGCAAAACCAGCGAGCAACGGATCGGCCGCGCCGGCGGGCGTCATGTGCACCTGGTCCCAGCCCACGTGCGGCACCTTCAGGCGGCTCGACTCCAGGCGCGTGCACGAACCGCGCATAATACCCAGGCCATCGACCCAGGGACCGCCAACCTGCTCGGAGGCGTTACCGTCGGCGACCGCGCCCCCGTCCGCAGGCACGCCCTCGTTGCCGCGCTCAAAAAATAGCTGAAGGCCCAGGCAGATGCCGAGCAGCGGAGTTCCGTCGGCGACAGCATCGAGCACCGCGTCCGCCTCGCCGCTCTGGCGCATAAAGGCGATCGCGTCATAGAACGCGCCCACGCCCGGAATGACCAGGCCATCGGCGCGGCGGATCTGCTCCGGATCGTCCGACGTGCAGGCGGCGGCACCGGCGCGTGCAAGCCCGCGCACGACGCTCGACAAGTTGCCCTTGTGGTAGTCGACCACCACGATCTTCGGTTCGCCCACGCGACCCCTCCCTTTTTCAATTCAAAACCTGTCCCTTTGTGGCGGTTACAGCGAGCCCTTGGTGCTGGGAATGCCCTGCACGCGGGGGTCCAGCTCGCAGGCGCGGCGCATCGTGCGGCCCACGGCCTTAAAGGCGGCCTCGATAATGTGATGCGAGTTGCCGCCCACCAGCTCGCGCACGTGCAGCGTGAGCTTGGCATCGCGCGCAAAGGCGCAGAAGAACTCGACGGCCAGCTCGGTATCGAAGCTGCCCACGCGCTCAGTCGGCACGGGCAGCTCACAGTAGGCCTGCCCGCGGCCCGAAATATCAACAGCAGCCATCACAAGCGTCTCGTCCATGGCGATCGCCGCGTCGGCAAAGCGCGTAATGCCCGCCTTGTCGCCCAGCGCCTGGCAAAACGCCTCGCCCAGCACAATGCCCGTGTCCTCGACGGTATGATGCGCATCGACCTCGACGTCGCCCACCGCGTGCACCGTCAAATCGAACAGGCCATGGCGGCCAAAAGCGTTGAGCATGTGGTCGAAAAACGGTACGCCGGTCGAGATATCACACACGCCGCATCCGTCCAGGTCGAGCTTTACGACAATGTCGGTCTCCCCCGTCTTGCGGGTCACCTCGGCATAGCGGTCCATCTACATCTCCTCCTTCACCAGCGCGGCAAACGCGGCCAGCACCTCGTCGTTTTCCTGTGGGGTGCCTACGGTAATGCGCAGACAGTCCGCGAGCCCCGGCGCGTAACTAAAGTCGCGCACCAAAATTGAATACTCGTCGCGCAGACGCTCGCGCACGCGCGTGGCATGCGGCGTGCGCACAAGCACAAAGTTCGCCGCGCTCGGCCACGCCTCCACGGGCATGCCCTCGGCAGCCATTGCACACAGGGCGCACAACTCGCGTTCGCGCTCGGATGTAACCTGCGCCACCACGGGCGTGTACGCATCGCGCGCACGCACGCAGGCAAGCGCCGCCGCTTGGCTCAACACGTTGACCGAGTAAATCTGGCGAATCGCCGCGAACACGTCGATGACCTCGGGTGCCGCGATCACATAGCCCAGGCGCGTGCCGGCGGCGCCGAACGCCTTGGACAGCGTATGCAGAATCACCAGGTTGGGATGCTCGGCGATAAGCCCCTGCGCCGTGGTTGCCGCGCCAAACGAATCGTCGGCAAACTCCACGTAGGCCTCGTCGACCATCACCATGCCGGGGCACGCGTCGCACAGGGCGGCGACAAAGTCGAGCGGTGCCACGTCACCCGTGGGATTGTTGGGCGAGGTCACGATCGCCAGGTTGCACTCGGGTGCGGCCGCGAACACAGCCGCCTGGTCGAGCTCAAAAGTTGCCGGGTCGCGCCACACGTCGCGCACCTCGGTCTGACAGAGCGACGCAAAGAACGCGTACTCGCTAAAGCACGGCGGGCAGTTGAGCAGGGTCCGCCCCGCGCCGCCAAACGCCAGCAGGAAGTTATAGAGTAGCTCGTCGCCGCCGTTGCCCACGCAGATGTTCTCGCGCGTCACGCCATGCCAGGCAGCAAGCTCGTCGCGCAGGTCGTTGGACATGGGATCGGGATAGCGGTTGAGCGGTGCGGCAGCCAAGGCCGCATCAACCGCCTCGCGCACGCCGGCCGGCACGGGATAGGTGTTCTCGTTGGCCGAAAGATTGATGCGCGTGGGCGTAAAGTTGGGATCGTAGGGCTCGATGCCGGTCAAGTAGGGCTGGACGAGCTCCTTCATGCGGGGCGTCAGCTCGGCCATATTAGGCCTCCTCGCCGGTCGCGCCAGCGGCACCGCCCGCAGCCGCCGCCAGGTCCACGCCCTCAGCAACCGTCGCCACGGCGTCGCCCGGCCAGGCGACCTTGGTCAGGTCGGCCGCAGCCAGTGACTCGGCACTCACGGCATCCTCGCCCTGCTCCAGCACGCGACGACGCAGGGCAGCAGAAAGCGCGTGCGCCCACAGGCCCTCGGCCTCGGCTAGACGCTGTGTGGCGGGAGCGTCAGAGAGCAGGCCCTCGGGCGTATAGCAAATGACGCTCGAGCGCTTACCGAACTCTTCGACCGAAAGCGGGTTGGAGAACATGGCCGTGCCGCCGGTTGGCAGCGTGTGGTTGGGACCGGCAACATAATCGCCGAGCGGCTCGGAGCTCCAAGCGCCCACAAAGATGGCGCCGGCGTTGCGAATGCCGCCGAGCAGGCCCATCGCGTCCTTGCAGTGCAGCTCCAAGTGCTCGGGCGCCACGGTATTCACCGCCTCGACGGCGGCAGCCATGTCGGCGGCCACCACGATGGTGCCCTCATTGTCGAGCGAAGCACGCGTGATCTCGGCACGCGGCGACTGCGCCACCAGGATATCGATGCCTGCCTCGACCTCGCGCGCAAACTGCTCGTCGCAGGTCACCAGATAGCAGGCTGCCAGCGGATCGTGCTCGGCCTGGGCCATCAGGTCGGCCGCGACCACCATGGGCTTGGCCGTGGCATCGGCCAGCACGCAGACTTCGGAGGGGCCAGCGACCATGTCGATACCCACGTCGCCCGAGACAATCTGCTTGGCCGCAGCGACAAAGGCGTTGCCCGGGCCGGTGATCTTGTCGACGCGCGGAATGGTCTCGGTGCCGTACGCCAGCGCGGCCACGGCCTGAGCGCCACCCACCATATAGATCTCGTCCACGCCGCCGAGCTTTGCCGCGGCGAGCGTATACGGGCTGATCAGGCCATCTTTCTGCGGCGGGGTCACCATGACCACGCGCTTGACGCCGGCAACCTTGGCGGGAATGGCATTCATGAGCACCGTGGAGGGATACTGCGCGCGACCGCCCGGCACGTAGATGCCGGCCGCCGCGAGCGGGGTCACCTTAACGCCGAGCATCGTGCCGTCCGCACGCGTGGTAAACCAGCTCTGCTCGACCTCGCGCTGGTGGAACTCACGAATCTGGCGTGCAGCCTTTTCGAGCGCCGCGGCAAAAGCGGGATCGAGGCCTTCGAGCGCGGCATCGATCTGCTCTTGCGGCAGACGGAAGCTCTGCAGCTCAACACCGTCAAAACGCTGACAGTAATCGCGCACCGCGGCATCGCCGTTGGCGCGCACGTCGGCCACGATATCGCGGGCGGCGTCGACGATGTTTTGCGGCAGCACACCCTTGCGGTTGAGCTGGTTGGTAACGAGGCGCTCACCGGGAGCAAGCTTGATGGTCTTCATATCGGTATCCCCTATCGGTCGAGGTTGTGTTCGAAAAACGAGAGGCCGGGCGGCGGCGCCAATCGGCCCGCAGCCCAGACGTTGGGACGCCCGTGCGTGCTCGCGCTATTGTGCCGAGCCCGCAACGGGCTCAAAATGCTTGTCCTTCACGGCCGCCGCCAGGCGATCGGCCAAGTTGCGCACGCGCGGGTCCAGGCGCGCGGCACCCGGGTTGACGAAGAATCGCGCCGTGCAGTCCATAATGCGACCGGTAATAACCAGGTCGTTATCGCGCAGCGTGGCGCCCGTGGCGGTGATGTCCACGATACGGTCGGTCATACCGACAATGGGGCCCAACTCGATGTTACCGTGCAGCGAAACGATGTCGGCGTTCACGCCTCGCTCGGCATACCAGGCACTCGCGATGCGCGGATACTTGGTGGCCACGCGAAGCGACCCGCGGCGAGCATAGTTGCGCTCGGCCTGACCGGCGCGCCATGCGGGCTCCGCCTCGATAAAGGTGCACAGGCCATAGCCCAGGTCGACCAGCTGCAGCAGGTTGAGGTCTGCCTCGATGAGCGAGTCCCAACCGCAGATGCCGCAATCGGCACCACCGCAGCCCACAAAGGCAGGCGCATCGCTGGGACGCACGATGACAAACTCGATATCGCCGACCGCGCCCTCGCCGGCACGCGTGTCGCGGCCGCGCACGATCAGGTGACGGCCGGGGTCACGCAGCTCGGAGACGTCCAGGCCCGCGGTCTCGAGCACGTCGAGCGTGTCGGCCTTAAGCGAGCCCTTGGGCACGGCGATGCGCAGCGGGCCCTCGGTGCCACGGCCCGCAGCGTGATCGCCGTCGGAAGCGGCATCCTCGGCCGAGGTGCGCGCGGCCTCCAGGCGCTCGAGCGAAAAGGCGAAGCCCGCCGCCGGCACCTCGATACCGTCGCCAAATGCGCCGGTAAAGATGGAATCGTAGCGTCCGCCCGAACCGACCGGATCGGGCAGTCCGCCGGCATAGGCCTTAAAGACCAGGCCTGTGTAGTAATCGAAAGAGTTCATGATAGAGAAGTCGAACGACAGCACCTGGGCCTCCTCGGGGACCAGGCCCTCGACCAGGGCACGCAGCTCGCGCGTCAGCGGCGCGACGATACCGGCGGCCTCCAGCAGCGCGTCCACGCGGTCGAGTACCTCGGCACCGCCGTGCAGACGCGGCAGCTCGCTAATGGCGGCCTTTACGGCATCGGACTCGGTGCTTGCCGCCACGCGGGCATCGAGGCCCACAAAGTCGTTGGCGTGCACGCAGCGCAAGGCCTCGGCGGCCAGCTCGCGATCCTCGCACGCCGCGAGCAGTTCCTTAAACGGACGCACGCTACCTGCGATAATGCGCGCATCGGGCAGCGCCAGCTTGCGCACTGCCTCGGCCACAAGCGAGACAATCTCGACATCGCCCGCGGTATCGCCCGCGCCGATAAGCTCAAAACCCAGTTGCGTAAACTGACGCGAGCCGCCGGCATTGCGCTGACACTCGCGGACCACCGGCGCCTCATAGCGCAGGCGCAGCGGCAGATCGGCCGCGCGCATGCGAGTCGAAACCAGACGCACGATCGGCAATGTGTTGTCGGGACGGACCACCAGCAGGCGGCCATCATCGTCAAAGAGCTTAAACGGCGTGTCCGCAATGCGGCCGCCCTCCTCGAGCGAACCCTTGTCCTCGAGCAGCGGCGTTTCGACCGGCAGGTAATGATGCTCCCTAAAGCAGCCCTTCACCGTATATGCGATCTCCTCGCGCGTCTGAGCCTCCTCGGGCAATATGTCCCGGAATCCCCACGGTGTGGCCGTCATCTGGTGAGCCTCCTCATGCTGTGTTTCATATAGAGCAGAAGACCGGCATAGCTCCGCCGGTCTTCTGGGTACTTTAGCATACTAGAGTGTTTGCGGGGAGAATCGTCTCCCACGGCTCACAGCGTATTCATTTGGAAACATAGGGGAAAGCGCGTCCCGCCCGCCAGCCAAAAACTGGGATGCGGTTTCCGGTTGAGGTCCTCAGCGGAAAGTGTGTCCCATTCTGAGCGCCTGTTCTGGGACGTGCTTTCCGCCAGAAGCCTCAAGCGGAAAGCACGTCCCGTTTCTCAAAAAGCGTCAAACGCCAACTCGGCGCCCTGTCCCACTTAGGCGCCAATCGCGCGTCGGTACTCCGCCATAACCTGCGCATCGGCTGCCGCGGGATTGGCGAAATAGCGCCAATCATAGGTCTCGGCCGAAACAACTCCGCGATAGCCGCGCGCCACCAGCCTATCCAGGTCGGCGCGCATATCGCGGTCGCCGTCACCCCAGGCAAGATGCGTCGTGCCATCTGCCGCAACATCGACAAAATGCACGTGGGCGACATCATCGCCAAGCAGATCGAAATAATCGTCGATGGTATCCCCCGCCACCGCCATAGCGCCCAAATCCAGACACGCCTTAAGTGCCGGATGATCAACTGCCTCGATCATGCGCTTCGTATCGGCCGCCGAGTTCACGATCATCGACTCAACCGGTTGTAGGGCCTCGAGCACCAGTCGCACGCCGCGCTCTCCCGCATGCTCGGCAATCGCACGCAGCATCGAGGCGCTGCGACCCCACGCGTCCTCGATCGGCTCGTTCAAAAATGCCCAGCCGCTCGAGACCATGACCTGCTCGGCTACAAGTTCCGCTGCGATATCTACAACGTTCTTAAAGTACGCGAGCGTGCGGGCACGCGCCTCATTCCCGCGCGCCGCGATATTCCACGGCTTGGGGTTGTTCTGTTCGGGACAAAGCCCCACAATCCGAACCCCATACCGCTGTGATAGCTCCCGCACCTGCTCGAGCGAATCGTATCCATGGCAATCGACATACAGATGCATCGCCCCGGTCCAAAGCTCGCAACACGTGTAGCCCGAAGCCGACGCCGAAGAAAAGAACTCCTCAAGGTCAAAATAACGATGGCTGATATTCATGACGGCAAGCTGGGGATAGCTCATAATTACTCTCCAACCCAAGCGAGGCCCCGTTCCATATAGGAGCGAGGCCCAATTACACAAACGTTATTTGCTCTTAGTAGTCGAACTGGTGATAGTAGCGACGGTAGTTGAGGTTGTGCTTGGTGACCGTCTCGTAGTAAGCGGCAAGGCGATCGGTGATCAGCGAGGAGAGGATCCACGGAGACACGATGACGCGGAACTCGTCGTCAAGGCCGGGGATCGCGAACTCGGCGGTGTCGATGACGTTGATGTCGGTGTCGCCGGTCACGCCGCGGGTCAGGAACGCGCGGACGCGTTCGTCGAGCTTGCGGTTCTCGTCCTCGCCCATGAACAGGAAGACCGGGACGCCGGGCTCCACGAGCTCGAGGGTGCCGTGGAAGAAGTCGGCCGAGGTGATGTAGCGGGTGCGCTTCCACTGCATCTCCTCCAGGATGCACATCGAGAACAGGATCGTCTCGCCCCACAGGGCGCCGGAGCCGATGAACATGGTGTAGGGGGCCAGGGCGTACTTCTTGGCGAGCTCCTCGGCGCGCGGCTCGAAGCTCTTGCGGATGTCGACCAGGTGGGTCCAAACGTCCTTGGTCTGCTCGATGAACTTATCGAACTGCGGGAAGCAGCCACGGCGATTGAGCAGGCGCAGGCCGAAGCAGTCGGCGAGGTAGTAGCCCATCTCGCAGCCACCGTTACCATGATCGGAAGCCATCTTGACGCAATTCTCGGCGCCGACAGCCTGGCCGATGGGGCCCTCAGGCTTGGTCATGGCGTAGACGCGAATGCCCTTTTCCTTCATCTTCTTGACGGCCTCGAGGACCTCGGGGGTGGTGCCGGACTCGGAGGCGGTGAGCACGACGGACTTCTCGGTCATGCGCTTGTGGCCCATGACGTTCCACTCGGCGGCGTGGATCAGGTAGACCTCGAGGTCGCGGTCGCCGAACTTGTTCATGAGGTACTCGAGCTGCATGAGCTCGTCCCAGGTGCCGCCGACGCCCATCAGGAACACGGCGTCGTAGCCCTCGTCGGCGACCTTGTCGGCGAGCTCAATCATCTTCTTGCCGGTCTCGTAGACGTTCTTGCCGTCCTCGACGTAGCCCTCCTGGCTAAAGTGCATGATCTCGATCTTCTCGGTTTCCTTCATGGCTTTTCCTTTCTGCCCTGCACGCAACTCTATACATCGCGTTTATTTTCGATACCAATTATAGACATACACCTAATGTGTTTTTAATACCACTTATCAATCTGCTCCAATCCTCGGTGAACGGTCGAAATTCTCTGGTGAGTGGTATTAAATTAGAATTGAATGTATAGCTAACGCCTCTGGCGCCTCCCTTGTGTGACAAAGAACAGCGTTCCTACCAGTGCAATAATGGTCGATGCCCCAAACAGTACCGTCTGGACACCCAAAGCCTCCGCCAAAAACGGAGCCGCCAGCAGCGGCAGCACGCCGGCGCTCATCAGGCCAAAACGCACAAAGCCGGTAATGCGCCCCAGGTATTTGATGTCAGCGCGCTCCTGAATCAAGATCATCTGCAGCGGTTCCAGGAATCCCCAGGCCAGACCGTTAATCGCCTGACCGATAATCGCGACCCCCAGCATATCGGTGCCCACGTACACCATGGACCCAATGCCCACGGCCATGAGCGCGCCGAGCAGCAATCGCAGGTTGACATGGCGGGCAGAAAGCTTGGTCAGGATGAACGCGCCCACCGAGGAAGTGAGGCCCACGACCGAGGACAGCCAGCCCAGCCAGACGATATCCACGTTGAGCACATCGCGATAGAACAACGACTCCAGCGAATCGAACGCGCCAAACGCAAAGAAGCCCAGAAAGCCCGAGATAAAGATAAGGCGCAGGTCGTGGTCGCGAAACGTAAGTCGCGCGCCCTCGGCCATGCCGCCCAGAATGCCGCCCTTCGGCTTCTCCCCTTTTGCGGGAGCAACACACTCGTGACAGCCCAAGGAGAGCACGGCCGCCACACCCATCATGCCCGCCATGAGCAGATAGACCGATTGCGTGGCAAAACAGCTCACGATGGCACCACCGAGCAGCGGGCCAGCGGTATAGGCGATATTGCTGTAGAACACCATGAGACCGTTCACGCGGGTACGGCCCTCGGTGGTCGACTCCAGGTATCCCGGAAACGCATGCGTACAGGTGTTGATAAAGCCGCCCGCAAGCCCCAAGACGCACGCGGCAAACACAAGCCCGGGGACAGACAACGGCGCCAACCCCACGCCAAGCGATAGCACCGCCGTAATCACGCACGTCACAAACGACGTCCGACGCGGTCCAAAGCGGTCGATGACCGAGCCCGACACCATATTGCCCGCCGACGTCATAAGATTGCGCACGAGCGTAATGGCAGCAACCAAAAAGGCCGTGCCACCCAGATCATACGTCGCCGCGCCGATAAGCCCTAAAAAGTACACCGCGTTGTTGGCGCACCATTGCAGGGACTCAATAAGAATCAGCCTGACTTCTGCCGGCGTCAGGCGCATTGCTTCGCGATCCTTCGCGAACATACGAACTCCCTCTATACAAGTAAGGGGATGGAGGGCATAGGCCCGCTCCATCCCCTTACCAGGTTGAAATGACAGTCTATGCAGCCGGGCCCTTACGCCAGCACGCCGAAGAACGCGCCGATGATGCCCACGACCATG
>CAJLTA010000025.1 GCA_905209455.1 uncultured Collinsella sp.
GCGCCAGCGCGCCGGAGCCAGTCGCGTAGTACCAGGTCCCGCCGTCGAGGACCCATCCGGTCGCCATCGCGCCGGAGGCGTTGAACCAGTACATGGAGCCGTTGCACTCGTAGAGCCCGGTGGCCATTACACCGCCCGCGTCGGGGTCGAGCCAATACCAGGCTCCGCCCTGGCGCAACCATCCGGTATACGCTTTGCCGTCAGAGGTTGCGTAATACCAAGTGCCCTCTTTTAACTGCCAGTAATAAAGAGAGACATCAACATACGCGTAATTCATATCAACATTTCCGCTAATACCAGAAACTTTTCCGCGGCTTGTATACTGCCAAAAGCTGTAACTGGCGGTATAGTGACATTGGGAGTTGTATTGAGCAATCCAATGATCCCAAGAACCGCTCTTAAATACAGGGTCGGTCAATATATTGTTAAACCAATTTAGGTTTGCATAAATGCCTGGCTTATATCCAGCACTAGAAATCTTATTACAGAATGTCTGAGCTCTAGATGCAATTCCGGATTGACGACCATCTGCAATAATTGTCTTGTCCTCAAGATCGTAATACACCGGTAGCCTAGGATTGTGCCCCGATAGGCAGTCAATCACCATGGACGCCTCATCGGCTGCCTGTTGATTATCAAAAGCATATGAATAGACATAGACGCCGTAGGGAATTGCGAGTCGCTCGCACTCAGAAATATTTCGATTAAATTGATAGTCAACTCGACCGCCGAAAGACGGAGCGCCAAACCCAACGCGCAGAATAGCGAAATCGATGCCAGAAGCTTTAACTGCGTCCCAATCAATACGCCCTTGGTGCTCGCTGACGTCAATGCCCTGAGCTGTAACCCCATCGGGAAGAGCGTCCATAGACAATAAAGCTATTCCGTCTTCTTCGGAAGAAGCATCATCTGAAACTAATTGTCCACCCTCATAACGCCAAGAATTCTCAACCAGAGTCTGAGCAGCCTCTGCATCCGCAGGGCATACAAACATAGAAACGGGCGCAAAGAGCATCAGCACCAACAATGCCGAAAACAACTTAAGATGTTTGTTCATGTAAACCTCGTCATTCGCTCTTGATTGCGTCTAGCTTACAGCATAGCTATGAAAGATTCCCGAACATCTAACAGGACAAGATGCCATCTAGGACAATAAATAGTTGGGCGCAATGCTGCAAAGAAAAGAAGAACTTACCGGCAGGGTTGAACCCGCAGGCTCATTGCCCCCTCCTCTTGCCCCCAAGAATACCGACTTCAAATAAACTTTCAAACCAGATGTCAAAAAGGTAGGGGGCCCAGAGAGTCCCCTACAACTCGGAATTCTAACGAATCAGTATTACTTTCGATGGGCCCAAAGCGGTCAAACCGGAGATGCGATTTCCATAACCATCACTATGCCAGAACATATTTTCGCTCGGCGAATTGCCCCAGAAAAAGCCAATGTGGCTATCGTCCGCATATGGGTTGTAAGGATTGAAGAACACAATGTCCCCCTTACGAGCCAAACCACTACGTAACAACTCATCAATAGAGTTGAAATAAGTCACGTTCGCACACGTATCGATAGCGTAGCCGTACCAACGATAAGCGTTTACGCAGCCGCCCCTTCCGGGACCTCCACTCCAAGGGGAATGGCTCTGCTCGGCGGCAATGGGAGCTAAATTCCCGCCCGCCTTCATATATGCATGCGATACAAATCCACCACAATTCATGCCCGTATAACCGTCCCAACGCGGATCACCCTTTGGGTACATGCACGTTTCCTGGCTGAGATGCGTGTCGTAGCGTGTTCCACGGTAATAGCCGTCGTTTTCGTGGCTCATAAGCCAATTGACCAAGCTGGACCTATTGACCCCCAAAACAGAACCAGACGTATTCAACCATGCACCACTTGCATTGAAGTAATAGTCAACGCCATCGATTTTCAGCCACCCGTTAGCAAACATGGCACCCGAAGGCTGGAGCCAGTACCACGTACCGCCGTCATTAAGCCATCCAGTTTTCATCTTGAATGTGGAAGGGTCCATCCAATACCACGCACCGTTGACATATTGCCAACCAGACTTAAGGACACCATTGGAAGATGCGTAGTACCAAGTATTGCCACTTTCGTCAGAAGCGTCTTTCGACATAATCCAACCAGACGCCACGTTAACGACACCATTCGCATCCGCATAGAAAACCGCATCTCCAATATGAATCACACCTGGCAATGAAGACGAGTCAGTACGATCAGCGACTACAGGAGATCCATCAGATGAAGTAGGCAACGGCTCGCTCAGTGCTCCAGACGAATTCGCCCATGCCATACCATCGTTCAAGTTGATCCAGCACGAAGATGCCATTGCACCGGAATCATAAGAAAAATAGCGCTTGCTTCCTACCGCAAATTCACCAGTACGCATTGCGCCGGATACATCATCAAGGTAATACCAGGCGCTTCCGGACTTTATCCATCGCCCTCATTGAATAGCTCCGTTTGATGCGGCGTAATACCAAGTACCATCAGCAAGTGCCCAGCCTGTTGCCATGGCACCTGAGCTCGTAAGGAAATAGGTGGACGAGCCCACTTGCACAAAGCCCGTGAGCATAATATGGCTTCCTGGATCCAGGTAATACCAAGAATTCCCTAGAAGTAACCAACCTCCATGCAGTAAGCCGTTGGAGTCAGCGTAATACCAGTTGTTGTCAATAAGTGCCCACTGGGAGGATAGCATGGCCCCTGAACTGTTAAAGATATAAGAGGTGCCATTGCATTCATTCAGCCCGGTGGCCATAGAACCGTCTGCAGGATCAAGCCAGTACCAACGACCCCCATCCGAGAGCCAGCCCTTTACCAGAGCGCCAGAGCCGGAAAAATAATGCCAGACAGAAGCATCAAGATGCCATCCGATAAGCATTGCACCAGAAGAAGAGAATCCATACGTAGCTCCCCCAATCTGCAGCATCGCATCGTGGACCATTTTGCCCTCATCATCCAGCCAATACCAGTTGCTGCCGTCTGAAAGCCAGCCTTTTACCATGGCGCCAGAACCGGAGAAATAACGCCAAGCAGAAGTGGAGCCCGTAGAATCTAGGTACCAGCCGACACGCATTGCGCCCGAAGAGGAGAAGGCATACGTCGCACCCCCGACTTGAACCAACCCATCCTGAGCCATTCGACCTTCGTCGTCGAACCAGTACCAGCTACCGTCTATATGTCTCCAAGAAGAAACAGCGATTGTTCCGTCGGACAAGCCCCAACGCCAAAAACCAGCCCCTTCTTCGGGTGATATCCACCCCTGATGCCAAATAATTTGATTCGAAACCTCGGAAGGGGTCTCATTATCCACCTGAGAGTTCTGCTCGACAGCGAAGGTCGATTCGCGCTGAGCATCAACGCCTGACTCGACAGAAGCAATAGCAACGTTAGATGCGGGACCTTCGTCAGTGTTATTCGAATCAAGGGCGTATAACATCGAGGGCGAACCCAAAAGGAGCCCAAAAGAAATGAGGCCCGAAAAAGCCAGCACTCCGAATGACCATTTCTTCATAACAGCACGGTATCCAATCACGCAGCGGCCCCGTCGCTTCAGGGCAACGGGGCCTCAATCAAAACTAGCTCAGTAATGTGCTAGCCAATTTGCTGGCAGTTTTTGCACTCTCGTGAAGCGCCACGCCTCTGGGCCTCCTGAATAGAGATCTGCGAATAGCCCTTTGCGTCCTTACCAACGGTACGGCACTTATGCGTATGGTAAACATCGCTACCGTTCTTATACCAAACTAAACCGTAGCCCGGAATCCACTTGCCGTCCTCGCCGACATAGTAGGAGCCAACCCAGGCATTCGTAGCCATGGCACCGGAAGACTGGAGGTAGTAGTCGCCGACCCAGGCGTCGTGAGCCATAGCGCCGGAACCGCTAAAGTAGTACCAGGCGCCGCCGACCTGACGCCAGCCGGTGGCCATCGCGCCGGAATCGTCGAACCAGTACCAAACTCCACCAACGTTAGCCCAAGAGTTAGAGGCCATAGCGCCCGAACCTCCGAGCCAATACCACGTGCCGCCATTGCTGAGCCAGCCGGTTGCCATGGCGCCCGAACCGCTCGCATAGTACCAAGAGCCGCCTGCCAAGAACCAGCCAGTGACCATTGCACCGGAGTCGCCGAACCAGTACCAGGAGCCGCCGAGGCTGCGCCAGCTGTTAGCGACCATGGCGCCCGAGCCGTCGAGGTAGAACCACGTACCGCCGATGTTGAGCCAGCCAGTGACCATCGCACCGGAGGCATTAGTGTAGTACCAGGTACCCGAATCGTTGATCCAGCCAGTCAGCATGACCCCAGATTCGTTGAAATAGTACCAAGCCCCGCCGAGATTATGCCAACCGGTCAATAGCTCACCGTCGGAGGTCGCATAGGACCACTTTCCGTAGATGGAGTCGTAGAACCAGCCACTATGCTGCATGCGGCCATCGGCGTTGGCACCAGGGGTGTTCAGGAAGTAGTTCTTGCCGTCAATCTGAACTCGGCCGTATGCCATATCATGGTTTTCGGGATAGAAGTAATACTTGTCCCCACCGATAGACTGCCAGCCCGACACCGCGGTCCCGTCAGCGCCAAAATAGTACCAGACAGCTTCGTATTCGTTATGCCACTGGTTCGTGACCATGGCGCCAGTTTCGGGATCGAAATAGCGAAGGTTGCCGTCCTCGCACCGAACGAGTCCAGTCTTCGGACGACCGTCGGAACACCATTCCGTAATCGGTCCACCGCCTCCGCCACCGCCAGCAATATCAGCAAATGAGGGCGCCGGGGCAACCGTCATGCAGGCAGCAGCAAATGCAACAACTCCCAGCACTGTTAGTCCGTGCCATCTTTCTCGAAGGTTTTTCATACGACATCCTTTTTCCGAGATTTAAGGCTCTCTTAAGTTATTTTTAAACTATCAATTCAGTATTTCAACGGGAAATCGATAAAAGGTGTCTTTGTGACTGCAATTTAAATATGAGTCGCCACACCTCAACCGTTACGCTAAATAGCTTCTAAGGCAAACTTAGCGCATGAGCGAACTGATTAAACGAGTGAACTGAATAATAAAGCAACAAAATACAAACCTTGGTCATCAATCACATCTACCGCGGGCCGATAACGCCCGCCTCATGTGCTGCGATATAATCAATCTCACTAGATGCCAAATCAGCAAGCCGAAGGAGCTGACGTGCTAACAATTCACTATGGTGATATGGAAAACGTTATCTACAACACGTCCGTTTACTTCGATAACGTATATTCGCCCCAGTGGTTTCAAGACTCCTTTGCCCAAAGGGTCATAAAATCCATCGACAAAGGCACCGTGGTAGGCCCCAATGCAATCGATACCAAGATTCTAGGCATCATTCCTCCCGAGAAACTATCCAGCGGCACCAAAACGCTACTGCTTATGTACTTTATGCCGCAGAATATATATAACGCCTCAAATTGCGGTGATAATTGCGCCTACTGGATTCTGAGGATCGCCGCGCAAAAGGATCTAACAATCAATCTCTACCACATAATGGATTTTGGAAACGGCAAATTCACGGTAACCATTGCAAATACGGGCGATATAGTCCACACAATGTTTGACCTTGTCCCCATAGCTGGAAAATGCCTAAGGGAGAACTCCTGATGCGCGGATCATACAAGGTAATTATTCAAAATAACCGGGTTCAGTTTAAACTGACCATCAATAGAAATCTGACCATCATCCAAGGTAACAGTGCTACAGGCAAGACAACTCTGCTTGATATGGTGGCAGCTCACGAAGAGCTTGGGGCACAAAGCGGCGTAACAGTAAGTTGCAAAGTGCCCTGTAAAACAATATCTGGAAAATATTGGCGTAGAGATCTCCAAGAGATTTCCAGCAGTATTGTTTTTATTGATGAGGGCAATACTTTTGTTCGATCAAGAGAATTTGCCCATGAAGCAAAGCGTAGCTCAAACTACTACGTAATTGTCGCCAGAGAGTCACTGCGCCAACTGCCCTATAGCGTTGATGAAATCTACGGTCTTAAGAACACCAACCGAACCACAACGAAGTATCCCGTTTACTCTCGTGTCTACACCTCTACATATCGTATTTACGGTGATACTGATTTTAGAGGCGAGAGGCCCGAGCTTGTCATTGTCGAGGACACAAATTCGGGCTACGAATTCTTCAGTTTGCTATGCAAAAAGAGCAGCATTAAATGCATCAGCGCGGGAGGCAAATCAAATATTTGCAACTGCATTATGGACGCACCGGAAAACGACATCCTCGTGATTGCCGACGGTGCCGCCTTTGGACCAGAAATTGCGGAAGCAGCTGCTCTATTGCGCCGAAAGAACATCAAGCTATTCCTACCGGAATCGTTTGAATGGCTCGTGTTGAAGTCGGGATTATTCAACAGCAAACACATTAAGGACATGCTGCTTAACCCCGCTGAACATATCGAAAGCTCAAAGTTCTTTAGCTGGGAGAAGTTCTTTACTGCAGAACTCATCGAATGCTCACGAGACACACGTTTTCGATATGACAAGAGCTGCTTGAACGAGGAGTACCTGAACCCCACCGCTCTTGCAGCTCTGGAGGATACTTTGCCGGACCTTGGCATTACTTCGCACTAAAACGAGAAGTACTCACTGTCGGAGGATAGGTTTGGTCCGAGCCACGGGTCGCCATCGAGGAAGAACTCAGGCCAGTGCTGCATGAACAGCGCCTGCTCACGCTTCCAGCGGCGCAGCTTTTCCTCGTTGGCCTCTTCCCTGCCGCGCGAGGTGAACTCGTAGTGGTACAGCTCGGCATAGGGCGTAAAGATGGTGCGGTAACCCGCCTCCCACACGCGCAGGCAAAAGTCTGCGTCGTTAAAACCGACGGCGAATTCCTCGTTGTAGCCGCCGACGCGCTCAAATACGTCGCGTCGCACCATCTGGCAGGCACCCGTCACGGCGCTAAAGTTGCCCGGGCGCACGGCACGGGCAAGATAGCCCTCGCGCTTTGCCGAGAAGTCCTGGTTGGCATGGGCAAGTGCGCCACGCACGCCAATCAAAATGCCGGCATGCTGCACCAGATGATCGGCAAAGTAGAGTTTGGCGCCCACCACGCCCGCATCGGGACGCTGCAGATAGTCCATCATCTCTTCGATAAAGTCCGGGCTTATGACCTCGGTATCGTTGTTCAGCAGCAGCAGGTAGTCACCCTTGGCGTGCTTCACACCAAAATTGATGATCTGAGAGTAATTGAACTCGCCCGGCCAGTACACAACGCGCGCGATGCCCTTGCCTTCGGATGCTGCAGCCACGCGCTCTGGCAGGGTTTCGTAATACGCAAACGTCTCCGGGGCTTCACTGTTGTTCTCCACCAAGACGATCTCGTAATTGGTATACGTGGCCTTCTGGGCGATCGACATCACACAGGCATCGAGCGTCTCAATGTGATCCTTGGTGGGGATCACAATGCTCACCAGCGGCGCAGGCTCCGGCAGCGCATGGCGCATGCGGTAGACAAACGGCGTCCCGGTCTCCTCGACCGTTCCGTGAACGCCCAGCGCGTTAAAGTGGCGCTGCAGCGCAAGACGACCCGCTTCAATGGCATACGGCTTGCTATCGGCAGAGCCATCGGCGGTCGATCCCGGATGCACGCGCCAGTGATACAGCACATGCGCAACGTGCTCAAAGCGCGCGCCGGCTGCAAGGCAGCGAAGCGTCAAGTCGTAGTCCTGGGCGCCCGCAACGTCTTCTGGGGACATACCAATGTGATCGATGAGCGCCTTCTCCACCATCAGGAAATGCGTCACGCAGTTATGGCTATAGAGCAGGTCGACGTTGAGTACGGTCTTAAAGACCGGCTGGCCCCACTCCCCCGTTTTCTGGAACATGTCCTCATCACAGAACAGGACCTGGGGACGCTCGCCCTCGGCCGCCTTGTTCAGCGCGGAAACATACTGGAATAACGCGTCCGGTTCCAGAATGTCATCGTGGTCCAAGAAAGCGATGTAGTCGCCTGTCGCTTGCTCGATACCTGCGTTGGTGTTGACCACAATGCCGCCGTTGCCGGGAAGCTCGATGCGACGGATGCGCTCGTCGTTGGCACCGGCCGCAAGGGTGGCCACCGCGTCCCATTCGGGCGAGGCGTCCATAAGCAGCAATTCCCAGTTGTCATAGCTCTGGGCTTGCACCGATTCCAGCAGCTCGCGCAGGTAGACCCGATCAGTCTTGTAGCACGGCACCACAATGCTCACGAGCGGTCTATAGGCAAAGGCCGCCGAAGCGACACGCTGGCACGCCAAATCGCCCGGCTTTGCGCGATGCTGCTCAAACCAACGTCGATAAGCTGCGTCGTCTGCACGCGCGTCCTTCATACGGTTCCAGCTGTCGTCGACCATGCCGTTGTACAGGCGACCATCCATGGCGCAAAACCCGCTTTGGATCCGCTCTGTGGGATCGCTCACGATCGCGACAAAATCTCGTATATCCTGAGGCATCTCAACACTCAGATACGATTTATTGATGCGGCATCCGTTCTGCTGCGGAACATCGACCTGCGATTCAAACACATGCACGGTAACATCGATGGCATTCATATGCGTATCGAAGATCTGGAGCTCAGGCGCGCACTGGGGGTCTCCCGCCCAGGTAACCTCATAGCGCCACACCGCGCCGACGTCTGCCGGCAAATAGCGAATGGCATCGATCTCGTAGCGGCCGCAGTGTTCGCCACGCTGCGCATCGCGGATAAGCGCGCACAGCGCAGGCTTTGCTTTGTAGTTAATCTTGGATTCCAATTTGGCCACGCGGCTATCGAGACGAATAGAGCCCAACCTTTGGCCACCGGATGCAAAAACGGCATCCATCGACGAGCCATCCAAAAACGGAAGCACCAAAACGGCGAGCTCGCGCTCGTAATCGGAAACAGAAGGGCATAGCGCCAGCACACGGCCATGATCGACCGGGAGCACCAGTGACGGCAAACAAGAACCGCTCGTAGTCGCATGGGCAAACGCCTGAGAGGCCTCCCGCTCAATAAGCGCGGCGACATCCTGACCGGCAAAACGAAGCAGCACAAAAAGACGGCCCTGGCTGCGGCAAAGTGCCAAACGCTTGATACTCATCTACACTTCTCGCTTTCCCAGGGCGTTCGCTGCCACGCGCTTGCAGGCACCCAGGCGCCCAAACCTCAAGACATCGTAATCGAACATGAGCTTTTTGCACGCACGGACATTGGGGGCCTTGCTGGTAAGCGCCGCACGCACCATAGCAGCAACAGAAGGAGCGCATTGTGCGAGCGCAGCATCGCTGCCCACGGCAGAACCGGCAAGCGCCGTGGCAACGGCAGCAAACACCTTGCCGCAATCCGTACTCAACAGCCTGAGCGCATCGTACAGCACCAGATCGCAGAGGAAGTACGCCAGGTCATCGGCATGCTGAGCATCGAGACCGTCGCGCTGCCAGTCAGCCAGCACCGCAGAGTAAATCTTCACGTGCTCCAGCAGACGCGTCTCGTCGTCGTAGCGCATGGTGTCCATGAGCGAACCCTTGCGCGCCACGCGGTAATCATACAGCTTGTTCGAGATAAGCGCGGTCTTGTGCGAACGACCGTACACGGCAAAATCGAAGACCTGGTCCTCGCCATACTTAACGGTTTCGTCGAACACGATCCCGTTGCCCAGCAAAAACTCACGCTTGCAGGCGGTGCGCCATGCAAACGGGCGAGATGCTTCCTTAAACAGTAGGTCGGAGCTATAGCCTTCAAACGACACATCGCGCGGGCTCAGCACATAGTTAAGCCACGGATACCCCGCCTCAAGCGGATACGGATTCGCGCCAAAGGTCAAAACGTCGCAGTCCTCGCGCTCAAAGGCATCGACGATCACGCGGCATGCATCGGGCGTAAATCGGTCGTCGGAATCCAAAAACGCAACGATAGGCGCCGTGGACGCGGCGATGCCTGCATTACGCGCACTCGACAGGCCGCCGTTCTCCTTATCGACCAGCGTAAAGCGCGCGTCCTTTTCGCAATAGGCAGCCGCAATATCGCGCGAGCCGTCCGGCGAGCCATCGTTGACCAGCACGCCTTCCCAATCGGGCATGTCCTGCGCAAGCAGGGAGTCCAGGCACCAGGCCAGGCACTCCTCCACTTTATAGATGGGAACGACAACGGAAATCTTGGGGGTAGCCATAGTCACTCGCTCCTACTGTGCGGCCGGAACGTCATCGGGGTGCGGGTTGTCGCCGTAGGTGCACTGATACGTCAGCACACGCCAGACCAGCGGCAGGCCGCCAATCTTAAAGTAATGCTTAAACGTATTGAGCTTGCCCGGCTTCTTAAAGTCAAAGCGCGAATCGATATAGGCGCGGGGCGACTTGACCATCAGGCGCAAGTCGGTCTCGCCACGCGGATCAAACAGCGACAGATCAAAGCGACCGGCATCCCAGTCGGCCTTGAGCTCGGACGAGGCTTTCTTCCAAAACTGCTCGCGCAGTTCATCGACCAGGCGCTCATCGTTCCAACGGTACGTATCGACCTTCATGCGCATTAAAATACCCTGAAGCTGAGCCTTAAGCTCGGGGCGTTCATCCAAAAAGCGCTGCATCTCGGCGTATTCGTCGCACACGCAAAATACCTTGTTGGGCGAATTAACGGAGCTCTTCTCGTTGTCTTGGCGATAGCACAAAATGGGGTCCGCGATAAACGCAGCACGCTCGGCGCATGCCCAGACCTTAAAGTTAAAACCCGCATCCTGATACGAGGCACCCGGCGTGGGAAGGAAGCGAATCTGATTGTCGTTGAGGAACGCGCGCCGATAGATAGCCGACCAAATGGAAGGTTTGCGGTAGAAGATGCCCGGGCGATCGACGGGGCGATACGCGGCGCCCGTCATATGCTCGTCGATAATCCCAAACAGCTCACGTCGCTCGCTGGGCGTGGACCAATACAGATAAAAGTCGCCCTTTACCGCATCGGCATGCTCAGCATCGGCCTTGGCGACCAGCTTTTGAAGCGAATCCTCAAACATAAAGTCGTCGGACTCAAGGATGCCCACGTACTCACCGCGCGCCATCTCCAGGCCACGGTTCATCGAGTCGCCGTAGCCGCTGTTGGCCTTGTCGATCATCTTTACACGGGGGTCGTGCTCCATGTACTCGCGGATGATATCCGGCGAGCTATCGGTGGAGCCGTCGTTGATGCAGATGATCTCGATGTCATTGAGCGTCTGCGCCACGGCGGAATCGAGGCACACGCGCAGATAGCGCTCGACATTGCAAATGGGGACAAGCAGCGAAACTTTAGGGGTATCAGAGTTCTGCAAGAGAACCTCCCGTTGAATAGCGTGTAACAGGGTTTTTTTAGCAGCCGAGTTGCGGCGGGCGGCAGCGCTTGGAATTATAGAAAGCGCTCCAGGCAGGCTTTGAGACCGCGAGTCGAAAGATAGAACAGCGTGGCGTCTGCCATCGAAACGCCCGAGGTCGCCGCAACGAGCTTGTGGGCAACACGGCGAACGGCACCCTTAGCAGGCATATCCGCCCACTCCGTTCCCAAAAACGTCGTGAGGTCCATGTTGACGCGAGCCGCCACGCGATGGAAGTCATCGGCATCCAAGCGCGCCAGATCGAACACAATTAGGTCCAAAAACCAAGTTATCAGCTCGCCGGGACACAGGTCCAAAAGACCATAGGCCGCCCAGTCTTCCAAGACCTCCTCGAGCATCTTCATGTGGGCGTCAAGCTTTTTGGCGCGCGCCTCGGCACTGTTGAACTCGTGCGTCGCCGATTCGCTCTCCATCACGTAGTGGTAGAACTTGTCAGGCATGACGACGGTCCTGCGGGCAAGCGCATAAGCCGCAAATTGGAAGACGACGTCCTCGCCCAAAGCCAAACCGGGGGCGAAGCGAATGCCTTCGCGATTGAGCAGCTCGCGCGAAAAAGCCGCACGGCAGGCATAGGGCTGCGCATTCGAATGGAACAGCAGTTGAGGATCGCGGGCGCCGAAGGTACCAGCTTTGGGGCTCATGAGTTGCTGGACGCGTTTGGGGGCAGCATCGGCAGGTTCACAGACGCCGCCAAAAACGGCGGCCTCGGCATCCGCAGACTCCATGGCATGCAGCACGCGCTCGACCGTCTGGGCATCGATGTAATCGTCGGCGTCCACAAAAAAGACGGTCCCGCCCACGGCGGCATCGATGCCGGCATTTCGAGCACACGAGACGCCCGCGTTTTCCTGGTCAATCACCAGTACGCGATCGTCGGCCTGCGCGATCCGACGCAACACGTTCAACGAATCATCAGTCGAACCGTCGTTGACGCAGACAACCTGAATCGAACGCTCAGACTGGGCCAACAGCGAATCGAGGCATCGCTGAATGGAGCGCGCAGAGTTGTAAACGGGGACGACAATGGTAGCTTTAGGACACGAGGCCTCTCCCATGCCGACCTACCCCCTCAGCGATTCGATGAGGAAGGCGGCGACCACGCCTGGGCCTCCAACCGAGGCGTAATACTTAGCACGCCCCAAGGCACCATCCGTCGCAAAACTCGGATGCTCGTCAACCCAGCCCTCAGGATCTTTGAGGATGGCAGCGAGATTTGCGCGCTTCCACGGCTTGAGGTCGTCAAGCGAAAAGTCCCCGACGTCCAAGGCCGTTTGGAACTCCTTGGCCATCTGAACCAGGAACTCCTTATAGAACTTAGGCGCCAGGCGCACGTAGTTCCACATGTACGAATCGTACTTAATGAGTTGATTGAACTTGAGCATGCGCGCGACATCGCCGCTTGCGTGGTCGCGGGCATAATCCTCTCGAATCCAACGCTCAATCTCGGCATACTCGGAATTGACGCAAAAGACCTTAGCCGAAGAATTGACCGAGGAATTCTCGTTGTCCTGGCGATAAGACAACACGGCATCATGCAGGTAAACAGCCTTATCGGCGCACGCGATCACCTTAAAGGCGAATGACGTGTCCTGAAAGGATGCCCCCGGAGTCGGCAGGAACTTAATGCCGTTGCGCTCAAGAAAATCGCGACGGTACACGGCCGACCAAATCGACGGCTTTTGCTTAAAGAACTGAGTCGTATCGCTCGGGTGCACCGGCTTGCCGCAGTCCTTGGCCTTAAACATCTCGTGCAGCGAACGGCGCTCCTCGGGCTTAGACCAGTAGAAATCAAAGTTAGCCTTCGCAAAGTCGGCATTATTGCTATCGGCGGCCGAGACAAGCTTTTCGAGTGCGTCGGGCGCCATAAAGTCATCGGACTCCAAGATGCCAACGTACTTGCCACGCGCCATCTCCAGACCGTGGTTCATTGAGTCGCCGTAGCCGCTGTTGACCTTGTCGATCATCTTGACGCGCCCATCGCGCTCCATATACTCGCGGATAATCGCCGGCGAGTTGTCGGTCGACCCGTCGTTAATGCAGATGATCTCAATATCCTTGAGCGTCTGCGCCATGGCGGAATCGAGACACTCGCGCAGGTAGCGCTGAACATTGTAAATGGGAATAAGTAGCGACAGAACAGGGCTGCCAGAGGCGTTAGTAGACAAATGTGCTCCTTAGGAAATACCTGTCGTTTCATGGTATCAAAGGGTCAGCGCGCCAGCGGGCGTTTATATAATCTATGGAGCCTCTTGCGGGCAAAGCAGCCCCACATCATGCGGCGGGCCCATGGCAGGTTCCTGCGTTTTATTCAAAGCTTGCCGCCAAGGTGCGCCGAGCCTTTACAATAGGACAGTCCCAAGGACGTATTCGATAGCTTCCGTGCAGCGCTCGCCCGCCGCGCGTGAAAGGATATATTGCCCCATGCCTTCAACCCTTCCCGCCCCCATCGACAAGCTCGCCATCGTTGTCGTCACCTATAAGCGCCAGGAACTCCTGGCCAACCTGTTCGACTCTATGACCAAGCTCACTGCCGCGCCCTGGCGCATCGTGATTGTCGATAACGAAAATTCGCGCGAGACCGAGGCCATGTGCGCCGCATTTAACGAGCGCCTGGCCAACCTGTGGGGCATCGACACCGAGCAGCCCGACGCGCAGGGCGGCACCGACCGCGTCATCTACGCACCACAGCTCGAAAACGGCGGCGGTGCAGGTGGCTTCTCCGCCGGCACCAAATGCGCCTACGACCTGGGCGCCCAGTGGTTCTGGGTGATGGACGACGACGTGCTCGTCATCCCCGAAGGCATCGAACGCTTGGCCAAGTGGACCGACCGCTACGATGTTATCCAGGGTTCGCGCCTGGACTTTGATGGCGGCGCCTTCTTTTGGCAGTACCAGCTCATCCTTTCGCTCGGCATCCCTAACCCCATCGCCAAGTGGGACCTGGGACCCGAGGGCTACCGCGCCATGAACCAGCTATGCTTTGAGGGCGGCATGTTCTCGCGCCGCGTGGTCGACAAGATCGGCCTGCCCGATGCGCGATTCTTCATCTACGGCGACGATGCCTGCTACGGCTACGTAGCCAGCCAACACTTCTCCGCCGCCGTTGTGGCCGACGTGGTTCTCAAGCGCGCCCGCGCCGTCTCTAACTGGGATATCGCCGGCAAGCGCCAGCTCAACTCTACGAGCGACACCAACCGTTACTACATCATGCGCAACCGAGGCTTCCTCGCTCGCTATATGCAGATCTACGGTGACTACCACCCCATGCTGTTCCGCCTGGGCAATGCCGCGACCTTCTGCAAGGAATTCATTCGCCTGGCTGCGGTCGATAAGTGCTTTAAGACCGGCATTCCGGCGCTGCGGCGCGGCATGAAGGACGCCCGCAAGATCATCAAGGATCCCAACTGGAAGCCCATGCCGCCCATGAAGGACACCGAGTAACGGAAGCCGGAAACACCTCGGCGCTTAAAGCCGTTGGCACACCGTAGCCACATGCTGCCCATCAAAACCGAACCCCCAGCGCATGCGGCCAACGCCGGGGCGTGGTACACGAATTTCGTCGATGCCGTCGCGCTCTATGTCGAGTAGCGACTGCACGGCCAGCAATTCCAACCCCAGCGCATCCACATCGGGGTCATACATCATATTGATCGTTATAAGCGGGCGCTCGTCCAGCATGCCGATCGTGTCAGCTACGTCGAACACAGCGCCCGTAGGAAAAACCTGGATGTCCCAGCGACCCGCGCCACACTTTCGCCTCGAAGCAGGATTGGCATAGCCCGGCAAGCCAAAGCAGAGCCCCTGCAAGAGCAGATGATATGGCAGCGGCGTATCTGGGTCGGTCGCACCGATTCCCGCATCTCCCAAGATGCGGCTTAGCGCCCGCCTCACGGTATCCTCGTTCCCATGGCACAGCCCGTCGCGAAACGCATCGACGTCTCGAATGTCTTCTGCGGCACACTCAAACCACTCAATAATCACTAGACGCAAGGCCTGACGAAGCTCGTTATTGGGCAATCGCAAAGCACGGAGGCGATCGCCATGCTCTGGCTCCTCAGTCATATCCGTCGTGAGAAAACCGGACAGATACAGCGCTGTCCACATGCCATCGTCAGGCGAGACATCTGGCTCTGCAGTGCCCAAACAAAGCGGGACCTCAGCGCACCCATGGGCCTCGAGCAAATCAAACAAGACCGAAAGGCGGTCGAGATTCCACCCGGCAACTACCCTACTCAGGCAATCGGCATATCCATACAGATCGGCACGCACAGGAGCCGTGCAGCCTCGGCCCAGAAAACCGATCACACGCTCTGGACTCGAGCAATAGGCCCTGCCAAACCGATACCCCTCGAGCCATTCACGCGCATCATCCAGGTATTCCTCGCGCCCAGCATGATTCAATAGAGCCTCGACCTCGGCATCCGAAAAACCGAAACATCGGTCACACCACGCCGACAGCGGCGTCGTCAGACAATACGAGCAGCCGCGCGAAGAAAGCGCCACTTCGGCAGGACTGGGACGCTCCCCCATCAAACACGTCAGCCGCAACGAATCGCGCGCAGCAGCAATGGCGTCGAACAGCACGCGATCGAATAGATCTGCCGGATCGGCGCCGGAAGCGTCCCTCGCGCTCGCACGGCAAGAGCACGCCCCATCGTACCCATCAACGAGCAATACAACCTGCTCATCGTAGGCAATCTCCAGCAGCTCTATGAGCACACCGAGCACCGAGTCAACCTCGTCCGCGCTCGCCACGCCACGCGCGACACGTTCGACGTGACGCACCTTATCTCGAGCTAAATCCGGAGCCTCCAAGAGCGCCAACAAGCGAGCGCACTCGCCCGAAAGGGCATCGCGCACGACGCCGGCAACAGCGGGGCCACGCCTCGCAGCGCCAGAAAAGTCCAGCGATATCACCGGATAGCAAGCGTACTCATCCCGATAGCGCCCGCCGTCCGCATCCCAAATCTGAGCATCGGCAAACGAGATCCGACCGGTGCGACCGACCGCTGGACGCTCCAGAAAAGCCCTGAGCATCGACAAGTTCATGCTCTTGCCAAAACCCTCGGGTCGACAGCACACCACAACGGACGCGTCGCAGTCCAACACATCGGCAATAAACATGGTCTTGTCGACCAGCGTGCAGCAACCAAGAGCCTCCGCATAGTCGTGCATGCCAATGGGCAAAGCCGCATCGTCGGCACAGCCGATCAAGCGCACGCCAAAGCCAGCAGCACAATCAACATTTGCCTGTTCAGACACCAAAACGTTCCCCCTAAATCGCTGCACGATGCCAATTGTAATGACCGCCTCGCGCGTACCGACGACGCCGCGCGAACATATCGGGCAACGGTAGCAACAAGAGGTGTGAGGGGGCATAACTAATCGTTGCACAACAAAACGGGGCCCGATGCATTCGCACCGGACCCCGTCCCGACTCTTTAGTTATCTGGCAACCGAGAGGCTACTCCTCCGAGCTGTCCTCCCCAGAAGCCTTCTTCTGCTGATCGAGCTTATGCTTACCACTTACGATAGACGTAGCACCCAGTGTGGCCAAGCTCGCGCTGGCAAGGCTCGCCATCACGATCAAGTCGCCCGTCTTGGGCATGTTGCCGCCAGATGACTTGGTTGTGGTGGTCGTGGTGGTTGTAGTGGTAACCGTTTTGGAGTCATTTTGCTCCTGGACTTGGTTGTCAGCACCGCTCTTGTCGTCGTCTTCGGACTGTTTCTTTTCGCCCTCGGTCTTGCTCTCGTCCTTCTTCTGAGCGGATTTGTCGTCCTTCGCCTCAGAGCTAGAACCCTTATCGGATTTGGTCTTCTCGGAAGCCTTGTCCTTGGAGTCGCCCTTTGCGGCCTCGGTCTTTTCCGTGGAAACCTGATCAGAGTTGTCCTTGTTCTGAGTCGAGCCGTTATTGACACCAGCCATCAGCGAAGAGCCCAGCGTAGAACCAAGCTGCACGGAGAAAGAAGGCTTCTTGTCCGGCGAAGCAACGGGAGCGTCCGGCGCCTTATTCGAGTCGTCCTTGGAAGCATCGGAATCAGAAGCGGCGCCAGTGTTAGAGTCATTGCTAGAACCAGTATCGGCGGAAGAATCGCTCGAGCCAGTGGAAGAGTCAGAGGAACCAGCGTCGGTCGAACCAGAGGCGGCGCTGCCCGTATTGCCGGCAGAGCTTGAAGACGAATCGCCCGCAGCAGAGCCGTTCGAATCGGAGCCGTTCGAGGTGGAACCGTCGTTGATAGCGCCACCAGCAGAGCCATTACCGTCAGCATCGGTCGAGGGCGCATCCATCCTGTCATCGTTGGCATCGTCACTCGAGCCGTCATTCGAATCAGGCGTCGGCGAGGGCGCCGGCGTAGGCTCGGGCTGCACGGGCGTCGCAGCGGCAGCGGCCTCGTCCTCGGCGATATAAACCAAGCAGTCCTTCAGCTCGTTGCGGTAGCGGTTCTTCCAGCCCTCATGATACTGGGGTTGGCTCGAATACTTGGTCGCCACGTTATTGACCACGCTGTAGGAAAGCGCCGTCACAAACTCGCGATCGGACATATCGTTGGAAAGATTCGCCCAGCGGAAAAAGTCCCTGCAGCCACCAGTGCCGCACATGTTGGTAATGCTCCACACCATGCCCTTGACGCAGTCGGCGCGGCCCGAAATATCAATACCCAGGCCGCTCTTGAGCCACGCCTCGGTCACCGCATAGTACGAGTTGTACGCATAAGCATCTTGAAGTGCTGAGAACTCAACAGGATCGGTGTTGTAAGCACCCTGGAAGGCCTCCTGCGCAATACGGCCCAACTCGGTGAGCTGACCGTTCTCGTACATGGCATTGCTCGTGTTGGAAATCTCGCTGCCGCGATCAATCGCATCCTTGAGCATGCTGTATTTTTCGGGGCTGTAGTTGTAGACCTGCTTCATAAACGGAATGAGCGACCAGCGGCGGTCGAACTGGTAATAGCCCAACGCGTTATAGCCGTCACCGTACGAAAAGCCCTGGTTGTAGTTACCATGGCTCTCGTACTTGGTAAAGTACTTCATCTCGGGAGTCACGTTGACAAACGAAACGCCCTGGACCGACCTCAGCACGCCTGAGAAGGACTGCTGGGTGTAGAGACCCTTATCGATATCGGTGGCATCCGAGGCAACGCCCGGCGTGGGCTCCTCGGCAGCGGCGGGTGCCGGCGCGGAAACGGCGCCAAACGAAAGCGCCAACGTCAGGCCCGCGACAATAGCAGAATGCTTGGGCTGCATAAGATCCTCCCTGCATTGGTGTAGTTAAAGTTCAGTTTGCAAAGATAAAAATTAGTATTGCAGCTCGCCCGTTGTTGCACAACAACCCCTCGGTAAACGGCAACAACCCTCCGCGAAATCTTAAGGAATTAAACAAACTGGTCGTCGGGCGCCATCAGAAGCTCGCCGTATCGCTCCATCAGCCCGTCCCTCAACTGACAGAAAGCGGGGATATAGACGTTCAAGATGCGCTGAATCAAATCTTGAGCGAGCTTGTTGTCGTAGATATGGACGTTCGTATTGCGGTCTCTGAGCATGTCTAGCCAGGCCGCCTCATCAATAAAGTCGTAGAATCGGTACGACTCCTTCACGATGGCACGAGGAGACCCCGACGCGGCAAGCGTGGCGCCCTCATACTCGAGCAGACGCTTAAGGAGCTTCCAGCTCAGTTCAAATTGAAGATTGAACTTATTAATCAATCCACTCTGAACAAAATCATTGTTGAGATCCTGATTGGGCGCATCCTCAAGACTCGCCAAGGCGCTAACAAAGTTCTCATTTTTTTCATACAGAATCACACCATCCCTGGCAATCTCATCGAGCAATTGCTGCGAGAGGGACTCGTCGAGATTGACGACATCTACATCTAAAAGAGTATCAAGATGTTCCTCGATCAAATATGAGAAACGGCCGAAATCCCGGCAACCTGCTACGGCGATGTCAATATCGCTCTTGGGCAAGTTGTCGCCTCGAGCACGAGAACCAAACAACACGACCTTCTCGGCGTCACATTCCCGAGCAAAAACTTCGATTTGCTTGTACACCTTGTCGAGAGATGCCATTTGCACCCCTACAGCTTAATGTCAAAGTTGATTTCGGGGACGGCGGCCAGGTCGGCCAACGTCACGCCGTCGACGTACTTTTCGATCACGTCGTCCAAACCGCGCCAGAACTTGACGGTCGAGCACAAATCGCTGCGGGTGCAGCTGTTGTCGATGCCATCGCACGCCACCGGAGCCGTGCTGCCCTCGACGGCACGCAGGATGTCGCCGGCGCGCACCTCGGCCGGGTCCTTCGCCATCATGTAGCCGCCGCCCTTACCGCGCACGCTCCTAAGCAGGCCCGCCTTCATGAGCGGACGAACCAGCTGCTCCAAATACTTTTGTGAAATATGCTCGCGGTCAGCGACCTCGCGAAGGGCAATCTTGCCCTCGGCGTCACCAAGCGCTGCGATATAGATCATCAGACGGAGGGCATAGCGGCCCTTAGAAGAAATGAGCATACCTACCCTCTCATCGTAGCCGAGACAAAATACCAGGCTTGTTTGTCCCAAATCTTATGCACGCGGGGCAAACAAGCCTGATTATTATGTCCCACATCTAAAAAGTCGAGTGGATTAGTCGGGTTTTCCCTTGACTAACTCCGAACCCATAGTAACTTTATTCCGAGAAGATTCCTAGGGTTTAGTACACCTATGAGTACACCATATACAGAGAGGGACAGCATGAGCGCAAATCCGCTGCTTTCCATCGAAGGTCTGACCGCCTCCGTGGACGAGAAGACCATCCTCCACAACGTCAACCTCAACGTCGCCGCCGGCGAGACCCACGTGCTGATGGGACCCAACGGCGCCGGCAAGTCCACCCTCGGCCACCTGGTCATGGGCGACCCCGTCTACACGGTCAACGACGGCCGCATCGTCTTTGACGGCCAGAACATCACCGAGCTCACCACCGACAAGCGTTCGCGCGCCGGCCTGTTCCTGAGCTTCCAGGCCCCGGTCGAGATTCCGGGCGTGCCACTGTCGAGCTTTTTGCGCGCCAGCATCGCCGGCCGCCCCGGCCTGGAGATGAAGGGCAAGGAGTTCCGCCGCCGCGTGAAGGAGCTCGCGGCCGAGCTCAACATGGATACCGCCTACCTCAACCGCGAGCTGGGCGTGGGTTTCTCGGGCGGCGAGAAAAAGAAGGTCGAGATGCTCCAGCTTCTGCTGCTGCAGCCCAAGCTCGCCATCCTGGACGAGACTGACTCCGGCCTGGACGTCGACGCCCTTTCCACCGTCAGTCATGGCATGGACGCCTACCGCAAGAGCTGCGACGGCTCCATGCTCATCATCACGCACAACACGCGCATCCTGGAGCACCTGGATGTCGACCGCGTCCACGTTATGGTCAAGGGCCACATCGTGCGCGAGGACGACGCCTCGCTCATCCCCTGGATCGACAAGAACGGCTTTGAGACCTTCGAGCGCGAGGCCGCCGAGCAGCGCGCCCAGGCCGAGGCCGCCGCTGCCGAGCAGCAGGCGTAAAGGGGAGACGCAATGACCAAGAACCGCACCGAGGTCGCGGACATCGACCGCAGCCTCTACGACTTCACCTATGGCGAGGAGGGATTTGAGCGCCTCGACGCCGGCATCACGCCCGACATCGTGCGCGAGATCAGCGCCAAGAAGGACGAGCCGCAGTGGATGCTCGACCTGCGCTTAAAGTCCCTCGAGATCTTCAACCGCTTCCCCGACCCGACGTGGGGCCCCTCCATCGAGGGCCTGGACATGGATAACATCGTCGCCTATGTCAAGCCCAACACCGACCAAAAGCACGACTGGGAGTCGGTGCCCGACGACATCAAGAGCACCTTTGAGCGCCTGGGCATCCCCGAGGCCGAGCGCAGCTATCTGGCAGGCGTCGGCGCGCAGTACGACTCCGAGCTCGTCTACCACAACATGCAGGACACAGCGTCTAAGATGGGCATCGTCTACTCCGGCATCGAGGAGGCCCTGCACGACCCGCAGTGGGAACCGCTCATCCACGAGAAGTTTATGACGCTCATCCCGCCCACCGACCACAAGTTTGCGGCCCTGCACGGCGCCGTATGGTCGGGCGGCTCGTTTGTCTACGTGCCCAAGGGCACCAAGCTCGACTTCCCGCTGCAGAGCTACTTCCGTCTTAACGCCAAGGGCGCCGGCCAGTTTGAGCACACGCTCATCATCGTCGAGGACGACGCCGACCTGCACTTTATCGAGGGTTGCTCCGCGCCCAAGTACAACGTAGCCAACCTCCACGCCGGCGCCGTCGAGCTCTTTGTGGGCAAGCGTGCGCACCTGCGCTACTCGACCATCGAGAACTGGTCCAAGAACATGTACAACCTCAACACCAAGCGTGCGCGCGTGGACGAGGACGGCGACATCGAGTGGATCAGCGGCTCCTTCGGTAGCCACGTGGGCTACCTCTACCCCATGAGCGTGCTCAACGGCCGTCGCGCCCGCTCGAGCTTTACCGGCATCACCTTTGCCGGCGCCGGGCAGAACCTCGACACCGGCTGCAAGGTCGTGCTCAACGCGCCCGAGACCTCGGCAACCGTCGAGACCAAGGGCATCTCCAAGAGTGGCGGCATCCAGACGTTCCGCAGCTCTATCGTTGCCACGCCCAAGGCCGAGGGCTCCAAGGCAACCGTGAGCTGCCAGTCACTGATGCTCGACGACCAGAGCCGCTCCGACACCATCCCGGCCATGGACATCCGCGCCAAGAACGTCGACATCGGCCACGAGGCCACCATCGGACGTATCGGCGACGACAAGGTATTCTACCTGATGAGCCGCGGTATCCCGGAGGAAGAGGCTCGCACCATGATCGTCAACGGCTTTGCCAACCCGGTCTCCAAGGAGCTACCGCTTGAGTACGCCGTCGAGATGAACAACCTGATCAAGCTCGAGATGGAAGGAGCGATCGGATAATGGAACAGACCACGAACACCGCTGCTACCACCCTTGAGCAGGTCAATGCGATGCCGGCTGCCACTTGGGGTTGGCTCAAGATGAACCAGACCAAGCTCGAGCTCTCTGACGAGCTTGCCGCCGCTCCCGCCGAGACCATTGAGGTTGAGGGCTTGGAAGAGCAGTTTGCTGGCGTGGCAGACGCGTTCGACGCCGCCATGGACGCCATGGCCGAGCGCTTCCCCGAGCGCCGCGCCTCCGCCCCTGGCGATGCCGCCGACCGCGCCCGCATCACGCCCGAGACCGAGCTTGACGTGCCCGCCACCTCCATCTACCAGGCCGGTGCCATCAAGCTCGAGGAGGAGCTCTCCCCTGCTGAAGCCTTCGAGACCGGCATGGGCGAGGCTGCCTACACCTACTTGGCCGACCACGCCACCAAGCGCATCGTCATCGATGTGCCCGCATACCAGCACGCCACGGTTACCGTGCACGTGAGTGGCGTCGACACTGCCGCGGCCATCGCCGCCATCGATGTCGTCGCCCGTCCGCAGGCAACGCTCGACCTGCGCATAGCCCTGGACTCCCCCGTTGCCGGCCAAGGCGTCGTGGGCTCCGTGCTACGCGTGTGTGCCCACGAGTACGCCACCGTCAACGTGACCTGCACGCAGACGCTCGACGATAGCTGGATCGCGCTCGACGACACCGGCCTGTTCCTGGACGAGGGCGCGCGCGTCAACGTGCAGCACACCGTCCTGGGTGCCGGCGCCAGCGCCACCGGCCTTGCCGGCGACCTGCTGGGCGATACCGCCAAGGTCACCATCGATACTGACTACCTGGGCGCCCGCGAGCAGGTGCGCGACTTTAACTACGAGCTGCGCCACCGCGGTCGCAAGACCGAGTGCGAGATCGACGCCAACGGCGTGCTGACCGGCACGTCCAAGAAGGTCTACCGCGGCACCATCGACCTCGTGCACGGCTGCAAGGGTGCAACCGGCACCGAGCGCGAGACGGTGCTTTTGGCCAACAAGGGGGTCGACAACAAGACCGTCCCCGTCATCCTGTGCGACGAGGACGACGTCGCCGGCAACCACGGAGCCACCATCGGCCACGTCCGCGACGAGCAGCTGTTCTACCTCGCCTGCCGCGGCCTTGACCAAAACGCCGCCGAGGACCTGTTCGTCCGTGCCAAGCTGGAGGACGCCGCGCTTTCCGCCACCGACGAGCGCACCCGCGCCGCCGTCGTCCGCCTGGGCAACAACCTGATCGACAACTTTGAAGAGGAGCTCGCATGATCGACACCGAGCACGTTAAATGCGATACCTGTACCGCACCGGAGCCTATGGAGCTCGACGCCAGCGACGAGGCCTCGCGCGGCTGGCCTACCGTCGACATCGAGACCAATCCCTACAAGGCACAGTTCCCGCTGTTCCAGCAACACCCCGAGATCGCCTTCCTCGATAGTGCCGCCACCGCGCAGCGCCCTGCCTGCGTGCTCGACGCCGAGCGCGACTTCTATCAGCGCATGAACGCCAACCCCCTGCGTGGCCTGTACTCGCTGTCCGTCGAGGCCACCGACGCCATCGCGAAAGTCCGCCAGCAGATCGCCGACCTCATCGGTGCCTCACAGGCCAACGAGGTCGTCTTCACCCGCAACACGAGCGAGTCGCTCAACCTGGTCGCCAAGAGCTTTGCACCCACGGTGCTCGAGCCCGGTGACGAGGTCGTCATCACCATCATGGAGCACCACTCCAACCTGATTCCGTGGCAGCAGGTCTGCCGCGAGACCGGCGCCAAGCTCGTCTACCTCTATCCCACCAAGACCGGCCAGCTCACCACCGAGGAGGTTCTGGCCAAGGTGGGACCCAAGACCAAGATCCTGGCCGTGGGTCAGGTCTCCAACGTGCTAGGAGTCGAGAACCCGGTCAAGAACCTCGGCAAGCTCGTGCACAAGTACGGCGGCTATCTGGTCGTCGACGGCGCGCAGTCGCTGCCGCACATGCCGGTCGATGTGGCCGACCTGGGCGCCGACTTCTTTGCCTTTAGCGCGCACAAGGCCATGGGCCCCATGGGCATCGGCGTGCTGTGGGGCAAGATGGACCTGCTCAACGCCATGCCGCCAGTGCTTACCGGCGGTGAGATGATCGATTCGGTCACCGAGCAGGACGCCGTCTGGGCGCCCGTTCCCGAGAAATTCGAGGCCGGCACGCAGGACGCCGCCGGCATCTTCGCCACGGGTGCGGCACTCGACTACCTGGTCAACACCGTGGGTTACGAGAACATCCAGGCCCGCGAGCAGGCACTCGTCCACTATCTGATGGGCGAGCTCATGCAGCTCGACTTTATCCAGATCATCGGCTCCATCTATTGGGACAACCACCACGGCGTTGTGAGCTTTAACGTCAAGGGCATCCACCCGCACGACGTCGCGAGCATCATGGACATGGACGGCGTCTGCATACGCGCCGGCCACCACTGCGCGCAGCCGCTGCTCACATGGCTGGGCGTCGAGAACCTTGCCTGCTGCCGCGCCAGCGTGGCCTTCTACAACGACAAGGCCGACATCGACAAGTTCATCGCCGGCCTGCATCACGTTTGGAGCACGTTCAATGGGTAATCTGTACACCTCCACCACATTTATGGAGCACAACTCGCACCCCGACTATAAGTATGAGATGGATGCTCCCACGCACGAGCACGACGGCATCAACCCCAGCTGCGGCGACGAGCTCACCTTGCAGCTGCGCGTCGAGAACGGCGTGATCGAGGAGGCCTCCTTTACCGGCCACGGCTGCGCCATCAGTCAGGCCAGCGCCGACATCATGGCCGACCTCATCACCGGCGAGACCGTCGAGGAAGCTCGCCGCCTAGCAGAGCTCTTCCTTGCCATGATCCGCGGCGAGAAGCTCTCCGAGGAGGACCTGGAAGACCTGGACGAAGCCGCCCAGCTCCAGGACATCTCGCACATGCCCGCCCGCGTCAAATGCGCCGAGCTCGCCTGGCGCACCCTCGACGGCATTCTCACGGGACATAATAATCAGTAGTATTTATCCCAAATCTTAAGATTTTTGTTGGCCGAATCGCTTGACAAGAGCGGTTCGGCCATTTTCTATTCCGAGAGCTCAGCCTGTGCCTTCACCCGCGCATAAGCGCGCACGATACGAGAGACGGTACTTTTGCCAATCCCCGTATACCGCTCAATCTGACGCACCGTAAAACCGGCATCGTGCAATCCAAGAATAACGATGTTGCGCTGCGCCGACGGTGTGGCTTTAACCCCGTTGAGCTTAACCCCGAGCCCCTTCGACAACTTGTCGGCAAAGGCTCGCCGCTCCCACTCCGTCTCTTCTAGATCGGGCATCGCCGGCTCGCAGCCGTCGGGCGTCGAAAGCGAATAGGCAATAAAGGCCTTGGCGGAACCAAAAAGCTCAAGCACGCAAGAAGGATCAGAAAATCCCCTCGCGACATCAGCCGCGTCACCGTCGTAAGCGCGCAAATGCTCGGCAAAGCTGCTCCAGGGATAACGCTCGATTAAGCTGATGCCCGCCTCCTGCGGATCGGCGTGTACGGAGCGAATAGCCTCCATCACCTGCCAGTCGGTATCGAGCGAGCGCCGGTCAAAACGGTTCTGGAACAGATGGCCTGTGCGCCTCGTGCGTTTATTGAACCGCCGCGCGTACGTCAAAAGCAGTCGGTGCATCGCCGCGCTCATCCTGTCCTCGTAATCTGCAAGCACCAAATGCACGTGATTGCCCATAAGGCACCAGGCGATAACCGTCACGCCCGCCTCGCGGCAGCACTCGCGCATCAGCTCCAAAAACTCCCGCCGGTCTTCATCGCCCTCAAAGATGAGCTGTTTGCCCGCACCGCGAGCACAGACATGGTAAAAGCCCGTAACCGTTCTCCAAACGCGCTGCATGGCGCTCCCTTCGCCGGGATCTGCTTGCCATCCAATACAGCACGATTGAAGCGTGCCATCAAAACATTCACGCAAAACAATACACTCGCGCGGCAAAAGGCAGTAAACAGGCGGCGAACGGCACCGTTGCAACAGGTCAACCCCCGCAACGCTTACAAGAGCCGACCAAAAGCTTGCCCAAGACGGACCCCCTCTATGGAAGTTCGCGACCACAGAACATAGAGTTAAACCGTTTCAATTAAAACTTCCAGACTTCTCGCTACGAAAACTGAGCCGTTCGCCGAATATTCCGTGCATTTCGCGGTATTATAGGGGCTGCATGTCATGTCCCTTTCGAAGGGTCGCCCGGCAATCGCCAGCCACGACCCCCAGACGGGACGCCAACACGATAGAGAGGAGAGGCATGCAGTACTCACAGGAAGTGGAGAACATGTGCCCCGTTGCCAAGGGTGCATACCACGGCCCCGCACCCATCCCCGAGGAGGGCAAGTGGGTCCAGGCTAAGGAGATTTCCGACATCTCCGGTCTTACGCACGGTGTGGGTTGGTGCGCACCTCAGCAGGGCGCCTGCAAGCTCACGCTGAACGTCAAGGACGGCATCATCGAGGAGGCCCTCGTTGAGACCATCGGCTGCTCGGGTATGACCCACTCTGCCGCCATGGCTTCCGAGATCCTTCCCGGTAAGACCATCCTCGAGGCCCTCAACACCGACCTCGTCTGCGACGCCATCAACGTTGCTATGCGCGAGATCTTCCTGCAGATCGTTTACGGCCGCAGCCAGACCGCGTTCTCCGAGGGCGGCCTGCCCGTGGGCGCCTCCCTCGACGACCTCGGCAAGGGCCTTCGCTCCCAGGTCGGCACCATGTTCGGTACCAAGGCCAAGGGCGCTCGTTACCTCGAGCTCGCTCAGGGTTACGTCACCCGCATGGCTCTCAACGACAAGAACGAGATCATCGCGTTCGAGTTCCTGAACCTCGGTAAGTTCACCGACGCCGTCAAGGCCGGCAAGACCCCCGAGGAGGCCATCGCTGGCGCTATGGGCCACTATGGTCAGTGGGAGAACGCTGCCAAGTACATCGACCCGCGCACCGACGAGGAGACCCACTCCGTCGCCAGCGTGTTCCCGGTTCACGAGTAGAAAGGGAGGGAAATAACTATGACTGTTACGTTCGAAGGTTACGAGCGCCGCGCTGACAAGATCAACAAGTGCCTCGCCGACAACGGCATCGCCTCCCTCGAGGAAGCTCTGCAGATCTGCACCGACAAGGGCTTCAACCCGCGTGAGATCGTCAACAACACCCAGTCCATCGCCTTCCAGAACGCCGAGTGGGCCTACACCCTCGGCTGCGCTCTCGCTGTCAAGCGTGGCGCCAAGACTGCTTCTGAGGCTGCCGCCATCATCGGCGAGGGCATCCAGGCTTTCACCGTTCCCGGCTCCGTCGCCGAGGACCGCAAGGTCGGTCTGGGCCACGGTAACCTGGGCGCCATGCTGCTCTCCGACGACACCGAGTGCTTCGCCTTCCTGGCTGGCCATGAGTCCTTCGCTGCCGCCGAGGGCGCTATCGGCCTGGCTCTGAACGCCAACAAGGCTCGTAAGAAGCCGCTGCGCGTTATCCTCAACGGTCTGGGCAAGGACGCCGCTCAGATTATCGCCCGCATCAACGGCTTCACCTACGTGAAGACCCAGTTCGACTACTTCACGGGCGAGCTCAAGGTCGTCGAGACCATCCCCTACTCCGATGGTCCCCGCGCCGCCGTCAACTGCTACGGCGCCGACGACGTCCGCGAGGGCGTTGCCATCATGTGGCACGAGAACGTCGACATCTCGATCACCGGCAACTCCACCAACCCGACGCGCTTCCAGCACCCCGTCGCTGGCACCTACAAGAAGGAGCGCCTCGAGGCTGGCAAGAAGTACTTCTCCGTCGCTTCTGGTGGCGGCACTGGCCGTACCCTGCACCCGGACAACATGGGCGCCGGCCCTGCCTCTTACGGCATGACCGACACCATGGGCCGTATGCACTCCGACGCCCAGTTCGCCGGTTCTTCCTCCGTGCCTGCGCACGTCGACATGATGGGTCTCATCGGCATGGGCAACAACCCCATGGTCGGTGCCACCGTCGCCTGCGCTGTCGCCGTCGAGGAGGCCCTCAAGGCCTAATCGCGCCCGCGCGATGCTCGTATAGTTGAGCTTTGGAGCCGCTACCCACCCGGGTAGCGGCTCTTTTTGTTTGCGCTGGCGCAGGGTAGCTAATGCCGATATATCAGCTGGGGCGAAATGCAAGATGTGATGAGATGGAGCGTCAGAGCGTCCATGACGCCCACCTGCCATATTTGCCCTTTACCGATTTGCCGGGTCTTTGCGGCCCCATTGCCGATCACCCGTGCGACAATGCGCCGGACGAGAAAGGAATCCGATGGAATCGACTGATGTACTGGTAATTGGATCTGGCATTGCGGGCCTTTGTGCCGCCATCGAAGCGGCACGCACGGGTGCAACCGTCACTGTGGCAAGCGCCGGCAAGACCATGAGTGGATCGAGCTTCTTCCCGGGTACCTGGGGCCTCGGCCTCATCGGTCCCGTCGACGAAGACGACGAGCAGGACCTCATCGACACCATCCTGGCCGTCGGCGGCGGCGTTGCCGACCCCGAACTCGTCCAAACGTTCGTCCACGGCATTCCCCAAGCGATTGACTGGCTCGAGCAAGACCTGGGCGTTGAGCTCCAGCGTCCGCAAAGCGCCAAGAGTGCTCAACAAAAGCAATTTATCCCCTGCTTTGACCACAAGACGCGCATGTGGCGCGGCCTCACCCGCAAGCCCCTTGAGGACGCTCTGACGACCTGGATCGAGTCGCTCGGCATTCGCCTGCTCCCCCGCCATGAGCTTATCGACCTTGTTGAGGACACGAACGGCAGAATAACCGGAACCGTACTCTACGACCTTACCGAAAATCGAATCGTGCCCTTTGCTGCCAAGGCCACGATCATCGCAGCCGGTGGCACAGGCGGCCTGTTCGAGCGCAGCCTTACGTCGGCTGATGTGCTCAGCTCCTCGCAGGCCATCGCACTGGCGCACGGCGCAACACTTACTAATATAGAGTTCATGCAGATGATGCCCGGCTTCATCGAGCCCAGGCGTAACTTGGTCTTCAACGAGAAAACCTGGCGCTACGTGCATGTAGACCAGCCGGTAGATATTGCCGACGACAAGCTGAACGACCTGCTCGAGCAGCGCTCTGGATATGGTCCCTTCACGTCACGCTTGGCCTCCCGCGCTATCGATCTCGTCATCGATCAGGCAGGTGTCGAAGGCCTGGCACTCCACTACGACTTCCCCCGCGAGGATGTCCCAGAGTTTGTGCAGACCTTTGCCACCTGGCTGCAAGACGAGCACGGCATCGCGCCGACCGACGAGATGCGCGTTGCGATGTATGCCCACGCCGCTAACGGCGGCATCAAGATCGATAAGACCGCGCACACGGGCGTTGAGGGCCTCTACGCTTGCGGCGAGGCGACAGGCGGCATGCACGGCGCCGACCGCATTGGTGGCTTGTCAAGCGCCAACGGCATCGTGTTCGGGCGCGTCGCGGGCGCATCGGCAGCCCTTGCAGCGCAGAAGGAGCCTGAGGCAGCCCTGAAGGCGGATATCACCCTCCCCCAGTACGGCATTGCCACAACAGATGCCGAACGCCTGACACACAGCCTTAGGCACACGATGAGCACCTATTGCATGATCAACAGGACCGAAACAGGCCTATCCGAGGCCCTGCAACAGCTTGAAAGCTTGCAAGACGAAGCCACGGCTCTAAATAAGCCACATGCCAACGACAGCGAAATCGCTGCCCTCGCCCGCCTGCAATCGCAGATTCGACTAGCACAGGAAATGGTCAAAGCCATGCGTAAGCGGACCGAAAGTCTCGGATCGCACTATCGAGCGGATTAAACCGGACACCTATCTAAAGCAGAACACAATCAATCGATATCCATGGGCCCCGTGAGCTTGAAGCAGCACGGGGCCCATTCGTGTCCGCACGACAGCGTATCCTTATTCTGAATATAGAGCGGGCAAAGCCCGCATAGAAAATAGACCAGCGAGGAGGAGATATGGACAGCAGGGATATCGAGAAATGGCGTGTCGAACTTGACAGCTACGCCCATGTGGAAGACGGCGTTGAGTATTGGCTCGCACGCGATTTAATGGAACCCATGGGGTACACTCGATGGGAGAACTTCGCCGAAGTTGTTAAGAGGGCAAAAGTCTCGTGCGAAACAAACAAAACTCCAGTTGATTCCCATTTTCGTGACACCACGAAAATGGTAACTGCCGGTGTCGCCGCTCGCGCGGTTAAAGACTACAAACTTACGCGCTATGCATGCTATTTAATCGCACAGAACGGAGATTCAAACAAGCCAGAGATCGCGCTCGCCCAGGCATACTTTGCCGTGCAGACGCGCCGCCAAGAGCTCATAGAGCAGCGCTTCGCAGAGATTCAGCGCTTGCAGGCGCGCCACTCGCTATCCGATTCAGAGAAACAGCTCTCGGGTATTGCGTTCAAACGCGGCGTGGACTCCAAAGGATTCGCGATCATCAAGTCGAAGGGCGATGAGGCGTTATTCGGCGGCAGAAGCACGGCGGAAATGAAGCAGCAGCTCGGCGTACCCAAGAGCGCGGCATTGGCGGACAGGTTAGCCGATGTCCTCATCAAAGCAAAGGACCTCACGAACTCGATGACGGCCTTCAACGCCGAGGAACACGACTTGTACGGTCTGGACCAGATCAAACAAGAACACGTCGAGAACAACACGAGCGTGCGTGGCAGCCTCATCGACCGCGGAATTGTTCCCGAGAACCTACCGCCTGCCGAGGATACAAAAAAGCTCGAGCGTCGCGTGAAGGCAGACGAGAAGAAAATCAAGGAGGGTACTGACGGTTTCACCGATCCCCAGGGTAGACTCAATCTGTGAAAGCGGCCGCGCCCTTTCGGGTTCGACCCCATGCGAGGTTAACAAAAAAGCGACCAGCCTAAGCCAGTCGCTTTAACATGCTTTGGTGGGCCGTCAGGGGGTCAGCCTGCTGCGCAGGCGGTCACTGCGGCGCTTCGCGCCTTGCGCGCTGCGCTGGCAAATGCGGCTTATAGGACAAAATGTGTGTCCCGATAGAACACCCGTTTCCATCCATTA
>CAJLTA010000026.1 GCA_905209455.1 uncultured Collinsella sp.
TTTCTCATGTCCAAGAAATGGGAGGCAGTTCACTTTGGCGTGGCGGGTTTTGTGACGCCGCCCATGTATCGCAAGGGCTTGGCCGATGCCATGGAACGCATGTGCACAAGCCGCGCTCGTCGCATTGAGATGGGGGAGCGCGGCCAGCGTCGCGTTGCCACGTACTTTTTGCACGAGCAGATGCTCGCCAACTATCGCGCGCTGTACGACGAGACGGCGCAAGCGTTTGACCTGCCCAGAGAGGGGGAGTAGCCGGTGGCCGGAATCGGTTTTGAGCTCAAGCGCCTGTTTAGGCGCAAGGGTCTGTTTGCCATGATGCGCGCCTATGGCTACGCTGGCATTGTTTGCACGGGCCCCATGCTGCTGGGCGTGCTGCTTCAGGTGGGTATCTTGGTGCTGTGCGGTCTGTGGGGTGTGGGCCGAGCCAACCAAGACCTGCTGGTGTGCATGGTGACCTATACGCTGCTGGCGTCGCTCACGCTCACGAGTTTTTTCTCTATGCCGGTCACGCGCTTTTTGGCCGATATGCTTTTTGCCGAGCGCGAGGATGAGATTCTGCCCTCGTTTTGGGGCTCTAACGCCATCATGCTCGTTGCGGGCACGGTGCTCTACGGTGTCTTTCTGCTGTTCTCGGGCGCCACGCTGCTGCAGGGGCTGCTATGCCTGTGGCTGTTCAATATTATGATCGTCAACTGGAACGGCATGAGTTACCTCACGGCCATCAAGGATTACCGCGGTATCCTGTGCAGCTTTGCGGCTGCCATTGGCGTGGCGTGCCTGTGCGCCCTGGCCGCGCTGGCGCTGGGACTGCCGCCGGTCGAGGGCCTGTTGGCATCAATTGCTCTGGGCTACGGCGTCATGCTCGCCTGGGACGTGGTGCTGCTGTACCGGTATTTTCCGCAGAGCGATCGCAGCCCCTGGCTCTATTTACGGTGGCTTGATCAGTTTATGCCGTTGGCGCTCACGGGCTTTTTTACCAACCTGGGCCTCTTTGCGCACTTGGCGATAATATGGGCCGGTCCCATTGGCGTGCAGGTCAAGGGCTTGTTTTATGGTGCGCCCTACCACGATGTGCCGGCGCTCATCGCGTTTTTGACGATCCTGGTCACGTCCGTCAACTTTGTGGTCTCGGTCGAGGTCAATTTTTATCCGCGCTACCGCGACTACTACAGCCTGTTCAACGACGGTGGCGTGGTGGGCGACATTGTGGTGGCCGAGGAGGAAATGCTTGCCACGCTCAACCGAGAACTACGCTTTTGTGCGCTCAAGCAACTGTTTGTGACGGCGGCGGTCATCTCGCTCGAGACCACGGTGCTGTCGGCCCTACCGTTGGGCTTTAACAACCTGATGCACGGGTATTTTCGCACGCTGTGTGTGGGCTACGGCCTGTATGCCGTGGGCAACACAATCCTGCTTATCTTGCTGTACTTTACCGACTACAAGGGAGCCGTTCTGGCCACGGGCCTGTTTGCCGGTGTGGCAGGGCTGGCGACCACCGTGTCGTTGCTTTTGCCGCAGCAGTTTTACGGCTTTGGCTTTTTATTGGGTGCGGCGGTGTTTTTTATCGTGGCCCTGCTGCGGCTCGATACCTATACCGCCAACTTGCCGTATCGTATCCTGAGCCAGCAGCCCATTGTGGCGACCGACAAAACGGGTCGCTTTACACAGCTGGGCCGCTTGCTCGACCGTGCCGAGCGGCGCTATGAGGAATGCCGCCGCAAGGGCGTGCCGCACGGCGCGTTTCAGCGCGCAGTAGTTCGCGTGTACCGCAACCATTGGGGAGGTTCTGATGATCGATAAGTTGATGTCTCGCCGCTGTCTGATCGAGGCGGCTGCCGGCGCGCTGCTGCTTTCGGGCTGCTCATCTCAGGACGAATCCTCGACAAATAAGGTAAAAAAGCAGGACAAGATTAAAAAGGCCGAGGCCTCCGACCAGTCCAAACACCTGCGCGATAAGGATGAGCTCTACGAGGTCTACGACGACTCGGGCATTGTGACCATGTACCTGACGGTCTCGCGCGGCAACAGCTCCGAGAACACCGACCATACCTGGGCCGAGATCAATACGTACTCGGTGTATGACTACGCCGACATGGGCGTGACGCGCTACCAGGTTATGGGCCTGCTGCAGGCGGGCGACGAAGACGGCCCGGTGGCCGGCGAGGTTGGCTATGGCGAGGAAGCGCCCAATGCTACCGTGCAGGTGCGCGGTCAGACATCGAGCATGAACTCGCAATAGAATTACAAGATAGAGCTCAAAAAGGGCAAGGGTACCTGGCGCCAACAGCGCGCGATTGCGCTCAACAAGCACATGGGTGAGGGTATGCGTTTTCGCAACAAGATGGCCTACGACCTTATCCGTGGGATTCCCCAGATGATGGGCCTGCGCACGCAGTTTGTGCATCTGTGGGTGTGCGACCAGACCGAAAAGTCCAACGACACCTTTGAGGACTACGGCCTGTTTACGCAGGTTGAACAGCTCAACAAGACGGCGCTTAAGGCACATGGCCTGGATAAGAGCGGGCACCTGTACAAGGTGAACAGCTTCGATTTCCATCGCTACGAGGACACCATTAAGCTCGCCGACGATCCCGACTACAGCCAGGCTAAATTTGAGGGCATGCTCGAGATTAAGGGCGATTCGGACCACACCAAGCTCATCGAGATGCTCGATGCGCTCAACGATGAATCGCAAAAGATCGATGATGTGCTCGATACCTACTTTGATACCGAGAATCTGGTCTATTGGCTGGCGTTTCAGATCCTGACGGGCAACTGCGATACGCAGAACCGTAACTGTTATCTGTACAGCCCTCTCAACTCAAATACTTGGTACTTTTTGGATTGGGATAACGACGGCATGCTGCGTAAGCTTGAGCTTTCTCTCACCGGGTTTTCGGACTACGCGAGCTGGGAGCGCGGCGCAAGCAACTACTGGGGCAACGTGCTGTTTAACCGCGCGTTGCGCAGCAAGTCGTTCCGCAGCGAACTCGACCGTGCCGTCAAGGACTTGCGCTCGTATTTGACCGAGACTCGCCTGACCAAGATGATCAAGCACTACCGCGAGGTGACTGAATCCCTGGTCTTCGCTTCGCCCGATATCGATAATCTGCCTGTCACCAAGGACCAATACGAGCAGATTGCCGCGGCGATTCCGGCCGAGATCGAAGAGAACTATAAGAGCTTCCGCGAGAGCTATAAAAAGCCCATGCCGTTCTACATCGGTGTGCCGCAGATCGATAACGGCAAGCTGCGCATTAACTGGGATGCGTCCTACGACTTTGAGGCGCGCGACATTCGCTACACCGTAGAACTTGCGCGCGACTATGCCATAAGCGATGTGGTCTTTAAGGCCGAGGACGTGCTGCTTCCCGAGGTGACCTGTGATGCGCCCGATACCGGCCAGTACTTTGTGCGCGTGCGTGCCACTAACTCCGACGGTTATACGCAAGATGCGTTTGAATATTACGTTACCGACGATGGCAAACAGTACGGCATGAAGTGTTTTTACGTGCAAGACGGCGGTAAGGTCGTGGAGGATACGTATGAGGAGGGCTAGCGCGCTGCTTGAGCGCTTGGCGGCCCCGCCTGTGCGTGCCACGCAGGAGCGTTACCGCCACGAGCTCAAATATCTCATTAACGAGGGCGAGCACGCTGCGCTTGCCTGTCGCATGGCGCCGGTGTTTAAGCTGGACAAGCATGCGCGGGCGGGCGGTTACACAATTCGCAGCCTGTACTTTGACGACTACTGCAACTCGGCCTACGAGGAAAAAGACACCGGCATTCTCATGCGCAAAAAGTATCGCGTTCGCATCTATAACGGCAGCGACAAGGTGATTAAGCTCGAGCGCAAAAAGAAGTACGGCAGCTGGATCTACAAGGAGGACGCGCCGCTCACGCGCGGCGAGTTTGAGCAGATTTTGGCTGGCGACTACGGCTTTTTGCTAAGGAGTCCCTATCCGCTCTGTCGCGAGTTCTACATCGAGTGCATCTGCAACATGATGCGCCCACGGACCATCGTGGACTACGAGCGCGAGCCGTGGGTGATGGATGAGGGCACCGTGCGTATTACGTTTGACATGAACGTGCGTGCCGCGGTGGGAAGCTTCGATATCTTTGACGTGACGCTGCCCGCGCTGCCGGTCCTGGAGCCCGGCAAGCTGGTGATGGAGGTCAAGTTTACGGAGTTCTGCCCGCAGCTGGTGCGCGATATGGTGCCGCCGGGCGCGGCCGAGCTTACGGCGGTCTCCAAGTACTGCCTGTGTTACGAAAAGACTGCCTACCTGCGCGGATTTAATTACTGGGATTCGGATTTTGAGAACCGAGGGGATATTTAGACCATGAGCACCAGGGACTTTTTTAAGAACTCCGTCTTGGAGGCGTTTGGCCAGGTCGACCCTGCCAAGATCGGCCTGTCGCTTCTCGTGGCGCTCGCCATGGGCATCCTGATCTATTACGTGTACAAGCGCTTTTTTACCGGCGTGGTGTATTCGCGCAGCTTTGCCGTGACGCTTGTAGGCATGTGCGTGCTCACCTGCATGGTCACGCTCGCGATCTCGACCAACGTGGTCATCTCGCTCGGTATGGTCGGTGCTCTGTCAATCGTCCGCTATCGTACGGCGGTCAAGGACCCGCTCGACCTGCTGTATCTGTTTTGGGCCATTACCACGGGCATTACGGCCGGCGCCGGCATGTATGCGCTCGTGGGGCTCACTGCGGTGGTGATCGTGGTGATGATCGCCAGCTTTGCGAGCCACCAGGACAAGTCGCGTGTGTACATGATGGTCATTCACTACACGGGCCAGACCACCGGCGACGATATCGTGCGTGCATTTGGGCGCACCAAATTCACCGTCAAGTCCAAGACGATGCGCGGTGATAAGGTCGAGATGGCCGTCGAGGTGTTCTCGGATGGCGTTGATATGCCCTATGCCGACGCCATTCGCGCGCTCGACGGAGTGGAGGACCTAACGCTCATCCAGTACAACGGCGAGTACCACGGCTAACTATGTTCCGGCGTTTTAACAAACGCCGGACTGCTCGACGCTGCGCGGGCATCTGCCGGGCGATTTGCCGCTCAAGCCGTCGCTCGCGTACATAAAGTACGCTTCGCTCTTCTTTCGCGGCACCTCGCCACGGCAGCTGCCCGCTCGCTGACGTTTGCTCGACCTGAGTGGGCCGATTTGGTTCGCATGCCGTCTTCACGGGTATCATGGTGAAAGCGATTTCAATGACAGGGGTGCTCGTGGTTAAGATGAAAGATGTGGCCGAGTTGGCCGGCGTTTCGAGCGCCGCCGTCTCGCGCTACCTCAACGGTGGCTACATATCGGCGGACAAGGCCGAGCGCATTAAGCAGGCGATTGAGCTGACAGGATACGTGCGGTCCAGCCAGGCTCGCGCGCTGCGCACCGGCTCCACCAAGCTCATCGGCGTCATCGTGCCTAAGATTAACTCGGAGTCCGTGAGCCGCATTACCGCCGGCATTGGTCAGGTGCTCGGTCGCCGTGGCTACCAGATGCTGCTTGCCAACACCGACAACGCGGCCGATCGCGAGCTCGAATACCTCGATTTGTTCCAAAACCACCCAGTTGATGGCATTGTGCTGGTTGCAACCATGATCACCGACGAGCACCATCGGGCGATTGAGTCGTGCCGCGTGCCCATCGTGCTGATCGGCCAGAATGTTGAAGGCGCGGCGTGCGTCTATCACGACGATTACGAGGCCGCCTTTGAGCTGGGCCATGCGCTTGCGGGCCGTGTGGACGGCAAGATTGCCTACATTGGAGTTACCGAAGAGGACCGCGCGGCCGGCTATGACCGCCGTCGCGGTTTTGAGGCCGGCTTGCGCGCCGCGGGCGTGGCGCTTGATCCGAGCCTGATTCGCCTGGGCTCGTTTACGCTCGACTCGGGCTATGGTGCGGCGAGTGAGCTGCTTTCCGTCGCTCCCGATGTTTCGTTTATCGCCTGCGCGACCGACACCGTGGCGGCGGGCGCGCTGCGCGCCATCGACGAGGTTCGAGGCATGGGCGAGGGTATACACTCCGTGAGCGGTTTTGGCGACAATGCGTTTTTGCGCGCGCTGACGGGCGGCATTCCCACCGTGCATTATGGCTACCTGACCAGTGGCGTCGAGGCGACCAATATGTTGCTCAACACGCTCGATGGCGTGGAGGGGGAGAGCGGTCTCAAGACGCTTAAGCTCGGCCATCAGCTTATGAATGTCTAGTCCTTGATCGTGCCTGCCTACCTTTGAGTCCCCCCGTTTTTGTCCCAAAACTACCATTCGCCGGCTTTTTCCTACCGTTCACCCTACTATGAAAACGATTACAGACATATGAAACTGAAAACGATTACAGTGTAAGTGTCAAAGATGGCCGGGTGCAAATGCGCCCGTTGGAGGAAAGGGAAGTCATGGACTACCGCAAATCAGCCCAAGAGGTGCTCGACAACATCGGTGGCGCCGACAACGTTGTTTCGGCCGCACACTGCGCCACGCGTCTGCGTCTGGTGATTGCCGATAATTCTAAGGTTAACAAGGAGGCCATCGAGAACGTCGATGGCGCCAAGGGCGTCTTTGAGGCCCAGGGCCAGCTCCAGATTATTTTTGGCACCGGCACCGTCAACAAGGTCTACGAGGAGTTCATCGCGCTCAGTGGCGTCGAGGCTGCTACCAAGGCCGAGGTCAAGGAGGCCGCGGCTCAGCAGCAGAACATCTTTATGCGCGCCATTAAGGTGCTCGGTGATGTCTTTGTCCCCATCATCCCCGCCATCGTGGCTTCGGGCCTGCTGCTGGGCATTATGAGCGCCCTTAACTTTATGGCCTCAAACGGCTTTATCGCGCTCGATACCAATAACTTTATCTACAAGATTGCCGACCTGGTCTCGGGAACGTCCTTTGGAATTCTGCAGATCCTGATCGGCTACTCCGCCGCTAAGGCCTTTGGCGCCAACCCGTATCTGGGCGCCGTCGTCGGCGGTGCGTTTATCAACTCCTCGCTGCAGAGCGCCTATACGGTTGCCTCCGAGGGCGTTCAGACCATGGTCACCGTCATCCCCGGTGTGTACAGCTTTGAGTGGGTCGGCTATCAGGGCCACGTGATCCCCATCGTTATCGCCTGCGCCATTCTGGCCTTCCTCGAGAAGCGCCTGCACAAGATCGTTCCCGAGATGTTCGACCTCTTTGTGACTCCGCTCGTCTCGGTGTTCGTGACCGTGCTCGTGACGCTCGTTGCCGTCGGCCCCATCTTTGTCTGGGCCGAGAACGCCATCCTCGGTCTGATCCAGGCTCTGCTGACCCTGCCCTTCGGAATCGGTTCCTTTATCGTCGGCCTGTTCTATGCTCCCACGGTCGTTACCGGTATCCACCAGATGTACACCGCTATCGATCTGGGCCAGCTCGCCCAGTACGGCGTGACCTACTGGCTGCCCATCGCTAGCGCTGCCAACATCGCCCAGGGTGGCGCCGCGCTCGCCGTTGCCTTTAAGACCCGCGATGCCAAGATCAAGGGCCTGGCGCTTCCTTCGGCCCTGTCCGCCTTCATGGGCATTACCGAGCCTGCCATCTTTGGTGTGAACTTGCGCTTCTTTAAGCCCTTCATCGCCGGCTGCATCGGCGGTGGCTGCGGCGCCCTGGTCTGCGCGCTTACCTCGCTTGCCGCTTCCGGCACGGGCGTTACCGGCATCTTCGGTATCCTGCTGTGCCTGGCCCAGCCCGTGCAGTACGCGATCATGTTTGCGGTCGCCGCGCTGGTTTCCTTTGGCGTCTCGTTTGTCCTGTACAAGGACGAGCCCAAGGCTTCCGAGCAGGCCTAAGAGCTTTTGATTGAGGGGATGCCCGCGGGTTGTATGCTCGCGGGCGTTTCCCGTATTTGGCGCTGATCTCTGGCGCCTTGTTACTTTCGATTCGTTAGGACTTTGATATGTCTAATGCACTTGGTCGCGACCTTGCAAAGTTGGTTGCCGCTGTTGACGCTGCCGCCTCTGAGTGCGGCCATGGCACGTATGGTCAGCGCTTCCATATTATGCCGCCGGCGGGCTGGCTCAACGACCCCAACGGTCTTTGCCAGGCGGGTGGCGTGTTCCATGCTTATTTTCAATATGCGCCCTTTGATGTCGAGGGTGGCGTTAAGGTCTGGGGCCATGCGACGAGTCGCGATCTTATGACGTGGGACTACGTTGGCGCCCCGCTGCTGCCCGACGAGCCGTTCGATTGCCATGGTGTGTATTCGGGCTCCGCGCTTGCCGAGGACGGCCGCATTCGCGTACTGTACACGGGTAACGTTAAGCTATCCGATGCAGACGGCACGTACGACTACGTCAATACCGGCCGCCGCGCCGATACTGTTTATGTCGAGAGCGTTGATGGCCTTGCCGGTCGGGAGTTCAACCAAAAGCGCGTGGTGCTGGCGTCCGAGGATTATCCCGAGGATTTGACCTGCCACGTGCGCGATCCCAAGGTGTGGCGTGACGCGGACGGGCGTTATCACATGGTGCTGGGCGCCCGTCGTCGCGTGGATGGTCCGCATGTCGATAGTCGATTTTGCGCCATGCACGGCGAGGGCGCCGGTCGCGATGTGGGCGAGATCTTGGTGTATGGCTCGGCCGATATGCTGAGCTGGGAGCTCGAGAGCCGTGTGTCTACGCCCGAGCGTTTTGGCTTTATGTGGGAGTGCCCTGGCTATATTGAGCTCGATGCGAATGGCGATACCGCTGCATTTTTGTCGTTCTCGCCCCAGGGCCTTGAGGGCGGTCGCTGGGATCGCGGCAATGTGTATGCCGCTGGCTACATGCCTGTATCGGGCGACATTACGGGTGGCAAGGACGCTTATGAGCTGGGCGAGTTCCGCCTGTGGGACGCCGGTTTTGACTTCTATGCGCCGCAGGAGTTCACGGCCGAGGACGGTCGCCATATTCTAATCGGCTGGATGGGCATGCCCGATGAGCCGACCTATGGCAACGCACCGACCGTGGTGTGCGGCTGGCAGCACTGCATGACGGTGCCGCGCGAGCTTACGGCCGGTGACGGCGGCGTGGTGCTGCAGCAGCCGGCGCGCGAGATCGAGCGCCATTATGCCTCGGTGCGTGTGGGGGAGGGCTCGTTGGAGGTTGCCGGCGATACCTGCTTTGACGTTGTTGCCGACGGTGTCGACGGCGCGTTTACCGCGATCGTTGATGGCGATCTGAAGCTGTCGTTTGCGCCCGCCGAGGGCGAACTGCCCGCGCGCTTTGAGATGCGATTTACCGATGAGGATCGCGCTTCTGCCGGCTGCGGTCGTACCGTGCGCTGGGAGCCCGTCGACGAGGTTCGTAACGTGCGCATTGTCGGCGATGTTTCGTCGGTCGAGGTGTTTGTTAACGATGGCGCGCTCGTGTTCTCGACGCGCATCTATCCCGATACCTATGGCGTGACCGTTGACGCTTCGGGTGCGAGCGTGACCTATCATACGCTCAACATCTAGGCGATTCGTCGCATATCGGCGCTATACTGCAGCCGTTGCCCACGATGCGGGGAACATCCGCATCGTGGGTTTTTGCTTTTGAAGGGACGGTGCCTTGTGGATGTACAGCAACTAGAAGATGCCTGGACTGCAAGGGTCGGCGCGCGTGAGGCGCGTCTTGTTGCGGCCTCGCATGTGCCGGCGGCGCTGTCGCTGTTGGGGATTGTGCGTCCCGGCGATCGCCTGGTGGCCTTTGCGGATGACTTTGCTGGTGCGTTTGCGCGCGGCTTTGATGGCTGCGATGTTGTGCTGGTGGGCTCACCGTCCGCCGATGTGTTTACCGCCGCGTCCGAGGGTTTTGATGCTTCGTTTGATGCCGAGGGGCCGCACCTGTGGTGGTTCGTCAACTCTATCGGCGGGTTTGGTCTGCGCGTTCCCGACCTTCGCGCTCTGGGCCGCGCAGCGCGTGAGGCCCATGCGCTGCTGGTTGTGGACAACACCGTGGCGTCGGCTTTTGGCTGCGATCCGCTGCGGCTGGGTGCTGTGCTGTCCCTCGAAGCGCTCGATCGCGTGTGTGCAGGTAGGGCTCCGCGCAAGCTCGTTGCCGCTTCGGTGGCGCGCTCTCAGCTCAAGCGCCATCGTGTGGATGCTGCTGCCGAGTGCGCGCACGTGTTGTTTGCAGGCTGCGGTGCGTCGGCAGTCGACCTTTCTGCCGAGGAGGCCGACGTGCTGGAGCGCGGGCTTTCCTCGCTTAACGCCCGCATGCAGGCGCATTTCGACCGCGCCCGTGCGCTGGCTGAGTATCTGGCCGCCAACGAGATGGTGCGCAACGTGCGCTATCCCGGGCTGAGCTCGCATCCTGACCATGCTGTTGCAACGGGAATTCTCGAGCATGGTTTTGGCCCGGCAGTTGAGTTTGACCTTATCGAGCTTAGCGCAGGAGAGCTGTTCGACGCTTTGCCGGGGGAGTTTCGCACATCGCCTGCCGGCGGCGCAACGACGCGTCTTTCGGCCCCACGCGGCAAGCAGGGGAGCACCATCCGCCTCTTCGCCGGCACCGACAACCCACTGGTTGTAGCGTCAACCCTTGACAATGCCCTTCGCAACTAGCTAAATCATCCTCAACTCCATAAGTTGCGGTGAAATATGGATTGATTTACGGCTTTAACCGCATAAACAGTCCCTATTTCACCGCAACTTATGAGAAGGGGTTGTGCAGCTAAAAAAGCCCCGTCCCAAATTAGCTACTTTTTGATGCTTGCGATGAGGGCGTTGGCTTTGGTGGCGATGACGTTGTTGATCTCGCTCTGCAACGTCTCGTAGACTTCGATGGCTCGCTCGCCGGCGGGGGTGAGCGTGGATCCGCGGGCGCCGTCGCGCTCGATGAGCTTGCAGCCCAGCTGGCCTTCGGCCTCGTTCACGATGCGCCAGGCCTTGGAATATGCCATGCCCATGCTCTTGGCGGCACGGTTGAGCGAGTGCTCGCGGGCGATACCTTGCAGCAGCAAGACGCAGCCGTGGCCGAAGACGCCCGGCAGATCCTTGTCGCACGCTTGAATGACCAGCTTTGCCGTCGTCTTGTACTCCATGTGCTCCACGTCTCCCCGCTAAAGTGTTTGCTGGGCAAACGCAAAGCCTGCGTCAAACCCTCATGTGCTCTTCTTAAATCATGCATTGTAGCAGTCAAAGTGCGTTAAGATACTTCCCCAGTATTGGGCGCCCAAGGTTGGGCTGGGTCCTACGAGGCCTGCAGCCGACCGGTCGCATGGAAAAAGGAGAAACATGGCTACGTTCTTTCCCGGTGAGTCCCACACGTTTTCGGAGTATCTGCTGGTCCCTGGTTACTCGTCCTCGCAGTGCATCCCCAATAACGTCTCTCTTAAGACGCCGCTAACCCGCTTTAAGCGCGGTGAGAAGCCGGCAATCACCCTGAACATCCCCATGGTTTCCGCCATCATGCAGTCCGTCTCGGGCGTCGACATGGGTGTCGCGCTCGCTACCGAGGGTGGCCTGTCCTTCATTTACGGTTCCCAGAGCGCCGAGTCCGAGGCCGCTATGGTCAAGGCCGTCAAGGATCACAAGGCTGGCTTCGTTCAGTCCGATTCCACACTGACCCCCGACATGACCATGGAGCAGGTCATCGAGCTCAAGGAGAAGACCGGTCACTCCACCATGCCGGTTACCGACGACGGCACTCCCAAGGGTAAGCTCCTGGGCATCGTCACCAGCCGTGACTATCGCCCCAGTCGCGATGACCACCAGACGAAGGTCTCCGAGTTCATGACCCCGCGTGAGCAGCTCATCGTGGGCGATAAGAACATCAGCCTCAAGGTTGCCAACGACGTCATCTGGGACAACAAGCTCAACGCTCTGCCCATTGTCGACGACAACGATCACCTCATGGGCATTGTCTTCCGCAAGGACTACGACAGCCACAAGACCAACCCCAACGAGCTGCTCGATAACGACAAGCGCTACATGGTCGGCGCCGGTATCAACACCCGCGACTATGCCGAGCGCGTACCGCTGCTCATCGAGGCCGGCGCCGATGTCCTGTGCATCGACTCTTCCGAGGGCTTCAGCGAGTGGCAGAAGCGCACCATCGAGTGGATCCGCGCCAACTACGGCGATGATGTCAAGGTCGGTGCCGGTAACGTCGTCGACGCCGAGGGCTTCCGCTTCCTGGCAGACTGCGGTGCTGACTTCATCAAGGTCGGTATCGGCGGCGGTTCCATCTGCATCACCCGTGAGACCAAGGGTATCGGTCGTGGCCAGGCCACCGCGCTGATCGACGTCTGCCGCGCTCGCGACGAGTACTATGAGGAGACCGGTGTTTACGTGCCCGTGTGCTCCGACGGCGGCATCGTCTATGACTACCACATGACGCTCGCCCTTGCCATGGGTGCCGACTTTATGATGCTGGGCCGTTACTTTGCCCGCTTCGACGAGAGCCCGACCGAGCGCGTCAACGTGAACGGTCAGTACATGAAGGAGTACTGGGGCGAGGGTTCTGCGCGTGCCCGCAATTGGCAGCGCTACGACCTGGGTGGCGCCGCGAAGCTCAGCTTTGTCGAGGGCGTCGACTCTTACGTTCCCTATGCCGGCTCCCTCAAGGACGGCGTGGGCGGCACGCTCTACAAGGTCAAGTCCACGATGTGCAACTGCGGTGCCCTCTCGATCCCCGAGCTCCAGGAAAAGGCACGCCTGACCCTGGTAAGCTCGACCTCGATCGTCGAAGGCGGCGCCCACGACGTTGTCGTCAAGGACTCTCAGCAGAGCGTCAGCTACCGCTAAACGGCTTTCCCAAGCACCGCACCTTGCCGTTCAAACCGTCGCTCGCGTACCAAAGTACGCGTCGCTCCTCTTTCACGGCAATCTGCGGCACTTGGAAAACCCGATCATACATGGGCGGGTAACATTTAGCGGTTGATTCACAACCACGTTATTTAGATAAAGCGAGATGCCCGCAAGTTGCAGGCATCTCGCTTGTCGTATTTGCTATCATCAGTCAAGTTAACCTTAGGGTCGGGCGGCTTGGCTTTGTTCGCTACAAGTTCCGCACGCAAAGAAGAGCACTTAATGTGCTCTTCGTCTTGCGCAGGACTGTCCGCAGTAGCGAATAAAGCCAAGCCGCCCGACCCCAGCTAAGATTAAAGGAGCTGATATGTGCGATTGCACAGATCATAAGGACGAGATCCCTGCCTACGACGCGCAGGCCATTGAGTCCAAGTGGATGAAGGCCTGGGAGGACTCCAACCTCTTTGCTGTCGACACCGACGACAGCAAGCCCAAGAAGTATGTGCTCGAGATGTTCCCGTATCCGTCGGGCGACCTGCACATGGGCCACGCGCGCAACTATACCATCGGCGATGCCATGGCCCGTCAGGCCCGCATGCGCGGCTACGACGTGCTGCACCCCATCGGCTTTGACGCCTTTGGCCTGCCCGCCGAGAACGCCGCCATCAAGCACAACACGCAGGCTGCCGCCTGGACGTATAAGAATATGGACCAGGCGCTCGCCACGATGAAGCGCATGGGCTTCTCCTACGATCTGGATCGCATGGTCAAGACCTGCAGCCCCGACTACTACCGCTGGGGCCAGTGGATCTTTGAGAAGATGTGGGAAAAGGGCCTGGTCTACCGCAAGAAGAATCCGGTCAACTGGTGCCCCACCTGCAAGACCGTTCTGGCCAACGAGCAGGTCACCGAGGGCAAGTGCTGGCGCTGCGGCACCGAGCCCGAGAAGCGCGACCTTGAGCAGTGGTATTTCAAGATCACCGAGTACTCCCAGGAGCTGCTCGACGACCTGGAGAAGCTCCCCGGCTGGCCCGAGCGCGTCAAGCAGATGCAGGCCAACTGGATCGGTCGCTCCGAGGGCGCCGAGGTCGACTTTACCCTGTGCGACCAGGATGGCGAGCCCATCGAGGGCGACGAGGGCAAGATCACCGTCTTCACCACGCGTGCTGACACCCTGTTTGGCGTGTCCTTCTTTGTTCTGGCCCCCGAGTACGCTCGTCTGCACGAGCTCGTCGAGGGCACGGAGTACGAGGAGGCCGTGACCAAGATCGTCGAGGACTCCAAGCATATCTCCGCCGTCGAGCGTGCCCAGGGCACCCTCGAGAAGCACGGTGCCTTTACCGGCCGCTACGTGGTGAACCCCGTCAACGGTGAGAAGGTCCCCGTGTGGGTTGCCGACTACGTCGTTGCCGACTACGGTACCGGCGCTGTCATGGCCGTTCCCTGCGGTGACCAGCGCGACTTTGAGTTCGCCCGCAAGTACGACCTGCCGATCGTGCCGATCATCCTGGACGATGACGATCGCGCTGCCGTCGAGGCCAGCGGCGAGACCATCGATACCTTCCATGCCGAGACCGTCGACTGGGATTGTGCTCACGCTGCCGAGGGCACGCTCGTCCAGTCCGGCAAGTACACCGGCATGCGCGGTGGTAAGCACTCCGAGGGCGAGGCTGCCATCGTGGCCGACCTCGAGGCCATGGGCTGCGGTCGTCGTAAGGTCGAGTTCCGTCTGCGCGACTGGCTCATCAGCCGCCAGCGCTATTGGGGCAACCCCATCCCGGCCATCCACTGCGAGCACTGCGGCATCGTGCCCGTGCCCGAGGATCAGCTCCCGGTGACGCTGCCCGAGAACCTGGACCTGGGCGCCGGCGAGACCCTCGCCGAGTGCAAGGACTTCTACGAGACCACCTGCCCGGTCTGCGGCCGCCCGGCCAAGCGCGAGACCGATACCATGGACACCTTCACCTGCTCCAGCTGGTATTACCTGCGCTATACCGATCCGCACAACACCGAGCTGCCCTTCTCCCGCGAGGCAGCCGACCGTTGGATGCCCGTCGATAACTACATCGGCGGCATCGAGCACGCCATTTTGCACCTGCTCTACAGCCGCTTCTTTACCAAGGCGCTGCGTGACCTGGGACTGCTGAGCGTGGACGAGCCCTTCACCAACCTGCTGTGCCAGGGCATGGTCAAGGACGAGAACGGCGACACCATGTCCAAGTCCAAGGGCAACGTCGTGCCCCCGAGCTCGGTTATCGAGCCCTACGGCGCCGACACCATGCGTCTGGCGATCCTGTTTATCGCCCCGCCCGAGAAGGACTTCGACTGGGATCCCAAGGCCGTCGAGGGCGCCAACCGCTTTATCAAGCGCGCCTGGCGTATCGTGTGGCAGCTCGTCCAGTCGGGTGACGCCAACGTTGCCTTCGACAAGTCCGTGCTCGACGAGACCGCGATGAAGCTCTATCGCGAGCGTCACCGCACCATCGCCAAGTGCACCGAGGACTTCGATCGCGGCCAGTTCAACACCGCGATCTCTGCCGTCATGGAGCTCGTCAACGCGGCAAGCGCCTACCTTAACGCCACCGAGGGCGCTGACCGCGACAAGGCCCTGTGCTACGGCGTGGCCAAGGACATCGTGAGCGTCCTGGCGCCCATCTGCCCGTTCTGGGCCGACGAGCTGTGGCACGAGGCACTCGGATGCGAGGGTAACGCCTATACCGCCGCCTGGCCCGAGTTTGACCTGGCCGAGTCCATCGAGGACACGGTGCAGATCGTCGTTCAGGTGCTCGGTAAGGTTCGCGGCCGCATCGACGTTGCCCGCGATGCCTCCAACGAGGAGATGCAAGCTGCCGCCGAGGAGGCCGTTGCCAAGTGGCTCGAGGGCAAGACGGTCGTCAAGGCCATCTGCGTGCCCGGCAAGCTGGTCAACCTGGTGGTCAAGTAAGCACTGCGAGCATAACTGACGCAGAAAAGACGAGGGGCGATCCGGTTGGGTCGTCCCTCGTTTTGCACTGTGTGCCCCGTTTGGCTGGCGCTTAGCGCCACCCTCTACGGAATGTGTACCAGGTCCCTAAAGTAGACATTGCCCGTCTGCTCCTCGAACATCCAGATATTGAGGTAGATGTCGTTGAGGTCGTTGTTCACGTCAAAGTTCGGGTCGTCGAAGGTGCCTACAAAGGTGAGCATCGCGGTCGCTTCTTCGCCTGCGGCGACGGGCTGGCGCATGCGTACGTCGCAGACGACACCGTTGACGTAGGCATAAGCATCAACATCGCCAAACATCATGTCGACATCGGTGTTGTTTGTCACCGCAAAGATCAACACTGCGTCGCCGTAGCCATCCGTGTCCTTGCCCACGCAGGTAACATGGACGTTCTCGTCTGCCTCTAGGTCGATGGGGAACTGTTCTTGAGGGCCGGGACCCAAGCCCTGGGGGTCGACTATATCTTCGTCTATTTTGTCGAAACGCTCCGAAGGCGTCGTTTTCTCGATGGCTTTGGTGCTGCCAAGATCCGGCTCGCATGGTCTGGTTTTACTATCGATGTTGCTGCAGCCCGTCAGAGCGAACGAGCATGCAGCGACGACGAGCGCGGTTGCGCAGAGGGTGCCTAGGCGTTTCATGGTGTCTCCTTGCCGTAGAGGATCTGGAAGGTTGTGCGGTCAATGCGTGCGTCCGGCTTATCTGTTCCAGAATGTCCCTTACGGGCAGTCTGGCCGATGCGCGACCAGGGATGGAATGCCCATAGGGCCCGATTTGGCCGGCGCGCTGGGACGCATGGCCCGTTTTGGGGCTTTTGGGGAGCACCGCACAGGAGTCCTCGCCTAATTGTCCTATTCTTGTGGAGAAGCTGTGGGCGCGCTGACCTGCGAATTTCTTTGACGCTTGCACGTTTTCGCAGGTATTGGTATAGTTTGCTTGCAAATGAAGTTGTAATTGAAAGAAGTGGGGTTTCGGCCCCGCTTCTTTTTTGTATGGATGGAGGTGCCGCAATGGTCAAGACCAAGACCGAGCAGGCGATCATCGACGCGCTCGAGGCCGTCGCTCCCCAGCACGATGTCGATATTGTCGACGTTGAGCTCGTGGGCGCCACCAAGGCCCCCTGCGTGCGTGTGCGTATCGAGGGTGCCGAGGGTCAGAGCTTGTCGCTCAACGACGTCACGGCCAATACCAAGTGGGTCGGCGACGTAATTGAGGAGCTCGACCCCATTTCTTCGAGCTACACGCTCGAGGTGTCGAGCCCGGGTATGGCGCGCCCGCTGCGCCGCCCGCGCGACTTTGCCCGCTTTGTGGGCGAGGACTGCGAGCTCACCTCCACCGCCACCGAGGGCCGTCGCAAGTTCTCCGGCAAGATTGCCGCCGCGACCGAGACGAACGTGACTCTCGAGCTCGAGGACGGCGAGTCCGTCACCCTCGATTTCTCTGATGTTAAAAAGTGCAAGTTGAAGCCCACCTATGACTTCAAGCCCGCGAAGGAAGGAAAGTAAGATGGCAGCATCCGACATGATGTCCGCCCTGATGGAGCTTTGCCAGGAAAGGCACATCGATCAGCTCTACCTGATCGATCGCCTGGAGCAGTCGCTCGCCAAGAGCTACGCCGAGATCTTGCATCTTGACTGGGGCGCCAAGGTGACCATCGACCGCACCACCGGTAAGATTTACGTTTACCGCCTGGAGCCGATCGACGATTCTATGGACGAGGAGGGCAACTTCACCGAGTTCGAGGAGATCGACGTCACCCCCAAGAACACGAGCCGCATTGCCGCCCAGCACGCCAAGGCCGAGATCAACGCCATCGTGCGCAACTCCGCACGCGAGCAGATCTACGAGGAGTTCTCCGGTCGTATCGGTGACCTCATTAGCGGTACCGTGCTGCAGTCCACGCCCGACTTTACGATCGTCAAGATCCGCGATGGCGTCGAGGCCGAGCTGCCGCACTTCGACCAGCGCCGTTACGAGAACGAGCGCAACGAGCGTCCGATGGGCGAGCGCTACCTGCACAACCAGCACATCAAGGCCGTGATCATCGACGTCCGCGACCCCAACTCCAACTTGCAGCCGGTTCGCGGCGAGCACAGCCGTCCGCCGATTGTCATCTCCCGTACCCACCCCGAGCTCATGCGTCGTCTGTTTGAGCAGGAGGTGCCCGAGATCTATGAGGGCACCGTCCAGATCAAGTCGATCGCCCGCGAGCCCGGCCAGCGCTCCAAGGTCGCCGTCCACTCGCTCGACGATCGCCTGGATCCCGTGGGCGCCTGCGTCGGCCCCAAGGGCAGCCGCGTTCGCGCCGTCGTGGGCGAGCTCCGCGGCGAGCGCGTCGACGTCATCCTGTGGGATGCCGATCCGGCCGTCTACGTCGCCAACGCCCTGTCGCCTGCCAAGGTCACCCGCGTCCTCATCGACGAGGAGAAGGCCTACGCCGGCGTCATCGTGCCCGATGACCAGCTTTCGCTCGCCATCGGCAAGGAGGGCCAGAACGCCCGCCTCGCCGCTCGCCTGACCGGCTGGCACATCGACATCAAGTCCGAGACCCTTGCCGCCGACATCCTCAAGAACGTCCCCGTTCACGAGGAGCCCGCTGCCGACCTGATCGGTGACGAGGAGGACGACGACGTCCGTCGCTGCGAGTACGTGTCCGAGGACGGCATCCAGTGCCGCAACCAGGCCCGTCCGGGCTCCCGTTTTTGCGGTGTCCACGACACCGACGCCTTCGATGATGCGGAGGACCTGATCTAGCGCGCGGTCGCGTCGGGCGGGTCCCGGCGCATCTCCCACGCTCGTTCAGTCTCTAGGCACCCAAGGTGCCAGAAAGGGTAGGTGAAGTCATATGGCAAAAGTCCGTGTGTCCACCCTGGCCAAAGAGTTCGGCATGACCTCCAAGGAACTGATGGGTCATCTCGCCGAAATGAAGATTCCCGCTAAGTCCGCTTCCTCCGCCCTGGAGGACGCTTACGTCGCCATGGTCCGCAAGCAGCTTGCCTCGGTGATCGAGGCCCGCGCCAAGGAAGTCGAGGCCGCCAAGCAGGCCGAGGAGGAGGCAGCCGCCGCCGAGGAGGCAGCGCGCGCTGCCGAGGCCGAGCGCGAGCGCATCGCCGCCGAGAAGGCACGCGAGGAGGAGCGCCGCCAGTTCGCCGCGGCCCAGGCTGCCGAGGAGGCTGCCCGCGCCGAGGCCGAGGCCAAGAAGAAGGCCGAGCAGGAGCGCCTTGCCCGCGAGAAGGAGGAGGCTGCCCGTGAGGCCCAGCGCCGCGCCGTCCCCGCTTCCGACTCCGGTTCGCGCTTCCGTTCGCTGCTCGACCAGATCGCCGCACAGGAGACCGTTCTCAAGGAGAAGAAGGACGCCGAGGCGAAGGCCAAGGCCGAGCGCGCCGCCGAGCGCGGCAACCGTCGTAGCGGCAACAGCGACCGTCGCGGTGGTCGTCGTAACGATCGCAACGCCTCCGACAGCAACTCCGAGCGCAACGCCTCCGAGAGCCGTCCGCACAGCCATCGCACCAACGCCAGCAACAACGTCGCTGCCGGCATGGACTTCCCCAACCCCGATAAGCAGGGCAAGGGCAAGAAGCGCAAGGGCGGTCACGGCAACGATGAGGACCATTACAGCCGCATGGCTCGCGAGGCCGAGGAGTACAGCCGCGAGAAGGTGCTCGAGGAGGCCCGCGCCGCCGTCGAGGAGGCCTCTCGCGAGTCCACCGGTCGCCGCAAGAAGCGCAAGGAGAAGCGCGAGCGCGAGGCTGCCAAGGCTCAGGAGGAGCGCAAGATAGAGGAGGCGCTGGCCCAGGGCGTGAACCCCGAGGAACTCGACGCCATCAAGGTCTCCCAGGGCGTTACTGTTCAGGAGCTCGCCGAGGCGCTCGACGTTCCGGCCAACGACATCATCAAGCGCCTGTTCCTGCTGGGCACGCCGCTCACGATGACGCAGTCCATGTCCGACGACCTCGTCGAGCTCGTTGCCGACGACCTGGGCCGTCAGATTAAGATCATCACACCCGAGGAGGAGAATACCTTCTCGTTCTACGACGATCCCGCCGACCTTAAGCCCCGCGCCCCGGTCGTCACCGTCATGGGCCACGTCGACCACGGCAAGACGAGCCTGCTCGACGCCATCCGTCACACCGGTGTCGCTGCCGGCGAGGCGGGCGGCATTACCCAGGCCATCGGCGCTTCGCAGGTCATGATCAACGACCGCAAGATCACCTTCATCGATACCCCGGGCCACGCCACCTTTACGGCCATGCGTGCCCGTGGCGCCAAGGTGACCGATATCGTCATCCTGATCGTCGCCGCCGACGACGGCGTCATGCCCCAGACCGTCGAGTCGATCAACCACGCCAAGGCCGCCGGTGTTCCCATCGTCGTCGCCGTCAACAAGATCGATAAGCCGGGCGCCAACCCCGACCGCGTGCGCCAGGAGCTCGCCGAGTACGGCATCATCCCCGAGGAGTGGGGCGGACAGAACATGTTCGTCAACATCTCGGCCAAGCAGAAGATCGGTATCGACGACCTGCTCGAGACCGTGCTGCTCCAGGCCGACGTGCTCGAGCTCAAGGCCAACCCCGACACCTTTGCCTCCGGTAACGTCCTCGAGGCCAAGCTCGACAAGGGCCGCGGTTCGGTTGCCACGGTTCTCGTGACCCGCGGTACCCTGCACGTGGGCGATACGCTGGTCGCCGGCCTTACCTACGGCCGCGTTCGCGCCATGCTCGATCCCAAGGGCAACGCCGTCACCGAGGCCGGCCCCTCCGACGCCGTCGAGATCCTGGGCCTGCAGTCCGTGCCCAACGCCGGTGACGAGTTCCGCGTGTTCGAGGACGAGCGCGAGGCTCGCGCCCTGGCCGACGAGCGTTCGCTCAAGGCTCGTATCGAGGAGCAGAGCCGCGTGAAGCACGTCACGCTCGAGAACCTCTTCGAGACCATCGCCGACGCCGAGGTCAAGGAACTCAACCTGATCATCAAGGCCGACGTCCAGGGCTCCATCGAGGCCCTTCAGGACTCGCTCGACAAGATGGATCAGTCCGAGGTCCGCATCAACACGATCCACTCCGCCGTCGGTGCCATCAACGAGACCGACGTCGTCCTGGCCGACGCCTCCAACGCCATCATCATCGGCTTTGGCGTGCGTCCCGACGGCAAGGCCCGCTCCGCTGCCGAGCGCGAGGGCGTCGAGATCCGTTGCTACGACGTTATCTACAAGTGCCTCGAGGAGCTCGACGCTGCCCGCATCGGCATGCTTAAGCCCACCGAGGTCGAGGTCTCCACGGGTACCGCGACCGTCCTGGACACCTTCAAGGTGCCCAAAGTCGGTATCGCCGCCGGTGTTCGCGTCGAAGAGGGCGAGATCGCCGCGACCGATTCCGTGCGTCTGGTGCGCGACGGCATCGTGGTCTTCAACGGCAAGATCGCCTCGATGCGCCACTACAAGGACGAGGCCAAGAGCCTCAAGAGCGGTTCCGAGGGCGGCATTGGCCTGGAGAACTTCCAAGACATCAAGCCCGGCGACCAGATCGAGGGTTACCGTATCGACCAGGTTGCCCGTACCGAGTAGGGGGTAGCGCTATGAAGCAAACGCAGGCAACCCGCCGTTTGGGCGAGCAGCTTCGCGAGAAGCTCGGTTATATCCTGCTCTTTGAGGTTTCCGATCCGCGTCTCGACCTGGTTACTTTGACCGCGGTCGAGGTCGCGGTGGACCGTTCGTTCGCGCGCGTGTACGTGTCGTGCGATGCGAGCCGCTACGACGAGGTCATGGAGGCGCTCGCTAGCGCTAAGGGCCGTATTCGTAGCCTGTTGGCTCGCTCGCTCGATTGGCGTGTCACGCCCGAGCTCGATTTTCGCATCGATCGCTCGACCGATGAGGCCGAGCGCATCACGCGTGCGCTGGAAAACGTTCCCGCCACGCTTGCGATCGAAAAGGACGAGGACGGCTATCCGATAGTGGATGCCGCCCAGGAGGCAGCTTTAGATGACTAATTCCGCCGACCTCGCCTCGTGCGAGTCTGCAGATATTCAGCGACGCATCTTCGAGCTCATCGAGGGTGCGTCCTCCATTGCGATTTCGGGACACACTTCTCCCGATGGCGACGCCCTGGGCTCTGTATTGGGTCTGGGTCTTTCGCTCATGAAGGTGTTCCCCGATAAGGACATCGCCCTGCTGCTGGCAGACGACGATCCCGTTCCGCGCATCTACCGTTTTATGGAGGGCGCCGATCTGCTGGTGCCGGCATCTACATACACCGGCAACCCGGACCTGTTCATCTCGGTGGACGTGCCGGTCGTCGAGCGCCTCAATAACTCCGCCGAGGTGTTGCGTCGTTCGGCCCACGTGGCGTGCTTTGACCATCATCCGGCACGCGAGGAGTTTGCCGAGGTCAGCCTTAGGTGTGTCAATGCCGCTGCTTGTGCCATGATCATCGACCGTTTTTTGGCCGATTGCGGCATCACCGCAAGCGACAGCATCGCCACCTGCCTGCTGTGCGGCCTGGTCACCGATACCGGTCGTTTTCAGTATCAGAATGCTGACGCTGCCGCGTTTCATGCCGCCTCGCGCCTGGTGGCGCACGGTGCTGATCCGGCGCGCGTCGCGCTCGAGGTTTACCAGAGCATGCGTGTCGAGTTCTTGCACCTTAAGTCCATCGTCATGGGTCGCATCAAGACGGTCGCGCACGGGCGCGTGGCGTATAGCTATGCGTACGAAAGTGACCTTAAGGAATGCGGCGTCACCTCTGATGAGTGCGACGGTCTGGTCGATGTGGTGCGCTCGGTGATGGGCGTCGAGGTCTGCCTGTTCCTTAAGGGCATCGAGGGCGATACCAAGGTGCGCGGCAACCTGCGCTCCAAGGGCGATCTTGATGTTTCCGAGATTGCGGCCAACTTTGGCGGAGGTGGGCACCACGCTGCCGCCGGCTTTACCAACGCCGGAACGATTTCCGAGACGCTCACCGCGGCACTTCCCATGCTGGCCGAGCTGGTAGGGGAGGATCCCGCTTCGGTGACCGTCGAGCTCTAACTTTTTGGATGGTACATGGCTCGTCGTACACCCTCTCAACTTAATATGCTGCTTGCCGTCGATAAGCCGGTGGGCTGCACGTCCCACGACGTGGTTTCGCAATGCCGGCGCGCCCTCCATGAGCGGCGCGTCGGTCATGCCGGAACGCTCGACCCCATGGCATCGGGTGTCATGGTGGTGGGCGTGGGTCAGGCAACGCGTCTGCTGGGCATGCTCACGCTCGATACCAAAAGCTACGTCGCCGACATTTCGTTTGGCGTCGAAACCAATACCGATGATGCGGAAGGCGAGGCCGTCCGCACGGTGCCCATAGCCGACGAGCTGCGCGATCCGTCCTATGCCCGCGAGCGCCTGTGCACCATGTTGGGCCCGCAGATGCAGGTGCCGCCGGCGTTTTCGGCCATTTCGGTCAACGGCGTGCGCGCCTATAAGGCTGCGCGCGAGGGCAATGCCGTGTTGCTGCCCCCGCGTCCGGTCGAGGTGTACTCCGCCGACCTGATTGCCGTGAGCGGCGAGGGCGATTCGTGCGTATGGACCGTGGCGTTTTCGGTGAGTAAGGGCACCTATATCCGTGCGCTCGCTCGCGACCTGGGTCGTGCCTGCGACAACGCGGCACATATTTCTGCATTGCGCCGTACGGCCTCCGGTGTTGTTTCCATCGGTGCCTGCCATGTGGTCGAGGAGCTTTCTGCCGAGTCCGCTGCCGGCTTTGCCCTGGATCCCATTGCGGCACTGGGCGCCACGCGCGTCGACTTGCCGGGCGATCTTGCCGACGATCTGCTGTGTGGACGTCGTATTCCTATTGAGCGCGCGCTTGCGGGCTTCGATGCCTCGAAGGCGCCGTTTGCGCTGGTGCTCGATGGCGGGCTCAAGGCGCTTGCCCGTATCGAGGGCGGTCGCTTTGTTATGGAGCATGTCTTTCCGCAGGCGATCGGCGGTGTTCGATGATGCTGGCCTCCCACGAGCTCGCGCGTATTTTTTTCGCGGGCGAGTCGGATGAGGCCCGCATCGTCGCCGCCGATGCATTTGATGATTGCGCTTGCCTGGGCGCCGCGTCGATCGCCATCGGCGTGTTCGATGGCGTGCATCGGGGGCATCGCGAACTGATCGACGCGGTCGTTCGCGATGCGCGTGACCACGGCTGCAAGGCGGTCGTGGTCACCTTCGATCCCGACCCGGACGTGGTGGTGAGCCCCTCGCCCGCTCAAAAACTGATGACGACGGCCGACCGTCTGCATGCCCTGGCTCTCACCGGGGTCGATGCGGTCCTGGCCGTTCCCTTTACGCCCGCGGTGGCGGCGCTCGACCACGTGGGCTTTCTTAAGCTGCTGTCGCGCGTTGTCGATATCCGCTCAATTCGCGTGGGTAGCGACTTTAGGTTGGGTCGCGGCGGCGCCTCGGGCGTTGCCGAGATGCAGGCGTGGGGAGCCGAGCGCGGCGTTGACGTCTATGGCCATGAGCTGCTGTGCGTCGATGGACAGACGATCTGCGCCACCCGCATTCGTCAGGAGCTCCGCCAGGGTCATGTTGAGCTTGCCGCTGAGCTGCTCGGCCGCACGTACATGCTGCGAGGTATTGTTGCCGGCGGTCGTCACCAAGGCTCCGACATGGGTTTTCCCACGGCAAACATCCAGGTGCCCGAGGGCATCCAGGTTCCTGCCGATGGCGTCTACGAGGGCCTGGTGCTGGTCGACGATACTGTGTGGCCTGCCGCCGTCAACGTGGGCCTGCCGCCGACGTATGCCGACGATGCCGCCTCGGCGCATCTCGAGGCCAACTTGATCGGATATGCGGGCGACCTGTACGGCGCCTCGGTGTCGCTGGCGTTTACGCGCTGGCTGCGCCCGTCGCGCGTGTTCGATTCGCTGGACGAGCTTATCGCGACCGTCGAGGGTAATATTGACGATATTCGCCACAACTTGGGTGAGCAGGGGGTGAGCATCCGTGATTAGCGATGAGGAGAAAGACCAGGTACGCGCTGCGTCCGATTTGGTTGCCATCGTGCAGGAAACGGTTGAGCTCAAGCCCCGCGGCCATGAGTTTTGGGGTTGCTGTCCCTTCCATGGCGAAAAGACCCCGTCGTTTCACATTATCCCCGCCACGCAGGTGTGGCACTGCTTTGGCTGTGGCGAGGGCGGCGACGTCTTCACCTACATCATGAAGCGCGAGAACCTGAGCTTTCCCGAGTCGATTCGCTACCTGGCCGACCGTGCCGGCATTGAGCTGCACGATACCGGCGCTTATCGCGAGCGCGGCACCAAGCGCGCCCGCATCTACGATCTGTGCGCCGAGACCGCCCAGTTCTACCACACCATGCTCATGCGCGGTAAGGACAGCCGTCCGCGCGAGTACTTTGCCAGCCGCGGTATGGGCGGCGATGTCTGCCGCCGCTACTGCCTGGGCTTTGCGCCGGGTCGCAACGCGCTGGTGTCGCATCTGTCGCAGGCTGGTTTTACCCCGCAGGAGATGATCGACGCCAACGTGGCCGTGAGCCGTGGGCGCGGGCAGCTTGCCGACCGTTTTTACGACCGCGTGATGTTTCCCATTTTTGACGAACAGGGTCATAACATCGCCTTTGGCGGGCGTATTATGGGCGACGGCCAGCCTAAGTACCTCAACACCGCCGAGACGAGCGTGTTCCATAAAAAGCGAAACCTCTACGGCTTTAACTGGGCCAAGGAGTTTATCGTCGCGCAGGATACCGCCATCGTGGTAGAGGGATATACCGATTGCATTGCCTGCTGGGAGGCGGGGATTAAAAACGTCGTCGCCACGCTGGGCACGGCGCTAACGGAACATCATGTAAAGACGCTCACCCGTTTTGCCAAGCGCATTGTATATATGTTCGATGGCGACGCCGCCGGTCAAAAGGCCGCGCGCCGCGCGATTCAGTTTATCGAGCAGGATTCGATGGACCTGCGCTGCGTGGTGCTTCCCGACGGCAACGACCCCATGGAGTTCATCACCGCGCATGGTGGCGAGGCGTTGCAGGCGCGTATCGACGCCGCCGAGCCCCTCATGGACTTTGTGTACCGCTCACTGCAGGAGTCGAGCGACATTTCCACGCCGGGCGGTCGTGCCAAGGCGCTCGAGGATGCGCTGACGCTCATCTATCCGCTGCGCAATAGCTACATGATCGATACGTACTTTATCCAGATTGCCGACCTGCTGGGGTTGGACTTGGAGACGGTGCGCTCGAGCTCGGGCCGTGTGTTTCGCGATGTTGCCAAGCGCGAGGACGCCGAGCGTCGTCGCGAGCAGAACTACGAGCGCCAGCGGGCGCAGGCCGAGCGTGCAGGCAGCGCGGGCGGTCGGGCGTCTGGTTCGCAGGGGGCGCCTCGCGGCGCTTGGGCGTCGGGGGCGACGCCGCCGGTGTCCGCACCGGTCGAGGAAGAACCGTACGACTATGTGCCGCTCGAGGCCTACGGGGCCGCGCCGGTCGAGGCTGTCGACGATATGCCGCCGATTGATGTGCCGGTTGGTATGGATGGCGCGGCACCGGTCGCCGATATAATGGGCGCGCCCGCGTCGCCGACGATGCCGATCGTGCTGACCGACCTAGAGCGAAAGTCTTTGGCGGGGGAGCGCGAGCTGCTGACGATGCTCACGAGCTACCCCGACCTGTTCCGCACGTATGCCGATCGCATCTGCTCGATCGAGTGGGTGGATCCGCGTCACGAGTCCATCGCGTGGGCCGTGCTCGCGACGCCGCCGGGCACCGACCCCACGGCGTGCATGGATGCGGCGCGCGCCGTGTGTCCCGAGGCGGCGTCGCTTGTTAGTGCCGGGCGCATTTCGTCGACGAGTAAGCACCCCACCGAGACGAACATCGTGTTTATGCTCGACACCCTCGAGCTCTACACCATCAAGCGCCGCATGCGCGCCGCACAGGCCAAGCTTCGCCAGGACCGGTCGCTCGACGATGAGGCACGCCGTGTGCTGACGATGCAGGCGATGCAAGATTCTCAGCGCCAGCGTGAGCTCCAAAAGTCGATCGGCGGCGTGGCGGATCCGTTCCGTTTGATCGGTTTGGAGACTGCGGGCGCCAAGCAGGCCTAGATGTTGTGGTCAACCAGCGTATTTGCGCCTATATCCAGTCTGAATTTTGGGTATAGACGTGTAGGTGTGTGCTAAAGTAATGAGTCCTGTGGACTATGAAGGGAGAATCTGTGCCAAATAAGAGTGAGAGCACGGGTACTGGGCTGGAATCCTACGTTGCAAAGCTCATGGGCAACGGCTCAAACAGGACTTCGGTAACCGAGGACGAGATTCAGGTCGCCCTGAAGGATATCGATGTATCTGACGAGCAACTCAACGCGGTGTATTCCGCGCTGCGCAACAGCGGCATCCAGATTATCTCCGCGAGCGGAAACGACGACGCTCCCATGGGCGTCGAAGATGACGATAACGATAGCGATACCGATGATTTCGATGACGACGAGCACGATTCCGGTTCACTCGACGATCACGAGCTTAAGATGGCCCGTCAGGCCGACGCCGAGATGGGTTCTTCCAAGAGCAAGAAGAAGCGCACCGTGCGTACGTCCCGTTCGCGCTCGCGCGTGCGCGGCATCGATGCCTCCACGGTGATGCTGACCGGTGACCCGGTTCGTATGTACCTTAAGGAGATCGGTAAGGTCGACCTGCTGACCGCCTCCGAAGAGGTCGATCTGGCCATGAAGATCGAGGCCGGTCTCGATGCCACCGAGAAGCTCGAGGCCGCCGAGGCGGGCGAGATCGAGCTTACCCGCGCCGAGATACGTCGCCTGACCCGTATCGAGAACGTGGGTCTCGAGGCCAAGCAGGCGCTCATCAGCGCCAACCTGCGTCTGGTCGTCTCCATCGCCAAGCGCTACGTCGGTCGCGGCATGCTGTTCTTGGACCTGATCCAGGAGGGCAACCTCGGTCTGATCCGCGCCGTCGAGAAGTTCGACTACCAGAAGGGCTTTAAGTTCTCCACGTACGCCACGTGGTGGATCCGTCAGGCCATCACGCGCGCTATCGCCGACCAGGCCCGTACCATCCGTATTCCCGTGCACATGGTCGAGACCATCAACAAACTCGTTCGCGTGCAGCGCCAGCTTCTCCAGGACCTGGGTCGCGATCCGACCCCCGAGGAGATCGGTGCCGAGATGGACATGAGTGCCGACCGCGTCCGCGAGATCCAGAAGATTTCGCAGGAGCCCGTGTCGCTCGAGACCCCTATCGGCGAGGAAGAGGATTCCCAGCTGGGCGACTTCATCGAGGACTCCCAGGCTATCGTTCCGCCCGATGCCGCCAGCTTCTCCATGCTGCAGGAGCAGCTCACCCAGGTGCTCGACTCGCTTGCCGATCGTGAGCGCAAGGTTATCGAGCTGCGCTTTGGCCTTGTTGACGGACATCCCCGTACGCTCGAGGAAGTCGGCCGCGAGTTTGGCGTCACGCGTGAGCGCATCCGTCAGATCGAGTCCAAGACCCTGGCCAAGCTCCGTCACCCGAGCCGCAGCAGCAAGCTCAAAGACTACATCGAGTCTTAACCTCGCAAGCAAGAAGCGCCCTCAAGCACATGAACTGCACCCCAAAACCTGGACGGCTTAAATAAGAACTACGCCGCAAGGGAC
>CAJLTA010000027.1 GCA_905209455.1 uncultured Collinsella sp.
AGGCCCGATTTTGCCTCTTGACAATGTCCTGCTCATATTAAAAGGAACGTCCCCAAGTGCCAAGTGTTCCGGCAACGCCGATGTTTTGGCAACGACAGCGAGCGGGTCGCATTTGAGACAAGGTGACGTGAAGCGAAAGGGCGCTGACCTTCTGGTCGCGCCCTTGAAGTTGAACGTCAGATTGTCCAAATGCGGCCCGCGCAGCGTCGAGTCGTTACGGCGTTTGGTAAAACGCCGTAACTCTAGTAGTTAGCTTCGTAGCCGTTGCCGTCGCCGGTGGGCTCTTCGTAGTAGTCCGAATCGCTCGAATCGCTTGAGTCATCGGAATCGTCAGAGCTGACCGATGAGGTTGCGGTACCGTTTGCGTAGTCGTCAGACGTGTTGTTGTTCAGGTCGCCGATCGTAGAGCTGGAACCGTCGGAAAGACCCATGGTGTTGGGACCCTTGGGATCCTTGCCGGCATCGACGCGCTCCATCATTTCCTTGAGCTCGTCCTCGTAGACAAAGACGTAGCTCACACCGTCGATCATGGTGCTGTCGTCGGCATACGAGGGCAGGTTGGCCGAGTAGATGCCGTCGACATCCATACCGCGCATGGCATTGACCGTAGCCACGATATCCTGAACGCTCATATCGGTCACGAGCATATCGGACAGCGAATTAACCAGGCCAAAGATCTTCGTGGCATCGAAGTTATTGAGAATCTGGTTGGCAAGGGCGCCAAGCACCTGACGCTGGTGGCGCATGCGCGTGTAATCGCCGTCGGCATAGGTGTAGCGGCAGCGGGCATAGGTAAGGGCGGTGGCACCGTCCATATGCTGCTGGCCAGCGGTAATCTTAATATCCAGGTGCTCGGGGTCGTCAACATCATCGGTTGCGTTAATGTCGATACCGCCAACCGAATCAATCAGCGCCTGCATACCGTCGAAGCTGACCTCGGCATAGTGGGAAATCTGAACACCGCACAGCTCGTTGACCGCCTCGACCATGGCCTCGGCGCCGCCCACGGTATGGCAGGCGTTGATCTTCATGGTCTCGCCCTTGTACTCGACCTTGGTGTCGCGCGGAACGGAAATGAGCGTCGCCTGCTTTTGCGTGGGGTCGATGCGTGCCAGGATAATCGAGTCGGCGCGATACGTATCCTCGCCCGGACGGCCGTCGGTGCCAAGAAGCAGCACGTAGAACGGATCTTTTGCCTCATCGGTATCGACCAGAATCTGGCGCAAGTTGTTGGTAATGACATTGGAGTCGCCAAGCTTGCCCATGATGGTGGCAAACCACAGACCTGCAGCGGTCGTGGCGCTCAGCAGTACGCCGAGCACGGCGATGAGAGCTACGCGGCGAACCGTGCGCCCGCGACGGCGCTGACGGGCGCGCTCGGAATAGCGAGCGACGTTGTCGCGGCTGTAGATCTTGGCCTGCGCACCAGTCGAGGGTCTTCGGGTGTTATCCGCCAGGGGCTTCTTGTTAAACATAGGCAACCTGCATTAGTAGATGACGGGATCGGGGACGGTGGCATGTTCGACATGCGCGCCAAGCGCCTGCAGCTTTTCGACAAACTGCTCGTAGCCACGTTTGATGTGATGGATGGCAGAGACCTCGGTAACGCCGTCGGCGATAAGACCGGCAACCACAAGCGCAGCGCCGCCACGAAGGTCGGGCGAGGTGACCTGTGCGCCTGAGAACCCCTTAACGCCGTGAATCATGGCGTGATGGCTCTCAATGCGAATATCAGCACCCATACGCACGAGCTCGGAGGCGAACATAAAGCGGTTCTCGAAGATGTTCTCAGTAATTACGGAGCTTCCGTCGGCAAGGGCCGAAAGCACCATGATCTGCGCCTGCATGTCGGTCGGGAAACCCGGGAACGGAAGCGTCTGGATATCGACCGGCCTGATGCGCTCGACGCGATTGACGTGGACGCCGTTCTCGATACGCTCGCACTCGATGCCCATAAGTTCCATCTTTTTGAGCACCATTCCCAGGTGGATGGGGCAGAAGCCCGTAACATCGACGCCGCGTTCATCGGCCATGAGGGCGCCGGCGACGATAAAGGTGCCGGCCTCGATGCGGTCACCCACCACGCAATGGGTAACGGGGTGCAGCTCCTCCACGCCCTCGATGGTCACGACGGGCGTGCCTGCGCCGACGATCTTGGCACCCATCTCGTTGAGCATGTTGGCAAGGTCGACGATCTCGGGCTCGCGGGCAGCGTTGTCGATAACCGTGGTACCCTGCGCGCGCACGGCAGCCATGATGAGGTTCTCGGTAGCACCCACGCTCGCGAACTCGAGCGTGACGGTGGTGCCGTGCAGGCCCTGGGGAGCACTGGCGTTGATGTAGCCGTGGGCGGTGTCGAACTCGACGCCCAGAGCCTCGAGACCCAAGATATGCATATCGATCTTGCGGGCACCCAGGTTGCAGCCGCCCGGCATGGCGATCTTGGCGCGATGGAAACGACCCAGCAGGGGGCCCATCACAGCCGTGGAGGCGCGCATCTTGGCGACAAGCTCGTAGGGAGCCTCCCAGGAATCAACCTGGGAGGTATCGATTTCGAGCGTGTGCTCATCGAGAACTTCGATTGTGGCGCCCATGCCCTTGAGTACCTTGCCCATAACGTGGACATCGGAAATATCGGGCACGTTCTGAAGCGTTGTCTTGCCCGGCGCCAGAAGCGTTGCAGCCATGAGTTTGAGTGCGGAATTCTTTGCACCCGAGACGGGCACTGAGCCTCCGATGGCGTGGCCACCCTCAACGCGGATAATATCCAAGGTCTACCCTTTCAAAAAGCATGCCCGGGGTGGCTGGGCCATCCCGGGCATGATGTGTTCGCAAATGGTCGAACGCTAAAACGTTTGACTATTGGGCAAGCTTGAGCTTACACCATGCGATTTCATTATAGAGGTAGGCGCGGCGTGCATCATCCTCCGACAAATTACCCAGCTTCTCTTCAAAACCTTGAATATCAGCTTTAACCTTGTCGGCGTCGACGGTCGCCAAATCGCAAGCGCGCTCGGCGAGGACGGTCACGACATCGTCCGCAACCTGGGCATAGCCGCCGGCCACGGCAAACGTGTGGTCGACAGTGCCCATGGCCTTATCGGAAACGCGAACGTAACCGCGGTCGATCGTGCAGATTTCGCTGGAGTGAGCAGGTAAAACGCCAAACTCGCCATCCGTAGACGGAATCGACACAAACGCAGCGTCACCCTCATAGGCGAGGCTCACGGGGCACACGATGCGGATACGCATAACCTACTTCTCCTCCATCTTGCGGGCGCGCTCACGCACGTCCTCAATCGTGGAGGCATAGCGGAATGCCTGCTCGGGCAGGTCATCGGCCTTGCCGTCGACAATCTCGGCGAAGGAGCGGACGGTATCCTCGACGCGGACGTAGACACCGGGGTTGCCGGTGAACTTCTCGGCGACGTGGAAGGACTGGGAGAGGAACTGCTGGATCTTACGGGCACGGTTGACCGTAAGGCGCTGCTCCTCGGACAGCTCGTCCATACCCAGAATGGCGATGATGTCCTGAAGGTCGGAGTACTCCTGCAGGAGCTCCTGGACCTTGACGGCGACACGGTAGTGCTCCTCGCCAACGATCGAGGGATCGAGAGCGTCCGAAGAAGACGCGAGCGGGTCGATAGCCGGGAACAGACCGAGCGACGAAATGCTACGCGAAAGAACCGTGGTGGCGTCGAGGTGCGTAAACGTCGTGGCAGGCGCCGGGTCGGTCAGGTCGTCTGCAGGGACGTAAACGGCCTGGACGGAGGTAATGGAGCCCGTCTTGGTCGAGGTGATGCGCTCCTGGAGGTCACCCATCTCGGTAGCCAGCGTGGGCTGGTAACCAACGGCAGAAGGCATACGACCCAGCAGTGCGGAAACCTCGGAACCGGCCTGGGAGAAGCGGAAGATGTTATCGATGAACAGCAGAACGTCCTGGCCACGATCGCGGAAGTACTCAGCGGTGGTAAGGCCGGCCAGACCGATGCGCAGACGCGCTCCAGGCGGCTCGTTCATCTGACCATAGACCAAGCAAGTCTTGTCGATAACGCCCGACTCGCTCATCTCGAGATAAAGGTCGGTACCCTCACGGGTACGCTCGCCGACGCCGGTGAACACCGAGGTGCCGCCGTGCTCCTGGGCGAGGTTGTTGATGAGCTCCTGAATCAAAACGGTCTTGCCGACGCCGGCGCCGCCGAACAGGCCTGTCTTGCCGCCACGGATGTAGGGCTCAAGCAGGTCGACGGCCTTAATGCCGGTCTCGAAGATCTCGGTCTTGGTGGTGAGCTCGTCAAAGCGGGGCGCCGCGTGGTGGATGGGGTAGAACTCCTCCACCTCGGGCATGGGCTTGCCGTCGACGGGCTTACCCATGACGTTCCAAATGCGGCCGAGCGTCTTGGGACCAACGGGCATCTTCATGGGCTCACCGGTATCGGTGGCGATGAGGCCGCGCTGCAGGCCATCGGTCGAGGACATGGCGACCGTGCGGACGACGCCGCCCGGAAGCTGGCTCTCGACCTCGAGGATCGTGCTCAGATGACCGATCGGGGTCTCGGCCTCGACCGTGAGCGCGTTGTAGATCGGGGGCACCGCGCCGTCAAACTTGACGTCGACGACAGGGCCGATGATTCGCACGATGCGACCATCACCGGCAGTCGTCTTCTTGGTGGCTTCCTCGACCGCAAGCTGTACGGTGTTATTAGCCATTACTGTTCCTCCAATGCTGAGGCTCCGCCGACGATCTCGTTAATCTCGGTCGTGATCGAAGCCTGGCGCACGCGACTATACGTGCGGGTAAGGGTCGAGATGATCGCGGTGGCGTTTTCCGTCGCGGAGTGCATGGCCTTGCGGCGTGCACCCTGCTCGGCAGCCGCCGAATCGATCAGGGCCTGGTAGATGACCGTCAGGATATAAGACGGCACAAGCTTGCCGAGAACATGCTCGGGAGAGGGCACGAACTCGAACGTGGACGAGATGCGCTTAGGGGCGTCGGTCTCGTTCTTACGCGGACCGTGGGCCATAGCGATCATCTCGGGGTCGAGCGGCAACAGATGCTCGACGCGAAGCTCCTGATCCACGCGGTTCTTGGCGTGGTGGTAGACAAGCTCGACACGGTCAAGCTCACCGGCACGATACGCATCGCAGATATGAGAGGAGATCATGCGGGCCTGATTGAAATCGGGCTCGGAGGAGTTGCCCTCAAAGTGCATGACGACGTTTGCGCGGTCACGGAAATACGTGGCCGGTTTGCGCCCGCACGCGATGATCTCGCACTCGATGCCGTCGTTCGCCCAAGAAGCGGCGAGCTTTTCGGCCGTGCGCTCCACCGTCGTATTGAAACCGCCGGCAAGGCCGCGGTCCGAGGCAATAACGACAATCAGGCCATGCTTGACGCTCTCATGCTTCTGCAGCATGGGATCGGTGCCCGAACAGGAGGCGTCGCCGGCGACCGTCAACATGACGTCGGTCAGCGCCTCCTTATAGGGCTCGGCCTGCTTGGAGCGATCGAGGGCACGACGGATCTTGGCCGTAGAGACCATCTCCATCGTGCGCGTGATCTGCTTGGTCGTGGTAACCGAGGAGATTCGCTTCTTAATGTCGCGAAGGTTGGCCATGGGGCTTAGCTCTCCTCTGATCCAGAAACATCCGAATGGTGCTTGGCCATGAACTGCTGCTTGAAGTCGCCGATGACGCGCAAGAGCTCAGCCTTGGTGTCATCATCGATCTTCTTGGCGCGAACCTTGTCGAGCAGCGAGCCAAAGCCATTGTCCATGTACTCGATGAGCTCGGCACGGAAAGGCAGCACGTCGGCGATCTCCAGGTCATCCAGGAAGCCCTCGTTGCCAGCGAACAGCGTAACGATCTGCTCGCCAACCTCAAACGGCTTGTAACGCGGCTGCTTCAGGAGCTCTGTCATGCGGGCACCATGGGTCAGCTGCTTCTGAGTAGCCTCGTCGAGGTCGGAGCCGAACTGCGTAAAGCCGGCGAGCTCCTGGTACGAAGCGAGGTCCAGACGGAGGTTGCCGGCGACCTGCTTCATAGCCTTGGTCTGCGCGTCGCCACCGACGCGGGACACGGAAATGCCCACGTCGACTGCCGGGCGCTGGCCCTGGAAGAAGAGCTCGGACTGCAGGTAGATCTGACCATCGGTAATGGAAATGACGTTGGTCGGAATGTAGGCCGAGACGTCGCCGTCCTGGGTCTCGATGATCGGAAGAGCCGTCATGGAGCCATAACCGTTCTTCTTGGACATCTTGACGGCACGCTCGAGCAGACGAGAGTGCAGGTAGAAGATGTCGCCAGGATAGGCCTCGCGTCCGGGCGGACGATGCAGCGTCAGCGACATCTGACGGTAGGCCACAGCCTGCTTGGACAGGTCGTCGTAGATGACGAGCACGTGGCCGCCGGGGTTGGTCTCGCTGGCGGGCTTGCCGTCCTCGCCGTTGTACATGAAGAACTCGCCGATAGCGGCACCGGCCATAGGCGCGATGTACTGCATAGGGGCGGAATCGGCAGCGGTGGCCGAAACGATGATGGTGTAATCGAGCGCACCGTGCTGAGCGAGGGTCTCGCGGATGTTGGCAACCGTGGAGGCCTTCTGGCCGATGGCGACATAGATGCAGACCATGCCCTTGCCGCGCTGGTTGAGGATAGCGTCGATGGCGATAGCGGTCTTACCGGTCTTACGGTCGCCGATGATGAGCTCACGCTGACCACGGCCGATAGGCACCATGGAGTCGATGGCGAGAAGACCGGTCTGAACCGGCTCGCACACCGGGGTACGATCGATGACGCCGGGGGCCTTGAACTCGATGGGGCGACGGTGCGTGGCGACGATGTCACCCAGGCCGTCGATAGGCTGGCCGAGCGGATTGACGACGCGGCCGAGCATGGCGCGGCTCACGGGGATATCCATAATGCGGCCAGTGGTGCGGCACTCGTCGCCTTCCTTGATGGAGTCGACGGCACCAAACAGAACGGCGCCGACCTCGTCACGGTCAAGGTTCTGGGCAAGGCCGAAGACGGTCTCACCGGTATCGGAGCTCTTGAACTCCAGAAGCTCGCCTGTCATGGCGCTCTTGAGGCCGGAGACGCGCGCGATGCCGTCGCCTACCTCGTCGACCGTTGAAACCTCATGCGTATCGACCGTCGCGGAGAGGCTCGTGAGCTGCTCCTGCAGTTTCTTGGCGATATCCTGGGCATTGAGGGTTTCGGACATTAGGCTTCACCTCCGTACGAATTAGCAGAGTTTGCGAGGGTCTCCTGCGCGATGCGCAGCTGCGTCTTGACGGAGATGTCACGACGCTCGCCGCGGGCCTCGAGCACCAGGCCGCCCACGATAGACGGGTCGACCTGCTCGATAAGGAATACCTTGCGGCCGAAGTCCTGCTCGCATTTCTTAGTGATGGTTTGACGCAGCTCGTCGTCGAGCGGGATCGCCGTGGTGACGGTCACGCCCACTACATCCTCGTCTTCCTCGGCAACATACTTAAAGGCAGCTGCCACCTTGGGAAGAAGGTCGAGCTGGTCGCGCTTGGACATGGTGTCGAGCACGGCGACGATCTCAGGGCTGGCGCTAGCCAGGCGCTCGATCATCTCGAGGTCCTCGAACACATGGTTCTCGGCCTTGGCGGCTTCCAAAAGGGAGCGCGCGTAGGTCTCGAGTACCTTGTCCTGATAGCGGCTAGTCGGCATTCAGGCTACCTGCTTCCTGGATGTAGCGCTCGATGAGCTTCTTCTGCTCGGACTCGTCCTCGAGTGCCTCGCCCACGATCTTGGTGGCGACGGCAACGGACAGGTCGGCGATGGAGCTCGCGGCACCGGCGTAGATGGACTTGCGCTCGTCCTCGACGGTCGTATGGGCCTTGGCGATGATCTCCTCGGCCTCCTTGTGAGCAGCCTCGATGATACGGGCGCGCTCGGACTCGGCGTCCTTACGGGCCTCGAGAACGATGTCGGCAGCCTGACGACGGGCGTCGGTGACGATCGAGTCGGACTCAGCGCGCTTGGCGATGGCCTCCTGCTTGGTCTTCTCGGCCTCGTCGAGGCTCTCCTCGATCTTCTTGCCGCGCTCCTCCATGGTTTTCATGATGCCCGGCAGGGCGACCTTTGCCAGCACGATCCAGATGATCAGGAAGGCGATAAGCGCCGGGATGAACTCCGCCATCTTAGGGATGAGGATGTCCGCACCGGCAGCGCCGTCCTCGGCGAACGCGGAAACCGGCATAAGCAGCGCGGCCGCGGACGCGGAGAGTGCGATCGCGCTCTTCTGGGATGAAAGATTCATACTTGACGCTCCGTGCTATTTAACGATCAGCGCGACAACGAAGCCGATCAGAGCCAGAGCCTCGCCGAAGGCGGAGCCCATGATGAAGACGGTGAACACGCGGCCCTGGACCTCAGGCTGACGGGCCATAGCACCCGTAGCACCCAGAGCAGACAGGCCGATAGCAAGACCAGCGCCGATAACACCGAGACCGTAACCGATAACTCCCACGATTCCTCCTTTGTCGTGCGTGTCTTATTTCACGCAGGATAACCTTTTTATAACTGCCGGGCTCCATGGGTACGGGCACCGGCGGTTTAACGAATTGCCTTACCTTTAAGGCGCGAACGGAAGATTACTCCTCCTCCGCGACCTCCTCTGCCTCGGAGACATACACGGCGGTAAGGACCGTGAAGACGTAAGCCTGGATGGCGCCGACCACAAGCTCGATCGCATAGATCAGGATGAGGATGGCAAGCCAGGCCAGCGAAGGCAGGGCGCCGACGGCGTGGGCCGCGGAAGCCTGCTGAAGCAGCGGCTGCATGAACATGCTCGCCATGATGGCGAACGAGCCCATGACCACGTGTCCTGCGAACATGTTGCAGAACAGACGGACGGCGAGCGTGATGAGGCGCAGGAAGGTCGAGAAAAGCTCGACGACCCACACGAGCACGTTCATCGGGAAGCTCACGCCCTGCGGGGCGAGGCTCTTGATGTAGCCGATCACGCCGTGAGCCTTGCATCCGTAGTAGATGAAGTACACGAAGGCGAAGATGGCGAGCGCGGCGGTGGAACCGATTGCGCCGGTGCCGGGCTTCATTCCCGGGATCAGGCCGATCATGTTATTGATCAGGATGAACAGGAAAAGCGAGCACAGGAACGGGAAGTGCTTCTTCCAGTTCTCACCCACGACGCCCTTGCCGATATCGTTCTCGACGTACTCGATGATGTACTCGAAACCGTTGACGAAGAAGCCCTTGGGAACCAGAGTCTGCTTCTTCTTGAACACGGCCAGGACGATCAGGAGCACGATCGTGGAGACGATCAGCCAAAACGAGTACTGCGTGATGCCGCAGCTCAGATCGCCCACGACAGGGGTGGAGCTGAACTCGCTGACCAGATGATTAATCTCATCAGGCAGCTTTTCAAAAATTTCCACGACTTACCTTTCGACCTCATGAGGATCTCGCAGCGCCTTGGCGACGCGAACCGTGCAGGCGGCCATAAAGGCCACGAAGCCGATCGCCTCGCCCAGGAGGAACATACGAAATGCCTCTCCGAACAACGCAAACACAACCAGGGTAAAGACGAGCAGGGCGACTGCCGAGACCGCCAGACTCACCATACCCTTGAGCATGTCTGCATTCTGTTTATCGTCAAGAACCGGCTTGAGCGTAAAGACAAAGGGAAGGAAGGCAATTGCGCCCGCGATGGCGCCTGCAACGATAGCGAGCAGATCGGCTATCTGAAACACTGGCGTCCTCACTTTCCTTTTTAACGCCTCACAGAACAGTTCCCGCCAAACATTGGTGACTATTGTACGAGCCAATCGCTAAAGTACAACCGTAAAACAAACGGTTAATACGCACCTGTACGTTTTCTTAAGGCCTTCTTTATGCCGCAGGTACGGTAATACGTTTTTTCGAACCCCTCAGCTCAAAACGTCCGTTAACAGGAGTGCGCGTGGACGTCTTTTGCTCGCCCGCGCGCACCATTTCTTCGTATTTTCGACGTTAGCCGGTATGGCCCAGAGATTACAGCGTGCCGTAGATGCGGTCGCCGGCGTCGCCCAGGCCGGGAACGATGTAGGCGGCCTCGTTGAGATGGTCGTCGATGGCGCACGTATAAATATGTACGTCGGGGTCCTTTTCAGTCAGTGACTTGAGGCCCTCGGGCGCGGCGACGATGCACAGCATGCGGATGTCCTTGACACCGCGCTCGCGCAGGTAGCTGATGGCCATCTCGGCCGAACCGCCCGTGGCGAGCATGGGGTCGACAACCAGGCAGATGCGCTGGTCGATATCCTTGGGCATCTTGCAGTAATACTCATGCGGCTCGTGGGTAACCTCGTCGCGCTCCATACCGATGTGGCCCACGCGAGCGGAGGGTACCAAGTCGAGGATGCCATCGACCATGCCGAGACCCGCGCGCAGGATGGGAACGATGGCGAGCTTCTTGCCGGCAAGCTGCTTAAACGTGGCAGTGGTGATGGGGGTCTCGACCTCGACGTCTTCCATGGGCAGGTCGCGCATGGCCTCGTAGCCGTCAAAAAGTGCGAGCTCGCGCACGAGCTGGCGGAACTGGTTGGTGCCGGTCTCCTTGTCGCGCAGGATCGACAGCTTGTGCTGGACGAGCGGGTGATCGACAAGGGTCACACGGGACGTATCGTAGGTGACGGTCATGGGTTGATTGCCCCTTTCGTTGCGGCCGGAAAATGACCTTGCTGACAAGGCGCATGGCGATGTTGTTGCCGCGCGCCGTGCATAAGTTTAACGGTTTGTTGTATCGAGCAGCTCGTCGCAGCCCTACTGTACGGTGTTGAGCGAGCGTTTGACGGCATCATGCCAGCCCGCCAGGTTTTGCTCGCGGCGCTCGGCGGACATATGGGGAAGGAAGGTCTTAACGATCTGAGCGTTTTGCTCCAGCTCCTCCAGGTCCTCCCAATAGCCGACGGCAAGGCCCGCCAAGTACGCGGCGCCGATCGCCGTGGTCTCCACCGTCTCGCACTGCAGCACGGGGATATCCAGCAGATCGGCCTGAAATTGCATGATGAACTCGTTGCGCGAGGCACCGCCATCGACGGACAGGCGCTCAATCGAAAGTCCCACGTCCTGCTCCATGGCGCGCAGCACGTCATAACTCTGGTAGGCCATGGACTCGCAGGCCGCACGCACAATGGTCGCGCGACTCGAGGCACCGGTCAGGCCGCACACGATACCGCGAGCACGCGGGTCCCACCAGGGGGCGCCCAGGCCAGCGAAGGCGGGGACGAAGTAGCAGCCCTCGTTGTCGTTGATCGAAGCGGCAAGTTGCGCAGACTCGCTCACGCTCGAGATGATGCCCATGTTGTTGCGCAGCCAGTTCATCGTTGAGCCGGCGGCAAAAATAGAGCCCTCGAGCGCATAGCTGACTTTGCCGTCCGCAGCGATACCGATGGTGGAGACCAGGCCATTCTTGGATTCGACGATCTCGTCGCCGGTGTTCATGAGCATAAAGCAGCCCGTGCCATAGGTGTTTTTGGTCTGGCCGGGACGGAAACAGCAGTGGCCGAACAGCGACGCCTGCTGGTCGCCCGCCACGCCCATGATGGGTGGCATGTTGGTCATGATGTCGCTCGCGACGCGGCCGTAGTCGCCCGAGCTCCAACGAACCTCGGGCATCATGGAGCGCGGGACGTCGAAAAGCGCCAGCAGATCGTCGTCCCAATCGAGCGCATGGATATTAAAGAGCGCGGTGCGGCTGGCATTGGTGTAGTCGGTGGCAAAGACCTGACCGCCGGTGAGGTTGTAGATGAGCCAGGTGTCGATGGTGCCGAACATGAGGTCGCCCGCCGCCGCGCTCTCACGCGCACCGTCGACGTTATCGAGAATCCACTGCACCTTGGAGGCCGAGAAATACGGGTCGAGCGTAAGCCCCGTGCGGGAGCGCACCAGCTCTTCTGCGCCCTGCTCGACCAGCTCGTCGATCAGAGGTGCGGTGCGACGGCATTGCCACACGATGGCGTTATAGATGGGTTGGCCGCTTATGCGGTCCCACACCACCGTGGTCTCGCGCTGGTTGGAGATACCGATGGCGGCAATGCGGTCAGAATGGATGCCGCTCTTAAACTGGACCTCCATCATCACGCCGATCTGGCTGGCAAGCACCTCCGTGGGATCCTGCTCCACCCAGCCGGGACGCGGGAAGCTGGTTTTGACGCTACGGCGCGCCTGGGCGACGATGCAGCCGTACTCGTCGACGATGGTCGCGAGTACCGAGGTAGTGCCGCAGTCGAGCGCCATGATGTAGGAACCGCCAAAGCTAAACGAGGCGTCTTCCATGCCCAGGCTGCCTAGATTCAACGACATCGCTTACACCTTTCTATTGCATCGGGTCGGACAGGACCCGTTCGATCTCTGATGCGGGAAGCGCGCCTTGGCGCAGGATCTGGAGCTCGCCGTGCTGAAACGACACGATGGTTGAGGCGTCGCGACACGGGGTCTCACCGGCGTCGACGGCCACATCGACCCCCTCCAGGATGCGCTCCTCCACCGTGACAAAACTTGCCGGCGCGGGCGCGCCATGCGTGTTGGCGCTGGTGCAGGCAAGAGGGCTGCCGCAGGCGCGGATGAGCGCCTGCACCACGGGCGAGGCCGAAGCGCGAAGTGCCACCGTGTCGTCGGCGGCGCGCATAAAGGTCGGCACGCAGGGGGCCGCCTTAACCACGATAGTCAGGGCGCCCGGCCAGCATCGTCGGGCGAGCACGCGGGCCTCGTTAGGGATATCCACGCCATAGCGGTCGAGTGCCTCGGCATCATCGACCAGCCAGGCAACCGTTTGGGTGAGCTCGCGCTGCTTGAGGGTAAAGATACGACGATAGCCGGTGCCGAGTGCGGGGACCGCGGCGCCGTTGACGGTGGCCTGCGGATCGCGCGGCCACGGCAGAGGTTCACTTGTATCTTGTGGAACGGCATCCGAGAAGGCGTTGACCGCCACGGCGACACCGTAGACCGTCTCGGTTGGAATAAGCGCCAGGCCGCCGCGACCGAGTAGCTCGGCCGTGCGCTCGACTGCAAGCCGATGCGGCTCGCGCGCTCCCTCGTATACCCGATAGACCGTCTGCATGTGTATGCCAGCCCCTTACGCTCTGGTGCAAGTTTGTTTACTGTGGGGCATTCTCGCACGAAACGTTCAACCTATTTGCCCAGAGCGCATGTTGGTTTGGTGAGCGGCTCTAGTAGTCGGTGAAAGTGAGGGGGTTAATTGAAGATTTTTAGCGCGCAAGCGTAACGGTACGATCGGGAAACTCGATGCTTGCAACCAGTTTTCCGCCGAGGCTCTCTGCGTACCTGCTCAGCGTGTCAAGCCTCATCGAACCCAATTCCCCACGCTCGAGCTCGGATACGCGTTTTTGAGAAACGCCCATCGATTGGGCGACCGACGCCTGTGTTAGATCTTTTAGCCTGCGAATCTGAGCAAGCTTATAGGCTTCGATACGATCGCGAGTCCTCTCCTGCTCGGCGGTAATGGAGTCGCGTGTTATCCCGCGAGATTCCATATACTCATGCAGTTCCATCTCGATCGAGCCTCCTTACGTGGCGACGGTATATTTGCTCGGCCTTTGGAATGTTGATCGCATACCAGCCGTTCCATTTTGCCCTTGACGATCCCGCTCGCGACTTATCACCCGCCAATAGCAATACCGCCTGGCGCTTGGGGTCAAAGGCGAAGAGGATGCGGATCACCTGCCCACCACATGAAGTCACTCTCAGCTCCTTTAAATGATGAAGCTTCGAGCCCTTGACACGGTCAACCAGTGGACGACCAAGGCTGGGACCTTCCTTCTCGAGCACCAAAAGGTCTGCATAAATCTGCTTCAGCGTAGCTTCATCCTGCTCATCAAGCCAAGGTTCAATGTAATCAAGCACGATACGGTACCGATGCAGCTGATTTGACATACCTTTCTCCTTCTATAATAGAAGTTTTACGGTATATTGCAAGAGCAAACTTGAGCAAATGTATATTAGTTCAGCTTAAATACGCTGCTTGGGCTCGGTGACGATGGCTCGGACGATGCGGGGACGATCGGTGAGGTCACGGACGATGCGCACGTCCGAGAGACCCGCCTGGCGGCAGAGCTCGGCGGCGACATCGAGGGCGCCCTCGTAGAGCTCGCAGGCAAACAGGCCGCCGGCGCGCAGCATATAGGGCGCCGCATTGAGCAAGCGGCGGAAGATATCGAGGCCATCGGCACCGCCCTCGAGCGCCAAATCGGGCTCAAAGTCCTTGACCTCGTGCGGCAGCGAGCGCATGACGTCGGTCGGAATGTAAGGCGGGTTGGAGACGAGCACGTCAAAGGTGCCCCACTCCTCGCGGGGGATGGAGCTCACCAGGTTCGTGAGGCTGAAGGCGACCTCATCGGACGTAAGCCCGAGCGCATCGCGGTTTTTGGTGGCCAGCTCGATGGCGCGCGGCTCGATATCGGTGGCGGTGCAGGTAACGTGGCCGCGGCGCTCCCAGGCAAGGGAGAGCGAGATACAGCCCGTGCCGCAGCCGACCTCGAGAACGCGGGCAGTGCGGGGCTCGGCTGGGGCAGGCGCAGCGGCATCCCGCACTAGGGCAGCCTCCTGGTCGGCACCTTCGATGGCAATGCCGTATTCGTCAAGCTCGGGCTCGGCGGCTTCCGCGGCTTCGGCTTCTGCTGCCTGCGTGGCGGCTTCCTCGGCCTCGCGGTCGGCCAGTTCCTCGGCATAGGCACGGCTGCCCAGTACGTCGCTGCCTAGCGCCGCCTCATCGGCAGCCGTGAGGTTAGCGGCACGGCGCTCGGCCGTCGCTCGCTCGTCGGCCGATGCGGCTTCGACCTTGCGCGCCTGCTCGACCTCGTCGTTCCAGGGCAGCTCAACGCGCTGACGGGCAGCAGCCTCGGGGCTCAGCACCTCGGCATCCAGATAATTGAGGACTTCCTCGACGAGCATCTCGGTCTCAGGGCGCGGAATGAGCACACCGGGGGCGCATGCGACGTCGATCATGCGAAACTGCGTGCTGCCGGTGATGTACTGCAGCGGCTCGCCCTTGGCGCGGCGAACGACGGCCGCATGCATGGTCTCGAGCTGGGCCGCGTTAAGCGTCTCGTCCATGCGCATATATAAGTCGATGCGTGCCAGGCCCGTGGCGGCGCACAGCAGCCACTCGGCAGAAAGACGGGGGTGCTCCTCGCCGCGCTCGGCCAGGTACTCCTTGGTCCACTCGAGACAACGCTTGATGGTCCAGATCTCGTTTGCCATGGGGTCCTCCCCTCTTAAGCGCCGGGCGGCGCGCGAATGTCGGAGCAGATTGTACGCGAGGCCAGCGCTTGGCAAGGGACGATTGAAGGCGATTATCGAGAATCAGCCCAGATTTTTGGTTTGGCCCCGTCCAAAGTGCTCATTTGTCGACGTCCATATCTGCATCCGTCAAGCTTTTGGCAAGGTTGCCCCTAACCTGACCAACATCTAACCAAACGCTTGCCACATCGCTTGACGCACGACGCGTCAAAAATCACCCCGCGACTTCTTGGACGATTTTTCGAGCGATATTTTCAATAGCAGATGAAGGCTGTTAATTACTTTGAGCAGGCAGGCAGCTTAATTTCTAACAAAGCATATTAAATAAATTCGAAAAGTAATTTACCCAACCTAGTCATTTAAGAACGTCCCCAATGACTACCTCTAAGGCGCCGCAGGTTGAGCATACCGCATCCGGAGCAAGGCAACGCCACAGACAGAGGACGGACAGCGAGCGACGTCCAGGGCGAACAAGTTGGCATGAAAAAGGCAAGGCATAGACCTTCTGGTCATGCCTTGCCTTTTGAATGACAAATTGTCGCCCTGGGCGGCGCGCAGCGTCGGCTGGTCCGCCGTTCGGTAGAACGGCGGAACCTACTACACAGCCTGTGCCAGCTTCTCGGCACGCTCGGCGGCGGCGAGCGCCTCGATCACGGTGCCGAGCTGGTCGCCCAAAAGGACGCCGTTGTAGGTGGAGTTGAAACCGATGCGATGGTCGGTCACGCGGTCCTGCGGCTGGTTGTAGGTGCGGATCTTCTCGGAACGGTTGCCGTGGCCGATCTGGCTCTGGCGCTCGGCGCCGAGCTCCGCCTGCTGCTTCTCGAGCTCCATCTCGTACAGACGGGCGCGCAGCATCTGCATGCAGACCTCGCGGTTCTGAATCTGGGAGCGCTGCTCCTGCGACTGCACCACGGTGTTGGTGGGCAGGTGGGTGATACGCACGGCGGAGTAGGTGGTGTTAACGCACTGACCGCCAGGGCCGGAGGCGCAGTAGGTGTCGATGCGTAGGTCGGACTGGTTGATCTGAACGTCGATCTCCTCGGCCTCGGGAAGCACGGCAACGGTTGCCGTGGAGGTCTGGATGCGGCCCTGAGACTCGGTCTTGGGAACGCGCTGGACACGGTGCACGCCGGACTCGAACTTCATGACGGAGTAGACGCGGTCGCCCTCGACCTTGAACTCGATGGACTTAAAGCCGCCGGCCTCGCTGGGGCTGGAATCGAGTACGGTGGTCTTCCAGCCACGCGACTCGCAGAAACGCTGGTACATCTTGTACAGGTCGCCGGCGAAGATGGCCGCCTCGTCGCCACCGGCGGCGGAGCGGATCTCGACGATGGTGTTCTTGTCGTCGTTGGGGTCGCTCGGGATGAGCATGTACTTGATATCTTCCTCGAGCTGGGGAAGCTTGGCCTCGTTTTCGGAGATGTCCATCTGGAGCATCTCCTTCTCATCGGCATCGGTAGTATCGTGGAGCATTTCCTTGGCAGCCTCGATGTCGTCGAGCGCGCCGATGTACTCGCGCGAGGCGGCGATGAGGTCGGACTGGTGCGCGTACTCCTTGTTGAGACGCGTGAACTCCTTGATGTCGGAGGCGACGGCCGGGTCGGAAAGCTTCTTCTCGAGCTCCTCGTAGGCCTTGATGATCTTTTCGAGCTTGTCGCGCATGGCAGGACTCCTTTATATGCGTGAAGGTGAAAATCGGCAGAATTGATGGGGCGTATGGCGCCACTGCGGGGGTAAGCCCAGCTAGAACATGTCGATCTTCAGATACATGCGCATCCCTTCGCGTATGGGGTACATAGTTGCGGTCTAACCCATACATGATAGCGTGCGCAGGCAAACCTGCATATAACCCGCACGGAATGATTGGTGCAAACAAACCTGACCCCATTGCACCAAGGGCTTGCTTTTTGGCTAGAGCGTTTGGAGTAGAGCGATGAAAAAGCGAACGCCCTGGAGGTAGGCACGGCGGGTAATGCGCTCGTTGGTGCCGTGGACACCGCGCTCGCACTCGTCATCGTCTACCACAAAGGCCGAGAAGCGAATGCACTCGGGGCAAATGTGCTGGTAGTTGGCAGCGTCGGTCGCACCGATCACGGTCGAGGGCACAATTGCCACTGGCTCGAATGCTCCGTTTTCCTCCGTCCCCAAAGGGTCACGGAAATAGCGGGCGGCGATGGCGCGGACGGCCTCGAGCCCCGGACCGCCCACGCGCGGGGACGGCGAGGGCTCGGAGCTGCCGGGGCCCAGCTCGACCTCGACTCGGCCGGCGAGCCCAGCGGTGGCAACGGCCTCGCGGCAGCAGGCCACGACATCGGCCACGCTCGTGCCCTCGAGCATGCGGAAGTTGATATTGACCCACATATCTTGCGGCATTACGTTGGCACCGGTACTGCCGCCCTCGATTTGCGTGGGCGCACAGGTGGTGGTCACAAGCGGGTACAGCTTTTTGCTGGCAAGGCAGTCGCGCACGATGGCATCCTTGCTGGCAGCAATCTCGTCTGCGGTATAAAGCCCCAGCTCGACGAGCTGCGCGGCAAGCAGATCGGTCACACGCGCCGGCCACTCGATATCGCAAATCGCGGCAATAGCGCGGCTGAGCACTTCGAGCGACGTGCCACCGTAAGGGTTGGAAGAATGCCCGCCCTCGCTCTTCGTCCTGAGCACGATATCGGCATAGCCCTTCTCGGCAAGATCGGCATGCATAAGCCAACCCTCGCCTGCGCCGTACTCGGCAGCCTCAACGATACGATAGTCGCCCTCGTCAATCAGGTACTCAAGCTCAACGCCGCGCTCCTCGAGCACGCGGCCAATGGCACCCGCGCCGCACTGCGTGGTCTCCTCATCCTGGCCAAAGGCCAGCAGCAGGGTTCGTTCGTGTTGCCAGCCGTGCGCCAGCGCATACTCAACGGCCTCCAGGATGCCTGCGACCTGGTCTTTCATATCGATGGCGCCGCGACCCCAAATATAGGTGTCGTCCACGTGCCCGCTAAAGGGATTGTGCGTCCAGTCTGTCTCGGTGCCCGGCACCACGGGAACCACGTCCATGTGGCCCATGAGCATGACCGGCTTGAGGGCGGGGTCGATGCCGGCAAGCGTCACGAGCAACGAATGGTCGATGAGCTCGACCTCGCCCGCCGCAAACACGCGCGGCCAGGCCTGCTGCATATAGGCGCGCAGGTCGGCAAACGCCTGCCAGTCCACCGCCTCGGCATCCATACTCGAAATGGTCGGAAACGACAGCACACGGCCCAGGCGCTCGCATGCGCCGGCCTTGTCCAAATCGGCAAAATCATCCTCATGCGCAAAGAAGCGCCAAACCTCGGCCATGACATCCTTTCGATTGTGATGACGAGGGCCGCCCCACCGGAGCGGCCCTGCCACGTACGCGTTTGCGGTCGGTTATTTGTCCTCGAGATAACGCGAGAGGAACTCGCGGGTACGCTGGTGTTTGGGGTTGCCAAAGAGCTCGGCCGGCGCGGCATCCTCGAGCACCACGCCCTTGTCCATGAAGACCACGCGGTCGGACACCGTGCGGGCAAAGGCCATCTCGTGCGTGACGACGACCATGGTCATGCCGTCGGCAGCGAGCTTGCGCATGACCTCGAGCACCTCGCCCACGATCTCGGGGTCGAGTGCGGAGGTCGGCTCGTCGAACAGCATGATCTGCGGGTTCATGCATAGAGCACGAGCGATGGCCACGCGCTGCTTTTGACCACCGGACAGGCGACCCACGGCGGCGTGCGCGAATTTTTCGAGTCCCACACTCGTCAGATGCTCCATCGCAATTTTTTCAGCCTCGGCCTTGCTCATCTTTTTGAGCGTGACGGGCGCGAGCGTGCAGTTGTCGAGCACATCCATGTTGTTGAACAGGTTAAAGCCCTGGAACACCATGCCGATGTCCTCGCGCAGCTTGTTGATATTGCAGCGCTCGGCCGTGAGGTCCTGGCCGTGGAACCAGATGTGGCCTGCGTCCGGGGTCTCGAGCAGGTTGAGGCAGCGCAGGAAGGTCGACTTGCCCGAGCCCGAGGCGCCGATGATGGTGACGACCTCGCCGGGGCTAACGGCCAGGTCGATGCCCTTGAGCACCTCGAGCGAGCCAAAGCTCTTGCGCAGGCCCTCAACGCGGATGAGCGGCTCTTTGGTTTGCGCGGCCGCAGCGCCGGTAGTAACGGTATCTGCCATGATGAATCTCCTCGTCTTGCGCCTAGTTGGAGCTGGGCAGCGTGGCCGGAGCCTCGGCACCGAGCTTTTTGCCAAAGGCCTCGAGCAGGCGGCTCGCCACGAGCGTCAGGATCAGGTAGACCACGAGCGCCACGCAGTAGACTTCCATCTGGCGATAGTACACGCCGGCGACGGTGGTGGTGGCGTACATGAGGTCGAACACGCCGATAACCGAGAGCACCGACGAGTCCTTGATGTTGATGATGAGCTCGTTGGTGAGCGCCGGGATCGCGTTTTTAATGCCCTGGGGGAACACGACTTTGCGCATAGCTTGCCACTGCGACAGGCCCAGCGAGCGTGCTGCCTCGGCCTGGCCGGGATCGATGGACTCGATGCCGCCGCGCAGGACTTCCATCATGTAGGCGGTGGAGTTGAGCGAGATGGTGACGAGGCCGGCGGTGAAGGTGCTCCAGATCTGGTTGGCCTGAGCGGTCTCGAAGCCCATGCCGCGCAAAACGGTGAAGCCCGCGTAATAGATGAGCAGACCCTGGACCATCATGGGCGTGCCGCGCACGATGGTGGAGTAGACGGTCGCAAAGCCGCGGCCGATACTCTTAAAGAAGCGCACCAGGTCGTTATCCACGCGGTCGAACGTCTGAATACGCAGGAACACAAAGAGCAGTGCCAGGAAGAATGCGATGACGGTGCCGAAGGTGGCAAGCGCGATGGTGATCTCGATACCGCGAATGAAGAAGTCGCCGCTCTTGTAGGTCATGTAGACCAGGCTCGACAAAAAGTCGCTGGGGTTGGAATCCGAGACAATGCTCACCTGCACCAGGTCGATAAACGACATGACGCAGCGGTCGATAAAGAAAACTGCCGCGATGGCGACCACGACGTAGCTGCCTAAACGTGCTCCACGACGGAAACGCTCAGATGCGAACAGCGACTTTTCGCGATAGTCGCTCCAGTGCATAAGCTTGGTGACCAGCGCCGCCGCCGACACGACGAGCCACGCCCACAGGATCGCCCAAAGACAATCTTGGAAGATACCGGTGGGGGCCAAGAAGCTCAGCGGCGTGGGGTTGCGTTGGCTAAACGCCAGGCCGAGCGCCGCGATAACGCTCGTGCCCAGGTATACATAACGGTGGTCGGCCTTGATAAAGGAGGCCAGACGATTAATGACTTTCACGCTGCCTCCCTATGCCGGCTGACGGTCGAGGCACGCGTCCCACATTTGGTCGCGCTCCTCTTGGCTAATGCCCTTGAGCGTCTTGTCGATGAGCTTAAGCAGCTTGTCCGAGCCCTTGCGGCAGCCGACGTTTGCCGTGACCTCCTGCTTAAAGCCCTCGCCCTCGGCAAATTGAATCGGCACGATACCCGGGTTTTGGGCCATATAGCCCTTCTCGTTCTCGGTGTTGTAGGTCACGGCGTCGCACGTGCCCTGCAGCAGGTTCGAGAACACCGTGGGGACCGAATCGACCGGGTTTTTGTGCACAACGCCCGGGATTTCGTCGATGACGGTATCGAGCATGGTGTCCTTTTGGCCGAGCACCGTGGCGCCACTAAAGTCGCTGAGCTTGGTGGCGTTTTGGTAGGGCGAGCCCTCTTTTACGAACAGGCCAAAGTAGCCAATGAAGTACGGGTCGGAAAAGCCGACGGACTCCTCGCGCTCGGGCGTAGCGCTCATGCCGGCAATGATGAGGTCGATCTGGCCGTTGTTGAGCGAATCGATAAGGCCCGAGAAGCTCTGCTTGACGGCAACGGGCTCGCCACCGAGGGCCTTGCAGACGATCTTGGCGATTTGCACGTCGTAACCATCGGCATAGGCGCCCTGCACGTTGTCGATGGGGATGGTGTACTCGCTGGCTTCGGAGACCTGCCAGTTGTACGGGGCGTAGGCCGCCTCCATGCCAATGCGGATCTTGTCCTTGCCGATCACGGAATCGGACAGGTCGTCGCGACCGCCGCCCGTCGTGGGCTGAACTACTTCCAGCGTGGAGGGGCGCTGGCAACCGGCAAGTGCGCCGGCGACGACAGAAGCGCTCGCAGCGAGAGCGCTACCCAAAAAGATGCGACGGCTGCATATCGGCTGGGTATGCGCGCCGCATTGATGGGGAGAATGCATAATCTGCCTTCCCTGTTGAATCGTATGCTGACGACTTAACAGGATATACGCCAGCGACCAGCGGCGCAGCACAAGCTCGAAAAATTAATAGACACACGGTAGTCATTGGGGACGTCGATGTTTTGGCAATGCCGGCGAGCGACGTCCAGAGCGAACAAGTGGCATGAAAAAGGCAAGGCATGACCAGAAGGTCTATGCCTTGCCTTATGAATGACAAATTATCGCTCTGGACGGCGCGCGGCATCGACCGAGCGGCGGAACCTCTAGAGCAAGGTGACGCTAAAGCTGCGTTTATCGGTAGCGCCGGGGGCCAGGGTGATGGTGTTGGCCTTGTGCTCAAAGACATCGTCCTCGGTGTCCATGGTGGTGTGACCGGTCCAGGGCTCGAGCGCCACAAACGGAGCGTCGTTGGCGGCAGACCACACGCCAATGTACTTAAAGCCCTCAAAGTCGATCTTGACGCCGTGGCCCGACTTGCGACCGCGCAGCGTAAGCGTGGAGCCCGGGGTATCGGTGAACATGATGGCATCGTTATCGAAGCTGCGATGCGTGATGGGCAGCACGTCCGAGTTATTGGGAGCCTTGTAGCTGCCCTCGAACGTCATAAGACCGTCGGGCGTGATGATGGGAGCCTCGTTAGTCCAAGCCTCGGTAAACGCCAGCTCGTAATCCTCGAATGCCTCGTCCTCGGCACCGGGAGCCGGTACGTTAAACGCGGGGTGGCCGCCCACCGAGAACGGCAGGTCCACGTCGCCGGTATTGGTGACGGCAAAGGTCTGGGTAAGCGTGGCGTCACCAGTCAGGGCATAGGTCATGTTGAGCTTAAAGTGGAACGGAAAGGCCTTGAGCGACTCGGGCGTATCGGTGATCTCGTACGTTACCGAGGAGCCGTCCTCCGAAACCTCGACTAGCTTGTGCTCGACGATGCGCGCGAGGCCGTGGCGCGGCATCTCGCAGGTGCCAGCCGCAGACGTTGCCGTGTTGTTGCGCAGTGAGCCCACGATGGGGAACAGAATGGGCGCGTGCTTACCCCAAAAGGCGGGGTCGCCCTGCCACAGATACTCGTTGCCGTTGAGAGCAAGGCTCGTGAGCTGGGCGCCCATGGAATCGATGGCCGCGGTGAGGCCGCCGCGCTTGATGGTAGTGACGGTAGACATGCTACTTCCTCCAAAAGTAAACAATAGTGTCGAGGGCTATTGTCCCACTCTTGGCGGCGGGACGGGACGGCAGGCGATTATTGAGTAGCCATAGCGGAATGAGCGGCGAGCGCCTACTGGGTATCCACGTAAAGGTCGAACCCGCCCTGCGGTGTGGTATCGACCGTGTCGGGCGCCTGTGAGTTAAAGTTCACGGGGACCATGCGCTTTGAGGCACGGAAGCGCGTGCCGTCGGTGGCGACGGGCGGTTCATCGACGGTGAGCTCGTAGTCGCCGGGCTTAAGTTCGATGCCGTCACCAGCGGAATTGACGTATTGATACTCGTCAATCGTCTGCCCTTTGAGCGTGCGCCCCACGATGTGGATGAGCATTTGACTGTCGCCGCGCGCGGTGTCCCACGTCGCGCCGTCCTTGACCTCGACCGACACATGCACCGAGCGCGTGCGGCCGAGCGATTGCTCGACAGACATCTCGACCTTGGCGGCGTCTTTTCGCTGTTGTTCGACATGGCTCCAGACGTTTCCAATTACCGAGCATGCGATAACGCCGGCCATGAAGGCAATAAGGATGGGGCCGAGCGGCGAGCGACGTCCTGCATCTTCCTCGCGAGACAGATTGGGGCGACGTGTGGGTGCGGGCGCCTGAGCGCCCTGCGAGGGCACGTCGAGAATGCTGAAGGATGCCGTGCTGTCGGGATCGATGGTGTGACGCGGCTGTGGGGTCTTTGCCGGCGAGATGGACATGTCGGCTGGCTCGCCGAGCGTGGCCGTAGCGTCGGCCTTGGCCTCGTCTGCCTCGGCCTGGGCCCAAGCTTGTTCGAAGGTCAGGGGCTCGACGGGGTCGAGGGCGGCGTCCGAATCGGCGGCGACGTCGTTGCCGGTCTCGTCCTCGTCGCTCGACACGTCACGCGGCGCGGGCTCGTCCCACCCCTCGTCCGGAGCCTCACCCTCGCTATACCACCATTCAAAGTTATCGATATCCATACGGGGCGCCCCTTAGGCCTCGCAAATAAACACTCGCTAGTCTTATACCCCCAGACGACACCGAAGCTCACCCGCGCCGGACACGAAAACCGTCACAACATTCGACGCTTTTCCTCGTTTTCGAGATTTTCATCGAATGTTGTGATGGTTTGGGCGACTGGCCGGCAGCGCAATGTGACAAAGGGACTGCCCCTTTGTCACATTCTGCTAGAGTTGCAGGGATTGAATCCCGCTTATTCATGCGACATTGGAGTGACAACCTTGACCGCCGCAACCACGCCTAAAAGTAAGTCAACCGCCGCCGCGCTCTCCCCTGCGCGCACCAAGCTCTGCCTGGCGCTGCTCGTGCTGTTGGGATTCTCGCTCGGCTGTTCCGAGTTCGTGGTCATCGGCATCGAAAGTGACTTGGCAACGGAACTCGGCGTATCGCTTGCCACCGCAGGCCAACTTATTAGCGTGTTCGCACTGGTCTACGCTATCGCGACGCCGGTGCTCGCGCTCAGCACGGGGCGTTTTCGCCGCTACCAGCTGCTCGTGTGCTACAGCATCGTCTTTGTGCTCGGCAACCTGGTCATGGCGTTGGCGCCCAACTTCCAGGTGCTCTTTATCTCGCGCATTGTCCTGGGCTCCGTCTCGGGCGCACTGCTCGCCGTAGGCGTGACGTACATCCCTGAGCTTCTGTCCCCGCAGCAAACTTCGCTTGCCATCTCGGTAGTGTACGGTGCGTTTTCCGTGGCGATGGTCTTTGTGACCTCGATTGGCAAATTTGTGGCCGACACGCTCGATTGGCACGTGGCCATGTACGGCACGCTGGCCTTTGCCGTTTTGATCTGCGGAGCGCTCGTGGCGTTTATGCCGCGCGCCGGGCAAACCGACGAGCCTGCCACCTTTCGCGAGCAGGCGGGTCTGCTGCGCGAGCCGAGCATCATCACTGGCATGCTCATCTTCTTGTTTGGCGTGGGGTCGGTCTATGTGTTCTACGGCTACGTGACGCCTTATCTTGAGCAGGTGCTGGGCATGGGCACGGTCGAAGCCAGTACCACGCTTATGGCCTACGGCGTGTTCTGCCTGGTCTCGAACATCCTGGGCGGATGGATCGATGCGCGCTTTGGCATGAAGGCGCTGCTTGTGACGTTTGTGCTGCAGGCGGCGGCATTGTTTGGGCTGTTTGCCGTAGGCGCTGCCATGCCGCTCGCACTTGTCTTTGTCTTTAGCCTGGCGATGCTCATGTACCTGTTCTCGGTGTCGTGCATCACGCACTTTATGGACGTGGCACGCAGCCGCCACCCCAAGTCGATGGTGCTCGCGAGCTCGGTAGAACCCATGGCGTTTAATGTCGGCATTTCGTTTGGCACCGCGGTGGGCGGCGCCGTGGTAAGCGGAGCTGGCATTGCCTACGTTGGCGCGGTCGGTGCCGTGTTCTCGCTTGTGGCCTGGGCGCTCACGCTGGTGACGATTAAGTTGGCTCGCTGGGAGCGCCGTCGTCAATCAGCACAGCCCCGGATGCAGGCATAGGGGCGAACATAGCCCAAGGTGGCGAGCAACCGGTGAAAACCGTCCCATACGAGTAGTGTTTATCCGCCTGCAAGCTCCAGCAGTGCAATTTCGTGTACTTCAGATACACACTTTTCTACTATTTCGTGTATTCCAAGTACATGAGATCGTACTAAACTATGTATCTGAAGTACACGAAATTGGAAAGGCGGCCCCATGCGCAGATCAATCGAATCCGTTATCGAATCATGGGCGACAAAGGACGCGTCGCGCCCCCTCCTCATCCGTGGTGCGCGACGCGTAGGCAAAACGTACGTTGCCGAGGAAATCGGCAGACGAATCGCCGGCGATGCGTTTGTCAAACTCGACTTTCAGACCGATCTTGAGCTGATCGCTCCGCTGTTCGACTGTCCCACCGACGACGTTGACGCCATCGTGGCGCGAATCTCAGACTATAAACGCACCCCCATTCGCAAAGAAACCGCCTTCATCCTGTTTGACGAGGTGCAGCTCTGCGAACGGGCGCTCAACTCGCTTCGCTTTTTTTCGGGTTCGGGCTGGCGCATATGCGCGACCGGCAGTCAGCTCGGCGTCGCCACGCGCAAGCGCAAGTTGCCTTTTCCCAGCGGCGTTCGTCAAGAGACCATGCATCCTATGTCGTTCGAGGAGTTTCTCTGGGCGCTCGACGAGGAGCAGATGGCCAATGCCATTCGTACCCACGCCGGCACGCTCGAGACCTACGCCGCGCACCAAGCCGCGCTCAGCCTGTTTCATCGATACCAGATCGTGGGCGGCATGCCCGCCGCCGTCAACGCATATCGCAAGACGTTATCCATCGAGGATGCGCGCGTCGAGCAGCGCGAAATCGACGAGACCTATACCGCCGATATGACCGACCCCGAAAACGGGATCAGCGGCGTGGCGGCGCGCAAGGTCTGGCGCTCCATTCCGTCCCAGCTGCTGAGATCGTCCACAAAAAAATTCAAGTACTCCGAGGTCGAACGCGGAGGCCGTCGCGCCAAGCTTATCGAGCCGCTCGACTGGCTCGAAGGCGCCGGCATCATATCGGTCAACAACCTGACCGAAGGCATCGAGCCTCCCCTCGTTCCCTTCGACGACGAAGATGGAAGTTTCTTTAAGGTCTATCTTCTCGATACCGGCCTCATGTTCTACAAACTCGGCATCAACCCGCGGCTCTGGCTCGACCTCAAAGAGGATTCCGCCATAGCGCTATCTTCCGACTTCCGAGGCGCCCTGGCGGAAAACTCGGTCATGCAAGCATTTTCGGGCAATGGCTTGCAGACGTATTACTGGGTGCCGCCGTCGTCTTGGAAGACGACCGGCGAGCTCGATTTTTTACTTCAGACCGACCGTATGGAAATTGTGCCCGTCGAAGTAAAGTCCGCACGTAACGTGCGCGCGAGAACCCTCGGGTCGTTTATGGACAAAGCCCGATCGCCATATGCCTACATTTTGTCCGAGAACAATTTTTCCCGCAGCGAAACCGATGACGGGCGCGAGCTGCGCCACCTCCCCTTGTACGCAGCGGGCTTTATTGGAGCAAACTGCCTCAAGAGCAGTCTGTAAGCCCTGCGCGACCGCCTAGAAAGGAAGCCGCTCATGCAACGCATTCTTTTTATCTGCTATGGAAACATCTGTCGCTCGACGAGGTAACCGCTGATTATCAGGCGTATTAACCATTCAAATCATCTGGTCTACTACCTTTTTACTACTCATTAGAGGCTCAGGCACGACAGGCCAGATGGTTCCGCTTTTCACAACAGCCTACTTTTTCGACCGTTCAACAGGTCAGTAGATTAAATAGCTTATCAGCATGCTAGAGTTGTACCTGCTACACAGCTCTAGCATTTTTTAATGCTCGCGCTTCACAACTGAAGACACTCAAGTCAGTGACAAGGAGGGGTATTTGCCCTTTCTCCTTGCTGACTCGTGCTACCGCGAAGCGCTTGGAGCTGTGTAGCAACTGTGGGTGGATACTCCTCCTTTTCAATATGAGCAGGACATTGTCAAGAGGCAAAATCGGGCCTGGCCCCAACGAT
>CAJLTA010000028.1 GCA_905209455.1 uncultured Collinsella sp.
AATCGTAGCCCGAGACGGTCCCGGGCTGACAATTTCGACTGTAATGGACGTTCTTAAACGACTGTCAAACAAGAACGTCCCCAACGTCAACTTTTGTCACGTCCAAGCGGCATTCTGTTTTTCGGAATGTCGCTTTCGTTTTATGCTGGTTATTTCGCTTGCGTTGGTGGATATGTCGTGCGCTCTGCTTGTGGCAATATAAGATGTTTACTTGTGTTAAACGGAATTCGATGTTCTTGAGGGTAGGGGATTTCTTTGGGTCGTGCTGGGGATATGACGCCGCCTTTGCGCTGGCGGTTAGGTGTTGCTGGTGGGGTGGTGCTGGTTGTGCTGCTTTTTGATCAGCTGACCAAGCTTGCGGTTCGTGCCGTGGGCGACGCTTTGCATGTGACTGTTATCCCCGGTGTGATCGACTTTCTATTTGTCCGCAATATCGGTGCTGCCTTTAGCATGGGCGAGGGGCATGGCGTTGCGTTTGCTTTGCTGGCGCTTGCGGTCATTGTCGCCATTGCCGTGTACTTGCTTCGCGCGCCCCAGCTTGCTCGCTTGGAGGTTGTGGGCATGGCTATGGTCGCGGGCGGCGCCATTGGCAACGCGATCGACCGTCTGGCCTTTGGCTTCGTGACCGATTTTATTGCCACCACCTTCATCGACTTTCCTGTCTTTAACGTGGCCGATATCGGCATTACCGTGGGCGTTGTGCTCGCCCTCTTCGGCTACATGTTCTTGAGTCCCGCGGCCCGCGAGGTTGATGCGACTGCCGAGCTCAATGCCCGTGATGAGGCCCGCGCTAAGCGCAAAGCCAAGCAGCGTGGGGAGCGTGCCCGCAAGATTCGCGAAAGGAATGAGCGTTAATGGCCGACATCCATATTCTTGTTGCCGACGATTCCGCTGGTCAGCGTCTTGACGCCTATTTGGGCGCCAACGATGGCTGTCCCACGCGCTCTGCCTGCGCGCATCTGATCGAGGGAGGCGCCGTTGCCGTCAACGGTGAGACTTGTCTCTCTAAAAAGTACGCCGTACGCGCCGGCGATCGCATCTCGGTCGACTTGCCCGAGCCGCACGACCCGACCGACGTGATTCCCGAGGCCATTCCCCTCGATATCCGCTACGAGGACGACTACCTTATCGTGCTCTCCAAGCAGCGGGGCCTGGTGTGCCATCCCGCCCATGGCCACGAGAGCGGCACCCTTGCGAACGCTCTGGTCTACCACTGCGGCATCGATCATCTTGGTACTGTGCAGGGTGAGGACCGCCCCGGCATCGTGCATCGCCTGGATCGCGATACCTCGGGCCTTATGCTCGCGGCAAAAGATGACGACACCCAGCGCGCGCTTCAGAATCTCATCCGCACGCGCACGCTCGACCGCCGCTATATCACGCTTGTCCACGGGCACATCGCCATGGACGAGGGCACCATCAATACCGGTATCGCCCGTTCTACGCGCGACCGCGTCAAGATGGCGGTTTCGGATGACCCCTTTGCCCGTCAGGCCATTACGACCTTTAAGGTCCTCGAGCGCTTTGATTCCACGCGTTTTGACGACGGCTATACGCTCGTTGAGTGCCACCTGTTTACGGGCCGCACACATCAGATTCGCGTGCATATGCGCCATATCAACCACGCCTGCGTGGGCGATCCGCTCTACGGCAAGTGCGATGCGCGTGCCGATCAGGGCCTGACCAGGCAGTTCCTGCATTCTTGGCGCGTTGCGTTCGATCATCCCGTAACGGGGAAGCGCATTGAGTGCCGTGATGAGCTGCCGTGGGATCTTGCCGCGGTTCTGGACGATCTGGCCCCGCGTTCGCTTGGTCGCACTGTCGCCGGCGACGACATCGTTCCGCAGCTCGGTCTTCTCGAAGCCTAGCCAGTATTAGGTGGTTTCTTGAACTCGGTAAGCCTGCGGTAAGATATACGATTGTTTACGTTACACGTTGCTGGGAGCCTGCATGCTCGCCTTTTTACAAACCAACACACCCATCGTGATCTTCAACCAGATTGTCGTCACGCTGCTCACGGTCTGCTTTCTGTACCAGGTGGTCTTCTTTGTCATTGGCGCTCTTCGTGGCGAGGTCGCGCCTCCCAAGGCCAAAAAACTCCATCGCTATGCCTTCTTTATCGCGGCGCATAACGAGGAAGCCGTAATTGCCAATCTCGTACGCTCCATCAAGGACCAGGACTATCCGTCCGAGCTTATCGAGGTCTTTGTCGTTGCCGATGCCTGCACCGACAACACGGCGCAGCTCGCGCGCGAGGCCGGTGCCATTGTTTACGAGCGCAATGACCTGGCCCGCAAGGGCAAGAGCTGGGTCATGGACTTTGGCTTCGACCGCATTCTCAACGAGTATCCCGACACGTTTGAGGGCTACTTTATCTTCGATGCCGATAACGTTATCTCCCGCGATTACGTTTCCAAGATGAATGATGCCTTTGACCAGGGCTTCCATGTGGTCACGAGCTATCGCAATTCCAAGAACTTCGGCAGCTCGTGGATCTCGGCTGCTAATGCCACGTGGTATCTACGCGAGGCGCGCTTCCTCAACAACGCGCGTAATATCTGCAAGACGTCCTGCGCTGTTTCGGGTTCGGGTTACCTTATCTCGTCAAGCGTTATCGAGGGCATGCACGGTTGGCAGTTCCACACGCTGACCGAGGACATTCAGTTCACTACGTTCTGCGCTATTCACGGTATTCGCATTGGCTATGCGCCGGCGGAGTTCTTTGACGAGCAACCCGTGACGTTCAAGGCATCCTGGAAGCAGCGTATGCGCTGGACCAAGGGCTTTTACCAGGTGTTCTTTACCTACGGTAAGCATCTGGTCAAGTCGACGTTCCGCTATCATCGCTTTGCCGCCTACGACATGTTCATGACGATCGCCCCGGGTATGCTGCTATCGCTGATCTCGATGCTCGCTAATGCGACGTTCTTGATTGTGGGTGGCCTTTCGCATGGTTTCTTGGCTACCGAAGTCGAGATGCAGGCGTGCGCCGCTTCGCTCATTATGACCTTCGCCATGATGTATCAGACCTTCTTTATCCTGGCGCTGCTCACGACTATCTTTGAGTATAAGCACATTCACTGCGCGCAAAAGTGGCGTCTGGTGACTAACCTGTTTACCTTCCCGATCTTTATGTTCAGCTATATCCCCATCACGGTGGCCGCGCTGTTCCTGAAGGTCGACTGGGTGCCGACGCAGCACGCCGTCAACGTTACCCTTGACGAGGTCATGCAAGGCGCCAAATAACCACCACCAAAACCACCGCAAAGGGGACAGGCACCTTTGTGGTGGTTTTTGCTTTTGCGATGCAGCTCGAGGAGGAGTCCGATGGTCTATATCCCGTTTTGGATTTGCATCTTTGCCGGCGTGGCAATTGATGCCCGAGAGCGACGGTTTCCCAATGGGCTTGCCGGCGCATGTGCCGTGGCGGCGTTGGCGGGCGTTTGGCTCGACCTCGGTTTGAACACAGCGCTTGACCACGCCGGTCTTGCGGTCATCGTCTACCTTGTCCTTGTGCTTACTGAGTCACTCTGGCGTCGCCTTCGCCACGCCCCCGGCATTGGCATGGGGGACGTCAAGGCACTCTTTGCCCTTTGTACCTTCGATCCCCTGGGCGGCGTTGTCGCGTTTGCGGTTGCGCTCCTGACCCTTGCCGTCGCTTGCCTCATCGCAAAATCACGCTCCCTGCCATTGCTGCCGTTTTTGGTGCCTGTTTTTGCCATAATCGAGGTCGTGGGCTGCACTTTGTAACCGATTGCGCATCCTTCTTAAGGAGCATGCCATGGCAACTAATCAAGAAACGGCCGTCATTAAGGCGCGCATGGACCGTATCCCCTCGGCGTTGTCGCCCGAACTTGTCGAGCGCATTGCCGCCGATCGTGCTTCGGGCTATGTCAACCCGTATCGTTGCAACGACGATCAGGCTATTCGTCGTATTGATCGCGCCGCCGACAAAGGCACGCTTATGCGTCCGGCGTTTATGCGCGATACCGAAAAGATACTTCATCTTCCGGCGTACACCCGTTATGCAGGTAAAACGCAGGTCTTTAGCTTCCGTAGCAATGACGATCTGTCACGCCGCGGTTTGCACGTGCAGCTTGTCTCGCGCATTGCGCGCGATATCGGTCGCGCCCTGGGGCTCAATTGCGATCTGATCGAGGCGATTGGCCTGGGCCACGACTTGGGACACACGCCTTTCGGCCATGCCGGCGAGCGCTTCCTCAACGATATCTTTCATGAGCGTACGGGGCGTTATTTTTTCCATAACGTGCAGTCGGTCCGCGTGCTCGACGCGCTATACGGCCGCAACGTGTCGCTCCAGACGCTCGACGGCGTGCTATGCCATAACGGCGAGTACGAGCAGCGTGTGTTTGAGCTCTCGGACATGAGCTCCTTTGACCAGTTTGACCAGACGGTTGAGGATTGCATTGCCACGGGCTATAGCGCAATTGGGCATCTGCGTCCCATGACGCTCGAAGGCTGTGTGGTCCGCATCTCGGATATCCTTGCCTACGTCGGTCGTGACCGTCAGGATGCGATCGCGGCGGGCCTGCTTTCGCCCGACGCTTTTGATGATGGCCGGGGCGGTGCCTACAACAGTTGGATCCTCACGCATGCCTCCATCGATATCGTTGAGCATAGCTATGGTAAGCCGCGCATCGAGATGAGCGAGGACCTGTTTGAGGAGATCCGCCGTGCCAAGCGCGAGAACTACGAGAAGATCTATAGCAAGGGCGGTATCGAAGGCGACTCCGAGGCGGAGCTGCGCGAAGCCTTCGAAAAGCTTTACGACCGTTGCCTGCAGGATATAAACGAAGGTGACGAGTCCTCGTATATCTTTAAACACCACATTTCTCGCATCGAGCAGCAGCTTTCCTACTACGATCGCGCCTATGCCTGGCAGAACGATAAGGACCAGGCGGTCGTGGATTACATTGCGAGCATGACGGACGGTTATTTCTGCGAACTGACGAGCAAGCTGTTCCCGGGTCTAAAGTTTCCGCATCGTACCTATATTAACGAACGGTAGTTCGTATCCTTTCGGTATACTGGTTAGTGGAAAACGTTTTTGATTGATGCACGGGATGGCTATGGACGACCTTTTTTCTGCCTCGACGCGCGAGCGTTCCTTTAAAAATGCGCCGCTCGCGGTGCGCATGCGACCCAATTCGCTCGACGAGTACGTGGGCCAGCAAAAGGCCGTCGGTAAGGGTTCATGGCTGCGTGCCGCGATCGAGCACGACGTGCTTTCGAGCGTGATTCTGTACGGGCCTGCCGGTGCGGGCAAGACGACGCTGGCCCACATTATCGCCAACCATACCAAGAGCGAGTTTGTCGAGGTCAGCGCCGTCACGGGTACCGTGAAGGACCTGCGTCGCGTGATTGATGAGGCCAAGACGCGCCTGAATACGTACGACCGCCGCACCATTCTATTCATCGATGAGATTCACCGCTTCTCTAAGTCGCAGCAGGATGCCCTGCTGCATGCAGTTGAGAACCGTACCGTCATTATGATTGGCGCTACGACGGAGAACCCGTACTTCGAGGTCAACTCGGCACTGCTCTCACGTGGTCGCGTCGTGGAGCTTGAGCATCTGAAGGATGAGGATATCGCCACGCTTATTGAACGTGCGCTTGAGGCGCCGCAGGGCTTGAACGGTAAGTTCTCGGCCGATGAGGATACGGTCAAGACCATCTGCACGCTGGCAGCGGGTGACGCTCGCTCGGCGCTCACGACGCTCGAGCTTGCGAGCGAGATTGCCGTCACGCGTCCTGATACCGAGGGAACGCCAGCGCCCGCGGCGGGGGAGCGCTATCCCATCACCGTGGATGACGTGAAGATTGCCAACCCGCGTCGCGGCTTTACGTATGACAAAAACGGCGACATGCACTACGACATCATCAGTGCGTTCATCAAGTCCATGCGCGGCAGCGACCCCGATGCCACGATCTATTGGCTCGCGCGCATGATCGATGCTGGGGAGGATCCTAAGTTTATCGCTCGCCGTATTATGATTCACGCTTCTGAGGATGTTGGCAACGCCGACCCGCAGGCGCTTTTGGTGGCGCATGCCGCGTTTAAGTCTGCCGAGGTCATTGGCTATCCCGAGTGCCGCATTAACTTGGCTCAGGCTGCACTCTATGTGTGCTTGGCGCCAAAATCCAACGCGTGTGAGGCTTCGATCGATGCGGCGCTGGCCGATATCCATTCTAGTGGGCTTCGCGAGGTGCCGAGTTATCTGCGCGATCGCCATCGCCCGGGCAGCGATGAATACGGTGTGTATAAGTATCCACATGATTATCCCGAAGGCTGGGTCGATCAGCGCTATTTGCCCGAAGGCTTGGAACGCGGTGCATTTTGGCAGCCTGCCGGCCGCGGTTGGGAAGAATGGCGCGTAGAGCAAAGTGAACGCGACCGCAGCGGGAATGCACCGAAGTAGCTGCTGATAATTTTGTCCCACGTTGCTGCTAATGGCATGTTCGGTCCCCTTTGGGGTACCATGGAAAACGTCTGTATATCGATTCCTTTGGGAGGCTTGTATGAGTCCCATTCAAATCGCCCTGCTGCTGCTCGCCGTTGCCGGCGTGTGGGCCATCGCTGAGCTCGCGCTTACCCTGCGCAAGACCCGCAATGTTGTCGACTCGCTCGATAAGACCGTGAACGACCTCAACAACACCATCGCCGAGGCTCAGCCTGTGGTGGCAAAGCTCGATGGCGCTGTCGATGAGCTTACGCCGGCGCTTGCCCAGATGGAGCCGCTGCTTAAGTCGAGCAAGACGGCAGTTGATGCCCTTACCTCCAATCTCGTAGAGGTCGAAGCCGTGGTTCGCGACATTTCCGAGGTTACGGGCAGCATGGCCGAGGCCAGCAATGCTGTGTCGAGCGTGACCGACTCTGCCGCCGGTGCTGTGCAGAAGCTCTTCAATAAGGTGAAGGCTCCTGCAACCGACGCCGATCGCAAGCTCGCCGCTGCCGCTGCGGAGGCCGAGCAGCCTACCGAGCGCGTCCTAATTGGCGAGGACGAGGCCGCCGCGGGCGACGCTGATGGTCAGAAGTCTGTATCCAAGCCGGCTCAGTATTACACCTATACGCCCGCCGAGACCTTTGAGGAGTCCTGCAATGAGTAGCGAAGCAACCTGCCCTATCACGCTGACCGTTGCCGGTGACCCGCGTCTCGCTCGCCTTGTGCGCATGACGGCAGCCAACGTTGGTGCCCTGTGCTCTATGTCTGTCGATCGCATCGAGGACATCCGCATGGCTGCTGAGGAGGCTTTCATCTTTGGTTGTACCGCGGTCGACTGCGATGACATCACCATCAAATTCGATGTCGATGAGACCCACGTTGGCATGACTATTACCTTTGGCGACCAGGCTACGGTCGATGAAGACGACCAGGCTGCGGTGTATGCCGAGCTCATCCTCGCGAGCGTGTGCGACTCCTACGAAAAGACTACGGCGCCCCTGATGCTTTCCCTCGACCTCAAGGCGGATATCTAATATGACCGAACGTTCCCGGAGCGGCAAGACCGCTTGGGACAAGGAGAAAACCCGCGAGCTGTTTCGTCGTTACAAGGAGACCGGTGATCCGGACGCCCGTGAGCAGCTCGTCATGTCCCATATGAACCTGGTAAGGTTTCTTGCCAACAAATTTAAGAATCGCGGCGAGCCGCTCGACGACCTCATGCAGGTCGGCTATCTGGGTTTGCTCAAGGCTATCGACCGTTTTGATCCCGAGCGCGGACTCGAGTTCACGACGTTTGCGACACCCACTATCCTGGGCGAGATCAAACGCCATTTTCGCGACAAGGGCTGGAGTGTGCGCGTACCGCGTCGTCTGCAGGAGCTCTCGGCCAAGGTCAACCAGGCTACTGACAAACTTACCAACGAGCTGCAGCGTTCGCCCAAGGTTGAGGAGATCGCTGAGTATCTAGATGTGACTGTCGATGAGGTCCTCGAGGCTATGGAATCGTCTTCGGCCTATACCTCGGTGCCCATCGAGGCTCCTGGTGCGTCCGATTCCGACGATGCGCCCTCGATTCTCGACCGTTACGCCGACGATGACAACGAGCTCGACTTTACCGATGACCGCCTGGTGATCGAGGAAGCCATCCGCGATTTCTCGCCGCGCGAGCGCGAGGTGATCGAGCTGCGCTTTGTGAAGGGCATGACCCAGATCGAGATTGCCAAGAAGCTGGGCATCTCGCAGGTGCAGGTCTCGCGTCTGCTGCGCCGCACGCTTAAGAAGATTCAGGACAAGATCGACCCCGACGGAGTGATGATTCGTTCATGAGTGAGCACCCCCAACAAACCGATCGCGTGCTGCGCGACACCCGCGTTCTGACGCTGCGCATTTGGGCTGTTGTCGGCTGCATTGTTATTGCTGCTGTCATCTTTAACCTTATGGGCATCCTGGCGCCGGTTATCGAGTTTCTCGCCGTTGGTTCCATCATTGCCTTTGTGATGTCCCCGATCACCAACTGGCTCGAGCACCATGGCGTGAATCGCGGCATCGGTTCGCTTATCGCGCTTATTGTTGTTGTTGCCGTGCTCGTCGGTGTCGTTTGCATCTTGTCGCCGATTCTCTTTGGTCAGATCATGGAAGTCCTGAGCCGCCTGCCCGAGCAGCTTCGTGTTGCGGGTGGCGATCTCAATGAGATGATCTCGCATGCCAAGACGCTCAACAACACGCCGCTTAAGGAGTATTTGGACGATAATCTTTCGTCGCTGGTTGCCGTGGCATCGAAGTATGTGTCTCAGATCGCTGCCGAGCTTGGCCGCGGTGTGTTCCCGCTCATCACCAATACGGCTTCGCAGTTGTTCGTTATCTTCCTTGGTCTGGTGCTTGCGTACTGGATGGCCTGCGACTACCCTCGCATGCACCACGAGATTTGCACCATCATCGGTCAGGAGAAGGAGACCTCGTACCGCTTTATGGTCGCCATCCTTTCTCGCTCTGTCGGCGGCTACATGCGCGGTATGGTCGTGACGTCCATCTGCGGTGGTTTCCTCGCCTTTATCGGTTTTATGATCATCGGCCATCCGTATGCGGCGCTCATGGCTATCTTTACCGGCATCATGCATTTGGTTCCGGTCGTCGGTCCTTGGGTGAGCGCAGCAATCGCCACGGTGCTCGGTTTCATGTTCAGCCCCATGTTGGCGTTATGGACGCTCATCGTGACGATGGTCGCGCAAAACGTCACCGACAACGTGATTTCTCCTAAGGTCATGCAGAGCTCGGTGCAGGTGCATCCCATCATGAGCCTCACGGCGCTCGTTATTGGCTCGGCACTCATGGGCCCCATCGGCATGATTATTGCCATCCCGCTGTGCGCGGCCCTCAAGGGTATCTTCGTGTACTACTTCGAGAATGAGACCGGCCGCCAGCTTGTGGCCTATGACGGCGCCGTGTTTAAGGGCACACCGTACCGCGATGCCGATGGCAACCCGGTCGCCGCCTACGACGCGCTCGGCGACGACACCTTCATCTACGAGTCCGAGCTCATCGGCAACGAGACTGCACCCGAGGCCAAGGCCATGCCCAAGCCCGAGCTCGATAATCCCTGGATTAAGCTCTCGGGTCTGCAGCCCGATGCCACGGGCTTCTTCAAGAACCCCTTTGCCAAGGACGATGATTCCAACTCGGACGACGATACCAAAACCGGCATCGACGGCTCCATGGACGATGACGACAACTAGCGGGGTAATTCGGGTTAACATTCATACGTGCTAACATGCAATTTCGCTGGAGGGTCGCTGTTTGGCGACCCTCTTTTTTGCATAGGCGCGGTGGGATGGTAATATCGTTACGTTTGAACTGTTTCGATGTGAAACCGAGGAGATTCCCTCTATGAGTGCTGACTACCCGTCGATGACTACGGCCGAGATTCGCTCCAAGTTCCTCAACTTCTTTGAGGAGCGCGGTCTTAAGCTCTATCCTTCTTCGTCCCTTGTTCCCGACGATCCCTCGCTGCTGCTTGCCAACGCTGGCATGAACCAGTTTAAGGAGTACTACCAGGGCAAGAAGACCATGAAGGAGATCGGCGCGATCTCTTGCCAGAAGTGCGTCCGCACCAACGACATCGACTGCATCGGCGAGGACGGCCGTCACCTGTCGTTCTTCGAGATGCTCGGTGACTTCTCCTTTGGCGGCGTCTCCAAGCAGCAGGCCTGCGCTTGGGCTTTTGAGCTCATCACCAAGGAGTTCAAGCTGCCGCTCGACCGCCTGTACTTCACCGTCTTTACCGAGGACGACGAGACCCATGACGTGTGGCGCTCCCTGGGCGTTGCCGAGGATCACATCTCGCGTCTGGGCGAGGACGACAACTTCTGGGCCGCTGGCCCCACCGGCCCCTGCGGTCCGTGCTCCGAGATCTACTTTGACATGGGCGAGGAGGTCGGTTGCGGCAGCCCCGACTGCAAGCCCGGCTGCGACTGCGACCGCTTCCTTGAGTTCTGGAACCTCGTGTTTACCCAGTACGACCGCCAGGAGGACGGCTCCATGCCGGAGCTGCCGCACCGCAACCTCGATACGGGCATGGGCCTGGAGCGCATGGCCGCCATCATGCAGCACAAGACCGCCAACTACGACGGCGACTTGATGCAGCATCTCATCAAGCTGGGCGAGAAGATTAGCGGCAAGACCTATGACGCCGACGATTACTCCGGCGCCAGCCGCTCCCTGCGTATCATCGCCGACCACTCCCGTGCCGTCGACTTTATGATCTCGGACGGCATCCTTCCCGGTAACGAGGGTCGCGAGTACGTCCTTCGCCGCCTGCTCCGTCGTGCCGTGTTCCACGGTCGCCTGCTGGGCATCGAGGGCGCCTTCCTGACCAAGTTCATCGACGAAGTCAACGCTCAGATGGGCGAGGCTTATCCCGAGCTGCTCAAGAACGTCGCCCTCGTCAAGGGTATCGTCGCCTCCGAGGAGGAGCGCTTCTCCACGACGCTCGACAACGGCCGTGTTTACCTGGACGAGGCCCTGGCAGCGCTTGCCGAGGGCGCTGTGCTTCCGGGCGACGTTGCCTTTAAGCTGCACGACACCTTTGGTTTCCCCATTGACCTGACTGTCGAGATCGCCGGCGCTGCTGGCCATGACGTCGATATGGACGGCTTCACCGCCTGCATGGAGGACCAGAAGGCCCGCGCTCGCGCCAACGCCAAGGGCGATGCCTGGGGCAGCTTCAACGACGTGTGGGTTGAGCTTTCGGACAAGGTTGCCGCGACCGAGTTCGACGGTTATGACAACGACGTCATCGAGGGCGCCAAGGTTGTCGCCATCGTTCGCAACGGCGAGTCCGTCGAGTCCGCTGCCGCGGGCGAGGACGTCGAGGTCGTGCTCGACCGCACCCCGTTCTACGCCGAGATGGGTGGCCAGCAGGGCGACGCCGGCGAGCTTTTTGCCGAGGGCGTTGCGCTGACCGTTTCCGATACCAAGAACCACAACGGCCTGTATGCCCATGTCGCGCATGTTGCCGAGGGCACGCTGGCCGTCGGTGCTACCGTGACCGCCGCGCTCGACGCCGAGCGCCGTGGTTTCCTGCGCCGCAACCACACCGCCACGCACCTGCTCGACGCTGCCCTTAAACAGGTCCTGGGCGAGCATGTCTCCCAGGCCGGCTCGCTGGTGACGCCCGAGCACCTGCGCTTTGACTTCACGCACTTCGAGGCTCTGTCCTCCGACCAGCTCAAGGCTGTCGAGGACCTGGTCAACCAGCAGATCTTCGCTTCCAAGCCGGTCGTGACCCGCGTCATGGGCATCGACGAGGCCAAGGCCGCCGGTGCTGTCGCCCTCTTTGGCGAGAAGTACGGCGACGTCGTCCGCGTCGTCTCCGTGGGCGCCGAGGACCAGCCGTTCTCCCGCGAGCTCTGCGGTGGTACGCATGCCGCCAACACCGCCGAGATCGGTCTGTTCAAGATCATTTCCGAGTCCTCCACGGGCTCGAATGTCCGCCGCATTGAGGCTGTGACCTCCAAGGGCGCTCTCGATTACATGACCGACCGCCTGGCGCTCGTTGACGCCGCCGCTGCTGCGCTCAAGTGCCGCGTCGACGAGGTTCCCGCCCGCGTGGAGAATCTGCAGGCCGAGCTGCGCGAGACTTCCAACAAGCTCAAGAAGGCGCTCACCGGCGGCTCCTCCGATGCGATCTCCAGCGCCATCGACGGCGCTGTCGAGCTGAACGGCTACAAGCTCGTTGTCGCTGAACTTCAGGGTCTCGAGGCCGCAGACCTGCGCAACGTTTGGGATACTGTGCACCAGAAGGTCGCCGGCCCCGTCGCCTGCGTTGTTGCCAGCGTGACCGAGAAGGGCACCCCGGCCCTGCTCGCCGCCGGCTCCGATGACGCCGTGAAGGCCGGTTTCCACGCCGGCAACGTGATCAAGCAGATCGCGGGCCTGGTCGATGGTCGCGGTGGTGGTCGTCCCAACATGGCCCAGGCCGGTGGCAAGAACGCCACCGGTATCGCCGATGCCCTCGCGGCCGCCAAGACCGCGCTCGGCGCCTAAGAACTTAAGTAGTCGCTGTGGTCGCGCTCGCGCTGGACATAGGGGAGACCAGGATTGGCATCGCCGTCTCGAGCCGTGATGGCAAGATGGCGATGCCTGTCAAGGTGCTTCCGGCTGCCGAGGTCACTGGTATGGCAAAGACGTTTCGCTACCTGGTCGAGGACTATGAGCCCGATATCCTGGTAAGCGGACGTCCCTTGACCATGGCCGGTGAGCCCGGCCCCCAGGCCGAGCGCGTCGCCGCCGTGGCCCAAAAGATTGCCGACGAGCTCGAACTTCCGCTGGAGTTTGAGGACGAGCGTCTGTCCTCGCAGGAGGCCAAGCGAATCCTGCGAGAGCAGGGGCTCAACGAAAAGCAGATGAGGGGCAAGATTGACATGATCGCCGCCAGCCTGTTCTTGCAGACATGGCTCGATCGTAAAAACGAGGAGGTTCAGCATGCCTAGCGCTTCCGATCCGCGCCAGCAGAATCGTACACGGCAGCCCGCGCCGCGCCCTGCTCAGCCTGGTCAGCGCCCGGCGCAGCCGACGCAGCGTTCGGCTCAGCCTACTCGGCGTGCTGCTCAACAGCCCGCCGCTCGTCCCGCGCAGCCCGCTGGCGGCGCTCGTTTTAAGCAGCAGGCTCCTGCCCAGCGCACACAGGGGCAGGCCCGGCAATCGCGCTCCCACGCACATCATGTTCATGGCTCGCATGGCGTTGCTCCGGCCACGCGTTCGAGCTATAACACGCACGCCCGCCGTGGTGCCCAAAAGAAAAGCTCCCCGGTGCCTTTGATTATCGGTGGCGTCGCCGCCGTGCTTGCGCTTGTCGCGATCGTTTTCTTTGTCGTGCCAGCCGTTAAGGGCTTCTTTGGCGGTGAGGATGCGAAAGTCGTTGCAGGCCAGCAGGTTACTATCACGATTCCCGATGGTGCCTCGGGTGACAGCATCGCTTCGATTCTCTCTGAGAACCATATCGTCGAAAATCCCAAGGATTATTACGCGGCTGTCAAAAAGCTCAACGCCGACATGTCGCTTAAGCCTGGCACCTACTCGTTCACCACGCTCATGGACGCGACCAAGGTCGTTCAGCAGCTCATGGAAGGCCCCAATGCGGGCTCCGATGCGCTGACTATCCCTGAGGGTCTGACGGTTGACCAGGTCGCTGACCGTGTGGCCAAGGCATACGACAGCATTTCTAAGGAGGACTTCCTTAACCAGGCCAAGGCGAGCAATTATGTGAATGATTACGCTTTCCTTAAAGACGCCGCGAACGATTCGCTCGAGGGCTTCCTGTTCCCCAAGACCTATTCGCTGGGTAAGGACCCAAGCGCCGATGATGTGATTCGCGCCATGCTTGACCAGTTCAACGCCGAGTATAAGTCGCTTGACTTTGCCAGCTGCGAGGCCAAGATCAAGGAGCGCTATGGCGTGGAGATGTCCGATTACGACATCGTTAACCTTGCCTCGATCGTCGAGCGCGAGGGCCTCAACGCCGACCAGCGCGCGCATGTGGCCTCGGTCTTCTACAACCGTCTGGCGGGCAAGCTCGATGGCCTGCGCTACCTCAACAGCGACGCGACCATGATGTACGTCACCGGTGGCGAGGTTACCGCCGACGACCTGCAGAGTGATAGCCCCTATAACACCTATAAGCACGAGGGCCTCCCGCCCACGCCCATTTGCTCTCCGTCGCTCGAGGCGCTCAAGGCCACCCTTGAGCCGACCGACTCCGACGACCTGTATTTCTACATTACGCAGGACGAAGAGTATTTCTCGAAGACCTACGAAGAGCATCAACAGTCTTGGAATTGATCATGAGGATTTTTAGCCCCAAACGATATGTTGCCTCGGTCGATCGCATCGACCTCGATACCCTCTGGGCCGACGGCAAGCGCGCCATTCTGCTCGACCGCGACAACACCCTGGTGCCACGTGATACCGAGCAGGTACCCGCTGCGGTCTCCGCCTGGCTCGAGGCCGCCCATGCTAAGGGCTTTAAGCTGTGCATGGTGTCCAACAACTGGCATCGCGACCAGGTTATGGCGTCGGCGCGCGAGCTGGGGCTCGAGGCCATCAGCCATGCCATGAAGCCGGCGCCCTTTGCCCTCAAAGCGGGTCTTAAGCGTCTGGGCGCCACGGCTGACGAGGCCGTGCTGGTCGGCGATCAACTGTACACGGACGTGTGGAGCGGAAACTTTGCCGGCGTTGACACTATTCTGGTCAAGCCGCAGGCAACCCAGGACCTGTGGTACACGCAGATCTTCCGTATCTTTGAGCGCCGGGCCCTGCGCGACCTTCCCTGCGAGGAATAGGTTTCGCCATGTCTCAGCACATCAAACACGGCTGCGACCATATCTTCTTTATCGGCTTTTTGGGCGCGGGCAAGTCGACGCTTGCGCGCAACGTGGGCACTATGTTCAAGCGTCGATTCATCGATACCGATCGTTTGGTTGTGCGTCGATGCGGCAAGTCGGTGACCGAGATATTTAAGACCGAGGGCGAGGATCGTTTTCGCGAGCTCGAGACCTCGGCACTTCGTTCGCTTCAGAGCGAGCGCAGCCTGCTGGTATCGTGCGGGGGTGGCATCGTCGAGACGCCGGTGAACATTGAGCTGATGCACGAGATGGGTACCTGCGTGTACCTCGAAGGCGACTTTGAGGACTCGTTGCGTCAGATTCGCCGCTCCGATACCCGGCCCGATTTTCGCTCGCCCGAGCATGCTGCGCGCCTGTTTGAGCATCGCCGTCCGCTGTATCGCCAGGCCGCCGATATTACCCTTGATATTCGCAACAAGTCCTTCGAGGACGTTTCCTACCTTTGTGCCGAGATGCTTTTGGAGCGTGGATTGCTATGATTCGCCGTCAACTCATCAATTTCCAAAACCGTAGTGTCGATGTTCGCGTCGGTCTTGGCGCGTTTGAGGAACTGTCGCGCATGTTTGCCTCGGCTGTGGGCAAGCCTAAGCGCGCGATGGTGGTTTGGAACGACGCCACCTCCGAGCGCTTTGGTGAGGTCGTCGAGCGTGCGCTGGTCGACGCTGGTTTTGCCGTGTCGCAGCTTTCGCTTGAGGTTTCGCCTGCCGGTGCTACGCTGGCCGATGCCGATACCGTCTTTGGCGCCCTGTCGGCTAATGGCATTACCTGCGACGATCTCGTTGTTGCCGTTGGCGATGCCGCAACCTGCTCGGTCGTTTGCTGGTGTGCCAATCAGTGGTGCGGTCGCACCGAGTGTGCCTTGCTGCCGACGACGTTCGACGCCATGCTCACGGTCGCGACGACCATGAAGCCGCTCGTCGCCTCGTCGGTGAATGCGCTTCCCGCTATCGCGTTCCGTCCCGAGCCGGGCCTGGTCGTGTGTGACCTCGACCTTGTTCGCGAGGCGGACCCCGAGGACCTCAAGCTCGGCTATGCGGTACTTGTTGGCACCATGCTTTCGAGCAGCAAGTCCCGCTGGAATCAGTTTACTGAGACCGTCCCCGAGATTCTTGCGGGCGAGGAGGTCGCGCTCGTTAATGCCGTTCAGTGGTCTCAGACTGCCCGCAAGGACGTACTGATGGCCACGAACCCGAGTGCCCGCCATGCGCTCGATTTTGGCAAGATGGGGGAGCGTGCCCTGCGCGCCTGCTTGGGCGATGCCGCTTCGCAGGTCCCTGCCTACCAGCTGTTGTCTGAGGGCATGCGCTTTGAGGCGCGCCTAGCACATGATGCCTGCGACTTCGATATCGATTACGTTTTTGAGGTCGATGACTGCCTGGAGGACTTTGGTATCGAGGAGCTTGCCTTCGATCTGGAGCCTGCCGCATATATCGAGGAGTTCCGCAGGCAGCAGTTTGTCCGCTCGAACCGCAGTATGTTGCCGCTGCCCGCAGCGCTCGGCGCCATTCGTCTAACGGGCGTTGAGGACGAGGTTCTTGAGCGCCATGCTCACGCCTACTTGGCTTCTCGCAAAGAACTTCTCTAAGATTTATTGACATCCATCGTCTTTCGTATCATGTTGAGGGACGGGTTTCCAATCGGTTGCGGTTTGCATGCGATTCCGACGTTCGGTTGAGACCCGTCCCGCACTTTTTGAGACAATAAGAAAGGAATCTGCATGTCTGAGTTTGCTGCCGGTCCTGCCGGTCGTATCGAACGTGTCCGTGCCCTGATGGTCGAGCGCGGCTACGACGCTATTGTGGTACGCGACGAGGCCAATCTTCGTTGGCTCACGGGCGTGAAGGGTGTCTTCGACTACACCTTCGAGTTCCCGCACGCGGCGTTTATTACGGCTGACCAGTGCCTGTTCCATACCGACTCGCGCTACCTCAACAGCTTTGAGGAGAACACGCCCGCCGGCAGCCCTTGGGTCTACGACATGGACGAGGGCACCATCCCTGGTTGGGTCGCCGGTAAGATCGCAGCCAACAAGTGCCGCGTCTGTGCTGTCGAGGACGACATGCAGATCAACTTCTACCAGGGTATTCAGCGTGGCCTGGAGGACCGTTCCGTCGCCTGCATGTTGCCGCTGATGCATGACGACATTCGCAAGATGCGCGCCATCAAGGACGCCGAGGAGATCGAGCTCATGCGCCATGCGCAGTCGATCACCGATGCCGCCTTCCAGCATATGCTCGGCTTTATTAAGCCCGGTATGACCGAGAAGCAGGTTCGCAACGAGCTCGAGAACTTTATGTTCGCTAACGGTGCCGACAGCCTGGCCTTCGGCTCCATCGTGGCGAGCGGCCCCAACACCGCCAATCCGCATGCCGTGCCGAGTGACCGCGTGATCGAGAAGGGCGACTTCGTCCTCATGGATTACGGCGCGGGCTACTGCGACTATCGCTCTGATATGACGCGCACCGTCGTGATGGGCGAGCCTACCCAGGAGCAGCTCGACCTGTACGCGCTCGTGCGCCGTACGCACGAGGAGTGCGTCGCCGCCATCCATCCGGGTGTCGAGGGCAACGACATTTTCAAGCTTTCCAAGAAGATCATCGGCGATGCCGGCTATGGCGATTACTACAACCATGGCCTGGGCCACGGCGTGGGCATCGACATCCACGAGCTGCCCAACTTCAACCGCAGCAAGAATATCATCGAGGTTGGCTCGGTTGTCACCATGGAGCCCGGCGTGTATCTGCCCGGTGTGGGCGGCGTGCGCCTGGAGGACTATGGCGTGGTCACCGAGAACGGCTACGAGCCTTTCACCAAGACCCCGCACGACCTGCACGTCATCGATTGCTAGCCCATTTCGATAGATTTTTGGGGCGGGGCGTCCGGAGCAATTCGGACGTCCCGCGTTCTCTTTTTATGCGCTCGCTGCAGGCGCCGTCTGCAAGTGTATAATTTCAGTCGTATGTAATTTGGACGCTTGTGCGTTCTGCCCATAACAAGAAAGGTCGCTATGCCTACCATTTCTACCGCCGACTTCAAGAACGGCCTCGGTCTCCGCATTAAGGACAAGGTCTATACCATCGTCGAGTTCCAGCATGTCAAGCCGGGCAAGGGCGGCGCGTTTGTGCGCTACAAGACCCGCGACATCAAGAGCGGCCGCGTCGTCGAGAACACCTGCAACGCCGGCACCAAGTTCGAGAGCGTTATGCTCACCACCCGTGAGTTCCAGTACCTCTACAACGATGGCGCCGACTACATCTTCATGGACAATGAGACCTATGAGCAGGTTCCCGTTCCCGAGGACATGGTGGGCGAGAACTCCAAGTGGCTGCGCGAGAACGATATCTGCCAGCTGCTCTTCGCCGACGATGAGCTCATGGGCGTGACCCCGCCGATGTTCATCGAGACCACCATCGTCCAGACCGACCCGGGCTTTAAGGGCGACACCGTCCAGGGTTCCACCAAGCCGGCCACGATCGACACCGGCGCTGTCATCCAGGTCCCCATGTACCTCAACGAGGGCGAGGTCATCAAGGTTGACACCCGCGACGGCAAGTTCGTCTCCCGCGTCTAGCAACCAACTCTTCTAGGAGGACTCATGCCCCAAGAAATCAAGATTGACGGCATCGGCATTTCGCCCGATGTTCTGACCGCCATCGTCTCGCGCGCCGTGTCGGATGTCGAGGGCATCGCCTCCGTTGGCGTCAAGGACCTTGCCACCAACCTTGTCTCCATGATGCTCTCGTCCAAGGCCCCGGCTTCCGAGCCGGCGGTCGAGGCTGAGGTCGTCGGCGACAAGCTCGCACTCACCGTGCGTGTCGTGGTGTTCTTTGGCTATCCGTTCAAGAAGCTCGCCGAGGCCGTTCGCGCCGCCGTGGTCGCCGCCATCGATGCCCAGGTGGGCGTCGAGGTCGAGCGCGTTGACGTTTGCATCGACGGCCTCGTTTTCCCCAAGGAGTAACCTTTGAGCCTTAAGGTTTATCGCGGGCGCACGCTTGCCCGCAGTCAGGCGCTGCAGCTGCTGTTCCAGGCCGAGGCCACGGACAGCCCGCTCGAGCGCGTCCTCGAGGGCGATTTCCTGATCTCGAAGGGTCCCCTCGATCCCTATGCGCTGGAGCTGTGCCGCGGTGCCTATGAGCATATCGATCGCATCGACTGCGCTCTGCGCTCCGTTGCCAAGAACTGGGATCTTATGCGCATGCCCGGCGCCGACCGCAATCTGCTGCGTATCGCCGTTTACGAGATGCGTTTCCTCACCGACGAGGAGGTCTCGGACGCCATCGTAATCAACGAGGCCGTCGAGCTTGCCAAGGCCTATGGCACCGACCAGTCCGCGTCGTTCGTCAACGGCGTGCTGGGCAAGATCGCTCGCAGCGAGGAGCTGCCGGGCGAGGACCTGTACCAAGAGCTGCTGGCCGAAGATCGCGCTCGCGAGGAGGCCCAGGCTGCCGAGGCTGCCGCCAAGGTTGCGGTTGCCCAGGCTGAGGCCGGCGTGCTGGCCGAGGATGCGGACGCCGCCGAGGCTGTTGTCGACTCCGTCGAGGAGTAGCTATGCCAGAGGGTTCCGTCCGCAACTTCGACGAGATCTCGGACCGCTTGGACCAGATCATCGCTACCGTTCGTTCCAAGGATACCTCCTTGGAACGTTCGCTCGATTTGTTTGACGAAGCGATAGAGCTGGGCTCCCGCGCGGTCGATATGGTCGACAAGTTTGAGCTTACGCCGCGTGAGGCCGACAAGCTCGAGCAGGAATATGATGAGGATGCGGCAAACGAATCCCAGGATAGCTAGGCCGCATCTCCGGATACGAATGGTTGATGGCATTCATGAAACGCGTGCGTCTTGATGACGAACTGATTTCACAGGGCATCTGCGCCGATCGCGCGGATGCCCTTCGCACTCTTATGGCCGGCTTGGTCTCGAGTGGCGGTGAGCGCTTGACTTCGCCGGGTCTTAAGGTGATGCCTGGGCTGCCGCTGCACGTGAAGGGGCGCATTCCCTATGTTGGCCGCGGCGGTCTTAAGCTCGAAGGCGCGCTTGATGCGTTTGGTATCAATCCGACGGGCCTTGCCTGTTTGGATGTGGGCTGCTCTACCGGGGGTTTTACCGATTGCCTGCTCAAGCGCGGAGCTGCGACCGTTGTCTCTGTGGACGTGGGTCGCGCCCAGTTCGATTGGTCGTTGCGTCAGGACGATCGCGTGACGCTGCATGAGCGCACAAACGTGACGCAGCTGCCTGAGCTTGGCTATGCCGGCGCCATCGACCTGGCTGTGTGTGATGTCTCGTTTACCAGCATCGCGAACATTATCGATGCGGTACTGGCGTGCCTGGTGCCTACGGGTGCATTCTGCACGCTCGTAAAGCCGCAGTTTGAAGCTCCGGCGGCGCTGGTGGGCGAGGGCGGCATTGTGACCGATCCCGCTGTGCGCCGCGATACGCTCGTGGCGGCGGTTGAGCTCTTTGCTGCCAAGGGGCTGTTCCCGGTCGATGTGTGCGTGTCGCCCATTCATGGTGCCAAGGGCAACGTTGAGTTTTTCCTGTACGGCACGAGATTTCAATCTGGCGACCGCTCGCAAGACGTGCTGCAATCCCAGGTATCGGTTTTGAGCGAGAAAGCTGCAACGCTATGAAGGTCTTTCTGGTTCCCAATTACTACAAGCAAGAGGCGGTCGAGAGCGGCCTGATGCTCGAGCTTTGGCTGACGCGCCAGGGCTATGAGGTCGCATGGGCTGCCGACCAGCGATCGAAGATTCAAAGCACGCCTGATATCGACGGCTCCGATCTGGTCATTACGCTCGGCGGCGACGGTACGTTGCTGCGCGCTGCCCGCATCCTCAACCATCGCGAGATTCCTATCCTCGGTCTTTCCTATGGTCACCTGGGCTTTTTAACTGCTGCGAGTCCCGAGGAGCGCGACATTCTGCAGGTCGTGAGCGACGCCCTGTCCGGCGAGCTGCATGTGAGCCGTCGCGCTACCATCGCCGCGGATATCGTGTCCGCGCGCGAAGACGGTACGAAGGATGTCGTGCGCACCTTCGCCCTCAACGACATGGCGCTTACCCGCGGTCCGCTGTCCGATATGGTCGAGTTCGACATCACGGTGTCCGGCCATCATATCGACCGCCTACGCGGTGACGGTGTCGTCGTTTCGACGGCGACTGGTTCTACGGGTTACGCGCTCAGTGCCGGTGGCCCCATCGTGAGCCCCGACTATACGGGCATGGTCTGCGTACCCATTGCGCCGCACACCATTCAGGCCCGTGCCTTCTTGACTTCGCCGAGTGATGTCGTCGAAATCTTTATGTCCGATGATCGCCCGAGCGTGCCGGCGATCGCCATCGATGGACAGTTTATTACCTGCGATGGCACGGTCGAGAGCGTGGCTGTGCGTCGCGGTCCCGGTGATGTGCTGCTGCTGGATTACGGCCCCGAGAGCTTCTATAACTCGGTGAGCCGTGTGTTCTACGGAGTGCGTCATGATCGATGAGCTGCAGGTTTCTAACATTGCACTCATTCGCGAGGCGACGTTGGTGCCGAGTGCCGGCCTGACTGTCCTGACTGGCGAGACCGGTGCCGGCAAGACCGCGCTGCTCTCGGCCCTCAAACTTATTTTGGGCGAGCGCGCGGATTCCTCGACGGTGCGCGAGGGTGAGGCGCTGGCGAGCGTCGAGGCGCGACTCTTTGACGGGCCGCACGACACGGAGGGCTTCACGGTCCAGCGCAGCCTTTCTGCCGAGGGCCGCAGCCGCGTGAAGATTGACGGCCGCATCGCCAGTGTGCGCGAGCTTTCGGAGCGCGTCGGCGTGATGATGGATCTATGCGGCCAGCATGAACATCAGCGCCTGCTCGACCCGGCGCATCATGTTGCCATGGTCGATGCCTGGGCTGGCCGCGCGGCGCTTGAGGCGCTCGAGAAGTATCGTGCCTGCTTTAAGGCTTCGCGTGCCGCCGCCAAGGAGCTGCGCCGTGTGGAGGAAGCCTCACGCGCGCAGGGGAGTCGCGTCGAGGAGGCGCACTTTGCCCTCGAGCGCATCGGCGAGGTCGACCCCAAACCGGGCGAGTATGAGGAACTCGAGGAACTGCTGCCGCGCTCCGAACATGCCGAGGTACTGGTTGCCACAGCTAACGATGCCCATGCATCGCTTGCCTCCGAAGGGGGAGCGCTCGACGCCGTGAACAGCGCCGTGGCAGAACTTTCCCGAATGGCTACCATCGATCGAAAACTGGGTGACATTGCCGATGCGCTTTCGGATGCCTGTATCTCCCTTGAGGATTGCGCGAACGAGCTTCGTTCCTATCGCGATGGCGTCGCCTTCGACCCGCGCGAGCTCGCTCGCATGCGTGAGCGGTATTCCGACCTCAAGGGTCTGTTGCGTCAGTGGGGTCCCACTATGGACGATGTTTTTGCCATGCGCGATCGCTCACAAGAGCTGTTGTCCCTGGTCGATGATGGCGATGAACAGATCAAAAAGGCGCGTGAGGCACTCGGGAGCGCTGAGCGCGAGTTGTTTGCCGCTGCCAAGGCACTTAAGCGCGCCCGCAATACGGCGGCCCCGCGCTTCTGTCACGAGGTTGGCCGCCAGATGGCTCGCCTGGAGATGGGCGGCGCCGAGCTCGTCTGGGAGTCGCGCGATCTTCCCCGTGCTGAGTGGACGCCCGTTGGTCCTTCGAGCTACGAGCTGCTATACCGCAGCGGTGCCGGTTTGACTCCACGTCCCCTGCGCCGCATTGCGTCGGGCGGCGAGCTCAGCCGCGTCATGTTGGCAAGTAAGGTTGTCCTCGGTAACGCGGACGGTGTCGATACGCTGGTGTTTGACGAGGTCGATGCTGGTGTCGGTGGCTCCACGGCGCGTGCGCTCGCGGGCGTGCTGGCAGATCTCGCCGCTACGCATCAGGTGATTGTCGTAACCCACTTGGCGCAGGTCGCCGTCATGGCTGACAAGCATTATGTCGTCAGCAAGGAACCGGGCGATGTTCCCCAGACGCATTTGGACGAGGTAACCGGCGAAGCGCGTACCGCCGAGATCGCCCGCATGTTGAGCGGCGATCAATCGGAGGCGAGCTTGGCGCATGCCAAGCAGATGCTTGAAGAAGCTCGAGGTTAGGTCGTATCAGCGGTGTTGGTGGGACAAAATAGACTGAAATTATTGTCCCACTACGCGTTTTACTCCACAACCTTATCCGGCTGGATGAGCTCCTCGTAGTAGCTGATATGTTCGCGAGCGTCTTCAATCTCGGGCAGCAGGAAGTTGTAGATGACTTCGATGATCATCGTGGCGCTGATCTTGGAGAACGCAAAGTCGCCCGTGGTGAGCAGTGCCTCGTGGTTCACGGTGTTAAAAGTGTAGTCTGCCAGGCGCGCGAGCGGGGATTTACTGTCGCTGCTGATGACGACTACGATTGCGCCGCAGTTGCGAGCCGCTTTTGCCATGCGATTCAGTCGGCGCGATTTGCCGGAGTTTGAGATTAGCACGATGACGTCACCCGGGCGCAACGTGAGCGCAAAGCCGATTGATGTCTCGCTAATGGTGCTCGCCATGCAGCGCAGGCCCAGCTGCGAAAACTTAAACGTCGCATCGAGCGCGACCGCGTTCGTATTGCCCACAGCCGCAAACTCAATAACCCCTGCATGCTTAAGGGCATGCACAACAGCCGCCAGCGTATCGTGGTCGATTCCGTCGATGGTCGCATTAAGCTCGCTCACCTTGGCAGCCAGGATGTTCTTGAGGCTCTGCTCCATATTGTCGAGCGAGACCTCGTCGGTCAGGCCCTCGTTGCGCTGGCTTTCCAAATCCCTCGCCAACGAAAACTGAAAGCTGCGGAAGCTGCCAAACCCAAGCTTGCGGCAGAAGCGCGAAACGGTCGCCTCGGACGTGGCGGCGGCGCGCGAGAGCTGAGCGGCCGTGAGTCGTGGCGCCTCGGACTGGTGCTCCAATATATAGTCGACAATGCGCTGCTCGGACTCGCTGTATCCCTGATGGGTGCTAATGAGGGAAAGTGCGCTCTTGCTACTATCGGTCATGGATGGCTCCTGGTTGGCATGAAAATCTAATTTGATTCGCAATGCCATAGTATACGGGCATTTTCAATTACAAGATACACCTTGCCGTTTCAAGTGTTGATGGTAAACTTTCACTTACCGTTTACGGTTATGAAAGAACCTTTCACCGGAGAATTGCACCTTGTCTCTTCTCACGCGGACGGTAGGTTGGTATCTTTCAGTTGTGGAAAAACGCGCATCGAAGCGCGTGTAGGGGAGCGCCCGCGGGCGCTGTACTCAAAAGGAGGGACACATGGCTAAGTTTGACATCATCGCCGCGACCGGTTGCCCGACCGGCATTGCGCACACCTTCATGGCGAAGGAGGCGCTGGAGAAGGCAGCTGCCGAGCGCGGTCTGACCATTAAGGTCGAGACTCATGGCCAGGTCGGCGTCGAGAACGAGCTCACCAAGAGTGAGATCGCTGGTGCCAAGGCCGTCGTCGTCGCAGCCGACAAGGATGTCCAGGCTGAGCGTTTCGCCGGTAAGCCCATGGTTTCCGTTGGTGTTTCCAAGGCCCTGTCCGTTGAGGCGGCCGGTAAGCTGATTGACCGCGCGCTCGCCGCCAAGGGCGACAGCACGGTTGCAGCCGCTGCCGATGTCGAGGACGAGGTCGAGGAGAAGGAGTCCATCGGCCACATCATCTACAAGCACCTCATGAATGGCGTCAGCCACATGCTGGTCTTCGTCGTTGCCGGTGGTGTTCTGACCGCCGTTTCGTTCCTGTGGGGCATTACGTCCTTCGATTCGACGGCGTCTGACTACAACAGCTTTGCTGCGATGCTCAAGATCATCGGCGGCATCGCCATGAACCTCATGGTTCCGGTGCTTTCCGCCTACATCGCCGAGTCCATCGGCAAGCGCCCGGCGCTCGTCCCCGGCTTCGTTGCCGGTATGATCGCCATCCAGGGCCTGCCTGTTAACGCCGAGACCGGCATGATCGACGCCGGTGGCGCCGGCGTGGGCTTCGGCTTCCTGGGCGGCATCGTCGGCGGCTTCCTCGCCGGCTATGTCATCCTGCTGCTCGAGAAGGTCTTTGCCGGCCTGCCCAAGAACCTGGACGGCCTCAAGGCTATCTTCCTGTACCCGCTGTTCTCGACGGCTATCGTGGGCCTGGTCATGCTCGGCATTTCCGGCCCCATGGCTGCCATCAACACCGCCATGATGGACTTCCTCAAGGGCCTGTCCGCCTCTGGCGCCGTTGTACTGGGTCTTGCCATCGGCTGCATGTGCGCCTTTGACATGGGCGGCCCGGTCAACAAGGCTGCTTACGTCACCGGTACCGGTATGCTCACCGAGGCACTGGCCGCCGGTGTTGGCACCGATACCTACAACTTCGGCACCAACTTCATGGCTGCCGTCTCCGCTGCCTGCATCGTTCCGCCGCTGATCACCACCTTTGCCGTCGTTGTCGGCAAGAAGTACTTCAGCCAGGAGGACCATGACGCCGGTGTCGTCAACCTCATCCTTGGTTGCACCCACATCACCGAGGGCGCCATTCCGTTCATGACCAAGAACATTTGGCCCGTCATGCCCATCATGATGCTCGGTTCCTCTATCGCTTCGATCCTGACCATTATGTTCAACGTTCACGATCCGGCGCCTCACGGTGGCTTCCTGGTCCTGCCCGTTGTCGAGAACGGTCCGCTTTGGGTCCTCGCGATCCTCATCGGCGCTGTGGTCGGTGGCATCCTGTTCGTGGCCTTTAAGAAGTACGACTTCGAGAAGAACCAGAAGGCCGCTCCTGCAGCCAAGCCCGTTGAGACCCCCAAGGCCACTGCCGTCGAAGCCCCCAAGGCCGAGGCTGCCGACTTCGTGAAGGTCGAGAACGTCTTTGTCGCCGAGGACTTCGCTTCACGTGACGAGGCCCTGAGCTTTGTCTCCAACCAGGCCGTCAAGGCCGGTATCGCCGGCGACGCCGACGCCGTGATGAACGCCTTCCTGGCCCGCGAGGCCGAGGGCACCACGGGCATGATGGAGGGCTTCGCCATCCCGCATGCCAAGTCGGACGCCATTACCGAGGCTGCTGTCATCGTCGTCAAGGACGACTCTGGCGTGACCGGTTGGGACACCATGGACGGCGCTCCCGTCAACGTTGCCATCGCCCTGCTCATCCCGGGCGCTCAGGCTGGCACCACGCACCTCAAGATCCTGTCCAAGGTCGCCGAGGCGCTTATGGACGAGGACTTCCGTGCCACCGTCAAGGGTTCCACCGACGCCGCCGAGATCGCCAAGACGATCAACGCCCGCCTGGTCTAATCCAGCAGTTAGCGAATAATATCGCCCCTTGTAACAAAGGCGGAGACCCTCTCCAGGTCCTCCGCCTTTTTCATCCCCAAATAAGTTGCGGTGAAATAGGGACTGTTTAAACGATTCAACCCCAAATCCAGTCCCTATTTCACCGCAACCTACAGATGGGTATAGATAGACCCCATCAACTAGATCAACCAGGCGAACAAAAAATCAGCCAGAATTCCGTTCGCACGATATTACTTTGGACCGACCGAGTTTCCGCAGCTTGCTCGCCCACAGGGGCCCGCGCGCGGCCTGTGAGATTTATCGCGAGTTCCGCACGAGCCGAAGAGCACTTAATGTGCTCTTCGTGCGAGCAGGACTGTAGAGCAGGAGATCGGAAGAGCG
>CAJLTA010000029.1 GCA_905209455.1 uncultured Collinsella sp.
CGACACGCATAAAAAGCCTCCCATTTCTCATGTCCAAGAAATGGGAGGCAGTTCACACATCCGCTTGGGGGCGCTTTCATGTAGTCGTTGGGGGCGTTCTTGAATGACTAGGTTGGAAAAAATCTCAAAAAAGTTCTTGCCCTGAGCTGATTCGTCCGTATAATAAACTTCGTTGCTTAAGAGCACGCACCTATTCCTCGGTAGCTCAATGGTAGAGCACGCGGCTGTTAACCGCGCTGTTGTAGGTTCGAGTCCTACCCGGGGAGCCAGAATTTTTCAGCCCTCTCCGTTGGGCTTTTATATTCCTCGGTAGCTCAATGGTAGAGCACGCGGCTGTTAACCGCGCTGTTGTAGGTTCGAGTCCTACCCGGGGAGCCAGGTTGTAAAACCCGTCGCTTATGCGGCGGGTTTTTTCATGCCGCGATCGCCTGGCGCGAACGTTACCGTATCAACATTTCGTGTCGAGGATGTAATCCCACGACCCACCACCTCAACATGGCGCGGTCGTTGTAGAATATTGCAATGATTGCTCCCACGAGATGGTGCCGTGAGCACCAGATAAGGAGATTCTTGTGTCTGAGACCATTAACGGCAGCCTGAGCGTCTCGAACGACGTTATTGCCGATATTGCCGGTTATGCCGCGATGACGTGCTATGGCGTCGTCGGTATGGCCGAACAGCTCCAGGGCGCCGAGAGCGTGCGCCTGCTTGCCGGTCAGCGCCTCCGCAAGGGCGTGCTTGTCTCCGCCGACGAGAACGGCCTTACGGTCGATCTTCACGTCGTGCTCGAGAACGGCGTCAACATGAAGTCCGTCTGCCACAATCTTTCGAGCTCCGTTGCCTTCACCCTGCAGGAAATCGCCCAGATCGATCCCGCCAGCCTTAAGATCGGCATCCACATCGACGCGCTCAAGAGCCGTCTGAACTAGCATCCGAAAACGGAGATTCAAATACCCATGATTGCAAAGACCATTCGCACCTGTTTTCCGATCGCTGCGGCTGCCGTTTCCGACAAGGCCGAGGAGATCAACAAGCTCAACGTCTTCCCCGTACCCGACGGCGACACCGGCACCAACATGTCGCTCACGCTCGCCTCGGTGACCAAGGAGCTTTCCGCCCTTCCCGCCGATGCCGATATGGAGGCCATTGCCGGCGCCATTACCCACGGCTCCCTGATGGGTGCCCGCGGCAACTCCGGCGTCATCACCTCGCAGATCCTGCGTGGCGTGGCCGAGGGTCTCGTCTCTGTCGACGAGCCCATTACGTCCGCCAACATCGCCTTCGCTTTCCGTCGCGCCGTCAAGGTCGCCTTCCAGGCCGTTCGCAAGCCCATCGAGGGCACGATCCTCACGGTCCTGCGCGATGTCTCGACCAAGGCCGACGAGTGCGAAAAGAAGAAGTTCTCGGCCGAGGACGCGCTCGATGCCATCGTCGTCGAGGCCTACCAGTCCGTCGCCCGCACGCCCGACCTGCTGCCCGTTCTGAAGGAGAACGGCGTGGTCGACTCCGGCGCCTTTGGCTTTGCCATCTTCCTTGAGAACTTTGTTGCCGCCGCGCTTGGCCGCAGCACCGTTGTCGAGGATTTCTCCGCCACCTTTGATTCCGCCGGCTCTGCCCGCGACGCGGCCCTTGGTCGCGTTGAGATCGAGGCCAACGACGACTGGGAGGGCTCGGAGTTCCGCTACTGCAACGAGTTCCTCTTTAAGGCCGACGCCCCGTTTGACGAGGACGAGTGCCTTAAGTTCCTGGGCTCCATGGGCGACTGCGAGCTGCTCGTGGGTGCCTACCCCGACTACAAGATCCACGTGCACTCCAACACCCCCAACCTGGTGCTCGAGCACATGCTGCAGCTTGGTCAGATCTACGAGGTCTTTATCCACAACATGGAGATGGAGGCCCACGACCGTACCGCCAAGATTCATGAGGACCAGGAGAAGGCCGCCGAGCCCGCCAAGGCGTTGGGCTTTGTCGCCGTTGCCGCCGGTTCGGGCGAGGCCGACATCCTCAAGTCCCTCGGTGTCGACGTGATCGTCTCGGGTGGCCAGACCATGAACCCCTCGACTGCCGACCTGCTGGGCGCGGTGGACCAGGTCAACGCGACCTCGGTCATCATCCTGCCCAATAACGGCAACATCCGCATGGCTGCCGAGGCTGCTGCCTCTGCCTGCACCGACAAGAAGGTCGCCGTCGTTCCTACCAAGACCGTTCCGCAGGCGTTCTCCGCGCTGTTCGCGGTCCTGCCCGATTCCGAGCTCGAGGACGCCGTCGCCGCCATGGTCGACGCCATCAGCGAGGTTCGCGATGGCGAGGTCACCCGTGCCGTGCGCGATTCCAGCGCCTCTGACGGCTCTCCGATTCACTCCGGCGACGTCATGGGTATCATCGCTGGCTCCATCGACGTGGTCGGCTCCGATGTGAAACAGGTCACGCTCGACTGCATCAACCGCATGCAGGAGGAAGAGGAGGGCGACGCGCTGACGATTCTGGCCGGCGAGGAGCTGTCCGATGAGGCCTTCCAGGAGATCGTCGACGCCATCGAGGAGGCTCAGCCCGACCTGGAGATTGATGCCCATCGTGGCGAGCAGCCGCTCTATCCCGTGATCTTCTCGATCGAGTAGGCATCTGCCCATGTCCGAGCTGTGCTCCGTGCCGCGCGTCTCGGAGCGCTTTGCCCAGGGCAATGCGCTCGACGAGGATATCGCGCGACTCAAATATGTTTCGGGTAAACGTGAGGAGGCCCTTCGCCGTCTGGGAATTCAGACGGTGGGGGACCTCCTTCTCCATATCCCTCATCGATACCTGGACTTTACGCGCTCCTGGTCCATCGAGATGGCGCCCATCGGTACCGTGTGCACGATCGTCGCCACGGTTGACCGTATCGTCCAAAAGCAGCCCCGTCCGCGTATGCAGGTGACCGAGGTCTCGCTGGTGGACGAGACGGGCGTGCTGCAAGTCGCCTTTTTCCGTCAGCCCTGGATTGCCCAGCAGTTTAAGCAGGGAGACCGTCTGGCTGTGATGGGTAAGGTCGAGTTTGCCTACGGCTTTAAGCAGATGGCCTCGCCGCATTTCGAAAAGCTCGAGGACGGACGTGCCGCGGGCACCATTCTGCCGGTCCATTACGTGAGTGATGGCGTGAGTCAGGCGTGGATGCGCCGCATCGTAAGCGGCGCGCTTGAGGTTGTCGGCAATCCCTTCGACCCGATTCCCGCACGCTTACGCGTCAAGCGCCGCCTGATGAGCAATGCCCGTGCGCTGCGCTCGATTCACTTTCCCTCGAGTATGGCCGAGCGCGATATCGCGCGGCGGCGTCTTGCCTACGAGGAGTGTCTCTGCTTGCAGCTCGCGCTTCGCCTGCGCAACGATGGCAGTATGGTCGACGTAGCGCCTTATACACATGCCGCGGGCGAGCACCTGGCAGCGCTCAGGGAAGCCCTGCCGTTTTCGCTGAGTGACGAGCAGGAGGCCGCATTCCAAGACATCCTGCACGACATGTGCGATGGCGGGCGCGTGATGAACCGCCTGCTGCTGGGCGACGTCGGTACCGGCAAGACGGCCGTCGCCGCCTGCGCGCTGGCCGTCGCGGCCGATTCGGGTACTCAGTCCTGCGTTATGGCGCCTACGGGCGTGCTGGCGCGCCAATATGCCGACAAGACCGGCCCCTTGCTCTCGCAGGCCGGCATGTCCTGGGCGCTCCTGACGGGTGCCACGCCGGCGGCCGAGCGTGAGCAGATCCATGCGCAACTGGAATCGGGCGAGCTCGACGTCCTCTTTGGTACCCACGCGGTTCTTTCGGATGACGTGGCGTTTAAGCATCTGTCGCTTGTCGTCATCGACGAGCAGCACCGCTTTGGTGTGGGCCAGCGCAATGCCCTGCGTGCCAAGGGGCCGGGTGCCGACCTGCTCGTTATGACGGCCACGCCGATCCCGCGCACGTTGGCGCTCTCGGTCTACGGCGACCTGGACACGAGCATCATCCGCCATCGGCCTGTTCCGGGGGCGGGCGTTACGACGCGCGTGCTTACCGAGTCGAGCCGCGACCTTGCCTACGGCGCAATTCGCGAGGCTCACGAAAAGGGCCAGCAGGCTTACGTGATCTGCCCGCTTGTGGAGCCGATTGACTCGGCCGATGAGCTGGAAGACGTACCCGGTATCACCCGCGACGACGAAGGCCGCGTAACCGTGCCTGTACCGCTGCACGATACGGCAACCGAGCTCGACCGACTGCGCCTGGCCCTGCCGGGACTTATCATCGAACGCCTTCACGGCCGCATGCCGGCGGGGGAGAAGAACCGCGTGATCGATGCCTTCAAGCGCGGCGAGATCGACGTGCTCGTCTCGACCACGGTGGTCGAGGTAGGCGTCGACGTGCCCAACGCCACCGTCATGGTCATCGAGAACGGTGAGCGCTTTGGCTTGGCGGCCCTGCACCAGCTGCGCGGTCGCGTGGGCCGCGGCAGCGTGTCGGGCACTTGCCTGGTCATGACGCACTCCAAGGGCAATGGCGGCGCGTCGGCGGCACAAGACCGTCTCCAGTCGCTCGAAAAGACCTCTGACGGCTTTGCGCTCGCCCAGATGGACCTGCGCCTGCGCCACGAGGGCGAGATTCTGGGCTACCGCCAGCACGGCGGCGTGACCCTGCGCTTTGTGGACCTGGACGCCGACGAGGATCTTATCGAATGGGCCCATTTGGACGCTGTCGAGCTCTTGCGGTATGCTTGCAACCTTGACTCCGTGGCGACGCGCCCCTTGCGCGACGCGGTCGCCATGCGTTATCGACATATCTTTAAGGAGGTCAGCGGAGGATGAGAATCATCGGCGGTGAATGGCGTGGCCGCAAGATCGAAGAGCCGCGTGGGCGCGATGTCACCCGTCCCACGACCGATCGCGTGCGCGAGGCATGCGCGTCCATGGTCATGTCGGCGTTCGACTTCGATCTGGACGAAGTCCGCGTGCTGGACGCCTTTGGCGGCTCCGGCGCCCTGGGAATCGAGATGCTCTCGCGTGGCGCCCGCTCGCTCACCACGTTCGAGATCGATCGCAATGCCGCCCGTCTGATCACCAAGAATATCGTGTCGCTGTGCCGCGACCGCTCGCGTTGGCGTGTCGTTACCGGCGATGTGCTGGCGAGCGCCTCGCGCGGCCGTGTGCCGGGTGGTCCCTTTGATCTGATCTTGCTCGACCCGCCCTATGCCTTTGGCGCCGAGCCGGTCGAGGAGCTGCTGCAAAATCTTTCCCAGCAGGGACTGCTGGCGCCCGGGGCCTTTGCCCTTTTTGAGCATGCCGCAGCCGATGCAGGTGCTCAACCGGCTTGTTTTAAGACCGTGCGAGAGAAGCGCTACGGCATTACCTCGGTTGACTTGCTGCGCTGGGTGGCCGAGGACGAGAACGACCATGCTGACGAGAACGAAAATGACGAGGATGTGCCTTCGGAGGACACCCATGAATGACACCATCAACCGCGTAATCGTCCCGGGCACCTTCGATCCCATCACCTTTGGCCATATCGACGTGATCCGCCGAGCTCGCCGTATCTTTCCCAGCGTGATCGTCGCCGTGGCCGAATCGCAGGGTAAAAACGGCGTGGGTACCACCTTTATCCTCGACGAGCGCGTGGCGCTGGCCCGCGAGGCCCTCGGTGATTTGGACGGCGTCGAGGTACTGCCCTTCACCGGCCTGCTGGTCGACTTTGCACGTGAACAGAGGGCGGGTGCCGTCGTTAAGGGTCTGCGCGCCATGACCGACTTTGAGTACGAGTTGCAGCAGGCCGACCTCAACTATCGCCTGGATAGCGAGCTGGAGTCCATCTTTGTCATGAGTGCTCCGCAGTACGGCTATATCTCGAGTTCGGTGGTGCGCCAGATCGCGTCGCTTGGCAGCGATGTGTCGACGTTTGTGCCGCCCAACGTGGTCGAAGCACTCAAACATCGCTTTTCGTGACGTTTTTTATTGCCTGGTGGCATGTGGTAAACTAACACGATGATATGTTACCTATGAAAGGAGACCGGATGCCGGGCGAGAATTTTCCTGGCGACAGGATCGTGAGTCTTGTCGACGAGCTCGAGGGGCTCATCGAAGAGGCTAAGACGCCGTTCGGCAAGAACGCCCAGATGAAGGTTATCGACGCCGACGTCTTCTTTAACATCCTCGATGAGATCCGCATGAGCTATCCCGAGGAGTGGCAGAAGTCCCGCCGTATCCTCAAAGAGCGCGAGGAGCTTATGGCCTCCGCCGCCGCCCAGGCCGATTCCATCATTGCCGATGCTCAGCAGCAGGCGCTCACCATTGCCGGTGAGCAGGAGATCGTCCGCTTAGCCCAGCAGCAGGCCGACGACATCCGCGACCGTGCCCAGCAGTACGAGCGCGAGACGCGTTATGCCGCCGAGGATTACGCCGAGCAGGTTTTTACGCACCTCGAGGAGAACCTTAAGAGTCTGACCGGCACCGTCACTCGTTGCCGTCAGCAGCTCAACGAGGGCGCCGCCCAGCAGAACGGTCAGTGGTAATGGCTGAGTTCCCGAGCGTAACCGTCGATCTTTCCGAGCAGCTCGAGTTTCCCGGAGACTCTTATCCGCTGACCGGCAAGGTCGATGTCGCCACCTACACGGTGGGCGAGAAGGAGTACCAGCTGCAGGACGGCATTTCCTACGACGTGGTCTTTACCAACGCCGGTACCGGTGTTCTGCTTTCGGGCATGGTCCGCGCTCACGCCACCGGCGAGTGCGATCGCTGCCTGGAGCCCGCATCGTTTGATATCGCAGGCGAGATCGAGGAGTTCTACCTCTTTAACGAGCCCGAGGACCCCGAGGCCTACGAAGACGGCTACGAGTTGCTGGGCGAGGATCGCATTGTCGATCTGGGCGAGCCCATCAACGACGCGGTCGTCATGGACACGCCGTTCGTTGTCCTGTGCAAGCCCGATTGCCGCGGCCTTTGCCCCACCTGTGGCATCAATCTCAACGTCGAGCAATGCGATTGCGCCGCCAAGGCGGAGGCCGAATGGGCCGCTGCCACGGAAAATCCATTTGCAGCATTAAAGAATCTCAAGCTTGACGAGTAAAACTGTGGTAGTATCGCTACTTGCGCGTAATCGCCACACTGGATAGTTCATAAGGAAGGTCACTATGCCCGTACCTAAACAAAAGCAGGGTCGTATCCGCACCCATACCCGTCGTTCCGCCAACATGAAGATCTCGGCTGCGGCTCAGTCCACGTGCCCCCGTTGCGGCGCTGTTAAGCTCCCGCACCACGTGTGCCCCAGCTGCGGTTTCTACAAGGACCGCGAGGTTATCGTTACCGAGTAACTGTATACTCTGGATACGATGCCGTTCCAACTGGAACCACAATGGCCGGCTCAATGAGTCGGCCATTTTTGTATAAGGAGCATATGAAATGAGTAACGTTCGCGTTTGTGTAGACGTTGTGGGCGGAGACGAGAAGCCTCAGGTTGTCCTCGACGGTATCGAGGCTGCGCTCGAGGCAGATTCCGAGATCGAGATTTTGGCCGTCGGTCCCGCCGAAATCGTCAACCCCTTTGCCGCAGCGCATGTCCGCGTGGAGGCTCTGGAGGCCCCCGACGTCATCAGCATGGAGGACGATCCCATCCGCGCCGTGATGACCAAGCGCAAGTCCTCGATCGTGCTTGCGTGCCGTGCCATTAAGAAGGGCAATGCGGATGCGTTTTTCTCGGCCGGCTCGACCGGTGCCATGACTGCTGCCGCCACGGCCTACGTCACGCCGTTTAGGTATTTGGCAGAGGGTAAGAAGCAGCCGGTCCGTCCGTGCCTGACCAACGCACTGCCCAATCGCGCCGGCGGCCTGACGGTGCTGTGCGATATGGGCGCCAATCCCGATGTCACGGTGGACGACATGGTGCGTTTCGCCCAGATGGGCTCTGCCTATGCTCGGGTGGTTTTGGGCATTGAGCATCCCCGCGTGGGCCTGCTTGCCAACGGCACCGAGGACGAGAAGGGCTCCAACTTTACCAAGTCGTGCTTCCCGGCCATGAAGGCCGCTGTTCCCGGCTTTGTGGGCAACTGCGAGGGCACCGATCTTACGTCGGGTAATTTTGACGTCGTGGTCGCCGATGGCATGTCGGGCAACATCGCGCTCAAGGCCACCGAAGGCGCTGCCAAGTTTTTGTTGCAGGAGCTCAAGGGTGCCTTTAGGTCCTCGCTCGGCACCAAGATCGCCGCACTGCTCATCAAAAAGCAGATGCGCGGGATCAAAGCCAAACTTTCGGGCGACGCCAAGGGCGGCGCGATCCTGCTGGGCCTGCGCGGTGTCGTGTTGATCGGCCACGGTGCCACGTCGGTCGAGGCCGTCAAGAACGGTACGCTTGCCGCGGCCCAGGCCGTACGTGCCGGGCTTGTCCAGGACGTTGCCAATTCCATGGACGGTATCGTTTTGTAAGAGCCCCGTTACGTGGCTCAACCTGTACCGTGTGGGGTAGAATCGGAGCCGTATTGCAACGCGGCTCCGATTGCCGTGTTGTGTCGTGTTCCATGACATACGAGAGGAAGCGCTATGGACCGCTCCGAAATCTTCGATAAGATCGCCGAAATTGCCGCTGACGTGCTGGGCGTCGATGTCGCCGACATTAGCGACGAGACCACTTTTGACGATCTCGATGCCGATTCGCTCGAGCGTCTGCAGCTGGTGACGGCCATTGAGGACGAGTTCGACCTCGAAATCGATGACGAGACCCTGCTGTCGCTCAACTCTGTCGCCGACGCCGTCGACGCGATCGAAAACGCCAAGGAGGCCTAAGTCTTGGCTTTGTCTGAACGACTCACGCGCGCCCAGGAGATTCTGGGCCATGAGTTCAATAACAAGGTGCTGCTGCGCGCGGCGCTCACGCATCCCTCGGCCGTCGAGGGCCTGCCGGTCTCTGCCAGCTATGAGCGCCTTGAGTTTTTGGGCGATTCCATTTTGGGCGCCGTGGTGGCCCGTTCGCTCTTTGAGTCCTATCCCGAGTTTGACGAGGGCAAGCTCACGCGGCTGAAGGTATCCCTAGTCTCGGGCGCCACGCTGTCCGAGGTGTCGCACGAGCTGGGTATCGACGACATCATCATCTTTGGCGCCTCCGAGACCGGTACCGGCGCGCGCGGCCTGCACTCGGCGCTTGAGAACGTTTACGAGTCGCTCGTGGGCGCGTTGTATCTGGATGCCGGTTGGGATGCGGCGGCGGAGTTCATCCACCGTACGCTTAAGCCGCACCTGGCCACCGAGCGTGCCGAGCACCCCGCGAACCCCAAGTCGTTCTTGCAGGAGTGCGTGCAGGCAGACGGCCACGAGCCTCCCGCGTATAAGCTGGTCGGCTCCGAGGGCCCCGCACATGCGCCCACCTTTACCGCTGTGGTGCTCATCGACGGTATTCGCCAGGGCCGCGGCACCGGTTCCTCCAAGAAGGAGGCCGAGGGGGCCGCTGCACTCGAGGCGCTCGACCGCATGGGCTACACCACCAACGGCGTGATTCTTAACAAGAAGCCTGTTTAAGCGAGGAACCGTGTATCTCAAGTCCCTCACGCTCAAAGGGTTCAAGTCGTTTGCCGACCGCGCCCATATGTCATTTGAGCCGGGCCTGACCGTCATCGTCGGTCCCAACGGCTCGGGAAAATCGAACATCTCCGACTCGATTCTGTGGGTCCTGGGCGAGCAGAGTGCCAAGCAGCTGCGCGGCCAGGCCATGGAGGACGTCATCTTCTCGGGCTCGTCGGCGCGCAAGCCGGTGGGTGTCGCCGAGGTCACGCTGGTGCTCGATAACTCGGACCATATGCTGCCCGTCGACTTTGACGAGGTCGCTATTACCCGTCGCATGTACCGCTCGGGCGAAAGCGAGTACCTCATCAACTCGAGCCCGTGCCGCCTGATGGACATTCAGGACATCCTGCACGATTCGGGCCTGGGCAAGGATACACATTCCATCATCAGCCAGGGCAAGCTCGACGCCATTTTGCAGAGCCGCCCCGAGGAGCGCCGCGCCCTGATCGAGGAGGCTGCCGGCATCTCCAAGCACAAGCGCCGCAAGGAGCGTGCGCTCAAAAAGATTAAATCGATGGACGAGCACCTGACCCGTGCCCGCGACATCAATAAGGAGATCGCCCGCCAGCTGCGGCCGCTGGAGCGTCAGGTCGATCGCGCGCGCAAGTACAAAGAGCTGTCCTCGCGTGCGAACGAGCTTACGCAGATGCTGGCCGTCGACGAGCTTCGTTCGCTGCAGTCGCAGTGGAACGACCTGGAGAGCCGCTCCAAGGAGGGCGCTGCCGAGCTTGAGCTTGCGCAATACCGCTTGGGCGAAAAGGAGCGCGAGCTCGAGAAGCTCCAGGTCATGCTCGAGGAAAAGGGCCTGTTTGTGGGTGATCTGGGCGAGCAGCGCCGTCATATGCAAGACGTGGTCGGCCGCATCAACTCCGACATGCGCCTACTCGAGGAAAAGGGCCACAACATGGTGTCGCGCCTGTCCGACATGCGCGGCCAGATCTCGAGCTCTGAGCATCAGCGTCGTCTCATTGTCGAGGAGCTCGAGGATGCGCGTGCCCAGCTTGAGGAAGTGACCGGTGCGCACATGCAGGCCCAGGACGACGTTGATGCCGCCGGTCCTGCCGCCGCCCAGCTCCACGAGCGTCGCGTGGCGCTCGACAATCAGATTTCGCAGCTCACGCGCGAGCAGCGCGATGTGCAGCGTGTGGCCGATAACGCCGCGCTCGAGCTCGCCAAGGTGAAGGACTCGCTGAGCAACGCCGAGGTCGAGGACAACATGTACGCCTCGCGCCTGGAGCAGATCGACGAACAGCTCGAGGAGGTCACGGCATCGCTTGATAGCCGCCGCAACCGTGCTGGGGAGCTCGAAGGCGCGCTCGATCAGGCTCGCCAAGCCCAGGTCGATGCGCGCGAGGCTAGCGAGGTCGCCCGTGCGGCCCTGAAGGACTTGCGTGCCCGCGAGAGCGAGGCGCGCAACAAGCTGTCCGAGGTGCGCTCGGAGCTTGCCAGCCAAAAGAAGCTTGATGCCCGCATGGCCGACAGCTCGCCGCTCGTGAGCCGTTTGGTGGGTGCGTTGGGCGACGATGTCTCGGGTCGTCTGGGCGACGTGCTCGAGGCCCCGCGCGAGCTTGAGGGCCTGGTGGAGCAGCTACTTGCCGGCGATATCGATGCCCTGCTGTTTGATGACGCCGCCACGCTTGAGCGTGCCGGGCGTGCCGCCCTGGACCAGAAGAAGGCCTCGGGCGAGGCGCTGCTGGTGGCGCGCGGCGTGAGCTGCGGTGCTGCTGCCGAGGGCGCTGCCGGTTCGCGTCTGGTCGATCGCCTTTCCGTGCGTGCCGGTTATGGCCCGATTGTCGAGGCGCTGCTCGGTGGCTATTACGTGGTCGATGACTTGGCTGCCGCGCTGGTTGCGCCTGTCGTTGACGGTGTGACCTATGTGACCCCCGATGGCGCCCGCGTAAGCTGTGGCGGTCTGGTGCGCGTGGGCCTCGATGCCGGCGAGGCGTCGGGTGCTCTGGAGCGCAAGCGTCGCATTCGCGAGCTGGAGGGCCTGGAGCCCGATCTGGCTGCCGTGTTTGAGCATGTGTCGGATCAGGTCGTCGAGGCCAATGCGGCCGTCGAGGAGGCACGTGCCGCCGAGGGTGATGCCGCCGGCGAGATCGCCCGTCTTGAGGGCGAGCGCTGCTCCCTGTTGTCCGAGATCGGCCGTCTGGAGCAAAGCGCCAACAATGCCGAGGCCGAGCGTGTGCGCATTTCCAAGCGCCGCGAGCAGGCCGCAGAGGCCGTTCGTGCTGCGCGCCCGCGCGTGGACGAGCTCACCCGTTCGCGTGACGAGGCTCGTGCGCAGGCGAGCGACCTGGGCTTGCAGATTGCCGAGGCCAATGACGAGCTCGACCGCGTTCGCCGTGACGATTCCGAGGCTGCCGGCAAGCTCGCCGACGCCAAGGTTCGCCTAGCCCAGACGAGCGAACGCCTGCGTTCGCTGAAGGGCCGCGTGCCCGACCTGGAGCATCGTCTTGAGGGCATCGACCGTCGTATCCGCGGAACACGCCAGGCTTCGCGCTCGCTCGAACTGCTGCGTCTGCGCGTCGACCCCATGCACGAACGCTATTCTGCCCTGTTGGAACGCGCATCGGATTGGGCAGCGCGCCTGCGTGACCAGGCCTCTCTGGAGGAGGCGGACTCCGCTTCGCTCAAGAAGACCATCGAGGATGCCAAGGCAGAGGTTGCCCGCGCTAAGGAGCGGGTCGATACCGCCGCCGCCGCGCAAAACGAGTTCAAGGTCGCGCGTGGCAAGCTCGAGGTGCAGGTAGAGGCCGCCATTAAGGCCATTACCGCCGATGGCACCACGGTGCTCGAGGAAGCGCTCATGCTGCCGGCGCCCACCGACCGCGACGCCGCCGAGCGCGAGCTCAACCAGCTCGTGCGTCAGATCAACAATCTGGGTCCCGTGAACCAGGTTGCCATGGAGGAATACGAGCAGCTCAAGCGCCGCGCCGACTACATCGAGGAGCAGCTGGCCGATCTGGAGAGCGCGCGCAAGGCGCTCACCAAGATCACGGTGGCCATCGACCGCAAGATGCGGAAGGCCTTCCTGGTGACGTTTGAGAAGGTCGACGCGAACTTCCGCGAGATCTTCGCTATGCTCTTCCCGGGCGGCCAGGCTCATCTGGAGATGACCGATCCCGAGCATCCTGCCGAGACGGGTATCGAGGTCGTGGCGCAGCCGCGCGGCAAGCGCATCACCAAGATGATGCTCATGTCGGGCGGCGAGAAGAGTCTGACGGCGCTCGCCCTGCTCTTTGCCGTGTATCGCACGCGCACGGTGCCGTTCTATGTGCTGGACGAGGTCGAGGCGGCACTCGATGACGCCAACCTGTCCAAGCTTATCGGCGCGCTCGACGTGTTGCGTTCCGATACGCAGCTCTTGGTTATCTCGCATCAGCGCCGTACTATGGAGGACGCTGACGTCCTCTACGGCGTCTCGATGCAAGCCGACGGCGTCAGTCGCGTCGTCTCGCAAAAACTCGATCGCGAAACCGGAAAGGTCGTGAATGCATAATGGGATTCTTTGACGCTCTCTCGCGCGGACTTGAGCGCAGCCGCGAGGCCCTCAACGAGGTCTTTTACTTTGGCGGCGAGGTCGACGAGGATTTTTGGGAGGACCTAGAGGACACCCTCGTTATGGGTGACATGGGTGCCGAGGTCGCCATCAAGGTGTCCGATGACCTGCGCGATGCCGCGGCCAAGAAGAACCTCAAGACCGCTCCTCAGCTTCGCCGTGCCCTGGCCGAGCAGCTTGAGCAGCACTTTGTGCCCATCGGGCGCGATCCGTTCTCCGATACGCCGAGCTGCGTGCTGTTTGTGGGCATTAACGGTGCCGGCAAGACCACGACGGTCGGTAAGATCGCGAGCGCCATGGCCGCCCGCGGCAAGAACGTCGTGATCGGTTCGGCCGATACTTTTCGCGCCGCCGCTATCGAGCAGCTTGATGTGTGGGGCCAGCGAGCTGGCGTCCCCGTCATCAAGCGCGACCGCGGCTCCGACCCGGCTAGTGTTTGCTACGACGTGCTCGACGAGGCCGACAAGCGCGGCAGCGACCTGGTGCTCATCGATACCGCCGGTCGTCTGCACACGAGCCCCGAGCTCATGCGCGAGCTTGCCAAGGTGGTTAACGTGACGCGTAAGCGCGCCGCCAATATGGCCGCCGGCCCCATGCCCGTCTCGGTCGTGCTCGTGATCGATGCCGCCACCGGCCAGAACGGTCTGAACCAGGCGCTCGAGTTTAACGAGGCACTGGGCCTGGACGGTATTATCATGACTAAGCTCGACGGCACGGCTAAGGGCGGTATCGCCATGGCCGTGGCCGAGAGGCTCAAGCTCCCGATCCTGCGCGTGGGCGTGGGCGAGCAGGTCGATGACCTGCAGGAGTTCAATGCCAAAGATTTCTGCCGCGCCCTGGTGGGCGAGTCCAATTAAGGAGTGACTAGTGTTTGATTCCCTGAGCGATCGCCTCAACGACACATTTGACCGCCTGCGCGGCAAGGGCAAGCTGACCGAGGCCGATATCACCTCGGCCATGCGCGACATTCGCATGGCGCTGCTCGAGGCCGACGTCAACTTCAAGGTCGTCAAGGAGTTCGTCGCCAAGACCAAGGAGCGCTGCATGACCGCCGAGGTCATGGAGTCGCTGTCGCCGGCGCAAAACGTCGTCAAGATCGTGCTCGACGAGCTCACCGAGATGCTCGGCTCCACCGAGAGCAAGCTCGTCTTTAGTAACCGCATTCCCAATGTCATCATGCTCGTGGGCCTGCAGGGCTCCGGTAAGACTACGGCGGCCGTAAAGCTGGCTTACCTGCTCAAGAAGCAGGGCCGCTCGCCGTTGCTCGCTGCGTGCGACGTCTACCGTCCCGCCGCTGCCGACCAGCTGGCCACGCTTGGTGGCGAGATCGGCGTGCCGGTTTTCCGCGGTGACGGCGCGCACCCGGTCGATATCGCCAAGGGCGCCATCCAGGAAGCCGTCGACCGCCTGCGTGACGTGGTCATCGTCGATACCGCCGGTCGTTTGCAGATCGACGAGCAGATGATGCAGGAGGCCGTGGACATCAAGAAGGCCGTCAAGCCCGATCAGGTGCTGATGGTCGTCGATGCCATGACCGGCCAGGATATCGTCAACGTCGTCTCGACCTTCGCCGAGCGCACCGACTTTGACGGCGTGATCATCTCCAAGCTCGACGGCGACGCCCGTGGCGGCGGCGCACTTTCCGTGCGCCAGGTGACCGGTAAGCCCATCAAGTTCGTGAGCATGGGCGAGAAACCCGATTCGCTGGAGCCGTTCTATCCCGATCGTATGGCCAAGCGCATTCTGGGCATGGGCGACGTTGTCGGCATTATTGAGAAGGCCCAGGAGGCGGCCGACGCCGAGCAGCTCGAGGCTGCCGAGCGCATGCTGCGCGAGGGCTTCACCATGAACGACATGCTCGACCAGATGAAGGCCGTCAAGAAGATGGGTGGCATGAAGGGCATCCTGGGCATGCTCCCCGGTGGCCAGCGTGCGCTCAACCAGATGGGTGGCAACCTGGACGAGGGCATCTTCGATAAGAATGAGGCCATTATCATGTCGATGACCAAGGAGGAGCGCCTGCGTCCCTCCATCATCAATGGCCAGCGCCGTGCCCGCATTGCCAAGGGCGCCGGCGTGACCCCCACCGAGGTCAATAGCCTTATGAAGCAGTGGGGCGAGATGAATAAGATGATGGGCCGCATGCGCACGATGGCCAATCAGGCACAGGCCGGCGGCAAGAAGGGCAAGAAGGGTAAGAAGGGCAAAAAGATGCGCATGCCCAATATTCCCGGTCTGGATGCCATGGGCCTGGGCGGCATGGGCGGCCTGGGAACGGGCGGCCCCAAGTCCGATATGGACCTGCTGCGCCAGATGGAAGCGCAGATGCGTAATAAAAAGTAGCGACTGGTAGAGTCGTGTATGGCGAAGGCCGCCTGGATGGTATTCCAAGCGGCCTTCGTCGTTGTGTGGCTTGTTGCGCGAATGGCACGTCTTGACGCCAGAGCATTTGCCGCTAGTGGCAGCCACAGCCCTCGTGGCCCTCGTTCTCTTGATGGCCGTGGCAACCGCAGGATCCGCCGTGCTCTTGGATGTGCTCGTGGTCGTGGTCGTGGCCGTGGCAGCCACAGGTGGCCTCGCCGGTCTGTGCGAGCGTGCCGGCAATGAGTGCCTCGACGCAGGCGTCGCAGCTGCCCTGGGCGCCTGCATAGACCGTGATGCCGGCCTGGGTAAGCGCGTTGATGGCGCCGCCGCCGATACCGCCGCAGATGAGCGTGTCAACGCCACCGTTGGCAAGCAGACCCGCCAATGCACCGTGACCAGTGCCGCCGGTGCCCACGACCTGCTCGTTGAGGACCTTGTCGTCCTGGATGTCGTAGATCTTGAACTGTTCGCTGCGGCCAAAGTGCATAAAGATGTTGCCGTTGTCGTACGTCGTTGCCACCCTCATGGTGCCGACCTCCTTTGCTGGCCATGCGGCCGTTGTCGTGGTGATGGGGGAGTACGCGATGTTGCCGCCTTCGATGACGATCGCCCGTCCATTGACCAGCGCGTTTGCCACCTTGCGATGCGAGCGGCTGCAGATTGCCGCCACCGTGGCCCGGGCAATACCCATGCACTGGGCGACTTCCTCCTGATTGAGTCCTTCCAGGTCACATAGGCGTAGGACCTCGAGCTCGTCGACCGTCATGTCGATGGCGTCGCCGCTCGCCAGGCCATCGGGGGTAAAACCGCGATATTCTGGGATGATCCCGACGCGGCGCAATTTTTCGCGTCTTCCTGCCATGCGCACTCCTTATCTGACATATGTCAACAATAGAATAGCGAACCTGCGGATTTGTGAAAGGAATTTCTGGCATATGTCAGAAAATGAGGGCTTATGTTTGGGCTGTGGGGCCGCGTGCGCCTGGGCTACAATGAATCTCGCTTGTAGGCGACTGACAGGAGGGTCAATGAGCAAAGCTGATCAACAGTTTGTAACCATGTGCCGCGATATCTTGGACCATGGCACCACCACCGAGGGCCAAAAGGTCCGTCCGGTGTGGGAGGACGGCACCCCTGCCTATACCATTAAAATCTTTGGCGTCACGGCGCGCTACGATCTGCGCGAGGAGTTCCCCGCGCTTACGCTGCGTCGTACGGCGCTCAAGTCCGCCATGGACGAGATCCTGTGGATCTATCAAAAGAAGTCTAATAACGTCCATGACCTCAACAGCCATATTTGGGACGAGTGGGCCGACGAGACCGGCTCCATCGGCAAGGCCTACGGGTACCAAATTGGCCAGAAGAGCCATTATGCCGAGGGCGACTTTGACCAGATGGACCGCGTGCTGTACGACCTCAAGAACACGCCGTATAGCCGTCGCATTATGACGAACACCTATGTGTTCAGCGACTTGTCCGAGATGCACCTGTATCCGTGCGCCTACAGCGTGACCTATAACGTCACGCAGCGCCCGCAGGATGACAAGCCGACGCTCAACATGATTCTCAATCAGCGCAGCCAGGACATTTTGGCCGCGAACAACTGGAATGTGTGCCAGTACGCCATTCTGCTCATGATGGTTGCGCAGTCGGTCGATATGATTCCCGGCGAGCTGCTGCACGTGATCGCCGATGCTCACATTTACGACCGTCACGTCGATATCGTCCGCGAGCTTATTGAACGTCCGCAGTTTGCGGCGCCTAAGGTAACGCTGAATCCCGACGTGCATGACTTCTATGCGTTTACGACCGACGACCTCATCGTCGAGGGCTATGAGCACGGTCCGCAGGTCAAGAACATTCCCATCGCGGTGTAGGTGGCAGGCATGACGTGTAAGCTTTCTGCCATCGTTGCCGTGTGTGAAGACTGGGGCATTGGCTGCGAGGGCGATATGGTCGTGTCCAACCGTGCCGACATGCGCCATTTTGTGGCGTGCACCAAAGGCTGTCCGGTCATTCTGGGACGCAAGACGCTGCTGAGTTTCCCCGGCGGGCGTCCTCTCAAGAACCGCCGCAATATTGTGCTTACGCGCGATATGGGCTTTATACGCGAGGGCGTCGACGTGGTGCATAGCGTTGACGAAGCGCTCGCTGCGGTTGCCGATGAGCCCGTTGCCTGGGTGATCGGCGGCGGCGATGTCTATCGGCAGTTTTTGCCGTACTGCGTGGAGGCCGAGGTCACTCATAACCGCTGCGTCCATCCCGTGGACACGTACTTTCCCGACTTGGACGCCGATCCTGCGTGGGAGATTGTGCAGCGTAGCGGGGTCGCGACGATTGTCGCCGGTGAGGGTGACGAGGGCGTCGATTATGAGTTCGTGACGTATCGTCGCATTGAGGCGTAAAACCGATTATCCCTTCGGTATTATCGGGTTGAAATGAATGACGGGGCGGCGCATGGCGTTGCCCCGATATTTGTATAGGTGCTGCAAAGAAAGGTGCGGGCTGGCTGCTATGACTGATGCCGTTGAGGTTCTGCGAATTGATTCGCTCGAGGACGAGCGGCTCGATGCCTACGTGCGACTGACCGAGCGCGAGCTGCGCTGCGTGCTGGAGCCGCAAAAGGGCATCTTTATTGCGGAGAGCGCCAAGGTCATCGAGCGTGCCGTGCGTGCCGGATATCAGCCGGTGAGCTTTCTTTTGGGTGAACGCTGGCTCGACCAGATGATGCCGTTGTTCGAGCGCCTGGTTGTGCGCGAGGGCGCGGGTCCGGTTCCTGTGTTCGTTGCCTCCATGGAGCTCATGGAGCAGCTGACGGGCTTTAACGTGACGCGCGGTGCGCTCGCGGCATTCCGTCGTCCACGTCAGATTCCAGTTGATGAGTTCTTGGGCGGTGTCGTCGAGGCGGCGGGGGAGCGCCCGGTGCGCGTATGCGTCCTCGAGGGCATTGTCGACCACACCAACGTCGGCGCGATTTTCCGCTCGGCGGCTGCGCTGAACGTCGATGGCATTTTGGTGAGCCCTACTTGCTGTGACCCGCTGTATCGTCGCTCGGCCCGCGTGAGCATGGGCACGGTTTTCCAGGTGCCCTGGACGCGTATTGGCAGTGAGGCGCGCGTATGGCCGCATGATGGGCTGGCGGCGCTGCACGATGCCGGCTTTTCGTGTGCCGCCATGGCGTTGACGGATGATTCGGTGTCGTTGGACGATCCCGTGCTGCAGGAGATTGATCGCCTGGCGATCTTTATGGGTACCGAGGGTGCCGGCCTGGGAGCCAAGACTATTGAGGGCTGCGACCGAGCCGTGCGCATTCCGATGGCGCACGGGGTCGATTCGCTTAACGTGGCCGCGGCGAGCGCCGTCGCCTTTTGGCAGCTGTGCCCGCACGTGAGCAATGAGTATCACTACCAGCCGGGTTTGTATCACTAGACAGATATTTCGCTCCGGGCTCTGGTTCGGGGCGTTTCGGCCGACGCTGGTCGGTGCTAAGCTGGTATTGGCTTTGGTCTTAAATTGCCGTTTTGCTGTTTGACGTATGCGTGTGGGGAGGGCGTGTGGCTAAGAAATCTACGGCGATCGATGTAACGCAAGGTGTCATTTGGCAGCAATTGCTGTCGCTGTGCGTTCCCATCTTTTTTAGTTCGTTTTTTCAGCAGGCCTACACGCTTATCGGTACGTATATCGTCGGCCAGTTTGGCGGCAAGCTCGCGCTGGGTGGCATTCAAGCCACGATGGTGCTCACCGAGCTCTGCATTGGCTTTTGCGTTGGCGTCGGCGCCGGCTGCGCGGTCATTACCGGTCAGTATTTTGGCCAGCACGATGATGAACGACTGAATCGTTCGGTTCACACGGCCATGACGCTCGCGCTGGTGGGCGGTATCGTCTTCTCCATTCTCGGCATAGTGTTCGTTGAGCCCATGCTGGTGCTTATGAACACGCCGCATGAACTATTGGCCGAGGGCGTGGCCTATGCTCGCTGTTATTTTGCCGCGATGGTTGCGGCACTGCTGCTCAATATGGGAACGGCATTGCTGCGCGCCGTGGGCGACACGCGCGGGCCTGCTGTGATCATCGCTTCCGGCTGCCTTGTTAATGCGGTTTTGGATATCATCTTCGTTGCCGTGCTTCATATGGAGGCTCTGGGCTGTGGCATCGCGGTGGCGCTGACCATTTGCTCCAACGCCACGATGATCGTGATTCGTATGATGCACGCACCGGGTGCGTGGCGGCTTTCACTGTCCAAACTCGGCATTGATCCTGGCATTTGTAAGAGCATGATCTCGTGTGGTCTGCCGCTTGGCTTTCAGTCTGCTGCGTATTCGATTTCCAACGTTTTGATTCAGGTGTCGGTCAACTCGTTTGGTGCCGATGTCACCACGGCTTGGGGTCTTTCGGGCCGCCTGGATGGCATTGTCTGGATGGTTACCGAGGCGCTTGGCGTGTCGATCACCACGTTCTCGGCACAGAACTTTGGCGCGCGCAACTACGAGCGCATGCGCAAGGGCTACCATACGTCGCTCGTGCTGTCGTTTATGCTCATTGGTGGCCTGTCTGCCGTGCTGCTGGTATTCTCGGGTCTGCTGTCTCGTCTGTTTGTCGACGATGCTTCGATTTCGGCGTACACCACGACGATTCTTCATTTTATCGCGCCGTTCTACGCGATTTTCTCGATTATCGAGAACGCGTCGGGTTCCATCCGCGGCGCCGGCGTGAGCTTGCAGCCCATGCTGCTCACGATTTTTGGCACCGTCGTGCTCAGGGTGATCTGGGTGTTTGCGATTATGCCGTTCGATCCGTCGCTTGAGCACCTGCTGCTGGTCTACCCCGTAACCTGGGTAATCACCGCCATGATGTTCACCGTCTACCATCACAGCGGCAACTGGCTCGGCCGCGCCACTGCCTAGCTATTGGGGACGTCCGCAATGGCTAGTATTCGATGCCTTGGCGGGCTAGGAGGCCTTCGTCGAAGTAGTGTTTGACGGGGCGCATTTCGGTTACTAGGTCGGCAAGGTCGGCGAGGGGTAGCAAGCAGCGGCCGGTGAGCACGAGTTCCGTGGTGGCGGGCTTTATCGCAATCAGTTCCTCGACATCCTCTCGCGCCCCAAAGCAGCCGTCGTCTTGCCCTTGCCGTCGCCTGTATAGATTTGAACCTTGCCGACTTACAGTGATGCCATCTCTGTCCTTTCGTGCCCGGCGTCGGTTTATCGCCGTCCGGGTTGGGTATTCTAGAAAACATTATCAACCCCAGTAGATGGAGTTCAAGCAGATGGAGATGGATGACAACAAACGTAGACGGAATATGATCCTCTACGTGCTCATCGCCTTCGTCGTCTACCTCGTGCTCTCGACCGTTCTGTTCCCCAACATCGGTCACACGCAGCAGATTACGAAGACCGATTACTCGACGTTTGTCAAAGCGCTCGATAAGAAGAGTGTCGACAAGGTCGAGTACAACACGGACGATTACACGATTTATTACACCAAGAAGGGCGAGGACGAGAACATCGCCTACAAGACGACCGGTGTGCCGAATGACGCTGGCTTTACCGATCGCGTGCTTGAATCTGGCGCCTCGCTTGAGTCGGTCGTTCCCGATAAGAACTCGGGTCTGATGACCTATTACCTGCTTACGCTCATCCTTCCCATGGCGATTTTCTTCCTCATCGGTTGGTGGCTCAACCGCCGTATGAAGAAGGCCATGGGCGATGACGGTCCTTCGATGAACTTTGGTGGCGGCGGTTTTGGCGGCGGTGGACTGGGCAAGTCCGGCGCGCGCGTGATCGCCTCCAAGGACGTGGGCGTGACCTTTAAGGATGTTGCCGGCCAGGAAGAGGCTAAGGAGTCCCTCAAGGAGGTCGTCGACTTTCTGGAGAAGCCGCAGCGCTACGAGGAAATCGGCGCCAAGCTGCCGCGTGGTGCTCTTCTTGTCGGCCCTCCGGGTACCGGTAAGACCCTGCTTGCCAAGGCCGTTGCCGGCGAGGCGGGCGTGCCGTTCTTTAGTATTTCGGGTTCTGAGTTTGTTGAGATGTTTGTCGGCCGCGGCGCCGCCAAGGTGCGCGATCTGTTTAAGCAGGCCAAGGAAAAGGCCCCGTGCATCGTCTTTATCGATGAGATCGATACCATCGGCAAGAAGCGCGATGGCGGCGGCTTTAGTGGCAACGACGAGCGCGAGCAGACACTCAACCAGCTGCTGACCGAGATGGACGGCTTCGATAACCACAAGGGTATTGTCGTTCTCGCTGCTACCAACCGCCCCGACAGCCTTGATCCGGCCCTGCTTCGCCCCGGTCGTTTTGACCGCCGCATCCCCGTTGAGCTGCCCGACCTGACCGGTCGCAAGAACATCCTCGAGTTGCATGCCAAGAGCGTGAAGACGCAGCCGCCGATCGACCTGACCGCGATTGCCCGCGCCACGCCCGGTGCCTCGGGCGCCGACCTGGCCAACATCATCAACGAGGGCGCCCTGCGTGCCGTCCGCGAGGGTCGCAAGCGCGCTACGCAGGACGACTTTGAGGAGTCGGTGGAGGTCGTCATCGCCGGTCAGCAGCGCAAGTCCACGGTGCTGTCCGACCACGAGAAACAGGTCGTTTCTTACCACGAGATCGGTCATGCCATCGTTGCTGCCCGCCAAAAGGGTTCTGCGCCGGTCACGAAGATTACCATCGTGCCGCGCACGAGCGGTGCTCTGGGCTACACCATGCAGGTCGAGGAGGATGAGCGCTTCCTGACCACACGCCAGGAGGTCCTGGACAAGCTCGCCGTCTATTGCGGTGGCCGTGCAGCCGAGGAGCTCATCTTTGGCGAGATGACGACCGGCGCAGCCAACGATATCGAGCAGGCCACCAAGCTCGCCCGTAACATGGTGACGCGTTTTGGTATGTCCGATGAGTTTGGCATGATGGCGCTCGGTACCGTTCAGAATGCGTACCTCAACCAGGACACGTCGCTCACCTGCGCCCCCGGTACGGCCGAGCGCGTGGACGCGATTGTCGCCAAGCTGATCGAGGATGCGCACGACCGCGCTCTGCAGATTCTGAAGGAGAACAAGTTTAAGCTCCACGAGCTGGCTCGTTATCTGTACAAGAAGGAGACGATCACGGGCGAGGAGTTCATGAATCTCCTCACGCGCGAGAATCCGCTGATGCCGAAGCAGCAGTAAGGCTGGTTACACAGCATCGAACGCCCCATTTGAGCTTCTATCTCAAATGGGGCGTTTTGCTTGGGAGGGATATGCATGAAGATCGTGGTGAGCGCCTGTTTGATGGGCGAGAGCTGCAAGTATAACGGACTCGACAACTATCATCGCGAGCTGGTCGAGGCTTGCGAGCGCACGGGGACCGAGGTCCTGTTGGTATGCCCTGAGGTTTTTGGCGGCCTGCCCACACCGCGTGATCCTTCCGAGATCGTGGACGGCGAGGTCCGTACCTGCGAGGGTACCTCAGTCGATCGCGAGTTTCGCCTGGGTGCCGAGCGCGCGCTCGACATGTGCGAGCAGGCGGGCGGCCCGTCCCAGATCGCTGCGTGCGTCTTGCAGGACCGTAGCCCCTCGTGTGGTGTAGGCCGTATCTACGACGGAACGTTCAGCGGTACGCTCACACCGGGTAACGGCGTTTTCGTCGACCTGCTCCTGCGCCACGGGTACCGTGTGATTCCGGCTAGCGAGTTCGATCCCAGCATGCTGGAACATTGTCCACAGCACTCGAATCCAACACTTCCTCACGGGTGACCGTTTTGGCATCATCCGTGAAGTTGATATTGAGTACGACCCGGTCATCAAAGACGTAGACCGAGTTGACAGGTGCCGTACCCAGGCAGTCCCTCCCCGCGGTCCTCGCGCAGGAACGCGTACACGGTCCTGCCGTCTCTTGCGCCCCTCCTGACCCAAACCCTGCTAGGAACGAGTGCAGCAAACTGGATTTTTAAATTAGTCTTTGCAAATAACCTTTGAACCTTCACCATCAATTACAATTCCCTG
>CAJLTA010000030.1 GCA_905209455.1 uncultured Collinsella sp.
ACGAGCGGGGGCTCCTGTCTTTTTAGTGCCCTCGGATTGGGTCATAGTGTCTGTCACGTCCAAAACATCGAGGTTAAGTGGCCTCCTGTTCGTGCGGAACTCGCGATAAACCTAAGCCGGTGTCCCCGCTCTCCCGGGGCCTGTGGTTACCTGGTTGTTGCATGCGGCTCGCTTTTCGGAACTGGGCTGATATTTTCTTGATGTTAGGCGCTCTTGGTCCTAATGGGCTTGGGGCGCCTTCGCGTTTCCTCAGCTCTGCACCCTTGCGGGTTCGAATCCCTCCGCTTGCCCACAAAAAAGCGCCCTGGGCCGTTATGGGCTCAGGGCGCTCAGTTTTAATGGCTGGGACGGAGGGATTCGAACCCCCAACAGCCGGCACCAAAAACCGGAGTTCTACCGTTGAACTACGTCCCAATGTGTGGTGTTGCCCAAAAGCAACTCGTTTAGTTTACCTAATCTGCGAGGGCATCGCAAACGCCGTCGAGCAGGCGTACGGCGAGTGTCTGCGCATCACTTGCGGTGAAGGTTCCGTTGTAGCGCGTCATGCCCGTGAGCTCAATGCGGATGCGCGCGGGCTTTTGCTGTGCGGCGACATTGGCAGTGCGGATGCGCTGCGCCAGGTTGTGACACTCAGCAAGGGCGATCGTGGCGCGCGGCGCTGCATCTGCGGGCAGCTCATCGCTTGCAATTTCGAGCACCAGGTCCACGTCGGTCGGAACCTCGGAATCGCACAACATCATGCCGCTGCTATCGGTCGTCGCCGTGGCGATGTTCCACATGCGCGATGCAACGCTACGCGCGATGGGGTCCTCACCGATGACGGCAATCTGGAAGCGCTCGAGAACGTTGGCGGCGCGGGCAAAGCCGATGCGCGACTCGGCCTCGGTAACCGAGGGCTTGCCCTCCCACACGTGATGCAGGCGGTTGATATAGGCGTAGGTATCCTGGAACGCCATGCCATCGGCAAACAGGCCGACATTTTCTTGGAACTGCTGCAGAGCGGCCTCGGTGTGCGGGCCAAAGTAGCCGTCGTCCTCACCGCAGGCAAAACCCAAAACGTTGAGCGCGCGCTGCAGGGCCTGAACGTCGGCGCCATGGAAATTGGGCATGCGCAGATAAAGTGTGCGGTCGCCCAGCTTATACGAGGCGTCTACCAGGGCGCTCCAGCAGGGGATATCGACGGCGCAGCCAGCGGCAAGGCCACTGTCGAGTCTAAAGGTGCCAACGGCCTGCTCGGTGGTGGCGCCAAAGCGCTTATCGGCGACCTCGGTGTCATCGATTGTATAGCCGAGCTGCAGAAGGCGGGACTGGACGTCCTCGACGGCTGCTCCCTGCATGCCCGTTGTAATAGGTTCCATGAACGAACCCCTTTCGGCGTACCATTCGTACTATTTGAGCGTGTGTCGGATAGACAACGCAAAGGGATGCATAAACATGCACTCAACAGTGTAGCAAGTTGTACCCAAATACGCTGCTGACAGGTTTTATAACCCCGCTAGTTAAGGCGCTCCACAAAGAAATCTGCCATGGAGAGGAACAGCTCGCGTGCGTGCGGATCAAGCTCAACGTTCTCGATGGTCGCTTTGGCTTTAGCGGTCAGGTCGAGCGCGTAAGTGTGGGCGTAATCGATGGAGCCGGTCTGCTGGAAGATCTCCACGGCGCGTGCAAGTTGCGCGGGGTCCTCGGTGCCCGAGGAAAGGATTGCCTCGACCTCGTCGTGATAACGCTCGTCTGACAGGGCGTGCACGGCGACAAGGGTGCGCTTGCCCTCGGTGATATCGGTGCGGAAGTCCTTGTTGGCGGCCTCCTTGGTGCCGATCAAGTTGAGCAGATCGTCCTGAATCTGGAAGGCAAGGCCCGTGTGCAGGCCAAAGGCGCGCAGTGCCTCAATTTGCTCCTCGCTGCCGCCGCCGATAATGGCTCCGGCGGCAAGTGGTGTGGCTCCGCTGTAGTACGCGGTCTTGTGCGTCGCCATGTCCAGATAATCGTCGACCGAGATGTCAAAGCGCCCATCGCGGACCCAGCCCAAGTCGAGCGCCTGGCCCTCGATGGTGCGAACGATCATCTCGGTGAGCTCGTGGAGCACGCGGAGTTTCACGTCTGCCTCGAGCGTGGGGTCGTCAAGAACCGTCTTGGTGACCATGGTGAGCGCTAGGTCGCCGCAGTTGATGGCAAGTCCCGTGCCCTCGGTAAGGTGCATGCAGGGCTTGCCGCGACGCAGTTGGCCGTTGTCGGCGATGTCGTCATGGATAAGCGCTCCCGATTGAAAGTGCTCGATAGCTGCCGCCGCGCTGCGGGCGCTCTCAAAGCTGCCACCTACCGCGGTGGCGGCGAGCATGCAGATGAGCGGGCGGTGGCGTTTGCCGGCATTGGCCGTAAATGCCGAGAGCGGGGTATACAGGTAACGCTCGATATCGGCGGAAGTTGCCTGTCCGTCAAAGAACGTGGCCAGATAGTCGTTAATCTGGTCAAAGTGCTGGGCTAAAAAGCTGGTAAACGGACTGGACACGGGTTCTCGCATTCTTTCTTAGGTTGCACCGTTGCATTATGCAGACTACATATTGCCACATTGGGGCGTCGAGCGCGGCGGTTGAAGACGATTGAGTCTTGCGGTCGCAAACGCGGCAAGGGGCTCGGCTAGATAAGCCCAAAGTGTTCGAGCGCGGTGACGACGCCGTCGTGGTCGAAGCTGTCGGTTACGTAGTCGGCCTTTTCCTTGAGGAAGTCCGGCGCGTTGCCCATGGCGATGCCAACATCGACCGCCTCCATGAGGGCGATGTCGTTGCTCGCGTCGCCAATGCCATATACGGTGCCGTGGTCTGGTCCCAGGGCGTCAAGCACAGCCTTGATTCCGGCCCGTTTGGTGCACTCGCGCGGCGAGATTTCTGTGACCTCGAGCTCGAGCTCGTTGAGGCAGAGCAGAGGTCCAAGCTCTTCATCTTGGGCGATGCGGTTGGCAAGTGGTGTGGACATAAGAATTTTATAGGCGTTGTAGTGTTCAAGTTGCGTGACGGCGTCGCCCACGGTGCGTGCGTATCCGTACGTCTCGGGGGCATCTGCACTCATGCGCACGACGCGATCGATGCCCTCAAAGCGAATGACCTCGCCCGATTGCTCGAGATAGGGGGCGAGGCGCTGTAACATGCCGGGGCTTATGGCAGCGTTTCGCACGACGCGCCCCTCGAGTTCGGCGTAACCGCCCGCGAGGCACACGACGCCTGCCCACGGCAGTTCGAGCAGCTTGGGATGGATGCAGCTGAGGGTGCGCCCCGTACAGATAAAAGCTGTGTTGCCGTTGGCGACAAACGTGCGAATTGCCTGTGCAACCGTCTCGTTGGGATAGGGGGAAAGATCTCGCTCGCCCTCGGGGAGCTCTTGGGCAAGTTTGGGATCTTGCCAGGCGAGCGTACCGTCGATGTCGAAGAAGCAGACATTGCCATACTTTTTGGCGCCATCGCCGGCATGAAAAGGCGAGGCGGCGAATGCAAAACCCGGTTCGAGTCCCATAATCTGATCAAAGTGTTCTTTGACGCGGGGTACCGAGATGCCGATGATTACCTGAGCGGTCTTGCCGGTGACGATGAGGCCTTTGGCACCCGCTGCGACAAAGGTCGCATTGTCCGCGACGATGGAGGGATCCACGACTTCGACGCGCAGACGCGTGGCGCAGTTGGTTGCGCCCGCAATGTTGGAGACGCCGCCCAGAAGCGTCACAACCTGCTCGGCGAGGAGATGATCTTGTGAGGCTTGGTTGCCGGAAGCGCCGGTTTTGGATGAGCGCTTTTCGTCAACGTCGTTTCCCGTCAAGCGTGAGAGCGCCGCGTTGCTGGCGATATGGTCCTCGCGTCCCGGGGTTTTAAGGTCAAAGGTCAGGATAAGACCTCGAAAGCTCAGAAAGAAGATGACGCTAAAGATGAGTCCGATTCCGAGTGCCAAAAGGTAGGAGCCGGCATGCGCCCGCATGAGCGGGATAAAGTTGAAGGCAGCCATTTCCATAAAGCCGCCCGAGAAGATGCCAACGACGCCAAAGAAGTTCATAGCCATGGCGAGGCAGGAAGATAGGGCGGCATAGAGCAAAAAGAGCCCGGGATAGGTGAACATAAAGAGAAACTCGAGCGGCTCGGTGACGCCGCAGACCGCCGAAGCGACGATGGCGGGAACAAGGATGGCCTTGAGGCCAGCGCGGCGTTCGGGCTTGGCGGTGGTGTAGAACGCAACGGCGATGGCAGGAAGGCCAAAGAGCTTGACCCAGCCGGTGGCGGTGAAACCAGCCCACGGCGCAAGCTCATTGAGGGGGCGCGTGCTATGGGAGAGAATGGGGAGCAAATTGGTCCACGTGGCGTAGATACCGTCGTTAATAACTAAATTGTCGTAGTAGATAGGCATGTAGAGCAGGTGGTGCAGCCCCATGGGCTCGAGTGCTCGCTCCAAAAACGCAAAGATACCCACGCCGAGGGGGCCGACGCCCACAAGTGCGTGGCGCAGCGTTTCGGTCGCTGCGTATACGAAGGGCACGATGGCGGCCGAGATGGCGGCAAGGGCGAACACGGCAAAAAAGCTGATGAGGTAGACCAGCGAGGAACCCGAGAAGGTGCCGAGCCAATCGGGGACCTTGGCATCGTAGAAGCGGTCATGGATGGCGACGACGGTTGCCGATACCGCTAGCGGGCCGATAATGCCGGTGTCGAGCGTCTTGATGCCGTCGATGATGGTAATGCCGCTAGCGGGGGTCAAAGACGACGGGTACTTAAGTCCAAGGTTGTCTCCGCTTAGCTTGATGATCTCGCTCAAAAAGAAGCAATAGGCAAAATAAGCCACGAGCGCCTCGAGGCAACAACGTGCCGGTTGCTTTTGGGCAAGGCCGATGGGCAGCGCTACGGCAAAAAGGAGCGGAAGTCGCTTAAAGACCGTCCACGAGCCGCGCTGAATGATAGTCCAAAAAACGTACCAAGGGGTTCCGTATACGGCGAGGTCGCCGACGATATCCGCAGACGTTGCGAGGGCGGAGACGCCGACCATAAGGCCCGATATGGAAAACAACATGGCGGGCGCGAACATTGCCCCGCCAAAGCGTTGGATTTTTTGCAGCATGTTCTGCCTCCCGTATATCGAGGCGCGTTGCGCGTGGTGAAACGTTTAAACAATGGATTCATTGTAGAGGACCAGACGATTGTCGTACCGGCAGTTTTGAGCGAAACCGGTTTGGGCGCGACAGAAACCGTCAACGGTTAAATCCTGTCGCTTTGCCGATAATCGGTTTAAACAACTTTAAGAAATGCTATGCTGCCTAGCCATACATATTCATTAGAGGTGAAGTCATGCCAAAAGCGATATACGAAGGAATCTACCGAGAAATACGCTCGCGCATCATTAACGGGACCTATGCGTTTCAGGAGATGCTGCCAACCGAAGCCGAGCTGACCGCGGAATTTGGCTGCACGCGCAATACCGTCCGCCGCGCTTTGAGCATGCTGGCCGACGGGATGTTTGTGCAGCCCATACACGGCAAGGGCGTGCGCGTTATTTGGCTTAAGGGCGAAACCGACATGTTGGGCGCACTCGAAGAGGTTGAGTCGTTTGGCGAGTTCGCAAAACGCAACAATGCCGTTGCTTCGACCGAGGTCAAGTCTTTTGAACATCTGGTGTGCACCGAGCAACTTTCTCGACGCTTGGGATTTAAGACAGGTGAGCAGTTGATTCGCGTGGTGCGCGTCCGAAGCCTTAACGGCAATGCGCGCCAAGTAGACCATGGCTTCTTTTTGGAGTCGATCGCCAAGGGCCTGACCCCCGAGATCGCGGCAGATTCTATTTACGGCTATCTGGAGCACAAGCGCGGTGTCAAAGTGATGGCGAGCCGTCGTACGGTGAGTGTCGAGCTCGCCAACGATGAGGACTGCAGCTATCTTGACCTCGGCAAATACAACTGCGTTGCCGTCATGGAGAGCCAGTCGTACACCTCGGATGGCATCTTGTTTGAGGTGACGCACACTCGCACACACCCCGAGATCTTCCACTACCGCGTCAACTCCAAGCGATAGCCGGCCAGCTCGCAGCCTGACGAGACTCATGCCCTCAAAGCGAACGAAAACGCCCGGTCAAACCGACGATGCGTCGGTTTGACCGGGCGTTTTCTCTGCATTAGATAACAAATAATTGTTTATACAAAACTTGTCAAGTATTAAGTTGAATACTACCGTTCACCGAAGTTTTTCTACCGCTCTAGTAATACTTGTTCAAACAACTAGCCAAATAGCGTATTGTACAAATCAGCAAAAGGGGCAAAGTCCCCGAGCCAATCTCCGAAGGCGGCGGCAAAGGGTGCCGCCACGGTGTGAAAGAGTGGATTGTAATGAAGAACGAAATGAGCAGAAGGCAGTTCCTGGGCTTTGCTGGTTCCGCGGCTGCGGTTCTTGGTCTGGGTCTCGTGGGCTGCGGTGGCTCCGCCGGTTCCGGCTCCTCTGCTTCTGGTGACGCTGCCGAGGTCTACTTCCTCCAATTCAAGCCCGAGGTCGACAAGGAGTGGAAGGAGATCGCCAAGGCCTATAAGAAGGAGAAGGGCGTCGAGGTCAAGATCGTGACCGCCGCTTCCAACACCTACGAGGAGAAGCTTAAGTCCGAGATGTCCAAGAGCTCCGCTCCGACCCTGTTCCAGGTCAACGGCCCCACCGGTCTTAAGAACTGGAAGGATTACTGCGCCGACCTGTCCGATACCAAGCTCCGCGGTGAGCTCATTGACGACTCCCTGGCTCTGCAGTCCGATGGCAAGGATCTGGGTATCGACTGGGTCCAGGAGAGCTACGGCATCATCTACAACAAGCAGCTGCTCGAGAAGGCTGGCTACAAGGCCGAGGACATCAACTCCTTCGACAAGCTGAAGGCTTGTGCCGATGACATCCAGGCCCGCAAGGACGAGCTTGGCATTGAGGGTGCCTTCACTTCTGCTGGCATGGATGACTCCTCCAGCTGGCGCTACACCACCCACCTCGCCAACCTCCCGCTCTACTACGAGTTCGAGAAGGAGCACAACCAGGAGGACGACGAGATCAAGGGCGAGTATCTCGACAACTTCAAGCAGATTTTCGACCTGTACATTACCGACTCCACCTGCGATCCTTCGCAGCTTGCCTCCAAGACCGGCGACGACGCCACCAACGAGTTCGCAACCGGCAAGGCCGTCTTCTATCAGAACGGCTCTTGGGCATACGCTGACCTCACCAAGGCCGGCATGACCGACGATCAGATTGGCATGATGCCCATCTACATCGGTGTTGACGGCGAGGAGAACCAGGGCCTGTGCTCCGGCGGCGAGAACTACTGGTGCGTCAGCTCTCAGGCTTCCGAGGATGCCCAGAAGGCCACCGAGGACTTCATGTATTGGTGCGTCACTTCTGACACCGCCACCAGCATCATCGCTGACAAGATGGGTCTGACTGCCCCGTTCAAGAGCGCCAAGGAAACCACCAACGTCTTCTCGCAGCAGGCCGTTGCCATGGCCAAGGACGGCAAGAAGACCGTCGCTTGGGACTTCGTTTACATTCCCTCCGAGGAGTGGAAGAAGAACCTCAAGCAGGCTCTCATCGCTTATGCTGCCGACAACACCAAGTGGGACGGCGTCAAGAACGCCTTCGTTGATGGCTGGAAGACCGAGAAGGCTGCTTCCGAGTAAGTAGTTGCTGCCCAAGCTATCTGATTAGCGACAGGGGGCGGGCAGACGTAGGTTTGCCCGCCCCCTGCATATTGAAAGGACCCTTTTATGGGCAAAGCACTCAAGCGCTGGTGGCCGCTCTTTATGCTGCCCACGTGCCTGGCGTTTATGATCGGGTTCGTGATCCCCTTTATCCAGGGCTTCTATCTCTCGTTCTGCCAGTTTATTACCATTAACAATGCGCACTTTGTCGGTATCGAGAACTACGTGCGCGCACTGTCCGATCCACAGTTCTCCACGTCGTTCTTCTTTACGGTGGCGTTTGCCTTCCTGTCGACGGTGCTCATCAACGTGATTGCCCTCGCCATCGCGCAGGCGCTCACCCGCAAGGCGCTCAAGGGCACTAATATCTTCCGTACGATCTTCTTTATGCCTAACCTGATCGGCGGCATCGTGCTGGGCTACATTTGGCAGATTCTGATCAACTGCCTGCTCTCCAACGTGGGCGCCCAGCTCATCGCCCTTAACTCTGCTGCTGGCTTCTGGGGCCTTATCATCCTGACCCTGTGGCAGCAGGTCGGCTACATGATGATCATCTACATCGCCGGTCTGCAGTCCATTCCGTCCGACTACATCGAGGCCGCCAAGGTCGACGGCGCTACGGCATGGCAGACGTTTTGGAAGGTTAAGATCCCCAACCTGATGCCGACGATCACCATCTGCCTGTTCCTGTCCATCACCAACGGCTTTAAGCTGTTCGACCAGAACCTCGCCCTTACCGGCGGCGCCCCCGCGCACTCCACCGAGATGCTCGCTCTGAACATCTACAACACGTTCTATTCGCGTGCCGGTATCGCATGGCAGGGCATTGGTCAGGCCAAGGCGGTTATCTTCTGCATCCTGGTCGTGGCCATCTCCATGATCCAGCTTAAGGCCACGAGGTCCAAGGAGGTGCAGCAGTAATGAAACGCGATAAGGTTATCAACCGCGCGCTCTCGATTTTCTTTACGATCCTGTCGCTCGCGTGGATCTACCCTGTGTTTATGATCGCGCTCAATTCCTTTAAGAAAGCGACCGCAATCAGCACCACCACGGCGTTCGATCTGCTCACGCCCGAGACGTTCAACGGCCTTGCAAACTACGCGCACGCCCTTAACGAGCAGGGCTTTGCCTCGGCATTTATGTACTCGCTCATCATCACGGTTACGTCGGTCGTACTGATCTTGGTGTGCTGCTCCATGTGCGCTTGGTACGTGGTGCGCGTCAACAACAAGATCTCGAACTTCTTCTATTACCTGTTCGTGTTCTCGATGGTCGTACCGTTCCAGATGCTCATGTTCACGCTGTCCAATTTGGCGGACCGCATTGGCTTTAACACGCCGTTCAACATCTGCTTTATCTATCTGGGCTTTGGCGCGGGCCTGGCGGTCTTTATGTTCGCCGGCTTTGTAAAGAACATCCCGCTCGAGATCGAGGAGGCGGCCATGATCGACGGCTGCAATCCGGTCCAGGTGTTCTTTAAGATCGTCCTTCCCATCATGAAGCCCACCTATCTTTCGGTCGGCATCCTCGAGACCATGTGGGTCTGGAACGACTACCTGCTGCCCTACCTCACCCTCGACTCCACCAAGTACAAGACCATTCCTATCTTGATCCAGTACTTCCGCGGCGGCTATGGCCACGTCGAGCTCGGTCCCATGATGGCCTGCATCATGATGGTTGTTATCCCCATCGTCGTCATGTACATCCTCTGCCAGAAGTACATCATCGACGGCGTGGTGGCAGGTGCCGTCAAGGGCTGATGCCGTAACTGTTTTGCAAGTTTCTGCGGCGCCCTCAACATGGTGCCGCATATCGAAAGGTAAAGACATGGCCGAGATCGTTCTCAAACATGTTCAGAAGGTGTATCCCAACACCGAGTCCAAAAAGAAGGGCTTCTTTGGCAAAAAGAAGAAGACCGAGGAGAAGAAGCACAACCTCAAGGTTACCGAGGATGGCGTGCTCGCTGTTGAGGACTTTAACCTCACCGTTCACGACCAGGAGTTCGTCGTCCTCGTTGGCCCGTCTGGCTGTGGTAAGTCCACGACGATGCGCATGGTCGCCGGCCTGGAGGACATTACCTCGGGCGACGTGCTCATCGACGGCAAGCGCGTCAACGACGTGGCGCCCAAGGACCGCGACATCGCCATGGTGTTCCAGAGCTACGCTCTGTACCCCAACATGACGGTGTACGAGAACATGGCGTTTACGCTTGAGCTCAAGAAGGTCCCCAAAGACGAGATCGACCGCAAGGTTCGCTCCGCTGCCGAGATCTTGGGTATCACCGAGTACCTCGACCGCAAGCCCAAGGCGCTTTCGGGCGGCCAGCGCCAGCGTGTCGCTATCGGCCGCGCCATCGTGCGTGATCCTAAGGTCTTCCTGATGGACGAGCCGCTGTCCAACCTGGACGCCAAGCTGCGTAACCAGATGCGTGCCGAGCTCATCAAGCTGCGCCACGAGATCAAGGGCACGTTCATCTACGTCACCCACGACCAGACCGAGGCCATGACCCTCGGCGATCGCATTGTGGTCATGAAGGACGGCGTCGTCCAGCAGATCGCCACCCCGCAGGAGGTCTTCAACCATCCCGCGAACATCTTCGTCGCCGGCTTCATCGGCGTGCCGCAGATGAACTTCTTCGATGCCCAGCTGGTGCGCTCGGGCAATGGCTTTACCGTCAAGACCGAGGATATGAACGTGGCGCTCGCCCCCGAGACTTGCGCTCAGCTTGCCCTCAACTGGGACGGCGGCGACGTGAAGGAGATTACGGCCGGCGTGCGTCCCGAGCAGATCCTGCTTGCCGACAAGGACGAGGAGGGTGCGCTCCAGGGCACCGTCGAGGTGACCGAGCTCATGGGCTCGACCGAGCATGTCCACGTGACCGCTCCCGACGGCCAGTTTGTCCTGATTATCCCCGTCGTCGACCTCGAGGCCAAGGGCGCGCTCAAGGCTGGCGACACCATCTGGTTCAAGTTCGAGAAGAACGCGACCCATCTCTTCGATAAGGTGTCTGGCAAGAACCTTATCTAGGCCCGGTGCATCCAGGCCCTCCCTTTGGGCGACTGCGGTATTGCCATCCTTTTGCCGCGGTCACATATAAGGCTCCCCTCCCGTCCACTGGGCGAGAGGGGAGCCTTTCTTTGTGTTGGGGTTGTCTGGCCGGTCGTTTGTCTCGATCTGTAACAGGTAGGGCCGATTTCGGACGTTAGATGTTACAGATCGAGACGGTTCCGCCGAGCTAACCATTTCATCTAAATCTGTAACACCAAAGGCGAATTTCAGCTGCTAGATGTTACAGATTGAGATAAACCCAAGGGGAGGGGCCGGTATGTCTCAATCTGTAACAGCTGGGGCCGTTTTTACCGAGTAGCTGTTACAGATCGAGATTCTTCGGTCGAGTCGGGTTGCAGGGTAACGTGCGGGCACAAAAAACGGAGCCGTGTCGCCACGACTCCGTTTCTCAAGAGGATGGGTAAGGGAAGTGAAATTAGTTCAGGTGCCAGATCTCGTCGTTGTACTGGGAGATGGTGCGGTCGGACGAGAAGGTGCCGGCGTTGGCGATATTGATGAGCGCCTTGCGCATCCAGGCGTCCTGGTCCTCGTAGTCGGCCAGCACGCGCTCCTTGGTCTGGATGTACTCCTCAATGTCGAGCAGGGCCATAAACCAGTCCTTGCCCTTAATGTCGTCGTGCAGGCGCTGCAGGCGCTCGGCATTGCCGGTCGCCATAAAGGCCGGGTTGGTGATGAAGTCCACCAGCAGTTTAATGCCGGGCTTGCGGTAGAGCACACCGGCGTCATAGGTGCCGTTGGCATAGAGCTGCTCGACCTGTTTGGACGAGGCACCAAAGGTATAGATGTTCTCGTCGCCCACGAGCTCGGCAATCTCCACGTTGGCACCGTCGAGCGTGCACAGGGTTAGGGCGCCGTTGAGCATGAACTTCATGTTGGAGGTGCCGCTCGCTTCCTTGGAGGCCAGGCTGATCTGCTCGGAGATATCAGCGGCGGGGATCACGCGCTCGGCGGCGGTGACGTTGTAGTTCTCGATCATGACAACCTGCAGGTAGGGAGCCACGTCGGGGTCGTTTGCAATCCACTGCGACAGCGTCAAGATCAGATGGATGATGTCCTGCGCGATAGTGTAGGCAGGCGCCGCCTTGCCGCCAAAGATGATGGTGACGGGGTGCTTAGGTCTGTTGCCGTTCTTGATATCGAGGTACTTCCAGATGATGTAGAGCGCGAGCATCTGCTGACGCTTGTACTCGTGGATGCGCTTGACCTGGACGTCGATGATGGCGTTGGAGGGAATGGTCACGCCCTGCTCGAGCGCCATGAACTGGCGCATGATGGCCTTGGCTTCGACCTTGGTGGCGGCCAGGCGCTCAAGAACGTCCTTGTCGTCGGCGAACTTGGCGAGTTTGCTCAGATCGCCGGTGCTGCGCCAGTCGGTGCCGATCACATCGTCGAGCAGGCTGGCGAGCGCGGGGTTGGCCCCATGGATCCAGCGGCGGAAGGTGATGCCGTTGGTCTTGTTGGAGAACTTCTTGGGATAGATCTCGTAGAACGGATGAAGCTCGGTGTCCTCCAGGATCTTGGTGTGGAGGGCGGCTACGCCGTTGATGGAGAAGCCAAAGTGGATGTCCATGTGGGCCATGTGGACGGTGTCGTGCTCGTCGATGATGGCGACGCGCGGGTCATCGTGCTCGGCCTTCGCGATCTCATCGAGCTTGACGATAATGTCGGCGATGGCAGGGGAGACCTTCTGCAGGCTGGCGAGCGGCCACTTCTCGAGCGCCTCGGCAAGAATCGTGTGGTTAGTGTAGGCGACCATGGAGCGCACGATGGTAACGGCCTCGTCAAACTCGATGTCGTGCTCGGTGGTGAGCAGGCGGATGAGCTCGGGGATGACCATGGTGGGGTGCGTGTCGTTAATTTGGACCACGGCGTAGTCGGCCAGATCGTGCAGGTTGCTGCCGCGCTCGACGGCCTCGTCGATCAGGAGCTGGGCGGCGTTGCTCACCATGAAGTACTCCTGATAGATGCGAAGTAGGCGGCCCTGCTCGTCGGAATCGTCGGGGTAGAGGAACAAGGTGAGGTTCTTGGCGATCTCGGTCTTGTCGAAGTCGATGGAACTGCCGGGGACCAGGCTGTCGTCGACGCTCGCCAGGTCGAACAGGCGCAGGCGATTCTTGGTGGGCTGGCCGTAACCGGGCACATCGATGTTGACGAGCTTGGAGGTAACGGCAAAATCGCCGAACTCGACGGTGTAGGAGCGGTCATCGTCGACTAGGATGTCCTGCTCACCGAGCCACTCGTCGGGGACGGCCTTCTGCTGGTTGTCGACAAAGCGCTGACGGAACAGACCGTAGTGATAGTTGAGGCCCACGCCATCGCCGGTCAAGCCCAGCGTGGCGATGGAATCCAGGAAGCATGCGGCCAGGCGGCCCAGGCCGCCGTTGCCGAGTGACGGCTCGACCTCGAATTCCTCGATCTTGTTGAGGTCGTGGCCTGCGGCGGTGAGCTGGTCCTTAACCTCGTCGTAGATGCCGAGGTCGATCATATTGTTGATGAGCAGCTTGCCGATCAAAAATTCGGCGGAAATGTAATAGAGCTTTTTCTTGCCGTTGTTGAGCGGGCGGGCGGCGGAGCGCTCCTGCACGAGTTTGACCAGCAGCTTGTAAATGCGACGGTCGTCGAGCTGCTCGAGCGAGGTGCCAAAAGACTGCTCGGCGAGTTCCATGAGGTTAATTCGGGGCATGTTTTCTCCTGTGATGGGTTGTTTCATGTCTGCAATTCATAAGAAGCCCACGCGAGGGGATTGGGGTGGCCTCGCGCGGGAAAAGCAAGCGCGTCCGCACGGTGGGGAGGGGTCGGGCGCGGTGGCTCCTATTGAGGAAGCTCGATTTCGGCTTCCGACGGGATGCGGAAGTAGGTCTCGGTCCAGTCGGTGAGTTTGTGCTCGAGCTCGCGGGTGATGGCGCCGTCGAGCATACGCCAGGTCCAGTTGCCGCCCAGCGTGGCAGGGGTGTTGATGCGCGCCTCGTTGCCCAAGTTGAGCAGGTCCTGCATGGTGTAGATGCACGTGTCGCTCACGCTGGCGGCGATGGTGCGGTTGAGTGCATCTGCCATGGGTTCGCCGGCTTGCTGATGGGTGTACAGGGCTGCCTGCTCGCGCTGACGCGGAGTGGCCGTACCCTCGAACCAACCGCGCGCCGTCTCGTTGTCGTGCGTGCCTACATAGGCGACGGTATTGGCGATATAGTTATGCGGCAGGTAATACGAGTTGGCGCCCTCAAAGGCAAACTGCAAGATCTTCATGCCGGGGAAGCCCGAGGTGTCGCGCATATCGATGACGCCGGGGGTAAGGAAGCCCAGGTCCTCGGCGATAATAGGCAGCGTGCCGAGCTTTTCCTCGAGCGTCTTGAAGAGCTTGAGGCCGGGACCCTGTGTCCACGAACCGTAGGACGAGTCGGGCGAGGAGAACGGCACCTCCCAGTAGGCCTCGAAGCCACGGAAGTGGTCCAGACGAATAACGTCGTACATGTTGAGTGCGGCGCGGATGCGGCCTTCCCACCAGGAGAAGCCGTCTGCTTCCATGGCATCCCAGTCATAGATGGGATTGCCCCAGTACTGGCCGGTGGCGGAGAACTGATCGGGCGGTGTGCCGGCGACACTGACGGGGTTGCCGGCGGCGTCGATCTTAAAGAGCTCGGGGCTTGCCCACATTTCGACGGAATCACGCGAGACGTAGATGGGCAAATCGCCGATGATCAGGATATCGCGCTCGTTGGCATAGGCCTTGAGGCGGCTCCACTGGCGGTCGAAGAAATACTGCGTCATCTGGTGATAGAGCATGCACGCGGGATGGGCGGCGCAGACCTTGGCGGATGCTTCGCCGCGGGTGCGCAGCTCTGCAGGCCACTCCCAAAAGGCCTTGAGTCCGCACTCCTCTTTGACGGTCATGAACTCGCAGTAGGGAATGAGCCAGTCTTCGTTTGCCTGGACAAAGTCGTCGAAATCGGCTGGCTTGTTGGAGGCGAAGCGTTCGGCGGCACGGTCGAGAATCTGGCGGCGACCGCTAAAAATCGCGCCATAGTCAACGTTGTTGGGATCGGAGCCCAGATACACACCGTCGATATCGCGCTGCTCCAGATAGCCGGCCTCGATAAGCTCGGCAAAGTCGATGAAATTGGGGTTGCCCGCACGGGCCGAGAACGACTGATAGGGCGAGTCGCCATAGCTCGTCGTCGTAAGGGGCAGAATCTGCCAATAATGTTGTTTGCACGAGACGAGGAAATCGACAAAGTCGTAGGCATTCCAGCCAAAGCCGCCGATGCCGTACGGTCCGGGCAGGGACGAGATGGGCATGAGAACACCGCTTGCACGCTCCATGGATGTGCTCACCAACCTTCTTGTTGTGGGGTCGGCCTGCCGATGGGTGTGCAGTCCGCCTCCGATGTTCTGATTCGATACGCCTATTGTAAAACATGTTGTTTAAACATGTACAGGCAAGATAAAAAAGTTGGTCGATTTTCGGCGAATGGTTACATGCCATGAAAAAGCCCCGACCTCACAACGTGAGATCGGGGCAAGAGCGGTATGTAGGTTTTGCTACTCGGCGTCGGCGAAGCCGTTGGGGTTGTGGCTCTGCCAGTTCCAGCTATCGCGGCACATGTCCGCGATGTCGTACTGGGCCTTCCAGCCCATCATGCGCTCGGCCTTGGAGGCATCGCACCAGTTGGCAGCGATGTCGCCGGCGCGGCGCTCGCGGATCACGTAGGGCAGCTCCTTGCCACAAGCCTTGGAGAAGGCGGCGACGACCTCGAGTACCGAGGTGCCGGTGCCGGTGCCCAAGTTAAAGATCTCGACGCCGGTCTTGCCGTTCATCCAGTTGAGGGCGGCCACGTGACCAGATGCCAGATCGCACACGTGGATGTAATCGCGCACGCCGGTGCCGTCGGGGGTGGGGTAGTCGTTGCCAAAGACCTGAACGGCCTCGAGCTTGCCCACGGCGACCTGGGCGACATAGGGCACCAGGTTGTTGGGGATGCCCTTGGGATCCTCGCCGATCAGGCCCGACGGATGGGCGCCGATGGGATTGAAATAACGGAGTAGCACGACGTCCCACTCGGGGTCGGCGGTGTGGACGTCCATAAGGATCTGCTCGATCATCCACTTGGTCCAACCATAGGGGTTGGTCGCGGGCTTCTTAGGATCCTCCTCGGTGACGGGCGGGTTGTCCGGGTCGCCGTAGACGGTCGAGGAGCTCGAGAAGATGATGGACTTGCAGCCATGGTTGCGCATGACGTCGATGAGCACCAGGGTGTTCTCGATGTTGTTGTGGTAGTACTCGACGGGCTTGCTCACCGACTCGCCGACGGCCTTAAAGCCGGCAAAGTGGATGACGCGGTCGATCTGATGGGTATCGAAGATCTTGTTCATCGCATCGCGGTCGAGCACGTTGGCTTCGTAGAAGGTGAGGTTCTTGGCGGCCTCGTCGCCCACGATGGTCTTGACGCGGTCGACGGCGACGGCGCTGGAGTTGGAGAGATCATCGACGATGACGACCTGGTAGCCACCCTCGAGCAGCTGAACGACGGTGTGCGAGCCGATAAAGCCGGCGCCACCGGTAACGAGGACACAGGTGTCTTTGGGGTCGAGTGCTTTGGACATGTAGTCTCCTATCGAATCAGGAACACTTCTTCAGGGGAGTATAGCGCAGGCAGGGACGCCCAAATCGTGCGCCGTAGGAAAAGCAGAGGATTGTGCTAACGTACTCATAGAAGAGCTTGCGTACGCATAACCTGATCTTTGGCATTTGCTTACGAGCCGCTGACCTTGCAGTTTCCTGCCGTTCGTGGAAATCGTTGGGACGCGCCATATGTACGCTAATATGTATGAGTTGAGCGACATATAAATAAGCATGTAACGGAGTACATATGTCACCAAACAGCGATTCCATCCTTTCCCAGGAGCTCTCGCGCCGCACTGCCCTCAAGGCCCTGTTCGGCGCCGCTTCTGCGGCAGTTCTTTTTGGCCTGCCCGCTCGCGCCCATGCGGCGGAGGCTTCCAAAGAAACCACCGATAAACTGAATGCCGCCCAGGCCCAGCTCGACGAGGTTCAGGCCCAGCTCGACAGCATCGCAAATGAGTATGCGGCGCTGGCCAACAAGAATGCCCAGACCCTCAACGACATCGAGAATGTCCAGGGCAAGATTGACGACACGCAGGCCCAGATCGATGAAAAGAAGGCCGAACTCAAGAAGAAGCGCAACGACCTTTCCGATCGCGTGGCCGCCAGCTACAAGTCCGGCGGCACGAACATCCTGTCGCTGCTGCTGGCCTCTGGCTCGTTTGAGGAACTCGTCGCCAACGCGCATTACGTTGAGAAGATCAACAAGAGCGACCGCGACGCCATCGAGGACATTCAGACCATCCAGGAAGAGCTCGATGCGCAAAAGACCGAGCTCGAGTCGCAGAAGGCCGACTTAGAGAAGCTCAAGGACCAGCAGACTGCCCAGATGCAGGACATGCAGGCCAAGCAGCAAGAAGTCCAGACCGTGCTGAACGGTCTTTCCGACGACGTCAAGGAGCTCATGGCTCAGCGCGATTCCGAGATCCTCGCTGCTGCCCAGGCTGAGGAGGCCGCTAGGAAGGCTGCCGCTGCCGCGGCTGCCGCGAACAAGAACAATTCCTACTCGGGTGGTTCGAGCTCGGGTGGTGGATCGTACGCGCCCGGAACTCCGCAGCAGAATGCCGGCTCGGGCAAGCAGCAGGCTGTCGTCAACGCGTGCTACTCCACGCCTTCGCCGGGTCAGAACTGGTGCGCGGCGTGGGTCACCAATGTCTTCCGTAACGCCGGCGTTGGCTACTTTGGAGGCAATGCGTGCGACATGTTTAACGCCTGGTGCTATAGCTCCGACCGCTCGGCGCTGCAGGTGGGCATGATCGTGGCCGATTCCTCGCACAGCGGCACGGGTGCTCCGGGCCTTATCTACGGTCATGTGGGTATCTACGTTGGCGGCGGCATCGTTATGAGCAACGAGGGTGCCATTACGTCTAAGTCGCTTGATTCGTTTATTAGCTTCTATGGCACTGGCTCTGGCGTGCGTTGGGGCTGGCTTGGCGGTATTGCGCTGTCGTAACTGCGGCTTGGTCCGGGACAGTCCGAGAGGCATAAGGTTGCCTGCTCGGGCAGTCCTGCTCGCACGGAGAGCACATTAAGTGCTCTCCGGCTCGTGCGGAACTCGCGATCAACCTTAGGCTTATAGGACAAAATGTGTGTCCCGATAGAACACCCGTTTCCATCCATTAATC
>CAJLTA010000031.1 GCA_905209455.1 uncultured Collinsella sp.
CCAGGCCCGATTTTGCCTCTTGACAATGTCCTGCTCATATTGAAAGGAACGTCCCTAACTGCCAGATAAAAAAACGAGCGAGGATTTTGAGGTCCTCGCTCGTTTTTGTTTTAGGTGATGTCTCGACCGTGCGGCTACTTGTCGGCAGCGGTCTTTTTGGTAGTCGACTTCTTGGCCGTCGTCTTTTTGGCGGTCGTCTTCTTGGCAGCAGTCTTCTTTGCCGTCGAAGTCTTCTTCGTCGTGCTCGCCTTGGTCGTGGTCTTGCGGCCGCGGGCGGGCTTCTTCTCCTTGGTCGGGCAGTCCATGTTGACGCAGATACGCCACGGGCCGCGCGCTGTGTTGACCACCACGATGGGAGCGCCGCACTCGGGACAGGTCTCGCCCGTCGCCTCGAGCTTGCCGCGCGCCGGCAGCGGATAGCTCACGCCGCAATCGTCATAGTTGGTGCAGCGGATAAAGCGCTTGCCGCTCTTCTCGCTCTTGTGCGCGATCAGATCGCCATGGCGTCCTGCCTCGGCGCACACCTTGCACTCGCCCACCTTAAGGTCGGGCTCGTAGTTGGTGGGGCACGTGGGGTTCACGCAAATCTCGAAGGCCTTCTGGCGGAACGGCTGGCATTTAATGCGCGGTGCACCGCACTCGGGGCACACGGCGGCCTCGCCCTCGAGCGGGCTCACCTTGACGCCGCTCGGCACCGGATAGGTCACGTCGCAGTCGGGCCAGCCCATGCAGCCGATAAAGCTGCCGCGGGTCTTGGCGCTCGTCTTCATAACCAGGTCCTTGCCGCACTTGGGGCAGGCGCCCACGCGCGCATCGGCCGTGACGGCGTCGCTGATGGCGTCGCCCAGCTCCTGCGTGTGCTTGAGCAGCTCGTCGAGCACGCCGGCCAGCAGCGCGCGCGAGTGCGTCACGACATGCTCTTCGGTATCCTCGCCGCGCTCCACACGGGTCATATCGCCATCGAGCTCGCTGGTCATATCGGGGCTCGTGATGCGCGGGGCAAACTGCGTCAGCGCGTCGATGATGGCGATGCCCAGCTGGCTCGGCTCAACGGGATCATTTTTGAGATAGCGCACGGCATACAGGCGCTCGATGATGCTCGCACGCGTGGACTTGGTACCCAGGCCGCGCTTCTCCATCTCCTGCACGAGCTTGCCCTGGCTGTAGCGCGCGGGCGGCTCGGTCTGCTTGGCTTCGAGCTTAATGTCGAACACGTCGACCGTATCGCCCTGCTCCAGCGGCGGCATCTGCTCGTCGCGTTTAAGGCCATACGGGTAGGCCTCGCGGAAACCCGGGGTCACGAGCACATCGCCCGAGGCCACGAACGGCTCGCCGTTCACGTCGAGCTCGAGCTTGGTGTTCTCGATGGTCGCGGGACCCATGAGCGTCGCCAGGAAGCGACGGGTAATGAGGTCGTAGAGCTTGCGCTGGCCGCCGTCGAGCGTGGACGGATCGCCCTCGCCGGTGGGATAGATAGGCGGGTGGTCGGTGGTCTCGACCTTGCCGCGCGTGGGCTTCATGGGACCGGCGAGCACCTTTTTGCACACCGGCGCCAGCGCCGGGTTGATCTTTGCCAGATCGCTCACCACGGCGCCCAGATCGAGCGTCGCAGGGTACACGGTATTGTCGACACGCGGGTAGCTGATGAGACCGGCCATGTAGAGGGACTCGGCGATGCGCATCGTACGCGCAGGCGAGATGCCCTCGGCCGCGGCGGCAGCCTGCAGCGAGGTCGTCGCAAACGGCGTGGGCGGCTGCTGCTTACGCGAGCGCTTGGTCACCGCGGCAACGGTCGCCGTCGCGACACCGTCGACATGGCCGTACGCCGTCTCGGCAGCATCCTTGTCGGTAAAACGCGCCGTCTTGTGTGCAATCTTAAAGCGGTCGTCCTCGGCGGCGCCCTGCGCGGCACCCATGCCGCGAATCTGCCAATAGTCCTCGGGCACAAACGCCATGCGCTCGCGCTCGCGCTCGACCACCAGGGCGAGCGTCGGCGTCTGCACGCGGCCGGCAGAGCGCACGTTACCAAAGCCGCCGAACTTGGCGAGCGTCAGATAGCGCGTGAGCACCGCGCCCCAAATGAGGTCGATGTGCTGGCGGCTCTCGCCGGCGTCGGCCAGGTTCTGGTCGAGTGAGACGAGATTATCGAAGGCGTGCGTGATCTCGGCCTTGGTAAACGAAGAGTATTGGGCGCGGGCAACCGGCAAGTCGGGCGCCACCTCACGCACCTTGTTGAGGGCGTCCGAACCGATCAGCTCGCCCTCGCGGTCAAAGTCCGTGGCGATGATGACGCTGTCGGACTTCTTAGCCAGGTTCTTGAGCGAACGAATGAGCTCCTTCTCGGCCGGTAGCTTAATGACGGGTGCCCAGGTGAGATAAGGCAGGCTCTCGAGCTTCCAGCCCTTAATGGAAATGCCGTCGGCAAGGAACGGCTTGCGCTTGGTGTCGTACGGCGGGCGGGCCAGGCCATCGGGCATATCGGCCGGCAGCATCTCACCGTCCTCGGTCACCGAATACCAACCCAGCTTTTTATCGAACAGCACGCTGTCGCAAAAATCGGGCGCAAGGATGTGACCGGCAAGACCGATCGTCACGCACTCCTCGCCCTTCCACTCAAAACGGTAGATGGCGGTGTTGTACACCTTGTCCTTTTTAGGCTTACCCGTGGACAGCCGCTCGGCGATCTGACGCGCGGCGTCGTTTTTCTCGGCGATGATGAGCTTCAAAAGAGGCTCCTATCTCGTATCTCTGCGGCTACGCCCGCCCGTATGGCGGCCGACTTACGCCCTTGCTTGCTCAATCTGCCCGATGAGCCAATCGCACCAGGCATCCATGCCCTCGCCCTTGCGCGCGCTCACGGCAAACCGCGGCGCCTGCGGATTGAGGTCATCGAGTGTCTTAGTATACCTATCCATGTCAAAATCGAAAGCCGGGGCCACATCGACCTTGTTGAGCAGCTGCGCGCCGGCGTGTTGGAAGATGCCCGGGTACTTGATGGGCTTGTCGTCGCCCTCGGGCACAGAGAGGATCATGATGGACAGGTTCTCACCCAGGTCAAAGTCGACCGGGCAGACCAGGTTGCCCACGTTTTCGATAAAGATGACGTCAATGTTATCCAGACCCACAGCCTGGTCGAACGCGTCGACGGCCTCCATGATCATGTTGCCCTCGAGGTGGCACAGGCCGCCCGTGTTGATCTGGATGGCGGGCATGCCGGCTTCCTTCATGGTAATGGCGTCGACGTCCGAGGCGATGTCGCCCTCGATGACGGCGCAGCGCAGGCCAGCCTTGTCGCGCAGGCGCTCGTTGGTGCCCAGGATCGTGGTGGTCTTGCCCGAGCCGGGGCTCGACAGCACGTTAATCACGTAGGTGTTTGTCTCTTTAAATCGCTGACGCAGCTGATCTGCCAGGCGCTCGTTGCGCGACAGAATCGGCGACGCGATATCAATCGTTTTCTCGGCCATATTCGGCACTCCTTACTTCTGCCCCTTTATACCCCGTCCCCAGATGGCTGATGGGCTAATCGTCGGGGGTCTCGATTTCGATACTTGCGATGTCGAGCTCGCGGCCGTGCAGTAGGCGCACATTGGCGCCGCCGCACTGGGGGCAGCGGCAGTGGAAGCGATCATGATCGAAAACCTCACCGCAGTCCAGACACTCGCTTTGCGGATGGACCTCCTCTACCGCAAGCTCGCAACCTTGCGTGAGCGGGTCCTCGTCACGAAACGTCTCCCACGCAAAGTCAAGCGCCTCGCGCACGACCTCGGTCATATCCCCGATACGCAGCGTTACCAAAACGGCGCGCGAGGCCCCCGCCCCACGCGCCGCACGAATCACTGTATCGAGTATGCCGTTGACAATGCCAACCTCGTGCATACCGATTTACTCCTCGTCGTCCTCATCGTCCGAGAACAGGTCCAGACGACTCACGAACAAGCCCTCCTTGCCCTCGCGCGCGGTAATGACCACACGGGCGATGGCGAGCGAAATCTCGTAGAGCGAGAGCAGGGCGCCATACATGAGGCCCAGCGTAACGGGCGAGCCGTCGGGCGTAATCACAGCCGAGCCCACAAGCAGGCCAACGTATACGTAACGCCAGGCGCTGCGGAAGGCCGCGTAGGACACGATATGGAAGACGGACAGGTAAAAGATGATGAGCGGCAGCTCAAACGCCACACCAAAGCCGATCATAAAGAGCAGCTCCATGTTGACGTAGTTCTCCAGATCGGGCAGCGCCGTGGCGACGGCCGAGGTTTCGCCGATGAGCCACTCAAAGCCCGCAGGGATGATGATGAAGTAGCAAAAGATTGCGCCCAGGAAGAACAGCACCGTCGAGGCGAGCACCGTGGGCACGACCCACTTGCGCTCGTTGGGGCGAAGCGCCGGCAGGAAAAACGCCAGAATCTGCCAGATGATCATGGGCGTGCACATGACCACGGCCATCTTGATGGCCAGCGAGAAGCGCAGGCCAAAGCCGCCGAGCGTGGTGGTGATGTAGAACTTACCATCCGGCACAAAGGAGCGGATGGGATCTTCCAGGATGTCGAGCACCACGGGCGTGGCGAAATACAGCACGATGGCTGCGGCAAACACCGAGACGACCACGATGGTCAGGCGGCGACGGAGCTCTCCCAGGTGATCGAAGAGCGGCATGCGCGCAGGTCCGATAGGCATTACTCATCGCCTCCCTTCGAGGCGTCGGCGGCAGCGGCGTCGTCCTCGGCCTCGAGCTCGCGGGCGAGCTGGTCGACGACGGCCTTGCGCTTGCGGGGACGACGGGCGTAGAGGTCAGCCGTCGTGGGCTCTGCCGGCTCGGGCTCGGGCTCCGGCTCTGCAGCAGGCTCGGGCTCGACGACAGGCTCGGCGGCAGCGGCAGGCTCGGCACCCTCGGCCTCCTCAGCAGCACCCTCGCCCTCGGCGGCAGCCTCACTCGCGGCCTTCTCGGCAGCAAGACGGGCGCGACGCTCGGCAAAGGTCTCCTTCTTGGCGGGCGCTGCCGCCTCGGCGGCATCCTCGTCCGCATCGGAATCGTCATCGACGGCAGTCTTCTTGGGCTTGACCGGTGCCGAAGCGGCCTCGCTCACCGGATCGATTATCTCGGACTGAACAACGGCCGTCATCTTTTCCTGCGTCTCGCGGAACTGACGGATGGCACGGCCAATCGTGCGGCCCATCTGTGGGAGCTTATCCGGGCCAAACAGCAAAAAGCCGAAGACCACGATGATCGCGAGCTCACCCTCTCCAATACCAAACACACATACCTCCAAGGCTCGATGTGAGTCGAGCCCGCACCGCGCCATTCGGCCGGAACTCGTCTATTCATTCGGTCAAGTATAGCGCCCGGACGCCAAAACGTCCGAGCGCATCACAAACATATGCCAAACGGCACGCCCTTTTGGGGGCAAAGATTATGCAGCGGTGATCGAAATCTCCTGGTCGACACCCAACAACTGAACCACGCGCATCACCGGGGGCTGCACATTGGTGCAGCTAAAGCGCTTGCCGTGGTCGACCGCGTGGTGCGCGGCGCCCACGAGCACGCCAATGCCCGTCGAATCGATGTAGCTCACCTGGGCAAAATCGAGCTCAACGGCCTCAGTGGGCTGCTCGAGCGCCAGGTCGATAGCATTGCGCAGGCTATCGGCGTTAGAGATATCGATCTCGCCGGTTACCTTAATGGTGTAGATCTCCGGCGTGGGGTTGGTGGAAATACCCAAATCCATGTATACGCTCCTTTACGTATCGAAAGTGCGGATAGTACTGGGCGCGGACTTGCGGGGTCCTACGCGTTAGGCGCGCTCGGCACGAGCAAGCTCGGCAGCGACCAGCTTCACAGCCAGCACCAGAACATCGAGCGCGGCCTCCAGGTCCTCGACCGTGGGATAGCTCGGCGCGATGCGGATGTTGGTGTCGCGCGGATCCTTGCCATAAGGCCAGGTAGCACCAGCCGGCGTGAGCTTGACGCCCAGGTCGGCACAAAGCGCGGCGACCTTCTGGGCCGAGCCCTCGGGACCATCGAAGCTTACAAAGTAGCCGCCGCGGGGGTGCGTCCAGGTAGCACAGCCCGTGTCGCCCAAGCCCTCGGTGAGCTTGCGCTCAACGGCCTCAAAGCGCGGGCGCAAGAACTCGGCATGCTTTTTCATGTGCTCCTTGACCGCCTCGATGGTGGGAAGGAAGCGCACGTGACGCAGCTGGTTGAGCTTGTCGGCGCTGATGAGGCCGGCCTTCAGGCGCTTTGAGAACTCGGCGATGACCGCGGGGCTCGCACCGATAAAGCCGATGCCGGCGCCCGGGAAGGTGATCTTGGACGTCGAGGCAAAGGCCACCACGCGGTCCTCGGTGCCCGCCGCGCGAGCGAGGTCAAAGATGTTTGCGAGCTCGTCGGTCTCGTCGTACAGGTCGTGCACACAGTAGGCGTTGTCCCAGAAGATGCGGAAATCGGGCGCGGCCGTGGGCATCTCGACCAGACGGCGCACAGTGTCCTCGCTAAAGGTGATGCCCGTGGGGTTGGAATACTTGGGCACGCACCAGATACCCTTAATGGAGTCGTCAGCGGCAACGAGGCGCTCGATCTCGTCCATGTCGGGGCCGTTGTCGGTCATCGCAACGGGGACGTTCTCGATGCCCAAGTCGGCGGTGATGCCAAAGTGGCGATCGTAGCCGGGAACGGGGCACAGGAACTTGACCTTCTTGCCGTCGTGCGCGGCCTCGTAGGCGTCCCAGGGCTCGCTGCCGCACGAGCCACAGCGCCAGAACATGCCGGCGATATCGTGCTCGATCAAAAGGCTCGACGAACCCAGCACGAGCGTCTGCTCGGCGGGGCAGCCCAGGAACTCCCCTGCCAACTTGCGTGCCGAAGGAATACCCTCAAAGCAGCCGTAATTGGAACAGTCGACGTTGCCGTCGTGCAGATCGGCATCGGCATTGAGGATATCGAGCATGGGTCGAGAGATGTCCACCTGGGAGGGCGACGGCTTGCCGCGGGCCATGTCGAGCGCCAGGCCCTTGGCCTTGACCTCGGCGACCTCGGCCTTGAGCGCCTCGATGGCGGCATCGAGTTCGGTGGTTTCCATCTTCTGGTAGATCGTCTGCATGGGTGCGACCTTTCACGAAGCGGTACGTTGCAATTCTTCTAAGTATAGACCGCCACCGTCACAACGTTATGAAGCCGTGATAGATTAAGTCCATCGCAATGAATTACGAATCGCCGCGCATGCCGGCGTGGGGCACCCAAGGAGGCACTATGGAGTACGGATCGTTCCAGGCCGAGGAATTCGGCGACCTGCAGCGCCTGGTCGACGGATTGTTTTACGACCGCCACGTCATCGACCGCCTGGATCTGATCGTACAGGCCGAAATCTTGGACCTGGCGCCCGATCTCATGGAGATCGTCAACCTGCTACCGCCCGGCTATTACGACCGCCAGTCACTTTGCGACCAGCTCAACTCCGCCTTGGCCGCCCACGGCTGGGGCGCCGTCTACGGCACCGTGGAATAAACCTAGTCATTGGGGCCTGTGGCCAAAAAATAGCAAATATGAGTACTGTTACTTTTTTAGTGACAGCGATTTTGAATTAAAAAGGCCTGTCTTGGCCTTTTGTGTCCGGTTTTGGAAGGATGCGTCGTCATTTTTCGTCCAGCCACGCAATCGTTAATGCACAGACAGAATAGATTTGTACATTATTTTTCGCGCCTAAAATGAAACGCCGTTTGTGACAGTACTCACAAACGGCGTTTTTTGGCCACTGGGGTGTCCGGCAGGTGGCAAGTACCACTCAAAACCGCATTTCACACGCGCTCGAGCAGGCTCTGGCGTCTGTTTCTACGCGCCTACTCGTCCTTGGGCGCGGGGTGCTTGCAGATCACACTCATGTAGATCATGCCAAGTACGGCCGCGGTGACAGAGCCGGCGAGAATAGCGGCCTTGGCGGCCAGAACCTCAAACTCAGCCGTCGGGAAGGCAAGGCCGCTGATGAGAATCGACATGGTAAAGCCGATGCCGCCCAGAATACCCACACCGGCAATCATGTGCCAGTTGACATTGCGCGGCAGCTCGCAGGCCTTGAGCTTGACCAAGGCGAACGTCATGCCAAAGATACCGATCGGCTTGCCCAGCAGCATGCCAAAGTACACGCCGAGCGTCACCGGGTCGGTGAGTAGCGTGCTCATGTCCACGCCCACTAGGCGAACCTGTGCGTTCACGAACGCAAAGATCGGCAGAATCACAAAGTTAACCGGCGTGGAGATCAGACGCTCCATGCGGATGAGCGGCGGGGTCACGCGGTGCATGACGCGCTCGACCTTGGTGGTCGAGACGGTAAAGTCATGCTGGCCCAGGATGTGTGCCTCGTCGTCGTAGCGGTCATCGAGCAGCGGCAGGCACTCGCCCAACCAATCGGTGAGGCTATCGAGCTTGACGCCGCACTTGGCCGGGATGGTGAAGGCCAGGATGACGCCGGCAAGCGTAGCGTGCACGCCGCTCTTGAACATGCAGAACCACAGCAGCAGGCCCAGCACCGAGTACGGGGCAAGGCGGTAATGCTGCGTCTTGTTGAGCCACACGAGCGCGCAGGTCACAAGCGCGGCGGCGCCCAACCAAAACGGATTGGGGCTCTGACCGTAGAAGATGGCGATGGCGGCGATGGAGATGAGGTCATCGGCGATGGCGAGCGTCGAGAAGAACACGCGCACGCCGTTGGGCACGCGGTTGCCCAAAAGCGACAGCACGCCCAGCGCGAAGGCAATATCGGTTGCCATGGGGATGGCCCAGCCGTTGTGCGCGCCGGCATGGTTAAAGATTAGGTAGATACAGGCGGGAACGACGACGCCGCCCACGGCCGCTAGCATGGGAAGCATGGCCTGGCGCGGGTTCTTGAGCTCACCAACTGTCATCTCGTACTTAAGCTCAATGCCCACGAGCAAAAAGAAAATCGCCATGAGGAAGTCGTTGACGAAAAGCTCGACGGTGAGACCGGCCGTCAGGTTGCCCAGACCCACATACAGCGGGGTCTCCAAAAAATGATGGATGGCCTCGTAGGCATCGGTATTGGCGCAAACGACGGCGGCGATAGCGGCGAAGACCATGACGGCGGCGGAAATCGTACCGTTCTCGGCGATGCGCTCCCAGATGTCGTGACGCTCAAAGCGCTTGCGCTCACGAACGTTGAACAGCTGCTCAGTTGCTGCCATGGGCGGCTCCTTTCACGGGAAAGCTCCCGTCTTAAAAAAGCACGGCCCGCCTAAGTGACGGCGCCGCGCTCTAACGTATTACACTTGCATCTAGCCTACCCTGCACGACAAGCACGCAGGCGTGGCCGAAAAGCGGAACCACAGGTTGAACATTATTTGCTCAACGGCACGGGCACGCCTGTCCAAGAGACGACGCGGCGCATGCACAAAAAACGACCGGAGCGCGGGGCGTCCGCGATCCGGTCGTGGCGTTTGGTCAACTAAACCTAGCAGGCGGCCATGATGGGGGCAGCGACCTGCTTCTTACGGGAGAGGACGCCCGGCATCCAGACGCCGTCGTGCTCGTCGGCAATGCCCAGGCCCTTCTGAGCAGCCTCGGTCTCGCCCTCGAGCAGGACCTGCGAGCCCTCCTCCATGATGTCGGTGATGCACAGGACAATGCCGTCAGCGCCCTTCTCGGCGGCGCAGGCGCGCATGGCCTCGCGAATCTCGTCGATCATGCCGAGTGCGCGGGTCTTGTCGACAGTCTCGTACTGGCCGATGAGTAGCTTCTTGCCGGCGGGCTCGAACATTTTGATGTCGTTGCCGACCATCTCGGCTGCGGTGAAGGAGCCGGACGGACGGGTGAGGAAGACCTCCATGCCAAACTTAACCGGGTCGACGCCCACCTGCTCGCCGAGCTTGGCGGCGACGGCGCGGTCGACATCGGTGGTGGTGGGGCTCTTGAGCATGAGCGTGTCGGTCATCATGGCCGAGAGCAGCAGCTTGGCCTGGACGTCGGAAAGCTCAACGCCGAGCACGCCGGCGAGCTTGGTGACGATGGTGCAGCTGGAACCCCAGGGCAGGCAGATGTAGTGCAGCGGGCCGGCGGTCTCGAAGTCGCCGATGCGGTGATGATCGACAACGCCAAAGACCGTGGCGTCCTTAAGGCCGGCGACGGACTGGGCGGACTCGTTGTGGTCGGTGAGAACGACGAGCTGGCCGGCCTCGACGGACTCGATCACGCGGGGCTCGGCAATGCCGGCGTCGGCGAGCAGCTTGGCGGACTCGGCCGGAAGCTGACCCAGAGCGCAAGCCTCGTAGGTGTTGCCAGCATACTCAACCTGGTTGAGCAGCTGGGACAGGACGACGGCGCTCATGATGGCGTCGTTATCGGGGTTCTGGTGACCAAAGACAAGAACGTTTGCCATGGATATCCTCCACTTGATATGTGTACTTGGACGTAGCTATGGTAGCACGCCGATGCCGAGCCTTCGCAGACGGAAGGGCCACGGCATATTTTGGGGCGCAGGCACGGGGGCCAAGGCTGTCCCTTTTGCACCATGTTGGTGCAATGTAACCTGTCCCCCTTGCACCAGCTATTTACCGGCAGCGCGCAGGGCTACATAGGCAGCACCGATGATGCCGGCGTCGTTTCCGAGCGAAGCGACCTTAATGGGCGTCTCGCGCGAGGCGGAAAGCGCGTACTGCTTAAAGTGCTCGCGAACCTTGTCGAGGTAGACATCGGCCGAGGCGGAGGCGCCGCCGCCGATGAGGAACATCTCGGGATCAACCACGTTGGCAATAAGCGCCAGTGCGCGGCCGAGATAGTCGGCCATGGTATCGGCCGCGGCCAGCGCGAGCTTGTCGCCCTCGCGACAAGCCTGGAACACGTCCTTGGAATCGGAGGGGCCGGTCAGCTCGATGGGCTCGACGCCCGCCTTCTTGCACTCGGCAAGGTAGTTGCTCACCACGCCGGTGGCGCTGGAATACTGCTCCAGGTGGCCATGGCCGCCGCAGCCGCAGGTGCGCTCCTCGGCCGGGTTCAGGCACATGTGGCCAATCTCGCCGCCAGCACCCACAACGCCCGATACCACGTCGCCGTTAACGATAACGCCGCCGCCCACGCCGGTACCAATGGTGACCATCACCACGTTCTGTACGCCCTTGGCAGAGCCGAGCCAGGCCTCGCCCATAGCAGCAGCGTTGGCGTCGTTCTCGTACTTAACGACCGCGTCGGGGCAGTGCTCCTGGATGGCGATCTTGAGCTCGGGCAGGTTGATGGCGATGTTCGCCTTGACCTTGGCATCGCCCGATGCCGGGATGGGGCACGGAACGGCCAGGCCAATGCCCGCCACAAAGGCACGCGGAATCTGGGCCTTGGCGACCACCTGGTCGATAGCCTCGGTCACCGCGGCAAAGCCCGCAGCGTCAACGATGGGAGGCGTGGGCACGCTGGCCTTGGCAAGCAGGTTTCCGTCCTCATCGAACAGACCCTCCTTGACCGAGGTGCCGCCGACGTCGATGCCGATGTAATACTGCTTAGGTTCCATGGGAGCCCGCCTTTCTCGTTTAAACATTGCCTGTATGGTACCGCTCCCAAGGCAAAAACCTGCCAAAAAGGGACAGGTTTGTTTTGGCAGGTTTTATCTGGGGTAACGCAATTGGCTGCCCAACAGGCCGCGCAAGACCATCCCCAAAAATAAAGGCGCCGGGAGGCGGAGGCTCCCGGCGCCCGTCAAAGGGACTATGTTGTCTGTTGGACCGCACGGTCCGTCGCGGCGATAACGCCGACTAGGCCTGAAGTGCCTGCAGCTGCTTGTGAACCTCGATGAGCTCCGTCGCCATGACGCGCATGGTCTCGGTGCCGGCCATCTGGTCCTCGGCATGCAGCAAAATCAACGGGGCCTCGCCGTTACGCTCGCCGTTGGCCTCCTTCTTCAGAAGCCCCATGTGAACATCGTGGCCACCGTTATAGGCCTCGTCGCCCTGCTTGATAAGCTCCTCGGCGGCGTCAAAATCGCCCTCCTTGGCCTTTTGCACGGCATTGATGTACATGCTCTTGGCGGTACCGACGTAGCTGATGATCTCAAAGCAGGTCATCTGCAGTTCGTTCATATCCTCCATGCAGAGCACCTAGCCCATCACGCTGACGCAGTGGTCGATGATGCCGGCAGCGTTCATGCGGCCGTAGTCGACCATGTTGATAACCTCGACCGGGAAGCGGCCGGCGGCCTCCTTCTCAAAATCGCCCTTGGTGTAGCCGATCTGCGGACCAAGCAGCAACATGTCGCACTCGTCCAGGTGATCGTGGGCCTCGTTCATGGGACGAGCCTCGACCTCAATATCCAGACCACGGTTTGCAACCTCGGCCTGCATCTTCTGGACCAGCAGGCTCGTGGACATACCGGCATTGCAGCAGAGCATGATCTTCTTCATGGTTTCCTCCTTATAACTGCGCGGCGCGCAGACGACAACTGGTTTTATTCCTTGCGGCTATTGTGCCCACCCCCCTGCATCTTTACACAAGGGAGAGAGCTGCGGGCACCGGCACCGCGTACCGGCGCCCGCAAAGGTGAAAAGGACGAACGTTAGGCGTTCTACTCGGCGAAAGCCTCCTGCTTGGCGATTGCCTTCTCGGAAATCTTCATAAAGGGCAGGTAGACGGCCATGCCAATGACAATCTCGATAGCCTGCCACACGCCGGCGCGCCAGTCAAAGCCCGTAGCGAGCAGGGCATTGATGACGGGAGGCATGGTCCAGGGCACCTGGGCGATGCAGGGGCTGATGATGCCTGCGCAGGTAAGGCCATAGGTGATGCCGATGAACAGATCGGGAAGAAGAACGAACGGGATCATGAGCGGCAGGTTGTACACGATGGGGTAACCGTAGATAACCGGCTCGTTGATGTTGAACAGACCAGGCAGGATAGCCATCTTGGAAACGGTCTCGGAAGCCTTGTTCTTGGAGAACAGGAGCGTGTCGAGCAGGAGCATGAGGGTGCAGCCCGAGCCGCCGATGAGGGCGAAGCTGTTAACGATCTGCATGTTCATGTAGTGATCGGGCTGAATGGTGCCACCGGCGGCAAAGGTAGCCATGTTGTCGACGATGAGCATGGTCAGGATCGGTTCGACGGTAGCGCCAGAGATGGTGGACTGGTGAATACCGACGCAGAACAGCAGGTTAGCAAGGGTGTAGATGAGGATAACAGCCCACGGACCGGCGTTCATGATGTTCTTGAGCGGGTTGGAGATGCACGTGGAGATGATGGTGCACAGATCGGTGCCGGCGCACACGGCGAGCAGGGCTGCGGCAAGAGCGAAAATTGCGAGGTTAAGCAGCATCGGAATCATGACGTTGAAGGAGTTGGAGACCGCGGGAGGCACGCCCTCGCCCAGCTTAACCTTGAGCTTCTCGACGCCAGAAATCTTGATGAAGAGCGAGACGGAAAGCAGGGCGATGATAATGGCCGAGAACAGACCGTTGGTGCCGGTGTTGGCAGTCGAAAGGGCGCCCGTGACCTCGGCGGAGGTGATCTTGTCGGTGAGCAGCGGGCTCGTGGCGGCAAGTGTGGCGGTGATCTGCTGCGGCATCATGATGACGAAGGCAGAGATAGCGACGACCATGCAAGCGAGCGGGTTATCGAAACGCTTGTTCTTAGCGAGGCTGTAGCCAATCAAACCTGCCAAGATAATGGCAGAGACGTTGAGGGTGCCCAGCGTAATTGCCGAACCCCAGGTCTGGAGGTTGGCAAGGCCCGCCGCATCGAGCGGGAACAGAGGGAACACGACGTTGTTAATAAGAACCGCGATACCCGCAAGGATATAGAGCGGCGTGATGGTCGCGAAGGCGTCACGCAGGGAACGCAGGTGAACCTGGTTTCCCACCTTCGCAGAGACCTCGGCAAACTTGTCGAGGAAGCTCTTTCCGTTGTCACTGGCCATGATTGCTCCTAACTTTCAAATCCGGCCTTTTCCTATGCGCACGGTGGTCTGTCGCCCTCTGCCACCAGATGTGCCATGTGTTGCGCGCGGCGGCGCGCGGTCTGGGCGTTCGCTCGATCGCTAATCAACCACGTGGGTCGTGGCGACCTGTTTGAGCCAAGACGCCGACTTCTTAAGGCGGCGCTTGTAGCCGTCCATAAGGTCGACCTCGACAAAACCGTAACGGTTCTTAAAGGCATTCGCCCAAGACCAGTTATCGATGACGGCCCAATAATGGTATCCGCGGCACTTGGCGCCCTCGGCAATTGCCTTGGCAACCCACTCCAGGTGCTGGCGTACAAAGTCGACGCGGTAGTCATCCTGGATGGTTCCTTCGGCGTCACGGTTCTTGTATTCGTCCATGATGCCAATGCCGTTCTCGGAAACGAACCACTCAAGATCGGGGTAGTTCTTAGCGCAGTCCATGCCAAAGTCGTAGAGGCCCTGCGGGTAAATCTCCCAGCCGCGGCTCTCGTTCATAACGGCGTCGGGCCACACGTACTCGTCGGCAAAGTGCGGCAGGCCGTACTGGTCAATCTTGCTCGCCGGCGCCTGAACGCGCGTGGGGTGGTAGTAGTTGCAGCCGAGCCAGTCGACAACACCCTGCTTGAGAATCTCTTGGTCGCCGGCACGGAACGGGAGCTTAACGCCGCCCTCGGCCAGGCTGTCGAGCACGTCGGCAGGAAGCTCGCCCTTGGTAATGAGGTCGAGCCACCAGCGGTTGTTGATGCCGCTGGTCATACGCACGGCCTCGAGGTCTGCCTCGCTGGGGTCCTCCTTGGTGTAGACCGGGGTAAAGCAGTTGATCATGCCGATCTTGGCATCGGCGCGAACAGCGCCCTCGTCATAGGCGCGACGATAGTTGGCCACGGCCAGCGCATGTGCCAGGGAGATGTGATACTGCACGGTGCGAGCGCGGTTGAAGTCGTGGAGTTGCGGGAACCACACGCCCTCCTGATAGCGCTGCTCGGGCTCGACGATGGGCTCGTTAAAGGTGAACCAGTACTTGATCTCCTGGCCAAACTCACGGAAAGCGACGTCGGCGTAGTGCGCGTAGGCCTCAACGACCTCGCGGCTCTCCCAGCCGCCACGATTAAAGAGGTAGGTGGGCATGTCAAAATGGTACAGGTTGACGAACGGCTCCAGGCCGGCCTCGCGAGAGGCGCGGAACAGCTCGTGATACCACGCAGCGCCCTCCTCATTAAGGTTGCCGTCGGCATCGAGCAGACGGCTCCACTGGATGGAAGTGCGATAGGTATTCAGGCCCAAGTCCTTCAAAATGCGAAAGTCTTCCTGGTACTTGGCCATAAAGTCATTGCCGGCGTAAGAGCCAACGCGGTTGTAGAACGAACCCAGATCCTGGATGGACCAGGTGTCCCACAGGTTCTCGAGTTTGCCGCCCTGGTTCCACTGACCCTCAGTCTGCGGGCCGGACATAGCAGCGCCAAAGAAGAAGTCGTTGGGCAGCTGATACTGTGCCATCAAAGTCCTCGCTTTCGTGTTCTAGAGCTTCCGGTTGGAGACGGGTTTGCTTTGGCAGGTTATCCGGCGCGGGCGCGCACCGGTCATACCGATATCCAACCCGCCAAAACAAATCCTTCTCCAAACAGTACAAGCAAACGCCAATGCATCTCGCTTGTTGTCTATAACTATAGCGCTCTAATTTTCTATGTAAAGCGTCTTTTTAACTTTTCTTTATCGAACTTCTTTCATGAAAGCCATATGGATGCTTTTTTAAGTAGGTATACTTTCTTAATATTCAACGCAAATATGAAGGGAGGATTGCATGATTCCCAAATACGAGGCGATAGCTGCAGATATCCGTCGAAGCATCGAGGACGGCGCCCTTAAGCCGGGCGATAAGTTGCCCACCGTCGTAGAGTTTTGCGAGCTCTATAGCGTTTCTAAGATCACCGTCAAACGTGCGATTGAGCAGATTACCGAGGAGGGCTTGATCACCAGTCGGCGCGGATCAGGCACCTACGTCAAGGACACAGCGGGGCTTCCCGGCCAGGTGTTTTTCCAAGGCAAGAACGACCGCGCCCAAGGCTTTTCGTACGAGCATCGCGGGGAGAAAGTGACCTCGGTGGTCTACGATTTCTCGATCGTCAATCCGCCGGCAGAGGTTGCGACCCAGCTGGGAATGGCCGAAGACGACTTTGCCTATCACATCGTGCGCGTGCGCCAGGTCGACGAGAAGCCCATCGTTATCGAGTACACCTATATGCCGCTCGAACTGATCCCGGGCCTTAAAAAGAAGGACCTGTACGGATCGGTCTACGGCTTTATCCGCGAGCAATGCGGGCTGAAGATTTCGAGCTTCCATCGCACCATACGCGCCGTGGCGGCAACCGAGGAAGAAGCCGAGCGCCTGGATACCAAACCCGGCTCTCCCCTGCTCGAACTCAACCAGATTGGTTTCTTGGATAGCGGCACCGCGTTTGAATATTCTATCTCGCACAACGTAGGCGACCGCTTTGAGCTGCACAACGTAACGCTGGCCTAGTTTTGTAATCCGGTGGGTGCTCGTTTTGAGCTGTCTTACGCGGCACCCGCACAACCTTATGGGAGTATGCACATGTCCGATTTGATTAAACTGACGCCGATCTTCCACGAGAAGATCTGGGGCGGCCGTCAGCTGGAGACCGTATTTGGCTACGACATTCCCGAGGGTCCCATCGGTGAGTGCTGGGCCATCTCGGCACACCCCAACGGCGACTGCCAGATCGCTGAGGGCCCGTACTCCAGTCACGCGCTGTCATGGCTGTGGGCCGAGCACCGCGAGCTCTTTGGCAACTGCGAGGGCAAGGAGTTTCCGCTGCTCATTAAAATTCTGGACGCCAAGGACGACCTTTCGATCCAGATTCACCCCAACGACGAGTACGCTGCCAAGTACGAGAACGGCAGCCTGGGCAAAACCGAGTGCTGGTATGTGCTGGACTGCGAACCCGACGCCACGATCATCGTCGGCCAGCGTGCCAAGGACCGCGCGGAGGCCGCACAGATGATCGAGGAAGGCCGTTGGGACGACATGCTCAACGTGCTGCCGATCCACAAGGGCGACTTTTTCCAGATCGATTCCGGTACCGTGCATGCCATCAAGACCGGCACGCTCATTTTGGAGACGCAGCAGTCGAGCGACGTGACGTATCGTCTGTACGACTACGACCGCCCCGGCACCGACGGCAAGCTGCGCCCACTGCACATTGAGCAGAGCCTCGACTGCATCGATTTTGACGTTCAGGCTCCGACCGACGGCACGGTAACTGCGCCCGAGGTGAACGGTGTGACCGAGCTCGAGTCCAACCCCTGCTACACCGTCGATCGCGTGCGCGTCGACGGCAGCAAAACCCTCGACCAGCGCTGGCCCTTCATGTGTCTGTCGGTCATCGACGGCAAAGGCACCGTCTGCGGCGACCCCGTCCACAAGGGAAGCCACCTGCTAGCTCCGAGCACCGTCAGCTCCATCGACCTCGAAGGCAAGATGGAACTGATCATCTCGCACCTGTAGATCGTACCAACAACCCAAACGCAACAAGGGGCTCCCCCGTACATGTACGGGGGAGCCCCTACTCATATCTATTAATCTATCAGCCCACCCGGCTCTCCAGACCAAAAAGCGAACGAGCAAAGCAACGTTCGCAAACTGCAGGACAAAACGCCACAAGGAAGAGGGCGCGCCGGGGGCTTTGGTCGATCGCGAGTTCCGCACGAGCCGGAGAGCACTTAATGTGCTCTCCGTGCGA
>CAJLTA010000032.1 GCA_905209455.1 uncultured Collinsella sp.
CGACACGCATAAAAAGCCTCCCATTTCTCATGTCCAAGAAATGGGAGGCAGTTCAGGCTCGGGTGGGACTTTTGTCCCATTTGACGTTCCGTTGGCCCAGATGTTCGTCATGTGTGCCCGCAAACGTGGGACAATGGCGCTGTTGGTTTTACAGACAAAGGATGTGCCTATGAACACCCTCGCCGCCAAAGTCAGCAAGCAGCGCCGCCCGTTTGCGCGATTTGCTTCCATTTGCGCGCTCGTCGCGTGCGCACTGCTGCTGTTGCCCGCCGTTGCACGTGCCGACGGCTACTCCATGACCCAAACCTATATCGGCGCCACGGTTGAGGCCGACGGCTCGCTGACCGTTGTCGAGGGACGCCAGTTTGATTTCGATGACGACATTAACGGCGTGTTTTGGGAGATCAATGCGGGCACCAACCAGCAGGGCGGCACGGCGGGCGTCGATGTGCTGAGCGTTGAGGAAGACGATGCCGCGTTTAACAAAGTCGATAGCGCGAACAAGGGCGACTCTGGCGTCTACACGGTCGAGCAGACCGGTGACGGCGTAAGGATTAAGGTGTTCAGCCCCCACGAGAGCGGCGACAGCGCGATCTATTACGTGAGCTACACCATGACCGGTGCGGTTATGAACTGGTCCGATACCGCCGAGCTCTACTGGAAGTTTGTGGGCGACGGCTGGTCCGCGGATTCCGAAGATGTCGAGATGGAAGTGTACTTCGCAAATGCCGCTGCCGGGACGGCGGCCGTCAAGGGCGATAACTTCCGTGCATGGGGCCACGGCCCGCTGACGGGCGACGTATCGCTCGATGCGGACGAGCCCATGGTCACCTATGCCATTCCCTGCGTGCATCAGGGCGAATTCGCCGAGGCGCGCATCGCCTTCCCCAGCGACTGGGTGCCTTGGCTTTCCGCTTCGAGCGAAGAGCGCATGTCAACGATTCTGAGCGAAGAGAAGGAATGGGCCGACGAAGCTAACGCCCGCCGCGCTCACGCTCGCATGATTGCCAATGCACTTGCCGTGCTAAGTGTTGTTGCGGCGGTGGCCTTTACCGGCACAATCGTTATGCTCAAGCTGCGCAAGCGCAAGCCCAAGCCGCTTTTCCAGGACGAATATTTCCGCGATGTGCCTTCGGCCGACCATCCCGCCGTGCTTTCGGCCCTCATGAGCTGGAACGAGGTGCCCGATCAGGCATATATCGCCACGCTCATGAAGCTCACTGACGACCGTGTGATCAAGCTGGAGCAGGCGACCGTGACCAAGGCCAAGAAGGGTCTGTTGGGGCGTGAAAAAGAAGAGCAGACGTATCGCGTGACGGTGAGTGATGCGGGCTGGAAGTCGGCCAAGGGCATTGACCACATGGTGCTCAAGGTCTTCTTTGCCGGTACTAAGCCTGACGAGAACGGCGATCGCTCGCGCACGTTCGACGAGCTGCAGCACTACGTCAAGCAGCACGCTACACCCGTGGGCGACAAGCTCGAGGACTATCAGAACACCGTTAAGGGCAAGCTGGCCGATAGCGAGTACGTTGCCTCGGACGGCATTGTTGCAATGGTGTTTTGCCTGGTTCTTGGTATCCTGATTGCCTTTGTTCCCGTGGGATCCATTTTCTTTACCGATGGCGCACAGGCGAACATCACCGCCGCGGTTATCTCGGTGCCGATTGTGCTGGTGGGTATCGGCGTGGGCCTTACGTTTCGCCGCTTTACGCCGGAGGGCGCCGAGGTGGCGGCTCGCTGCAAGGCACTTAAGCATTGGCTCGAGGACTTCACTCGTCTAAAGGAAGCCGTCCCGGGCGATCTGGTGCTGTGGAACAAGCTGCTGGTGATGGGCGTGGCGCTGGGTGTTTCCAAGGAAGTGCTGCGTCAGCTTGCCGAGGCCGTGCCTGCGGACCTGCGCAACAGCGACGATTTCTACGACAACTACCCCTGCTACTGGTGGTACTACCATCATTACGGTACCGAGTCCCCGCTCGATTCATTCGATGACGTGTATCACGAGACCATCCGCGAGCTGGCTTCGAGCTCCGATAGCTCGAGCGGCGGCAGCGGCGGCGGCTTCTCTGGCGGCGGTGGTGGCGGCGTCGGCGGAGGCGGCGGCGGAACGTTCTAGCGCGTTCTGATTTTTGGGATGGATCTTCTCCGGCGACTGTTGGCGGAAAATCTATCCCATTTTTATGCTTTGAAATGGGTCTATCTTTCCGTTACGGATCCCCACACAGGGGGCAGTGGGCAAAAAATGCCAAATATGAGTACTGTTGCCATTATAGTGACATATATTTGCACTAAATAATGGGCTCCTAATGAGATTATCTCTCGTTAGGGGCCCATTTTATTGAACATTTGTGGAAATACGTCAGCTCGCCTGACTGGCTGCTATGTCTAAAAGCCTCTAAAATGCCCCAAAGCGCTGCTACTAAAAAGGTAACAGTACTCATATTTGATGTTTTTTGCCCACAGCTATTTGCAGACCCCTCTATAGGGCGACGCCAACGAGGGTTTCGTCGACTGTGTTACCCAAGAATGTCCCCAACAACTAGGTGCGGTTGCTGCCAAGGAGTGTCCCGGGGTGCCGGCACAAAAGGAACGTCCCTAACTGCCGGGTTTAGGCTGTTAGGTCGAGTTCGTAGAGGAAGCTTTCGCGCGGCATGTCGTGACGGCGCTCTTCGCGGTTGGCGCGGTGCGTGGCCGTGCGCTTAAAGCCGTGCAGCTCGTAGAACTTCCACGAGCAGTTGGAGTCGGTGTACAGGTGCGCCCTCGTCGCTCCAAGCGAGGACAGGTGCGAGACCGCGGCATCGAGCAGAACCGTGCCAACGCCCAGGCCATGGACATCGCGATCCACGGCAAGCAGCGTGACCTCGTTGTCGTGCGGCAACGGGCTGCTCTCGAGCAGGCGGTTGTTGGTTCGGATGGTTGCGCGCACAAACGAGAGATATTCGGCGCAGGCATCAGGCTCCAGCTCACGCATCTGCGACAGCAACGCGCGTTCGGTATCCATCCAATGCTCGTTGATAGTGACGCCGGAGTTCTGTCCTGCGCGTGCAAGTGCAATGCCGCGCGCCTCGCCGTCAATCACCGCAACCTGCGAAAACGTCGATGACGAAAGGCAATAGGCGAGGTCGCACGCGGCCTCAAGGCGGTTGTACTCATCGTTATCCGAATTGTTATGCCAAAGCTGTTGCAGAATCAGCGCGATGGCGTCGAAGTCTTCGGTATCAAACGGTCGGTAGAGAACCCGCGAGACCATGGTGCCTCTTTCTTTTGCGGATGCATATCGAGCACAGTTCTACCACGCCATTGGCATCAAATTATGGTGCCCCTGTGTTCCATGAACTCACCGTGCCCAGTGCCGTGCCCATCCCCTCCGTTCACAAACTATTTCTGCACATGCGCCCGTTGCGGGGTGCATCGATGCGCTCGATGCGCTACATTGAATCAGTATTTTCAATGCCGCTGCGCGAGCGCTGCAGATCGACGTATCACCGACTCACAGAGCACGGCGGCGTACCAGACAGGAGGACTGCATGGGATCTGATGTGAAGATCGCACGCGCGTTGATCTCGGTTACCGATAAGACGGGCGTCGTCGATTTCGCACGGACGCTGGTCGATGACTTTGGCGTCGAGATCATCTCTACGGGCGGCACGGCTCGTGCCATTGAGGACGCGGGCGTTCCCGTAACCCCCATCGAGGAGTTCACGGGCTATCCCGAGATGATGGACGGCCGCGTTAAGACCCTGCACCCCAAGGTTCACGGCGCGCTGCTGGCCCGCCGCGATTCCGAGCAGCACATGCAGGAGGCCGCTCAGCACGGCATTAAGCTGATCGACCTGGTCGTCGTCAACCTGTACGAGTTCGAGAAAACCGTCGCCAACCCCGAGGTCACCTTCGCGGACGCCATCGAGCACATCGACATCGGTGGCCCCTCCATGCTGCGCTCCGCCGCTAAGAACGCCGCGAGCGTTACCGTCATCTCCGACCCGGCCGACTATGATGCCGTCCTGGCCGAGATGCACGAGACCGGTGGCTGCACCACGCTTTCCACTCGTCGTCGCCTGCAGGTGAAGGTCTACCAGACCACCGCCGCCTACGACACGGCTATCTCCCGTTGGCTTGCCGCCCAGGCAAGCGACGTGGCGGACACTTCTGCCAAGCTTGAGATCTCGCTGGAGAAGGTCGACGACCTGCGCTATGGCGAGAATCCTCAGCAGAAGGCTACGGTCTATCGCTTTGCCGAGGGCTGCGAGAACACCGCGAGCTCGCAGTTCCCGCTCGTTGGCTCCGAGCAGATCCAGGGCAAGCCGCTCAGCTACAACAACTATCTGGATGCCGACGCCGCTTGGAACCTGGTCCGCGAGTTCGACGAGCCTGCCTGCGTGATCCTCAAGCATCAGAACCCCTGCGGCTCCGCCGCGGCCGAGGACATCACGGCCGCCTACGACCGCGCGTTTGCCTGCGATCCCAAGAGCGCCTTTGGCGGCATCATCGCCTGCAACCGCGAGGTTCCCTATGAGCTGGTCGAGCACTTCGCCGATCAGAACAAGCAGTTCGTCGAGGTTATCATCGCCCCGAGCTACACTGCCGAGGCGCTCGAGCGCATGGCCAAGCGCCCCAACCTGCGCGTGCTGGCTACCGGCGGCGTGGACCACGGCGCCCAGGTGGAGCTGCGCTCCGTCGACGGCGGCATGCTGGTGCAGGAAGTCGACCACGTGACCGAGGATCCCGCGACCTTCACGTTTCCCACCGACCGCAAGCCCACTGACGCCGAGATGGCCGAGCTCGAGTTTGCCTGGAAGGTCTGCAAGGGCGTCAAGTCCAACGCCATCCTGGTCTCCAAGGGCAAGGCCGGCATTGGCATGGGCCCGGGTCAGCCTAACCGCGTTGACTCTGCGCTGCTTGCCTGCGAGCGCGCCGAGGACTTCTGCGAGCGCGAGGGCGTGGAGAAGGGCGGCTTTGCCTGCGCAAGCGACGCGTTCTTCCCGTTCCGCGACAACGTCGACGTGCTTGCCGAGCATGGTGTGACCTGCATCATCCAGCCCGGCGGCTCCAAGCGCGACGACGAGAGCATCCAGGCCTGCAACGAGCACGGCATTGCGATGGTCTTCACGGGGGCCCGCCACTTCCGCCACTAAGTAGGGAAGTGGCGCTGCGGCTTGCCCAGCCACCGCACCTTGCCGTTCATTCGTCGCTCGCGTACCCAAGTACGCGTCGCTCCTTTTTCACGGCAATCTGCGGCACCTGGGCAACCCTCGCCGACCTGTTAGGTTGACTGGGGAGGATGGGACGTTATCTCGTCCCTTGGACTGCCTCGCTTCTAAAATAATCTCTGCAAAAGACGGTCGCTCCGTTTGGAGGGCCGTCTTTTTGGTATAAGAGGACGGAATGACTAACACGAAAGGTATGACCATGCCCCAGATTGATGATGCCGAGCTGTTTGGCAATGCCGAGGATCAGCGTGCGTACGAGGACTTTTGCGCCAATCAGGAGGCGGTCGAGAAGTTTACGCTCGACAAGCCCGCGCTTGTCTGCCGTTGGCGCATGTCCAACAAAAAGGTGCCCATGCTCAACCGTCACATTCGCGCGCTGTCCGAGCGTCTGGTGCAGGGCGAGCCGCTTTCCCATAACATGCTCAGCTGGGCCAAACAGCACGTTGAGTGGTCGCTTGCCGAGGGCGATTACACCGCGCGCGACGGCGTGCTCATGCTGGTGATCGACATCAACGGCAACGCCGCCATGACGGTGGGGGAGTACGAGCCGCTAGCCGATACGTCGGCCAAGGCGCTGCGTGCTCGCTCCGCCGAGGCCCGCTCCGAGGCCGACGAGACCGGCGTGGCGCCCGAGCTGCTCGCCGCCGTCAACAACGGCGAGCTTGCCTTTGTGGCGCCGGCGGACGAGCGCCTGTGTGGCACGGCGACGCTCATTGAGCAGCTGGCCCAGACCAAGGGCATCCCGGTCACGCGCGTAGACATTCCCGCGCAGCTTAAGGGCGCGCTGTTCCTAGTGAGCGACGAGCACGGCGTGGTCCCCGCGACCGAGACAGACGCCGCCGAGGCCGACGCCGCCACGGTCGCCTTCTTCGCCGACGGCTACGAAAAGCTCCGCGCCCGCCGCTCCTAACCTCAAGGCGGGGTGGGCTTACTGAAGCGAGCGAGCGCGTTCGATGGCGTAGGCGAGCGACAGCTGCTCCATCTCCGGGGCGCATTTGTAGCTCAGTCCGGTGAGAGCCGTCACCTTATCGAGGCGATATCGAATCGTGTTCGGGTGCTGGCCAGTCTGCTTGGCGGTTTGCTCGATACGTCGGTCGTTCTCGATGAATGCGGCGAGCGTGGATTCCAGTTCGCTGCCATGCTCGCTGTCATGCTCGCGTATCGGCGAGAGAATCGCCTCCGAGAACGATCGCATCTCCGGGGTTTCCGCAAAAGGCATCACGGTTCTCAGGATGCCGAGCTGTGCATAGCGGATGGGGCCCTCGGCTCGTTGACAAGATAGGCGCTGTGCGTAAATCGCCTGAGAGATCGCCTGCGCCACTGCCTCGTCTCCAAACAGAATATCGCTGATGCCGAGCCCTTCCGCTCCGCCATCGATACCGCTAGCCTCGATGGGCTCCATGAGCGCCTGCACGATCCGCTCCACATCGAGCGTCTGCTCCGAGTCACTTGTCGCTACGAATAACAGACCTCCGTCATAGGGTGCCAACATGTTGTGGCATCCGGCGAGGGTCGATTTTGCACAGAGACGTTCGATTTGCAAAAACGTACGCGGGTCGAGGGGCTCTGCAAACGATGCGAACAGGGCGACCGCTTCGTCCAGAAATGACGGGTTGAGGCCTCGGATGCGTCGGCAGATGGACTCGGGCGATACGTCTGTCCTTAGGGCATCGATCTCGCGCTGCGCGAAGTCGATGGACGCGAGCTGCTCGATATGCCGTTTGACCTCATAGATGACGCCGTCAAAGAACAGTGAGTCGTCGGTCGTGAGAAAGACCGGGTAGTGCCGCGCGTTGGCGTAGCGGATGGCTTGGTCGGGAATCGGAATGTGCAGGACATTTTTGATGATAAGACCGCTCGTTCCCTTGGCGACGAGGTATTTCACGGCTTCAGTGATGAGGTATGGGTCGTCCTTCGCATAGAGGAAGGTGCTGAGGACGATCTCGTCTGGGCTGAAGTTGACGCGCTGGTACTTGTTCTTGAGGCCGGGCATGAGTTCATAATCGAGAATCCCGACGCCAGAGACGGCGCGCGAGACGCCATCGCTGCCGGCGATTAGACGGACCGACCCCTCATATTCCCGTGAGAAGTCCGAGATGGTGTATAGCATCAACATCACCTTGTAAATCACTACAATAAGTACAGGTATAAATAGGATAATCGCACATTCGTATGCCTTTGATGCAAGAAATAGTTCAAATACATGCTGATATAACGAATAGTCAGATCGAGAATCGTTGTAGATTACAACAAGAAATGATCCTTGGCGGCATCGTTACTAAACCGTACAGTGAAGCAACGTAAAGCTATCGCTGAGAGGAGCGATGATGGGGCAGATGGTGGTGCTTTCGGCCGAGGAAGTTTCCAAGGTGCTGACGATCGAGGATGCAATAGCTGCCGTGGAGGAGGCATATCGCCAGAAGGCAATGGGCAAGGGTGTTGCGTGGCCGATGGTATATGAGCAGTTCGAACCCGGTGTGGCCGATATGGATATCCGCTCGGGCGAGTTGGCGGGAAGCGGCCTCTTCGGTCTCAAGCTCACTGCTTGGTTTTCTCAGAATCCCAAAAAGGGGCTGCCCGAGATCTTTGGCACCACGCTACTGTGCGACAACGCGACGGGCGAGCCGCTGGCGCTGCTTAATGCCTCCGCCGTCACTGGGCTTCGCACCGGTGCCGCCGCTGCGCTCGGTGCCAAGTGGCTGGCTCGGGCGGATGCGTCCAAACTGCTTGTTGCGGGTGCCGGCCATATGAGCACCTATATGGTGGCGGGCGTGCTCGCCGCCTGTCCCAAAGTGAGCGAGGTCAAGGTGTGGGAGCCGGTTTCCGACGCCGCGCCCGAGGCCCGCGTCGAGCGCATGCGAGACGAGGTCGCCCATATCTTGGGCGCTTGCGAGCATGCTCGCGAGGCATCCACCTATTCCATCGAGGCGACGGCCGACGGCCAAGGTGCTGCGGCAGAGGCCGACATCATCGTGACGATCACGCCGGCGACCAAGCCCATCATCCCCGATGCATGGGTACGCCCCGGTACGCATATCTCCTGCGTCGGTGCCGACATGCCCGGCAAGCAGGAGCTCGCCTCGGCGCTTGTCGCCCGTGCCGCTGTTTACGTCGACGACCGCGAGCAATCGGTCGAGTCCGGCGAGCTGGAGATTCCGGCTGCCGAGGGTGCCATCACGCCCGAGGACATCAAAGCGGAGCTCGGCGAAGTCATCGCCGGTACGGCTACGGGGCGTTCGGATGACGAACAGGTGACAGTGTTCGATACGTCGGGCATCGCCGTTCAGGACCTTTCGGCATCGAAAATCGCCTACGACCGCGCCGTCGAGGCGGGGCTGGGCACCGTGGTGGAACTGTAAGAAAGCCAAGGAAAGGAAACGACAATGCAGATCAAGGATTTCGCTGTCGAGCAGTGGATGAACGAGTGGGAGACCAAGTGCACCCACAACGTTGCAGAGACGTGCGTCTACTCCCTCACGCTTGACCAGCTGTTCGAGCTTACGAACACCGACAAGAAGGCGTGGCTCGATAGCCTGTGCTCGCGCCGATTCACCTACGGAGACATCGAGGGGCAGCCCGGCTTCCTCGAGGGGGTCGCGCGTCTCTATAAGACGGTCGAGCCCGGGCATATCGTGCCCACGCACGGCGCGACCGGTGCCAACTCCCTGGTTATTTCCACGCTTGTCGAACCGGGCGATCATGTAGTCTCCGTCAAGCCCACCTACCAGCAGCTTTACTCGATTCCCGAGATGTGCGGCGCGAAGGTCGATATTCTTCAGCTCGATCGCAAGAACGGCTACCACGTCGACGTCGACGCGCTCGATGCCCTGGTGACCGACGATACCAAGCTCATCTGCATCAATAACCCGGACAACCCCACGGGCGCCCTGCTCGACACCGATACGCTCAAGGCGATTGTCGAGGTTGCGCGCAAACACGACGCATGGCTGCTCTGCGACGAGGTCTACCGTCTGCTTACTCAGACGGATGAATACTGCGAGTCCGTGATCGACCTGTACGACAAGGCCGTCGTCACCGCATCCATGTCCAAGGTCTGGTCGTTCGCCGGCCTGCGTCTGGGCTGGGCGGTCACCAAGAGCCCGGAACTTCGTCGCGCGCTGCTCTCGCATCGCGACTACAACCTGATTTCCGCCGGCATATTCAGCGAGACGGTGGCGGAGCTGATTCTGGGCAACGCTTCCGTGATCCTTGAGCGCAGCCGTCGCATCGTCCGTCAGAACCTTGCTGTTCTGGAGAAGTGGGTCGAGAGCGAGCCACACCTGTCGTTCGTCAAGCCCGAGGCGGGTACCACCGCGCTCGTGTATTACGACTACGACATCGACTCCAGGACGTTCTGCATCGACATGATTAAGAAGTCCGGCGCGCTCGTCACCCCGGGCGATTGCTTCGAGGAGCCCAAGAGTATGCGCATCGGCTATGCATACTCCGATAACACCGACGACCTGCAGAAGGGCCTGGATGCCATCTCCGCGTACATGCGTACGCTCGAGTAGAGGCTCGAGGTCGAAGTGATGGGGTCGATCGGTTTAGGACCGAAGGTCCCTATTTTCTCTCAAGGCTACCGAACACTTTTGTCATATTAGGTGCCCACGGGGTCGTATCGCTGCGACGCCGTGGGCATAATGGTGTGAAAGGTGCAAGTTACGCGAAATGGGAGGACACATGGCGCTGATCTATGTCGTTGAGGACGACGAACCCATCCGTCGTGAGCTTACCGACATCCTTGCCCGCGCCGGGTTTGAAATCGAGGCCTGCGAATCAATCGAGCACGTCTCGCGCGATATTCTCGCCGCCGCGCCCGACCTAGTGCTGCTCGACCTCACGCTTCCCGTCAAGGACGGCCAGCATATCTGCCACGAGGTTCGCCGCGAAACCGAGGTTCCCATCATCGTCCTCACGTCGCGCACGACCGAGATCGACGAGGTCATGGCCATGACGCTCGGCGCGGACGACTTTGTTCCCAAGCCCTACAGCGCCCGTGTGCTCGTGGCGCGCATCAACGCCCTGCTGCGTCGCACCGCGGCGGCAGGCGAGCGCAGCACGCTCGTCCACAAGGGGCTGGAGCTCGACCTCGCCCGCTCCATGGTCACCAATACGGCAACCGGCGACAGTACCGAGCTCACCAAAAACGAGCTGCGTATCCTCTCACTGCTTCTGAGTCGCGCGGGCAAGATTGTTTCGCGCTCGGCCATCATGCAGGACCTGTGGGACTCCGACGCCTTCGTGGACGACAATACGCTCACCGTCAACATCAACCGCCTGCGCACCACGCTCGAAAAAATCGGCATCAAGGGGTATTTGACGACGCATCGCGGCCAAGGCTATTCGGTCTAGGGGCCGGCTATGTCGTTTGACAAATTCTTTAAAGATGCGCTGCTTCCCGTCGCCGTGTGGACGTGCGGCGTGCTGCTGAGCTGCTTTGTGCTGACGGTCGCCGGTGCACCCGTTTCTATTGTGGTCGTGGCGGTCGGCGTGTCCTTTATCTTTGGTATGCTCGGCATCGTGGTCGAGTACGCGCGTCGCCGCCGTTTTCTGCGTCAGCTGGAGCGCGCGGCCGAGGAGCTCGAGAGCCCCGCATGGGTGCAGGAGATGGTGCAATGCCCGACCTATGCCGAGGGCGAGCTCGAGTACGAGGTCTTGCGCCGGGTGGGCAAAGCCGCTTGCGACGAGGTTGCCGAAGGCCGGCGTCAGACCGATGACTATCGCGACTATATCGAGAGCTGGGTCCACGAGGCCAAACTGCCCCTGGCGGCGGCTCATCTAATTTTGGAAAACCTGGATGGCAGCGAAGACGACCTGTCTCGTGTGGATGACCTGGGCCGTGAGTTGGCTCGCGTGGAGCGCTATATCGACCAGGCGCTGTACTACGCGCGTTCGGAAGTCGTGGAGCGCGACTACCTGATTCGCCGCTGGGATCTCAAGACCTTGGTGACGGGCGCGATTAAGGCCAACGCGCGCGAGCTCATCGCGGCGCACGTGGCCCCGGTGTGCGAGAACCTCGACTTTGAGGTCTTTACCGACGAGAAGTGGCTCGAGTTTATTCTGGGCCAGCTCATTCAGAACAGCATTAAATATGCGCGCGAGGACGGCGCAAAGATCGTGTTTTCGGGCGCGTTGCTGGACGAGGGCCTGGCGAGCGAACGCATCGAGCTCACCGTCGCGGACAACGGCTGCGGCGTGAGCGCGGCCGACCTGCCGCGCGTGTTCGAGAAGGGCTTTACCGGCGACAACGGCCGCACCACCAAGCGCGCAACGGGCATTGGCCTCTACCTGGTGGCGCGTCTGTGCTCCAAGATGGGTATCGATGTCACCGCGGCATCCGAGCCCGGCGAAGGCTTCGTCGTAACATTCGCTTTTTCAACGAACAAGTTCCAATATTTCGAGTAACGTACGCGGCAGACGCCCGCCCAAACAAAACGTGCCGCCCCCAACGGGGCGGCACGCCATTTTTCCATCAGACAACTCGCTGAAGTACGGTGACGAAGGCGCAAGGCCGGGAGGGGTTATCTAAGCCGACATCCCGCAGCCGCGAAGCGGCGAGGACGTCGGCGTGATAACCCCGCAGGCCTTGCGCCGGCGGGAAGGAACCTACTTCACGACCAAGATGTCGCAGTCGGTGTTGCGTAGCAGGAACGTCGAAATCGAGCCCAGGAGTGCATACTTGATCGAGGACAGGCCACGAGCGCCGCAGAGCACCAGGTCGGGCTTGACCACGTCGAGCATCTCGTCCTTGAGCGTCTCGCGAATACGGCCGGCGCGAATCATGACCTCGACCTCGGGAATGTCGGGATTGGCCTTGGCCTCTTCGAGCTGCTTGGCGATGGAGTTCTTAAATGCCTCCTCTAGGCCGTTGACCAGATCGACCGGATAGGAGCCAGCACTCTCGAGTGCCGTGGAATCGATAACGTGGCCGATAATCAGCTTGGCGCCGTTGTTCGCGGCGACCTTGATGGCGCGTGCGAGCACAAAATCCTGCTGCTCAGTACCGTCGAGTGAAACAAATACCTTGGTGTAGCCCTCGTTCATGGTTTCCTCCTTGGTCTATCGCACGGGCGTGGGGCTCGTGCATCGGGCGGACGCGGATGCGTGGCCGCCGGACACTTTATCTTGTTGCAGTTATACCCAAGGATTTGGGTTTGACCGCTCGCAATTCTGTGAACGGGCGAGTTTTTTGGTAAGGGTAGGCGCGGGCGCGCCTCCAACGGTTGATAATGGGACATCGCCCGCAACCGTCCGCAGAACAACTATCGGCGGGTGTCTAACGAGGGGGTCCCTTTGGATATCATCGAGCTTCTAAAATCTGCCTTCATGGGCCTGGTCGAGGGCATCACCGAATGGCTGCCTGTTTCGTCGACCGGTCACATGATTTTGGTGGACGAGTTCGTCAAGATGAACGTGAGCGAGACGTTCTGGAATATGTTTCTGGTCGTGATTCAGCTTGGCGCCATTTTGGCCGTCTGCGTCCTGTTCTTCTACGACCTTAACCCGTTTTCTCCCAGCAAGGGCAAGGAGGGTCGTCGCGACACCTGGGTGTTGTGGGGCAAGATTGTGCTCGGCTGCATTCCCGCCGCGGCGATCGGTCTGCCGCTTAACGACTGGATGGAGGAGCATTTCTATAATGCTCCCGTCGTGGCGCTGGCGCTCATTGTGTACGGTGTGCTGTTTATCGTGATTGAGAACTGGCGCGCGAACAAGCGCGACCAGGCCGCTCTTGCCGGTTCGTTTGGTTCGCGTGCCGTGGTGACGGGCGGACGCCCCGCTGGTGCGCATTTTGCCGCGCCCGCTGCGACTGCCGCCGCAGACGATGATGATAACCTGGACTTTGGCTCCATCACTACGCTCGAGGACCTGAGCTGGAAGACTGCGCTGGGCATCGGTTGCTTCCAGGTGCTCTCGCTGGTGCCGGGCACGTCGCGCTCCGGTTCCACCATCATCGGCGGCCTGCTGCTGGGTTGCACGCGCTCGGTGGCGTCTAAGTTCACGTTCTTCCTGGCTATTCCCGTTATGTTTGGCGCAAGTGCGCTCAAGCTGGTCAAGTACTTTATTAAGGGCGGTACTTTCGGCACCAACGAGATCGCCATCTTGGGCGTGGGCTGCGTCGTCGCCTTTGTGGTGTCGCTCATTGCCATCAAGTGGCTTATGGGCTTCGTCCGCCGTCACGACTTCAAGTGCTTCGGCGTCTACCGCATCATCCTGGGCATCGTGGTGCTTGCGTACTTCTTTGTCCTGGAGCCGATGCTCGGCCTGTAACTTAGTCGACGCTGCGCGGCGGCCGGGGCGACAACTTGTCATTCAAAGGGGGCGGCATGACCAGAAGGTCTATGCCGCCCCTTTTCATGCCAATTTGTTCGCCCCGGCCACCGCTCGCTGCTGCTGCCATGACATCGGCGGTTTCGTGGTTGTCAATTGATTGGTGCAGACTAACCTGACCCCATTGCGCCTAATCCGCTGGGGTGGGCCTGACGGTGGCGCACGGAGTCGTGGTGTGATTTGCGTCGGTGTCCGCGCGGCTCGGTATACTGGTACGGCTCAAACTATGGCGCCGCCCGCAGGCGCGCCGTCCGTCAGATGAGGAGTCGCCCATGACCCAGCCCTTGCCCTGGGAAAAGAACGCCACGGTACCCGTGCCGCCCGCGCCGGAACCCGTGCCGCTCGATGCATACACCGCCCCTGCAGCGCCGGAGCCCGAGCTCGTCCCGCTCGACATCTACGACGCTCCTGCGCCGGCACCCAAACCCGCCAAGCCGCTCGTCGACATCGACAGCCTGAATCCCGCCCAGCGCGAGGCGGTTCTGACCACCGAGGGCCCGTTGCTGGTGCTCGCCGGCGCCGGCTCGGGCAAGACCCGCGTCCTGACCTTCCGCATCGCACATATGCTCGGCGACCTGGGCGTTAAGCCTTGGCAGGTTCTTGCCATTACGTTTACCAACAAGGCCGCGGCCGAGATGCGCGAGCGTTTGGCGGCGCTCATTCCCAGCGGTACCCGCGGCATGTGGGTGTGCACCTTCCATGCCATGTGTGTGCGCATGCTGCGCGAGGACGCCGACCTGCTGGGCTACACCGGTCAGTTCACCATCTACGATGATGACGACTCAAAGCGCATGGTGCGTGACATTATGCAGGCGCTCGGCATTGAGCAAAAGCAGTTCCCCATCAACATGATCCGCAGCAAGATCAGCTCGGCCAAAAACGCCATGATCGGCCCCGAGGACATGCTCAAGAGTGCCGATAGCCCCAACGACAAAAAGGCCGCGCAGGTCTACCTAGAGCTGGAGCGCCGCCTGCGCGCCGCCAACGCGATGGACTTCGACGACCTGCTCGTGCGCACGCTCGAGCTGCTGCGCACCCGCCCCGAGGTGCTCGACAAGTACCAGGAACGCTTCCGCTACATTAGCGTCGACGAGTATCAGGACACCAACCACGTCCAGTACGAAATCGCCAACCTGCTGGCCGCCAAGTACCAAAACCTCATGGTCGTGGGCGACGACGACCAGTCCATTTATAGCTGGCGTGGTGCCGACATCACCAATATCCTGGACTTTGAGAAGGACTTTAAAGACTGCAAGACCGTTAAGCTGGAGCAGAACTACCGCTCTACTGGTCATATCCTGAGTGCCGCCAACGCCGTGGTGCGCCATAACTCGCAGCGCAAGGACAAGCGCCTGTTTACGGCCGAGGGCGATGGCGAGAAGATCCAGGCCTTCCAGGCGAGCGACGAGCGCGACGAGGGCCGCTGGATTGCCGGCGAGATCGAGAAGCTGCACTCCAAGGGCACGAGCTACGACGATATCGCCGTGTTCTATCGTACCAACGCCCAGTCGCGCATTCTCGAAGATATGTTCCTGCGCGCGGGCGTGCCCTACAAGATCGTGGGCGGCACGCGATTCTTCGACCGTGCCGAGATCCGCGACGTCATGGCCTACCTCAAGATGATCGTGAACCCGGCCGACGAGATGAGCGTCAAGCGCGTCATCAACACACCTCGCCGCGGCATCGGTTCCACCTCGATTCAAAAAATTGAGCAGCTGGCGCGCGACAACCGCTGTTCGTTCTTCCAGGCCTGCGAGATCGCGTGCGCCGAAACCGGCATGTTTAGCGCCAAGGTGCGCAATGGCCTGTCGAGCTTTGTGTCGCTGGTGCGCGAGGGCCGTCGCATGGATGGCGAGCTCAAGGACGTCGTCGAGATGATTGTCGACAAGACGGGCCTGCTGCAGGCATTCCGCGCCGAGGGCACCATGGAGTCCGAGAGCCGCGCCGAGAACATCCAGGAATTCCTGGGCGTTGCGGCCGAATTTGAAGAGACACACGAGGATATCGAGGGTACGCTTGAGAGCTTGGAAGAGCTGCGTGCGGCTGGCGTTGCCGATGTGCCTGCCGACGCTGAGCCCGAGCCCGTTGTGGTGAGCGCGCCTGCGCCCGAGCCGGGACCGTCCGCGCCCGCGTCCTCGTTTGAGGCGCTGGTCGGCGCGCGCGATGCCGCAGGTTCCAATCCGCTCGATAGCCTAGCCGCCCCGGCGCTCTCGCCGCAGGATGCTCTGGCCGCCGCCATCGCGGGCAACGCATATGCCGCGTCGACGGAGATGCCGGCGGGTGCCGTGCATGCCGACGAGATCGAGCGCACCTACGGTCCGCTCACCTGTAAGGCGCTGCCGGCGCTCATGGAGTGGCTGGCCCTGCGCTCCGACTTGGATTCCCTAGCCGGCGAGACGCATACCATTACCATGATGACCATCCACTCCGCCAAGGGCCTGGAGTTCCCGGCGGTGTTCGTGGCCGGCATGGAGGAGGGTATCTTCCCGCACGTGCACGACTTTGGCGGCAGCGATGACTCGGGTAAGCTCGAGGAGGAGCGTCGCCTGGCCTACGTCGCCATCACGCGCGCCCGTAAGCGCCTGTTCTTGACCTATGCGGCCACGCGTCGCACCTACGGCTCGACCTCTGCCAACCCGCGTTCGCGCTTCCTCAACGAGATTCCGTTTGAGGATATCGAGTTTAGCGGTATCGGTTCTGCCGGCTTTGAAGGCACGGGCTGGGAGAAGCGCGGCGACCGTCACGGCACCTTTGGCTCGGGCATGGGCTCGGATATGTATGGCGGTAAGGTGTTCGGCTCGCATACGCGCTCGACCGGCGGTTCCGGTTCGCGCGGCGGATCGAGCTTTGACGATTTCTTTGGCGGCAGCAGCTACGGGACCGAACGCCATCGTGGGGTCTCGCCCGATGCCGGCCGTGTTGCCTCGACCTTTGGTTCGGGCGCGCCGCGAGCCAAAAAGCCGTCGTCCAAGGTGTCGCCGACGGTGGAGCGCAAGGTCGATCGCGCCAGCGCATCGCAGGACTTTGCCGCGGGCGATACCGTGAGCCACAAGACCTTTGGTACGGGTACCGTGATCTCGGTCGCCGGAGACATGATTGAGGTTCAATTCGAAAAGACCGGCCAGACCAAAAAGCTTATGAAGGGCTTTGCTCCGATCGTCAAGCTGAATGCCTAACTGCGAGGTTGACCGGGCGCGCCGGGGGCTTTGGTCGCCTGCTCGGACAGTCCTGCTCGCACGGAGAGCACATTAAGTGCTCTCCGGCTCGTGCGGAACTCG
>CAJLTA010000033.1 GCA_905209455.1 uncultured Collinsella sp.
CCCCCCCCATCCACAGCAGGTCGTGGTTGCCCCACTGGATGTCGAGCGAATGGTAGGTGAGCAGACGGTCCATAATCTTGGCCGCGCCGCCGCCGCGGTCGAAGATGTCGCCCACCAGGTGCAGGTGGTCGACGGCCAGGCGCTTGATGAGCGAGGCGAGCGACTCAATAAAGTCGTCGGCGCTGGCGGTCTCCAGGATGGACTCCACGATGCGCTCGTGATAGCGCACGCGATAGTTGTTCTCGTCCGGGTGCGTGTGCAACAACTCGTCGATGATATAGGCGTAATCGCGCGGGATGGCCTTACGCACCTTGGAGCGCGTGTAGCGGCTTGAAAGTGAGCGAGCGACCATGATGAGCTGGTCAAGCATCGTCTTGTACCAGGTGGGCGAGTCCTCGCGCTGACTGCGGACCAGGTCGATCTTCTCGCGCGGGTAGTAGATGAGCGTACACAGCTCGCCCTTTTCGTCAAAGGAGAGCGTGTCGCCAAAGATCTCGTCGACATGTTCGCGCACGACGCCCGAGCAGTTGTTGAGGATGTGCATAAAGGCTTCGTACTCACCATGCACGTCGCTCATAAAATGCTCGGTGCCCTTGGGTAGGTTGAGGATGGCCGAGAGGTTGATAATTTCGGTAAATGCGGATTGTTCGGTGGGGAACTGTCTCGACAGCAGGCGCAGATACTTGAAGTCTTGCGGGTTGCGATCGAATGCGACCATGAAACACCTTCCGATGGGGCTGGTAAAACTGATAAACAGCGTCAAACGTTTATCAGTATGCGCCGCTTTTGTTTCGATTTTGCGCCAGCGGCTGAATTGTCGGCTGAATGGTTTGGTAAATCGATTTAGTGAAGGTAGATGTGTTGGTTGGGTGGAGACGACAGAGGGTGTTTTCTCAGATATTTATGCGTGGGGCCGGTGGAGACGATGGTGGTAAAGATGTTCACTATTTTTGGTTCGATTTGGTAAATAGTGGACATATGTACCGCATGTAGGCTCACTGTGCGATAATTTGCGCAGCAATGAGTAAGGAGCCTCATATGAGTGATTATGTCCTGACCTGTGAATCCGCCGCCGACCGAACCCGTGAGTTCTTTGCGTCGCGCAATATCCCTGTCGTGTGTTTTCATTACGAGATCGACGATGTTGTCTATACGGACGATCTGTATCAGTCGATTACGCCGGACAAGTTTTTTGCCCAGATTGCCGCGGGCGCCATGCCCAAGACGTCTCAGGTGAGCGTGGGCGAGTACGAGGAGTTTTGGGAGCCGTTTGTTGCCGAGGGTAAAGACGTGCTGCACCTGACGTTGTCGTCGGGTATTTCGGGCACGTATGGATCGGCCTGCGTCGCGGCGCAGATGCTCGCGGATCGCTATCCCCAGGGCGGCAAGGTGCGCGTCATCGATTCGCTGGGGGCGTCTTCGGGCTTTGGCCTGTTGCTGGAATATGCCTCCGACGTGCGCGATAGCGGGGCTTCACTCGACGAGACGGCTGCCTGGATCGAGGAGCACAAACTCAACCTGCACCACTGGTTCTTCTCGACCGATCTGTCGAGCTACCTACGAGGCGGTCGCATTTCGGCTGCGAGCGCGATCATCGGCACGGCGCTTAAGATTTGCCCGCTTATGACGGTCGATTGCGAAGGTAAGCTGTCGCCACGTGAGAAGATTCGCACTAAGAAGCGCGCGATTTCCGAGATGGCCAAGACCATGATGGCACACGTGCAGGACGGTGTGGATTATTCGGGTAAGTGCATCATGTCGCACTCGGCGTGCCGTGAGGATGCCGAGGCAGTTGCGGCGCTGATTGGGGAACAGGTTCCGCAGCTTAAAGGCAAGATTGAGATCAATGACATCGGTACTCTGATTGGCTCGCATACCGGACCTGGTACGGTGGCGCTCTTCTTTATGGGCGACAAGCGCGTGGATTAATTTGCCCCATCACGTCGCTGCATGATTGCTCAAACGAAAACGGCCCGCCTCACGTTTGTGGGGCGGGCCAAGATGTTTTGCTAGCGCTTCTTTCCGCGGAAGAAAAAGCCGTGCAGTGACGGCTTGAGGCCGCGGTTGGCGCGATGCTCCTCGACGCGCTCGTGGATCGAAGCGACGCGCTCGATGACTTCGTCGGGAATCGGCACGTCGGGATTCATGTTCTCGACCTGGCTGACCTCGGCGGCGGCGACCTGGTCGATAATGGGCACATCGTCGCGCGAGATGACAGGTGTGGCGTCTTCCTTCATCTTGCGATAGCGTTGCATCATGTCGGCCTGTAGCTGCTGGGCCGAAGGCGGCGTCCAGATGATGGCGTTGGCGCCGGCGGCGATGGTTTCGCGGATGCTCTCGGGCGTCTTGCCGCCCGGCGCGATGAGCGGCAGGTTGGGATAGTGCTCGCGCAGCTCGCGTAGGACCTGGGGCGTGTTCTTGCCGGCGGCGATGTTGAGAATCTTGGCTCCGGCGCGCACCTTGGCGTGAGCATCGTCGTCGCAGCGAACGACCGTGGCGATGACGGGGATGTCGGCGATGTTGGTGATGTGCTCGACCATCTCGGCAGTGGCGGGGGAGTTGACCACGCAGCCCGCCGCGCCCTGCATCTCGGAGACGGCTGCCATCTGTACGGAGCGCTTACCGGTGGTGGTGCCACCGCCCACGCCTACAAAGACCGGGCACTCGGCGACGGTCAGCAGCGCCTGCGTAATGGCCGGCTGCGGCGTGAAGGGGTAGACCGCAAAGACGGCATCGGCGTTGGAGTTGCGGATAACCGCGACATCGGTGGTGTAGATGAGCGATTTGATGCGACGGCCGAAGAGCGTGAAGCCGCTGGCCTCCTCGATCTCGTCGGGCATGCGAAGGGCAGCCTTGCGCAGACGTCCGTCGATGGGCAGGGGCTCCATGGGGAGCAGTCCGTTGGGGGTCACGGCTACCTGGGGCTCGGTGAACTCGTCTGCGAGCTCGACCTCGGAGAAATCGACCGAGGCGACGATGTCCTCGTGAACCTCGGCGGGCACATCGATGGGAGCTTGGTCGTTTGCCGCGGCAGGCGTGTCGAAGGAGCTGGTGCCGACGAAGGCGTCGACGCGCTCGTTCAAATCGTTGAGAGAATCCATGGTGGTCCGTTTCTATGTTGTGCACCCGTCAGCGTGCGACCGGCGCTACGATTGCTAAATCGTTTGACGAGTTGATTTTTCCCCGCCGCGCCATCCGTTAGACCGAAGGGCCGGCGAACGTGAAGGAGCTGTGGTGGCGGGGATCGAGGTGCTATCTTGAAAGTTCCGTTTAAAAGAGAGGTGACGCGGTATGGAATTGACAGCAATGTTTGGCTCGATTGGCCTGTGTGTGGGCGCAATCGTTGTCGCCGCGGTCATCTACTTTGTGGTCACGGCCATTAAGGGCAAAAGGGCCGAACGCAAGGAGCGCACGATGCTTAAACAGCATCGCGACCAACAGGGCAAACGCGCACAGAGATAGCTTGTTGAGTTTTGGATCCGTGCGCTAGCTGCGTTTTCGAATCAGGGCAATGTAGAAGCCCTCAAAGTCGCGGCTAGGCGGAATGGTGAGCGTGCCGGGCAGGCCGTTGGCGATGGCCGATACCTGACCCGCGGCAATGGCCTCGGTCAGAGCGTTGGACTCGACGCGCGGCTCCTCGCCGGCTTCCTGGGCACGGCGTGCTTCGCTTTCGCTCGGCGTGCCGTCAAGGGGGATGAGCTCGCAGTCCATATGCTTGTCGAGGGCCTCTTGCAGGGCGTCCTCGTTTTCCTGCGGCATGATCGAACAAGTGGAATAGACGAGCGTGCCGCCCGGCTTGAGGGCACCCATGGCGCGGTCCAGAAGCGCGCGCTGCGAGCGGGCGCACTTGACGAGCAACTGCTCGGTCAGGCCGCGCAGGCTTTTCTCGTTGCCGCTGATGACGGTGCCCGTGCCGGTGCAGGGGGCGTCGAGCAGGATGCGGTCGAAGCGGAAGAACTCGTCGAGCTCGCGTGCGTCGATGCGCATGACGGGCACGTTTTTGGCACCCTGGCGATGGAGGTTTGATTCGAGCTTCTCGGCGCGGGGGATGTTCATCTCACAGGCGGTGAGGTGTGCCTGTCCCTGCGTGAGGGCGGCGATCTGCGTCGTCTTGCCGCCAGGGGCTGCGCACATGTCCAGGATGTCCTCGCCTGCCTGGGCGCCCAGGACCAACGGCGGCATCATGGATGACAGGCTCTGCAGGTAGATCTTGCCGTCGCGGTAGATGTCGAGATCCCACAGATCGGAAACCTGGGCCTCGGGCAGGATAAAGGCGTCTGGGTACCAGGCGACGGGGTTGTGGGCGATGCCGGCTGCATCGAGCGCCGCAGCGATGTCCTCGGCGGTCGCCTTGAGCGTGTTGGCGCGCAGCGTGACCGGGCGTGTGACCGCGGCGCCGAAGCCCTCGATCATGAGCTCGGCATCGGCGGGCGCATAGGCGCCGGCGACCGTGTCGACCATAAAGCGCGGCAGGTCGGCGGCGCAGGGAAGGGCGGCAAGCCGGTCGGAAAGCTCGGTAGCAGCAAATTGCCTAAGCATGAGCTCGGGCTTGACCTGCTTTTTTTGCTTACGACGACGCGGCTTGGACATCCGTCTTTCCTTCCCATTCCATTGCATGTCGAGTGTTTTAGTACTGGCTCTCGTGCTTGCTAAAGAAGTCGAAGCGCGGGGGCAGCGGCTTTACGCGGTGCTCGCCGGGCTTCTCACCCAGGCTCTCCACGAACTCGTCCGTGGAGGCAAAGATGTTATCCCAGCTAAAGAAGGCGACCGGATCGACGTCGAAGTATTCGCAGATGAGCTCGCAGCCGGCCGGCACAATACCGTGCATGAGCACGGTCGCCACGCGCAGCTCGGTAAAGGCGTCGACGAGGGCCTGCGTCATTGCGGCGTTTGCCTCGTTACCCTCGAGCTTGTTGGCGGCCTTGGAGGCATCGCTCCAGCGCTTGTTGGCAGCGCGCAGGTAGTCGTCGCACACGGCGAGCGCGCGGTGCGTCTCGAACTTGTACATGGCCTGCTCAAAGGCAAGGGCTGCCTGCTGGGCGGCTTCGACCACGGTGTCAGAAGCGGCACCAGCGGGGATGCAGCCGTTGCGGTAGGGGCTCTCGTCGCCCTCCTTGACGGCGACGCCGTAGAAGCAGCTGCGGGCCAAGCGGTTGAACACGCCGGTCAACAGCGCGCTCTCCTTAAGGGCCGGATCGATGACGCGCTTGTCGTCGCAGGCGCGCACCTCGTTGCCGTCCTTGTCCTTGCCGGTCACACGTGTGTCGTATGCCTTGGGGCTAAAGCTCACCGGCTTCTCGGACAGGCCGAGCGACAGCCAATGCGCGCGCATCTGCTCGCAGGTGTAGTGGTTGAGTAGGTCGTCTGCCGGCGGGGGAGGCGTCTGCGAGGACGAGCTGGCCTTTTTGCCCATGTAGAGCAGGTGGTAGCAGGCGCTGACGGTGCTCTGCGTGAGGTTCCAGCCCAGGGCCTCCCACATGGCGGTCTGCGCGATGCAGTAGAAGTAGATGTTGTCCTGACCGATGAACTGGTAGATCTGAGCGTCGTCAGAGCACCACCAGTCGCGCCAGTCGAGCGAGCTGTGCTGGTAGGTGGGTGCGGGTACCTGCGTGGAATCGGCAGCGGGCTCGCCCATGAGGGCGGCATCCTGGGCGGCGACGCCCTCGGTCACGCCGGCGGCCTTGGCATCGCGCGCGAGCACGGTACGCGTATAGCTGATGGGCGCCCACAGGCTCTCGGGCCAGCACCAGCAGGTGACGTCGGAGACGCCGTCGACCTCGGGCACCGGAACGCCCCAGTCGATGTTGCCGGTGATGCGGAAGGGCACGAGTGCCTTGCCGCTGCGGAAGCGCACGCCACCGTTGGCGAGCACTGCGTGGGCATCGTCGCGCTCCTTCCAGCTGGGGAAGGTGACGGTAAAGCTGCTCTTGTTTCCCTCGGGCTCCAGCACGGTGTGCTCGGGAAGCTGATCCTCGACGGCATCGAAGGCCTCGCGGAACTTGTTCTGGATATAGAGCTGAGCCGGCAGCAGCCACTCCTCCATGGTCTTGGAGACCACGGAGCGAACCTGCGGGTTCTGGGCTAGCTTGGCGGTATAGGTCTTCATAAAGTCGAGGTAGGCCGGCAGGTCAAAGTAGAGGTTGTCGACCGGGCGCAGCTCGGGCACCTCGCCGGTGAGCTGGCTCTTGGGCGCGATGAGCTCCTCGGGCTCAAACTGGTGGCCCAGGTCACACTCGTCGGCATAGGCCTTCTCGGACTTGCAGCCCTGGATGGGGCAGCGGCCGATTACCTGACGGCCGTTGAGGAACGTGCCGGCCTTGGCATCGTAGAACTGCAGCGTGGAGCGCTTGGAGATGGTGCCCTGCTCGTGCAGGCGCTTGATAATCTCGGCGGTCACCTCGTTGTGAATCTGCGCAGCCGGCTCAAGGCCCGAGCCGCCGTAGATATCGCAGCTGATGTTGTAGTTGTTGAGGGTCGCTGCTTGGCGGGAGTGATTGGACTCGACGTACTCGTTAATGGACTTGTCGTAGCCCTCGTTCTCCTTGAGCTTGCGGTAGCTCTCCATGATGGGCGAGCCGTAGCAGTCGGTGCCCGAGGTGAAGATGACGTTCTCGCGGCCCAGACGGTCGCGCAGGAAGCGGGCGAAGAAGTCGGCCGGGACAAAGACGCCGCCGACGTGGCCAAAGTGAAGGCCCTTGTTGCCGTAGGGCTCGCCGGCGGTAACGATGGCGCGGCGAGGCCAGCTGGGACGGTCGTTCATGGAGTATTTGGATGCCATGGGACTCCTTCGCATATGGTGAGAGCGCAGCCGGGCGTGGGGCTCGGCGGCGCGGTGGTCAATTCGTGCATATCGTTCGACATTATCGCACATGCGGACGGGTACGTGGCAGGGGCGCTATCCTAAGATGCTATGAATGAGATTTCCAACATACATGCGTTTGAAGACGAGGATTTTCTGCACGCCTGCTTTGTGTGGGGGATGGCCGTGCTCGGCGCATTTGCTGTGTGCTTGGTGCCGGTGTTTATGCTGATGGGCGGGCCTGCGGACTTGGATGCGGCTGACGCGGGCGGCTGGACCACGGTCTTGGGCTGGATAGTCGGCTTAGCTGCGGTTTCGGCGGCGTCATTTGCCGTGCACGAGCTGGTGCACGGTGTGTTTTTTAAGCTGCTGGCGCCTGCGGGCGCGCAGGTGACCTTTGGGGCGAATCGCGAGACGGCGATGATCTATGCCTGCGCCGAGGGCGTGGTGTATTCGCGCCGGCGGTACGTGGCAGTTTGCCTGGCGCCGACGGTTGTTGTGACGACAGCGTTTGCCCTGGGGTTTGCGTTCTCGGGCTATCCGCTGCTGTGCTACCTGGCGGCCGGCTTGCATTTGTCGGGCTGTGTGGGCGACTGGTACTACGTGCGAACCATTCTGCGCGATCGCCGCATTGTTGCCTGCGAGGACACGTCCTTCGGCGTGCGCTTTTTCGGGTGAGGAGATGTCGATGAAGCCGTTGTTGTTGCACGCCTGCTGTGCGCCGTGCTCTCTTGAGCCGGTCCACCTGCTGCGCGAGGAGGGGTTTGAGCCCGCGATTTGCTGGACCAACCCCAATATTCAACCGCGCGATGAATGGCAGCTCCGCTTGGACGAGCTGCGCCGGTGGTGTGCCGATGGCGACATCGAGCTCATCGAGGCAGGGGAGGACCGCGATCACTGGGAGACCGGCGTGGCACCGCTGGGTGCCGATCGGCCCCGTCGCTGTCGCGCGTGCTATGCCTTGCGCTTGGCCGAGGCGTGCCGCGTGGCCCAGGAGCGCGGGTTCGAATATGTGGGTACGACGCTCGCCGTCTCACCGTATCAGCTGTTCGATACCTGTAATGACGTGCTTGAGCGCTTGGCGGCGGCACATGGGCTCACCCCGGTCATTCGCGATTTTCGCCCGTATTACCCCGAGGCGACACGCCGTTCGCGCGAGCTGGGCATGTATCGGCAGAACTACTGTGGTTGCCGTTTCTCGGCCGTCGAGGCAGCCATGGACCGCGCCCGCATCCGTGACGAGCGCAAAGCGTCCAAAAAGTAGTTCTTTTGAGCTGGGGCTTTGAGCTATCTGTGCGGTACGGTCGTTTTTGGGAAAGTCGATTTAATTAAGCGTGTGATCGTGGCTCGCTTGATACCAAACGACGACTCCTATGATTCTAATTCTCCGTTTGTTAAACATCAGATCCGGACTTGCTGTTGCATATGAATGGGACGACAGCACAATCATGTCGTTTCCTTCTGCAAATCGCCTAATTACCGGTGTTTTACCGTCTGCGAGCGCCAATACAGCACAGCCGTTCCAAGGCTTTGCGGTGGTATCGACAAGTAGTAAGCTGCCGGGAGGGTAAATGCGGGACATTTCGTCACCTTTGATTTTAACGAAAACGCTATGTGGGTGACGCTTAGCTACGTCTACAGGCGCGCAAGCATTTTGTTGGCTGTGCGTGATGCGGCGCTTTTGCGATTCGATATCGATGACGGGAAATGCGCCCTCCATTACGTGGACAGCAGGGTCTTCGTCGGTGACGATTCTTTTATTTGCGAGCTTTACGGCCAAACCGTTTTCCTCGCCAACAAGTTCATCGCGGGTGCAACCGAAGAGCGCTTGTAACTTTTCAATATGGCGCTCACGGGGGGCATACCGACTTTTTTCCCAACGACAAACGGTCTCTTTAGATACCCCCAACATCTCTGCAAGTTGCGCCTGACCAAGATGCTCCATGGTGCGGAGTTTACGAATATTTGCCCCGAAGCCCATGGCTATAGATCCTCTCGCCACAGAGGGAGGCATAGACAGTTTGTGCCACCATAGCCTTTGGTGAGCTCGTCAATGGATAACGGGAATAATTCCATTCCTGCTTTCTCAAGCGCTTCGTTGGTCCAAACGTTTTCTTCATATACGCATAGTTTTCCTGGCGAGAGCGCAAGGATAGACGTTGCGTTGTTCCGGCGCTCTCTTTCGTAGGCGGTTTGATTCCCGCCTCCGCAGTCAATTACTTTTATTGGTTCGCAACAGGCTGCAGAGAGTATTTCCGGAATCGTGCGATCGATAGGAGTGATCGTAAGGCCCTTTCCGGATCGTTTTAGTTGAATGCTGTATGCATCAACGGCATTGCATATCTCACGATCGATGAGGAACGCGTCGTGATCAATTCTACTTATGAACGTATCGAGGTGGATGCGCAGCCCGTCAGAGGGGACTCGAATCGCAATTAGCTCGGTGGTCTGGAATTTATTTGAGGTCAGGAGCTCTTTGGCAAGTGACTCGACGGCGGCGGGTTCAGTTCGGTCAGAGATTCCAACTAATATTGTCTTAGCACTGATAACAAGAATGTCTCCGCCTTCGATATGGTAACTACTCCTGTTCAAATCACATACTGGGGTTTCTCCCATGATCTTGTGGTGGGTGAATATCTGCCGGTATAAGGCGACCTCACGATCACGCTCAGGCCAATACATATGATTTAGGATGATGCCGTCTCCGACTACCACGGCAGGATCACGAGTGAAAAAAAGCGTGTTGAGGGGATTGACCAAGAGCGAGGCGGGGTCAAATTGCTCGTGCACGAGCGCCTGTAGTGTTTCCGACTGGTTTGAACATAGCTCAGTGTCTCCAAAGCGAATGCCGTTGAGTACTATATTCACTAATTCCTGGGTGTTCTTAGCGTTCTCAAACAGCTGGGTTATTGTCTCGAGGAACTCTCTGCCTGTTGCCCCACTGCAACGGAGGTAGTCATCAATAAAATATTTAAGTGATTGGGGCTCAGTTTCAAGTGAGTCTTCGAGAAGGTCCCTAATTTCAATGGTTTCTACGCCATGCTTCTCAAGCAATTGAACCATGGAATCGTGCTCATATATTGCTTTGTCGAGGTCAAAACGACCGCTCCATTTTCGCAGGGAGAAAACTTGGCTGAAGTCGGCATCAGGGTAGTTTTGTGTTTCAGCTCCTGGTCGATGGACAAGTACGGCTTTTAAATGACCGATTTCATTTGTTATGTGTACGCCTTGCATGTCTGTCTCCTGTCCTGCTGGTTTTTATATAAGGCTAAGGCAGGTTCCTTGTTGTGTTGCGGAAAAGTTAAAAGACGTATGTAATTGATAAATAACATCAATTTTAAATATCAGATTGATTAATAACGTCACTTTAGCTGCCGTTCATAGGTGAAAAGCGACACGATGGCGATGGTTGGCCGACCACCGCTGAGCAACCTCATACATTTATGGTGCCAGCTGGATAGATGGGAAATGGAATGAAGGAGGAGATATGGCAGCGGAAAGTTCGAAAGGCATCAAGCAGTTCAAGGTCCCGCACGTATATGCGATCATCTTTGCACTTATGGTCATCTTCGCTGTTCTCACGTGGATTGTTCCCTCTGGGTCCTATCAGCGTCAGGAGGTGAACGGTCGTGAAGTCACTGTCGCAGGTACGTATGAGCAGAGTGAAAAGACATATATTGACGAGGAAACCGGGGATGAAGTAGATCTCAGACAAGGCGTCTTCGATGTTCTTCAGGCTCCAACGCGCGGTATACAAGAGGCAATTGAGGTCGTTGCATTCATCTTGATTGTGGGCGGTTCGTTTCAGGTTATTACTAAAACGGGCGCTATCACGAGCGGAATGGGTCGTGTCGTTCGCCGCTTTAAGAACAAAGCCATTCTAATTATTCCTATTGCGATGGTTCTCTTTGCATTGGGCGGAACGAGCTTTGGCATGGCGGAAGAAACTCTCCCGTTCTTTGCGATCTTCATGCCAATTATGATGGCTATGGGCTTCGACTCGATGACGGCGTTCATGGTCGTGTTCGTTGGAGCGCGCACGGGTTACATCGCCTCAACGATTAATCCGTTTAATGCTCTCATTGCGCAAGGTATTCTTGGTATTCAGGGCAACCCCCAGCTGTGGCTGCGTATGATTGCCTGGGTTGTTTTGACCGCCGTTGCAATTACTTGGGTTGTCCTCTATGCACGAAGGGTAAAGAAGAACCCTGAGTCATCGATCACATTTGAGGATGATATCGCCAAGAAAGTCGAGTTCGCTGCCGATGAATCTGCCCTTGACGCGGAATTTACGGGTCGTCAAAAAGGCGTGCTTGCGGTATTTATCGCTGGAATGTGCCTTATCATCTGGGGACTTGTGACCCAGGGCTGGTATATGAACGAGATTTCTGCGGTCTTTTTGGCCATGGGCCTGTTGGCTGGTGTTATTGCGGGCTTTAGTCAGGACGTCATCGCTCAGGAATTTGTTGCGGGTATCGCTGACTTTGCTTTCTCGGCAATTGTCGTTGGACTTGCGCGTGGCATCCTTGTCATTGCCTCTGACGGCATGATCATTGATACCATCCTCAATGCGCTCGCTACTGGTCTGGGCGGCATCCCGGCGGTTCTCTTTACTACGCTTCTTTATGCGGTTGAGAACCTCCTGGCGATTCTGGTTCCCAGCTCATCTGGCCTTGCAGCACTGACCGCTCCCATTTTTGGACCTTTGACCGAACTCATGGGCCTTAATCCCGAGGCTGCCGTGTGGGCTCTCTCCATGGGTAGCGCGACGATGTCTTTGATCTGTCCTACTAGCGCCATTCTTGTAGCGGGTTTGGGCGTGTGTAAGATCAAGCTTGGCCAGTGGTGGAAGACCGTTTGGAAATTCTTCTTGGTCGTGTCGCTCATCAATATCGTATTCGTAGCAATCTCGGGACTTATTGCCCTGTAGGTTTCATGGCTGAAATGGAGTAACGGGAATGTCTAAAGGACTGAATGTACACAGCGAGATTGGTAAGCTCAAGAAAGTTGTGCTTCACCGCCCCGGTCGTGACCTTGTGAACGTAAAGGCAGAAGAGTTCGAGGATGTCTGGATTCACGACTGTTTCTATCTTGATGTGGCTCAAAAGGAGCATGATGCCTTTGCGGATCTTCTGAGGAGCGAAGGTGTTGAGGTTCTCTATATGGAGAAACTCGTTGCTGAAGCGCTGGATGCATGCCCCTCGGCTCGCGCTGAGTTTACCGATACATTTATGGCTGAGAGCGGGATTGTCAATCCTATGCTTGAGCAGGCTGTTCGTGAAAAGCTCGACGCTATTTCAGATTCGTATCAGTTTGTACTTGAGGCTATGGGGGGGTATCGTTATCGTGACCTTGAGCTGCCTCGCGTCTCGACTACGCTTAGTATGATGGATAATGAGGATGCGAAGCCCGATGATTTGGTGTTGAAGCCTCTTCCGAGTTCATATTTCTCTCGCGATCCTCTTGCTTCCGTGGGCAAAGGCGTTTTGCTTCACCATATGTATTGGAAACAGCGAGATCGTGAAGTGCCCTTCTATGAAGCGATTTTCAAATACCATCCCGATTATGCAGGGACTCCGATTTGGTACGACCATAAGAATCCCTGGCATATCGAGGGCGGTGATGTGCTTAACATTAACGCTCATACCTTGGCTATTGGAATTAGCCAGCGAACTGAGGCGGCTGCGATTGAGGAGCTTGCAAAGAATTTGTTCTGGGGATCTGGGAATTCTGAGATCGATACCGTTTACGCTATTAAAATCCCCAACGGCTATGCTTACATGCATCTTGACACCGTTTGCACCATGGTGGATTTCGATAAGTTTACAGTTTATCCCGGTATTTTTGAGACCCTTCGTGTTTATCGTCTGACTCGTGGTGACTCTGAGGGAATGGTCGCTGTTCAAGAGATTGATGACACGCTTGAGCATATTCTTGAAATGGCTACTGGCGTGGAGAAGGTGCAGCTTATTGAGTGCGGTGCCGGCGATATGGTTGAGGCGTCTCGCGAGCAGTGGAACGACGGGTCGAACACTCTTGCCGTTGCTCCTGGTAAAGTCTGTGTTTACGAGCGCAATGTTGTCACAAATGATGAGCTCTACAAGAACGGTTTGGAACTTTTGGTCGTTCCCTCCGAGGAACTGTCCCGCGGTCGTGGCGGCCCGCGCTGCATGAGCATGCCCTTCTGGCGCGAAGATATTTAGTTGCAAATCCACTGTGATAGGAGATGGCGAATATGGGTGTTAATATCGCTGGGCGCAGTTTTCTGAAGCTGCTTGATTATACGACGGAAGAGATTGAGTATCTGCTTGAGCTTTCTGCTAACTTCAAAAGCATGAAGCGTGCCGGTGTTCCGCATAAATACCTTGAAGGCAAGAATATTGTTTTGTTATTTGAGAAGACTTCCACGCGTACTCGCTGCGCCTTCGAAGTTGGTGCACTTGACCTTGGCATGGGTGTAGCTTATTTGGATCCGGGCTCGTCCCAGATGGGCAAAAAGGAGTCGATTGAGGACACGGCTCGCGTCCTTGGCCGCATGTATGACGGAATTGAATACCGCGGCTTTGAACAGGCGAAGGTTGAGGAGCTTGCTGCAAAAGCTGGGGTTCCCGTTTGGAATGGGCTGACTACTGAATTTCACCCGACTCAAGTGCTTGCCGATATTCTGACCATGCGTGAAGAGTTTGGAGAGATTAAGGGCAGGAAACTTACATTTTTTGGTAAGGCGGCCGGAAACGTCGCCGATTCGCTCATGGTTATTTGCGCTAAGCTCGGCATTAACTACTGTTCTTGCGGCCCAATCGGGGGAAATTCGGAGGGGGCTACATCCTATGATCCTGAACTCCTTGCAGAATGTAGTCGTATTGCGGCCGAGCATGGATCGACGATTACCATTACAGAGGATATTGAGGAAGGCGCTCGTGATGCCGATGTAATTTACACGGATGTTTGGGTTGGCATGGGTCAGCCCGCAGAGCTGTGGGAAAGCCGCATTAAGCTCATGTCGCCGTATCGTGTGACCGCTGAGGTGATGTCTATGGCAAAGCCCGAGACGATTTTCCTTCACTGCCTTCCGAGCTTCCACGATACTAATACTACTGTTGGTGCCGAAATTGCTGAGAAGTTTGGAGTCACCGAAATGGAAGTTACGGACGAGGTTTTTGAGTCCGATAAGTCTCGTGTTTTCCAAGAAGCGGAGAATCGCATGCATACGATTAAGGCGGTGATGTACGCAACGCTTAAGTAGCGGGGCGTTGAGAAAACAGTCGCAAATCTGTTTGCCATACTATATTTCTCTCAACAAGCTGATAGGATACAGGGGAGAATGATGCGCGCGTCAGTCGATTTTTTCGACTGACGCGCTTTGTGAAAGAGGCAAAGATGCGTACCGATGATTTTGACTACAACCTTCCTGAGGAACTGATCGCCCAGGCTCCTGCCGAGCCGCGCGACTCCTGCCGCCTGCTGGTGGTGGATCGCAAGGGCTCCCAGGCGGGAACGCCGCTGGAGCACGGCGGTACCGTTGAGCACCGCATCTTCCGTGACATCATCGACTATATCGAGCCGGGCGACGTGCTCGTCATCAACCAGACGCGCGTGATGCCGGCCCGCCTGATCGGTCGCAAAGCCGGCTCGGGCGGCGTGGTCGAGACCCTGCTGCTCAAGCGCCGCGAGGACGTGGATCCGCTGGGCCATGTTTGGGAGTGCTTGGTCAAGCCGGGCAAGCGCCTGAAGCCCGGTGCTCATATTGAGTATCGCGCCGGTGGCGCCCATGCGCCCGAGGGGGCTCCCGTGGTGCTGACGGCCGAGGTCGTCGACTTTGTCACCGATAGCCGCGGCGGCCGTCTAGTGCGTTTTGAGCCGGCTGGTTGCAACGCCGCCGGCGAGCCGCGCACGCTCGACGAGGCCATTCACGCCGCCGGTCATGTGCCGTTGCCGCCCTACATTACCGATTACGAGGGCGATCCCGAGAAATATCAGACCGTGTACGCCATGAAGGAGGAGCACTCGGCCGCTGCTCCCACGGCGGGTCTGCACTTTACCCCCGAGCTCATGGCCGCTATCGAGGCCAAGGGTGCGAAGTTTGCCGCCGTCGAGCTCGAGGTGGGCATCGATACCTTCCGTCTGGTGGAGGAGGACGATCCCACGCAGCACGTGATGCACACCGAGCGCTACCACGTGTCGCAGGAGGTTGTCGATGCCGTGCACAAGGCGAAGGCCGAGGGCCATCGTGTGATCGCCGTCGGCACCACCGCGGTGCGCTCGCTCGAAAGCGCGTTTGACGCGGACGCGCCGGTGTCCGATCCGGCCGTGACGGCGCGCTATTTTGAGGGCCGCGAGGACGGGGCCGACACGCTCGGCCGTGGCGACATCGTGGTACGCGAGAACGCCACGACGCAGCTCTACCTCATGCCCGGCTCGACCTATCACGTGGTCGACGCGCTGATCACGAACTTCCACGTGCCGCGCTCCACGCTCATGATGCTCGTAAGCGCGCTTGCCACCCGCGACCAGATCATGGATGCCTACGCCGCTGCCATCGAAGAACGTTATCGCTTCTTCAGCTTTGGCGACGCGATGCTCATTTTGTAGTTACGCGGTTCTACGAACCGCGTAACTGCTCGATGCTGCGCGGGCCGCATTTGGACAATCTGACGTTCAACTTCAAGGGCGCGACCAGAAGGTCAGCGCCCTTTCGTTTCACGTCACCTTGTCTCAAATGCGGCCCGCTCGCTCATATGACCCAATCCGCTGTCAAGAGCCACAATGGCCCCGCCGACCGCT
>CAJLTA010000034.1 GCA_905209455.1 uncultured Collinsella sp.
TCTTTCATGCAGCAGGGGCTCTCAATGTTTTTATGTCCTGCTCATATCGTCTCTGCCGGCAGTTTAGGAACGTCCCTAACTGCCGGCTCGGGAACGACAAAGCGCTAGTTCACTTCGACGGGTTTGGCGCCGGGGTAGCGCTCCTCAAAGTCTAGGCGATACTTATTGTCATTGGTGCCCGCCACGTTGTCGCGCGACAGCGGCGCCACGATCTCATTCTTGTGATTCGCAGGCTTGGTGTATTTCAGGCTGATCTCCCAGGCATCACAGATTGCGTCAATGCGGTGATCCAGGTCGTCATACAGGGCAACGATGTCTTTCCAGGAACTGTAGTTCTTAGAGCTCGTCGGGACGTCCAGGTCCTCGACGATGTTGTAATACTGCTCGATGGTGTCCTCTGTGCGCTCGGCGACGTCGGCGAGATTTTGACGGGTGGTGCGATCTTCTTCCAGATAGCTGCCGTTGAAGTTCTGCGCGCAGCCACGGACGTAGTTGTCGAGGTCTTCGAGCAAGTCGTAGTATTCGCTCAGTCGGCGGTAGAGATTCTGCTCGGAGAGCGTTGCTTCGCCGCCATCCTCGTCGTCATCGTCATCATCGTCGTACAGGCTGTTGGGATCGCCGAGAGGCTTTAGGTCATCGTCGTCGACGTCATGGTGCAGCTTAGCTACCTCGGCAGTCGTCTGCGTGGCGGCGTTGTCGAAAGGCTTGATCACAAAGAAAACGACCAGGGCGATGATGATCGCCACCAGCACAACAATAACGGCGATAAGCGGCCCGGTGCCGCTCTTTTTGGGAGCGGGGGTCTGTGGCGAAGCGGGCGTGTATGCGGGAGCCGGCTCCTGTTGGGGCGAGCCGCTCGCGACGGGTATGCGCTGCGTGGTCTCGACGGCCGCAGGGCTTGCGGCGGGGTCGGGGCGATAGGCGAGGGGGTCGTCCGCCTTGGCTTGCGGCGTATCAAGGGAGCCGGTCTGCTCAAAAGCGGGCTGGCTATCGCTCGCGGTTGTTTGCTCAACGGGTGCACCGCACGAGGTGCAGAACTTGGCATTATCTGCAAGAAGCTTGCCGCACGAGGCGCAATACCGAGACATTGCCACTCCTTTCGCCACATTTCAATGCAATACGACGATTATACCCAGCGTCCAAAATTCCCCATCATAAGTTGCGGTGAAATAGGGACTGTTTGGCGGTCTCAGAGCTTCAATCAGTCCCTATTTCACCGCAACTTTGGAAAGGCACCTTTAGCCATTGGGGACGCACCGAGCACTGGGGTATCATGGCTTGGTTGATATATATCTGCATTTACGCGCCTTGTAGGAAGGGGCTGCGCCCATGGCTTTTGAGCCCGCTCAACATAGCTTCATTACGCTCGAGGGTGTCGATGGCGCCGGTAAATCTACGCAGGCGCGCCTGCTTGCCCGTGCGCTCGAGCTCGCTGGCTACCAGGTTGTGAGCCTGCGCGAGCCGGGCGGTACCGCCATCAGCGAAAAGATCCGTGCTCTGCTGCTCGACCCTGCCAATACGGCGATGGGCGACACCTGCGAGTTGCTGCTCTACGAGGCGGCACGCGCTCAGTTGGTGCACGAGGTCATCGCGCCCGCCCTTGCTGCCGGCAAGGTGGTCCTGTGCGATCGCTTCTACGATTCCACGACCTGCTACCAGGCGTTTGCCGATGGCCTCGATCGTCAGATGGTGCGCGATGCCAACAACCTGGCCGTCGCGGGTACGCACCCGGCGCTCACGCTCGTCTATCACATCACGCCCGAGCAGGCGGCGCTGCGCATGGCAGCCCGTGGCGCGGCAGATCGCATGGAGGCTAAGGGCATGGCCTTCCAAGAGCGTGTCTACCAGGGTTTTTGCGCAATTGCCGCCGAGGAGCCAAACCGCGTAAAGCTCATCGACGCGACCGCGTCCATCGAGGACGTCTTCGCGCGGACGGTCGAGCAGGTTCGCGTCTACGGCCTCGACATTTCCCAGGACGCCGTCACCGCCGCGCTTGCCCAGGAGGCCGAGTAACATGGCCCCCGCTCAGACAAGCCTGCTGGCCAAGCTTGACACCCAAGAGCGCGTGCGCGACTTTTTGACCAATGCCGTCGCCAGCGGTCGCGCATCGCACGCCTACCTGTTTTTGGGCGCGCCCGGCGCGGGCAAGCTCGACGCCGCGTGGGCGCTCGCCCAAGCCTTCCTGTGCGAGCAGGATGGCTGCGGCTCATGCGATAGCTGCGTGCGCGTCGCCCGCCATACGCACCCCGACGTGCACTATTACACGCCCGAGAGCGCCACGGGCTACCTCATCGCCCAGACGCGCGAGCTACTCGACGACGTACCCCTGGCGCCCATCCGCGCCAAGGCCAAGGTCTACATCATTGACCGTGCCGAGCAGCTGCGCGCCAACACCGCCAACGCACTGCTCAAAACACTCGAGGAGCCGCCCGAGGGCGTTATGTTTATCTTGCTGGGCACCTCGGCAGACGTGATGTTGCCCACCATCGTGAGCCGCTGCCAGTGCGTGCCGTTTCGGCTGGTGTCACCCGCCGTCGCCGCGCACGCCGTGAGCCGTGCCACTGGTCAGGATATCGCGCGTTGTCGCATGGCCGTCGCCGTGGCGGGCAGCCCCACGCGCGGCATCGAGTTCCTTAAGAGTGCCGAGCGCCAGGACGCCCGCCGTCAGATGGTCCGTGCCATCGACTCACTCATTGCCGCCGACGAGGCCGACGTGCTCAGCCGCGCCAAGTCGCTCATCGTCGCCGTTAAGGCGCCGCTCGCCGAGGTCAAGTCCACGCAGGAAAAGGTGCTCGAGCAAAACGCCGACTACCTGTCGCGTGGAGCATTGAAGCAGCTTGAGGACCGCAATAAGCGCGAGCTCAATGCGCGCGAGCGTTCGGGTATCATGGAAGCGCTGGCGAGCGCGCGGACGCTCATGCGCGATGTGCTGCTGACGCTTCAGGACGAGGCGGCCGACGTGGTGAACGAAGACGTGCGCGACACGATCGGTCGGCTTGCCGCTGCGACCAATGTTGCGGGTGCCACGCGGGCGCTCGAGGCAGTCGCGACCGCCGAGCGCAACATCGCCAGAAACGTTACTCCCCAGCTGGCCATCGAGGTCATGCTGTTCGATATCAGGAAGGCACTGAAATGCCGTTAGTCGTACCCGTTAAGTTTACCTACGCCTCGCGCGACCTGTGGTTCGACCCGCAGGATCTGGATATCCTCGAGGCAGATTACGCTATCTGCTCCACCGAGCGCGGAACCGAGATTGGCCTGGTCACGGCCGATCCCTTCGAGGTGCCGCAAGACGAGATCGGTCAGCCGCTCAAGCCCGTGCTGCGCGTGGCGAGCGACATCGACCTGCAGCTTGCCGACGACCTGGCCATCCAGGGCGACGAGGCCATGGTCGACTTCCGCCGTCTGGTCAAGGAGCTCGACCTCGAGATGAAGCCGGTGGGCGTCGAGTACCTGTTTGGCGGCGAGAAGGCCGTGTTCTACTTTGCGGCCGAGGAGCGCGTCGATTTTCGCCAGCTCGTCAAGGATCTGTCCTCGACGCTGCATATTCGCGTCGACATGCGCCAGATCGGCGTGCGCGACGAGACCCGCCTGGTGGGCGGCTATGCCCAGTGCGGCCAAGAGCTCTGTTGCACGCGCTTTGGCGGACAGTTTGAGCCCGTCTCGATTCGCATGGCAAAAGAGCAGGACCTGCCGCTCAACTCGTCCAAGATCAGCGGCGTTTGCGGCCGCCTGATGTGCTGTCTGCGTTATGAGTTCGAGGCGTACAAGGACTTTAAGAGCCGTGCGCCCAAAAAGAAGACGCTCATCGATACGCCGCTTGGCAAGGCGCGTATTCAGGAATATGACACGCCGCGTGAGCAGCTGGTGCTGCGCCTGGAGAACGGCAAGGTCTTTAAGGTCAACCTGGCCGATATGACGTGCTCGGAGGGCTGCAAAAAGAAGGCCGCCGAGCAGGGCTGCAACTGCCGCCCCGACTGCGTGACGCGCGACGTGCTCGAGCGCATCGAGTCGCCCGAGATGCGCCTGGCGCTCATGGAGCTCGATCGCGAGAACGGCGTCGACGTGGGCGATGGCCTGTCGAGTGCCGACCGTCTTGCCGGCACGTCGATGCCCAAGCGCCGTCGTCGCGATGCCGAATCCGATGCTCGCGCCGGTCAGGGTCAGGGCGAGGGCCGTGGCCGCGGAAAGGGCCGCGGTAAGGCCGAGACACCCGAGGCCGAGGGGGCGGCCGATGGCCGTCGCCGTCGTAAGCGCGCGGGCTCGGGCGATGCTACCGATGTTGCAGCCGCGGGCAAGAACGCCTCTCGCGAGCGCGAGGTTCAGCAGCCCCAGCAGCAGAATCGCGGCGGCGGCATGAACCCCACACGTCGCCGCCGCCGTCATCTGTCGAGCGAGGAGCGCGAGGACGCCTTCCGCGCCGCAGCTGCTCGCGAGGCCGGTGCCGCTTCCAAGGGCGCCTCGGCCTCCGATGCGCCTGTCGACAAGGGCGGCAAGTCACGTGGCGAGGAGGAGCGCGCGCCGCGTCCGCGCCGTCGCCATTCCTCGGGCGCGCAGCAGAAGCCTTCAGTGCCCTCCGTGGCCGATCAGGTCTCGGATGGCGAGGTCAAGGTCACGCGCCGTCGTCCCGGAGATGGCGGGGGAGCGGCTGCCAAGGCTTCGCATGGCGCCGCTCGCGACGAACGCGAGCCGCGCGGTGGCGAGGGCTCGGCCGACCAGGGTCAAAAGCGCCGTCGCCGTCGCCGTTCCCGCAAGCCGCGCCAGGATGGTGGCGAGGGCTCGACCCCGTCTTCGTCCGCACCACAACCGCCTGCCGGCGAATAACGCCCGCGAGCGGATTTAGCCCGCCTTGCCCCGAGCGCATCGGGGTATCATAGCGCCGAATCAACAACCCTCCCTGCGGCCGAACGTAGGGAGGGTTGTGTCTTGAAGAGCCATCTGAACATATTGAGCTGTTTGCAGGGTGCCGGTGCCCTACCGTTTGCGGACGAATTGCTACCGTTTGCCGAGTGGGTGGCACGCGAGGCGCTCGAGGCATTGTCGCCAACACGATGTGCCGGCTGCGAGCGCGCCGGTGCGCTTATTTGCCAAGACTGCCTTGCCGCGTTCACGCTCATCGACCCACGTCATAGCTGCACCCGATGCAGCGCCCCGTTTGGGGATTTGCTGTGCACTGAGTGTTCGGTCGAGGGCACGTCCTCGGCAATGACGGAGGCGCTCGACCGCTGCCTGGCGTGCGCCGTCTATGCGCATCCGCTGCCGCGCATCATTAAAGCGTACAAGGATGCGGGCGAGCGACGTCTGGCTCCGTATCTGGCGGAGCTGCTCTACGACACCGCCCTGCATGCCCAGGTCGTAGCGCCCGATCGCTATGGAGGTGTGCTGTCCGGTGCGGATGTGGTGGTGTTTGTGCCTGCGACGGCGGCAGCGTTTCGGCGGCGTGGTTTTGATCATATGGAGGCTATTGCGCGTCCATTTTGCGAGCTGTCGGGTGTTCCCCTGCTCGATGCTCTCGTCAAGTACGGGCATGGCGACCAGCGTGAACTCGGTCGTGAAGAACGCCGTGAACGCGCCCGAGGCATGTATGAGACCGTTGAGGACGTGCAGGGCAAGCGCCTGCTGCTTATCGACGACGTTATCACTACGGGTGCGACGATGGCCGCGGCTTCGGCGGAACTCAAGCGCGCCGGCGCTGCGGCCGTTGATGGCCTCGCTATCGCACGCGTTTGGTAGGGGTGGTTCAGATGGCAATAAAGATCGGGCAGCGTGGCAAGCCTGCAAGCGAGCAGCTGGCTGCTTCCGTAATTTTGACGGGTGCCTCGGCGCTACGCATGATGCGCGCCGAGCGCCGACAAATGGGTTACATCAGCTGGAGGGACCTCGATCCCGATGAAGAGCGCCGTGTGCTGCGCACGTCGTCGCCCTCGACTGAGGACATCTATCTTCCCGACTTGGTGCGGATTGGGGCCGCAAGCGGCGAGGTGCAAGAAGATCTTTGCTTGCTGGTGGGATCTGCGGCGCAGCGCCGCCGCATGCCTGGCGTGGGCTGGTCCGTATGCTCCGGGTTGCCCGCCGGCTCGATTCTAGAGGTAGAACCGGGGGTGTACAGCCTATCTCCTGAGGCCCTTTGTGTTGCCGTTGCCCGCGAGGTCGGCTGTATCCAGGCGTTTGCTCTGGCCCAGGAACTGTGTTCCAAGATTTCACTGAGCGATCACGGGAAGTATCTGCCTCCTTACACCTCGCCTGTTGCGAATAGACTTGCAAAGGACAAGGACCGGCCAGCAGATGTGGGCTACTTTGAGGTTGAGCCGGTGCTGACGCCCGATCGTCTGGCAGATTACCTCGCGGTATGCAAGGGGAATGCGGCCAAACAACTGCAGCGTTTGTGTCCCTACTTGTCAGAAAACCTGCGCTCGCCCATGGAGTGCATCATGCTCGCTCTGTTTTCGCTTCCGTTTTCCTATGGCGGATTTGCCTGCGGTCCCTTTAAGACCGACTACAAGATTGAGTTCGATGACCGCGCGCAGGCAATCTCGGGGATGTCGCACGCAGTTTGCGATGCGTATCAGGAAACAGCCCGGTTTGACCTGGAATACAACGGTGAGCTGGGCCATTCCTCCCGGAGGGGACGTATCCATGATGAAAAGCGCAACACGGGCTTGATTACTATGGGAATCGAGGTCGCGACGGTCAACAACGAAATGCTCTGTGACATGGAAGCGATGGAAGCGCTCGCATGGCGCATCCACCAGCGCATGAGTAAGCGATATCGCAACCGTGTTGACGCTCGCAGAAAGAAGCAAGAGGCGCTATTTAACACGCTGCGGGCGTGTTTTGGGCTTAAGCCGGTCTAATTCACGTCGAAAATAGGGGGTTAATCATATGCCCTGGCCAAAATATGGCAAATATGAGTACTGTCACTAAATCAGTAACAGCAAAATCAAGGAATTTTGGACTCGGAGGCGGCGTAAAGTAAGAAGATAATAAACAAATGTAGAAAAACTAAGCATCAAGTTGGCGGCACTGAGCGCAAAATCTGTCCGAGAGGCCAAAATTACCTGTTACTAAATTGGTAACAGTACTCATATTTGCTATTTTTTGGCCACGGCGCCCTAAGACGGGTGTGTTGGGGCTTTCCATAGGGGAGCGACGGGCTTAATCAGAGCGCGTGCGGCCCGTCCTGACCTGCGAAATCTGTACTCGCGATGCGAATAACGCCCCTAACCTTAAACTTTAGCTTGAACTTAGCTATAATGCGCTACGTTCCTGCCAGGCTGTGGTTGCGGACGGACGAAATGCCCGTCCTAGTCCAAGACAGACGCGGTCAAAGGGATCCACGTAAGCGACCGCGTGCGCGCGGCGCGATCATGGCGCGTCCTAGATGTAAGCCGCACCGTCCGTTCTACTTTCTTTGGGGCAATACCGCCTCGCGGGCGAGCGGGCCAGTCGTGAAGGTGGCTGCGGCCTCCCGAGCAAACACCCCGGTGCGCAAGTGTGGGGTCAAATACCAGGTCAGCTGGTGGGAACAACCTGATATTCCGTGCAACGCACGGATCGTATACGACACAGAAGGTAGGGTAGTGGACATGGTGAGGGGCAGCTTGATGCACGCGGCTCGGTTAGGTGCTGGGACCGCAGCGGTCATCGCCGTTTTGGGCCTGAGCGGATGCGCGTTCAACCCGCTGTCTACGTTCACGACTCCCACGATCGACCAGATCGAGTACGAGACCGTCACGCCGGCGGTGTCGGACGATGCCCTGGTCACTCCCGGAACCCTGACGGTCGCCCTCCATACTTCCGATGCGCCGCAGGCCATGCAGGGCGCCGACGGCGAGCTCACGGGGTATGCGGTTGACGCCGCCCGCGCCCTCGCAAGCCGCATGGGCCTTAAGGTCGCCTTCGTCGACGCGTCCTCGGCAGGTTCCGCGCTCGGCGACAAAAAGGCCGATATCTTTATCGGCGAGATTAACTCCACGGACGGGGACATTAGCTCGCTCGGCACCTGCCTGTACGATGCCACTTCCGTGTTCGGTAAAACTAACGATGGTGGGTCGCTAAGCGTTTCCACCGATACCCTTAGCACGTCCACCCTGGGCGTTCAGATGTCCTCGGCCTCGCAGGAGGCGCTTGCTAAGCAGAACATTACCGCCAACCAAAAGACCTACTCCAACATCAACGAGTGCTTTGAGGCGCTCGAGTCCGGCGAGGTCGACTATGTGATCTGCGACTCCACGGCCGGCGGCTACCTTGCACGCCTGATGAGCGAGATCTCCTATGTCGGTGCGCTCGAGGCGCCCTCGACGCTTGGTGTTGTGGGCCTCTCGTCCAATGACGAACTATGCCGTGCCGTGAGCGATGCCCTCGACGGTATTACGGCCGACGGCACGCTCGAGGCGGTCCACTGCGTCTGGTATGGCACGATGCCCTACGACCTCACCACTAAGACGGTTTCGGGCGCTAACGTGCAGCCGGGCGACTCTGAGTCCAGTGAGACCACGTCCTCCGGCAGCGAGTCCTCCGATTCCAACAATGAGACCGCATCCTCCGAGGACAAATCGTCCAGCCAGGAAGGCGCCATCACCGACGACGACATTAACAAACTCAATAGCTAGTTATTGCTAGGGGTGGTGTCTCCTATACGTTGGAAAGGACACCTCTTCACGGTTTCAACACGCACTGCCGGGTTTCCCCAATAGGGGAGCCCGGCTTTTTCATCCCTATAAAACCAGCAGGTCAAAGCCAATTTTCGAGACCAAATACAAATCTGTGGGCTCCCTCCTATAGCGCACTTTGCCACAGAAAAGTGCGAGACTTCGGTATGCGGTATCAAGCAATCGTTATTCGGGTCTTTGGGAATCCGCGTGATTAAATGCACGGCAATGGGTACATAGCCAGTACAGTAAGTCCCCGAGGCAGATTGGAGCCACGTATGGATATCAAGGTTTCTGGACGCAAGACGACGGTAACCGATGCTCTGCGTGCGCATGTGGATGAGAAGATCGGCGAGGCGCTCAAGGTTTTCGATATCGAGCCCATGACGGTCGACGTTGTACTTCGCTATGAGAAGAACCCCTCGAACCCCAACCCGGCAATCGTCGAGGTTACGGTTCGTGTCCGCGGTTCGGTGATTCGCGTTGCCGAGCACGGTGCAGATATGTACGCCGCCATCGACCTCTCCGCCGATAAGGTCACCCGCCAGCTGCGCAAGTTCAAGACCAAGGTCGTGGACAACCGCCAGGGCGGTGCCAGCGCAGCGGATGTCGCGCCGGTCGAGCGTGTCGAGGATCTGGCCGACTTGCTGCTGCCCGAGGAGGACGACGACCTGCTCGTCCGCGAGAAGGTCATCGATGTCACCCCGATGACTGAGGAGCAGGCGCTGGTGCAGACCGATCTGCTCGGCCACGACTTCTACGTGTTCGAGAACGCGACGACTGGCCTCATCAATGTGGTGTATCACCGTAAGAATGGTGGATATGGCATCATCAAGCCCCGCATCGAAACACTTGACGAGTAAAATACGTTAACTTGCATGAGTTAACGGCTGGCGGCCATCCCATGCGGGTGGCCGCCTTTTTACGTAAGGAGTCGCTTTGATGGACAAGGCTGCATCTACCGGCCATTCTGACCGCTGCCGCATCGTCGTCGATACCTGCTGCGACTTTAGCCCCGAGGTCGCCGCGAACCTCGATGTCGATATCTTGGGCTTCCCCTTTATCATCGATGGCGAGGAGCGCACGGACGATATCTGGTCGAGCATGAGCCCTAAGGAGTTCTACGACCGCATGCGCGCCGGTGCCCGCGTGTCCACCTCGGCTGTGTCGCTCGGTCGCTATATCGAGTTCTTTACCGAGTGCGCCAAAGAGGGCACACCCACGGTCTACCTGTGCTTTACCTCGGCGCTGTCGTCGAGCTACAACTCCGCGTGCCAGGCGGCAGATGCCGTGCGCGCCGAGTATCCCAACTTCGAGCTCTACGTGGTCGACAACGCTCTGCCCTGCGCGACCGGCGCGCTCTTGGCGCTCGAGGCCGTGCGCCAGCGTTCGGCGGGACTGACCGCCAAGCAGCTGGTCGATTGGGCAAACGAGGCAAAGACCTACGTCCACGGCTACTTTACGCTCGAGAGCTTCGACGCGCTGGCTGCCGGCGGCCGCATTCCGCCCGCGGCGGCGCAGCTCACGGCAAAGCTCGATGTCAAGCCCGAGCTCTCCTACGACCTGGCCGGCTCGCTGTCGCTGATCGGCGTCAACCGCGGCCGCAAGAAGGCGCTCAAGTCCATCCTCAAGTCGTTCCGCGAGAACTACGTGCCCGATCGCACCATGCCCATCGCCATCATGACGGCCGATGCCGAGAAGGACGGCGACTGGCTCGAGGCCGCCATCCGCAAGGAGGAGGGCTGCGCCGACGTCACGATCATTCGCGGCTCCGTGGGCCCCACCATCGGTTCGCACGTGGGCCCCGGCATGGTGGCCTGCGCGTTTTGGGGTAAGAACCGCGCCGAGAAAGCCTCGCTTTCCGACCGCATCGCGCGCCGTGTGCGCGGCCAGTAGGCAAGTGCTGCGGCCGTAATCGATCTCAACTCACTGCCCAAACGCTGGCACAGAGTATTCAACCTGGTAACAACACCCAACCCAAAAGGAAAGGTTTCATGGCAAACAAGCTCTCTGTCGCATTCATTGGCACCGGAATCATGGGTGCCCCCATCGCCGGTCACATTCTGGACGCCGGCTACCCCGTCACGGTTAACAACCGCACCAAGTCCAAGGCCGCGGCGCTCATCGAGCGCGGTGCTGCCTGGGCTGATACGCCGGCCGATGCCGTGGCTAACGCCGATGTCGTCTTTACCATGGTGGGCTATCCCTCCGAGGTCGAGGAGCTCTATCTGGCGGGCGACGGCCTACTCGCGTGCACCAAGCCGGGCGCGGTCTTGATTGACCTCACCACGAGCTCGCCCGAGCTCGCCCGTGACATTGCCGAGGCCGCCCAGGTTTCTGGTCGCATGGCGTTTGACTGCCCCGTCACCGGCGGCGAGTCGGGCGCTATCGCCGGTACGCTCACGGCTATCGTGGGCGCTACCGAGAACGACATCGCGCCGGTCCGCGACATCCTTGCCACCTTTGCGGCCAACATCTGCTGCTTCGACGGCGCCGGCAAGGGCCAGGCTGCCAAGCTCGCCAATCAGGTGTCGCTGGGCGCCTGCATGGTCGGCATGGCAGACGCCATGGCATTTGCCGAGCTGAGCGGCCTTGACCTGGAGAAGACCCGCCAGATGATCCTGGGCGGTACCGGCAAGTCCGGCGCCATGGAGAGCCTGGCTCCCAAGGCGCTCGACGGCGACTACAAGCCCGGCTTTATGGTCGAGCACTTCATTAAGGACCTGCGTCTGGCGCTCGCCTACGCCGATGACCGCGAGCTCGCGCTGCCCGGCGCCGATGTGGCCTTTACGCTCTACGACATGCTCGACGCCATCGGTGGCGCCAAGCTGGGTACCCAGGCCATCACGGTCCTCTACAAGGAGGAGGCCGACGCCATCGCCGCCGGTCTGGACTGGTCGCAGTATCGTCCCGAAGAGCACGGTGCTCACGAGGACGGCTGCGGTTGCGGCGAGCACGGCGACGACCATGAGTGCGGTTGCGGCCACCATCACGGCGAGGACCACGAGTGCTGCGGCGGCCACGGCCATGATGACGGCCACGAGTGCTGCTGCGGCCACCATCACGGGGAGTAGCGCCCATGAGCTGGACGTTCGTGGTGCTCGCGTTGGTGCTCTTTATCTTTGCGATCTACATTGGCTTTTTGTGCGGCCAGTGGGCCTGCGAAAAGCGTGTGATCACCAAGCGCGACTACTGGATTGCCAATTTTGCAGGTGCGGCAGCGGTTGTCCTACTGACCTGGGTGTTTTCGCTGTTCCCGCTGGTGCAGTTTGCGCCGATCGGCTGGCTCGGCGGCTTTATCGCCGGCCTTAAGATGAGCTTTGGCGAGTCCGTCGGTCCATGGCGCAAGCACGACGAGGTCTTTAACGTAAACAAGGCTCACCGCGCCGCCGCCGACGCGGGCGACGCCGAGGAGCGTCGCCGTGCGCGTCACAATGGTGCAGCCGACCGACAGCTCATCTCGGTCACCGATGACAGCAAGGGTGCTGGCAAGCACGCTAAGAAATAGTAAGAAGAGGTAACTATGGCAGAAAACAAGGAAGAACAGCTCACCAACGAGGAGCTGGCACAGCTTCAGCTGGCAGAGGAGAACGAGAACGCCGTCGACCGTCTGGTCAAGGAGCTCGGCTGCCCCACGCGCCGCATCCGCCAGTTTGCCGCCCGCGTGCTGCATCTGCTGGCCGAGCGCGACCCGCAGCGCGTCGTGCCCTGCGTGCCCGCGCTGATCGAGGCGCTCGACCGCCCCGAGGCGCAGACCCGTTGGGAAGCCCTCGATGCTCTGGCGGCGCTCGCTACCACCTGCCCCGAGCAGCTGGGCGATGCCTTTGAGGGTGCCGAGACCGCGCTGTTCGACGAGATTTCGTCCACGCTGCGCTACGCCGCCTTCCACCTGCTGTGCGTGTGGGGAGCTACGGGCGTCGAGCGTTCGCGCGAGGCTTGGCCGATTCTGGATGAGGCCATCCAGTGCTACCACGGCGACCTTGAGTATCGCGATATGCTCGGTTGCCTGTACGAGTTTGGCCAGGGCGAGATCGATGCCGAGGTTGCCGAGAAGCTCGCGCTGCGCCTTAAGTTCGACGCCGAGAACGGCAAGGGCAGCTATCTCAAGGCCCGTTCGAGCGAGATTTGCGAAATGCTTGTTAAACGTTTTGGCCTGGATCTCTCCAAAAAGAAGAAGCGTGCTAGCGTTAAAAAATCTGACGACGCCGAAGACGAGGAGTAACAGATTATGGCGCACGATGTAGTCCTGATCCCCGGTGACGGTATCGGTCCCGAGATTACGCAGGCCATGCGCCGCGTGGTCGAGGCCACCGGTGTCCAGATCAACTGGAACGTCCAGGAGGCCGGTGCCGGCGTCATGGACGAGTTTGGCACGCCACTGCCCCAGCACGTGCTCGATGCGGTCGCCGAGACCAAGGTTGCCATCAAGGGCCCCATCACCACGCCGGTCGGTACGGGTTTCCGCAGCGTCAACGTGGCCCTGCGCAAGCACTTCGACCTGTACGCCTGCGTGCGCCCCTGCCTGTCGCAGCCGGGCGACGGCTCGCGCTTCCGCGACGTCGATCTGGTTATCGTGCGCGAGAACACCGAGGACCTCTACGCTGGCATCGAGTTCGATGAGGGCGCTGCCGAGGTCGAGGAGCTCTCGCAGCTTGTCGAGCGTTCGGGCCAAAAGACCTTCGCCGCCGATTCCGCGATCTCGATCAAGCCGATCTCTATCGCCAAGAGTCGCCGCATTGTGGAGTATGCCTTTGAGTATGCCCGCCGCTGCGGCCGCAAAAAGGTGACGGCCGTGCACAAGGCCAACATCATGAAGGCGACCGACGGCCTGTTCCTGCGCGTGGCGCGCGAGGTGGCCGCCAACTATCCCGATATCGAGTTCAACGACAGGATCGTCGACGCCACCTGCATGGGTCTGGTCCAAAACCCCAATGACTTCGATGTCCTGGTGCTGCCCAACTTGTACGGCGATATCGTCAGCGACCTGTGCGCTGGCCTGGTGGGTGGCTTGGGTATGGCTCCGGGTTCCAACATCGGTGCCGATTGCGCCATCTTTGAGGCAACGCACGGCTCCGCGCCCGATATCGCGGGCCAGGATATCGCCAACCCCACGGCCGAGATTCTGTCTGCGGCTATGATGCTCGATCATCTGGGCGAGAACGATGCGGCCAATCGTATCCGCGCTGCCGTGTCCGCCACGCTCGACGAGGGTAAGCAGGTTACCGGCGACGTACGTCGTGTCCAGACCGGCTCCGTCGAGGGTGCGGTGGGTACGCAAGCCTTCGCCGATGCCGTTATTGAGCACCTGGCCTAAGACATGCAGACTGCAAATGCCTAAATAGTACTTAAGTGTTTGCGTATAACCTAAGAATCAATACGCCCGGCGCCTCGTCGGGCGTATTCTATGAGGGATTGTGTTCCCAATAAGGAGTAGCTGACTATGGGTCTGATTCAAAAGAAGGACGAGAAGGACGAGATCGACGGCATCCAGATCATCGAGCGCGGCGAAGGTCCCGACGGTGACGAGGCCGAGAAGATCGACCTGGTCTCCGGTACGTCTGCCGAGCACATTGCTGCTGGTACGACCGCCGAGGAGGAGGACGCTCGCCTGGAGGCAAAGATCGCCGCGGACGCCGCCGACGAGAACCTCATGCCCGAGGAGCAGGACGAGGACGACGACTCCGATGTGGACGACCACGCTTGCAAGCACAAGAAGACGATGATTGCCGCCTTTGTGGTCGCCGTCGTGATTGCCGCTGTGGTCGGCTTCTTTATCGGCAATGGCGGCTTTGGCGGCAAGGGAGTCGGCTCGGCGACCCTGACCGAGGACCAGCTCGATTCGACCGTGGCAAGCTATAGCTACAACGGCAAGAAGAGCGACATCACCGCGCGCGAGGCCATCGAGAGCCAGTACAGCCTCGACACCGTCAAGGACAACGACGGCAACTACACCGCTCCGTCTGCCGACGTAATCCTGTCCTACGTGCGCAACCAGATTCTGCTGGACGCTGCCGAGGACGAGGGCATTACCGTCTCTTCCAAGGAAATGAAGCAGTATGCCGAGGATTCCATCGGCACCTCCGACTACAAAACCATGGCCAAGCAGTACGGCGTGTCCAAGGATCAGGCCAAGCAGATCGTCCGTCAGTCCGCGACGCTGCAGAAGCTCTACAAGAAGAAGGTGGGCGATAGCTCCGCAAGCATGCCGACCGCCCCGACCGAGCCTGCTGACGGCAACGAGGAGACCGCGAGCAAGGACTACGCCGACTACATCATCAAACTTGCCGGCGACGAGTGGGATAGCTCAAAGGGCACTTGGAAGGATGCCGACAGCACTTACGCTAAGGCCTTTGCCGACGATGCCTTTACGGCCGATAGCGCTACCTATAAGCAGGCCATGACCGCCTACTACACTGCTTATCAGCAGTATTCCTCGCAGGCTTCGAGCGCCAGCTCCAAGTGGACCGAGTATGCAAACGGCCTCTACGCCAAGGCCAACATCAGCATCTACGGCCTGTTTGCGTAAGGTTTGCCTGCACTACTGCGCGCTAACCGATCACCTGATTAAGCCCGCTAGAACGGACAATGAACCGCGCCCCAAATCTTGGACGCCCTAAATAGCGACTAGGCCGCAAGGGCCTGATTCCGGTACTCCTCCGGGGTCAGGCCCTTCAATCTTACCTGCCTCC
>CAJLTA010000035.1 GCA_905209455.1 uncultured Collinsella sp.
GAAAGCACTTAATGTGCTTTCCGTCTTGCGCAGGACTGTAGAGCAGCAAACTTAACCCCCGCCCTCAGCCCCGGAGACCCTCCCGGATGGCCCCGAAAAATTTTTTCAAAAAAGTTGTTGCGCGTCAGACAGACTTCTGTGTATACTAATCCCCGCAGCGCACGCGAGCGGAAACAAACGCGAACGTCTGCCTGGGGAGTTAGCTCAGTTTGGTTAGAGCGCCGGCCTGTCACGTCGGAGGTCGCGGGTTCGAGCCCCGTACTTCCCGCCAACGCAATTAAAGCCACGTCTTCGGACGTGGCTTTTTGCGTTTGATGCACTTTGTTTCGATAGAACGATCGCCCTGGTGCATCTTCGCCCAGAATCCCCGCGCCTTCGGGAACGCAAGTAAAATCTAATAAGTATATTTGTCTGAACAACGGTTTTGTTGCGCAACACCTGTTCAACGAGACAGGGGGTTAGGTTATACTAAATTGCACTGTAGGCCGCATCTGATGCATTTCGCTCCAAGCGCGGCACTCAGAGGATATCCGATTTACCATTTGGATGTCCTGGCGGTCATTTAGCGTCTCGACACAAGCTCGGCCCCGGAGCTCGTTCGAGCTGTTCGTATTCCTTGAAAGGGGAAAAATGGACATATCGAGGAAGACTGATTACGCCCTTCGCATGCTGGCGATGCTTGCTGAGGATCCGGAGTGTTTGCTTTCTGTTCGCACCGCTGCCGAAGAGGTCAATGTTCCGTATTCGTTTGCCCGCTCGATTCAGCACGGTTTGGTCCAGGCCGGTATTGTGGAGAGCCTGCGTGGCGTCCACGGTGGCATGCGTCTCAAGGTCAGTCCGGACGACGTCACTATCCGCCAGGTCGTCGAGGCCGTTCAGGGTCCTATGGTTATGAACGATTGCACCGCGCCCGATGGTGACTGTGCGCGCATGGGCGCGTGCTGCTATCATCCCCTGTGGGCCGGAGCTCAGGCGTTGATGCGCGACTACCTCGATTCCGTTTCGCTCGGCGACATCGTCGCTCACCGCCAGTTCCCGGCCGTCGATCCCAAGTTCGCCGACCGCGAAGCGTTTCCCGAGTACGCCACCTGCGCGTGCGCTTACCGGGAGGAATAGCGCCGCATAAGGAGCATAGCCATGATTCAGGACCCCTTTCGTTCGATGATTCGTTCGGAAGGGGTCCTGCGTTATCGCGACCTTCCGTGGCGCCGCACACGCGATCCGTACATCATTTGGCTTTCTGAGGTCATGCTGCAGCAAACGCAGGTTCCGCGTGTGGAGGCGCGCATGCCGGTGTGGCTCGATCGTTTTCCGACCGTGCAGGCGCTTGCCCAGGCCGCGCCTTCCGATGTTTTGGACGCTTGGCAGGGGATGGGCTACAACCGACGCGCTCTGGCGCTCCACAAGGCCGCTCAGCGCGTTGTAGAGGACTGGGACGGGGAGTTTCCACACGAGACGCGTGACTTGGTCGCTCTGCCTGGTATTGGCCCGGCAACGGCGCAGGGTATCCGGTCGTTTGCGTTTGATCTTCCGGGCGTGTATCTGGAGACCAATGTGCGCACGGTCTTTCTGCATCACTTCTTTCCCGATGTACCGGCTGTTCCCGATCGCGAGCTGGTGCCGCTGATTCAGGCGGCCTGTCCGGCGGCCCCCGGTGCGTCGGCGGACGAGATCGCTCCCTTTGCCGTGCCGCTCGATGATGCCGACACGCCGCGCGCGTGGTATTACGCGTTGCTAGATTACGGCGCATATCTAAAAAAGACGTTGCCCAATCCGTCCAGGCGGTCGGCGGGCTATAGCCGTCAGTCCAAGTTTGAGGGCTCGCGTCGCCAAAAGCGCGCGCATATCGTGCGTATGTTGCTGGCAGCGCGCGATGGGCAGCCGGCGGGGATTACGCTTGCTGATGCCGTGGTGGGCGTTAACGAGATGGAAGCGGCAGCCGGTCGCGGGCCGGTCGAGTGCGACTTGATCGCGGGCATTCTAGCTGACCTGGAGCGCGAGGGCTTTTGCCGAGCCGAGGACGATCGTTGGTTGAGTGTGTAGCCCGCTCAAATCTGAAGAACGGGATTGTAAGGTTTAAATTCTCGGCTTGAGGGCATCCTAAAGACAAGGTCGCTCAAAGCCTATGGGCGGCACGTGTTGAAGGGAAGTACACCTATGGATTTTGAGAACTCTCAGACCAAGAAGAACCTCGAGACTGCTTTTGCCGGTGAGTCCCAGGCACACACCAAGTATCGCTACTATGCATCCAAGGCCAAAAAGGACGGCTACGTTCAGATCTCGAATATCTTTGCCGAGACGGCGGGCAACGAGTCCGAGCACGCCAAGCTGTGGTTTAAGTATCTGCACGACGGCGCCGTTCCGGGTACTCTGGACAACCTGCGCGACGCCGCCGCGGGCGAGAACTACGAGTGGACCACGATGTACGACGAGTTCGCCAAGACCGCCGAGGAGGAGGGCTTTGCCGAGATCGCCGAGAAGTTCCGTGGCGTCGCCGCCGTCGAGAAGGCCCACGAGGAGCGCTACAACAAACTCGTCGAGCGTATCGAGTCGGGCGAGGTGTTTGAGCGTGAGGGCGTGAAGGTGTGGAAGTGCCTGAACTGTGGGCACCTGCATGTTGGCGCCGAGGCGCCCGAGGTGTGCCCGGTGTGTAACCACCCCAAGGCGTACTTTGAGGAGCAGGTGGTGAACTACTAGCGCGTGGCGCTGGCTGCTGCGGAGCGCAGGGCGGGGAAATACCTTTCCCTCTCGCTCACGGCTTCGCAGGGTCGCGCGAGGCAAAGGTATTTCCCCGCCCTGCGCTCCGGCGTTGGGTCGTCGCGTGCTCGTTACTGAAAAGCTGATAAGAAGTTTGTGTGCCGCCCCTATCGGGGCGGCACGTTTTTGTATGGGGGCTGGTTGGGATGGCACCGTTCATGGGTGGGGTACACTGGGTAGCGACTTTTAGTTTATCTACTACCTGATGGGGTGTTTTTGTATGGGTAAGAAGTCTCGGGCTCGGGTTGCTGCGGCGGGAACTCGCAAGGATCCTGGTCGTCGGGTTGCTGAGGGCAAAAAGGCCGATCGTGCCGAGAAGGACAAGAAGGTCGGCGCGCATGCTCATCCTGAGTGGGCGCCCCACCTCAATACGGCTAGCGAGGATCTGACTGCTAAGTTGTTTACTCTGGTCGAGGTTATCTTGGGCGTGGTGCCCGTGGTGGTCATTGGCTTGTTCTTGGCTTCGAAAGATGCCACGAGTGTCGATAAACTCACCGATGTCTTTTCTCAGGACCCCTCGATGGTGGTTACGTTTATCTCTGCGTGCCTGCAGCCGTTTGTGGCGTACATGTTGTACATGATTTATCGCAAATACTGCGAGGGCGACGCTGGTTTTGCCGCCGGCAACCTGATCGGTCTTTTGTGCTCCGAGATCCTACTGCTCAATATCCCGGGCGTCATCGGTATGGGCATCTTGCTGTGGCGTGTTTGGCGCAACGTTGCCCCGCACTTTGAGAGCTGGCTGTTTGAGCGCCGCGTAATGGGCGTGCTGGTAGACATTGCGGGCTCGCTCGTGATTTTAGCCTTGGCGTTTATGTGCGCCACCGCCGCCCGCGGTCTCGCGGGCATGTAGTCTGTCCTCACCGACCACGGAGCGCAGGGCGGGGAAACCTTTCCCTCTCGCTCACGGCTTCGCAGGGTCGCGCGAGGCAAAGGTTTCCCCGCCCTGCGCCCCGGCGTTGGGTCGTCGCATGCTCGTTACAGAAAAGCAGATAAGAAGTTTGCGTGCCGCCCCTTTTGGGGCGGCACGTTTTTGTATGGGGTCCCGGTCTCCACAATTTTCGTCAAGCTTTTGGTTAGATTTTGGTCAGTTGGCGTAAGGGTGGAAGGCCAAAAGATTGCTGGCGAAAAAAGCTCAGAGAAAGTGCTGGTAGGGGAGTTGTTGAGCTTTTCGACAGCTTTTGAGCAGAAGAAACTTTGTGGCTATTGCCGGCGATTGCGTTGTCGCGGTCATGGCGGTGCGGGATGCTGGTCGTAAGCGTCGAATGCTCCGATTTTGGAGGCCAGCATGGATCTGTTTCTTGAGACTCCGCAGCAACAAGCCGAGCGCATGTTGCGCCAACAGCAACGGCTTATGGAGATGCAAATGCAAGGGGTAGCCGCCCAGCCCCCTGCGCAAAATGCCACGCCTGCGGTTTCGCCTGCGGGCGGATCGGCGCCAGAGAACTATTCCGTACAACAAGATTCATATGCGCAGGAGCTTGCGTTCGACAAACGCCGCACGCGTCGTCGCCGCGTGGGCCAGCGCCTGCGCGCATTGGCGATGATCGTGCTCATTCCGCTAGGACTTGCGGCGATTTTCTTGGTCTCGTATGCGCTCACCTGCATCCTCAACGGTGCTTCGCCCGGCGAAGTGCTCCAACATCTGTCAGCCCTGGGCCAGCGCCTAGGCGACGTCATGACAACCATTCGCACCGGCTGGGAGAGCTAGCGTTTTAGCGTCCGCGGCTCTAAGAGAAATTTGTCTGCAAGGCAGTGGGTGATCCGTGCGTGTGGCGGGGTAAGATTGATCGCGGTTTTGATTGATGACCGATTGAGTTTGTTGGGCGGAGTCTATGTCTGCTATTGATATCGTGCTTGTTGTGATCGCCTTGGTGGCGGTGGGGGTTGCTGTGGCTTGCGCCCTCCAGCTCAAGAGCCTGCGTGCCGAGTTGCGGGAGCGTGGCGACAGTAGCGCGGAAACGCTGGCAGCACTCGAGCAGGCCAACAACGCGCTCGATGCCCTGAACGTCGCGCTGGCCGAAACTCGCCGCACGGCCAACGCCATCGCGCAGCAGCAGACGACAGATGCGGCCGTGGGGCAGCAACGTTACCTGACCATTGCACGTGAGTTTTCGCAAGCTGGTGACCGGATGGATGACCTTCGCCGCGAGACGGCCCAACAGCTCGGTGCCAACCGCGAGGGCATCGAGCACCGCCTGGACAAGGTGCGCGAGACGGTCGATGCCCAGCTGGGTGCTATCCGCAAAGACAACAACGTGCAACTCGATCAGATGCGCGCGACGGTGGACGAGAAACTCTCCCGCACGCTCAACGATCGCCTGTCGGCATCGTTTAAGCAGGTGAGCGACCAGCTCGAGGCCGTGTACAAGGGCCTGGGCGACATGCAGTCCATCGCCACCGGCGTGGGCGACCTTAAGCGCGTGCTGGGCAACGTGAAGGCGCGTGGTATTTTGGGCGAGGTGCAGCTGGGTGCAATTCTGGCGGACATTCTTACACCCGACCAGTATCTGGAAAACGTCGCCACCAAGCCCGGCGCCTCGGAGCGCGTTGAGTTTGCCGTCAAGCTGCCGGTGGACGAGGGCGATCCCGTGCTGCTGCCGATTGACTCCAAGTTTCCGGGCGACGCGTACGAGCATTTGCTCGACGCGCAGGAGTCGGGCGATGCGGAGACCGTGGCGGCTGCGCGCAAGACGCTCGACACCATGGTCAAGCGCGAGGCCAAGGATATCTGCGAAAAGTACCTGAGTGTGCCGGCAACGACCAACTTTGGCATCATGTTCGTGCCGTTTGAAGGACTGTACGCCGAGGTCGTCAGCCGCCCCGGGCTTATCGAGACCCTGGGCCGCGACTATCACGTCAACGTTGCCGGCCCCAGCACCATGGCGGCCATTCTCAACAGCCTGCAGATGAGTTACCAAACGTTTAAGCTGCAAAAACGCACCGACGATGTACTGCGCGTGCTCTCCGCTGTCAAGGCCGAGCTGCCGCGCTATCAAAAGGCGCTGCGCCGCGCCCAGCAGCAGATCGAGACCGCGGGCAAAACGGTCGAGGGCATCATCACCACGCGCACCAACGTCATGGAGCGCAAGCTCAAGGACATCGACGCCCTGGAAGATGCCGAGGAGGCCGACGAGATCTTGGGGCTTACGTCTGCGAGCCTGCTCGCAGACCAAAAAGACGAGGACTAGCTTCATCTGACGGCGGGGCGCCTGCGCAAGCGCGGGGCGCGGGCGCTTTTCGCGTCGCACTTGCCTGAAGTGCGCTTTAGTGTGCAACAATGGCGTTTCGCCCTATCAGACGCGAAAGGAAGCCCATGTCTCAGAGAAGCACCAGTCCGCTCAAACGTTCCACCGTGCGCCGCACGCTACAGCGTTTTTGGGACGTCACGCGCACGCAGCCGCTGATTGTCTTTCTCTCGGTGTTCTCGTCGGCGGGCTACATCTTTTTGCTGACGTTTGCCAATACCTATGTGATGGCCCTCATTGTCGACCGCGTTCAAGCCGGTCCAGTGGCGGGTGACCAGGTGTTTGAGGTCTTCGGCCCCTATATCCTGGCGCTCGTACTCGTTAACCTGGTGGGTCAGATCCTCTCCAAGCTACAGGACTACACCGTCTACAAGCTCGAGATCGCAGGCAACTATCACCTGGCGCGTCTATGCTTCGACACGCTCTCCAACCAATCCATGACATTCCATACCAGCCGCTTTGGAGGATCGCTCGTGAGCCAGACGAGTCGTTTTATGAGCGGCTACACGGGGCTGGTGGACGTGACGGTGTATTCGCTCATCCCCACCATCACCTCGGTCATCTGCACCGTGGCCGCACTCGCCCCGGTGGTGCCGACGTTTACCGTGATTCTGGTGGGCATCATGGTCGTCTACATCGCGTTTGTCTGGCTTATGTACAAGCGCATCATGCCGCTTTCGGCCGCGACGTCTGCCGCGCAGAACAAACTGTCGGGCGTGCTGTCCGACGCGGTCACGAACATCTTGGCCGTCAAGACCTGCGGGCGCGAGGACTTTGAACGCGATCTGTTCGACGCCGCCGATCGTGCCGCGCGCGACGCCGAGACGGTCTCGATGCACGCCATGATGCAGCGCAACTTTACGACATCGGGCCTTATCGTCATCACCATGGCCGTGGTGAGTGTGTTCGTGGCGGGCGGCAACGCGTGGTTTGGCATCTCGGCCGGCTCGCTCGTCATGATCTTTACCTACACCTATAACCTCACCATGCGCCTGAACTACGTAAGCTCCATGATGCAGCGCATCAACCGCGCTTTGGGCGATGCGGCCGAGATGACGCGCGTGCTGGACGAGCCACGTTTGGTGGCAGACGACCCGGACGCCCCTGAGCTCAAAGTGACCGAGGGCGCGATTGATTTTGAGCACCTGAGTTTTGCGTACCGTGACGCTGCGGCGGGCGAGAGCGTGTTCGGTAACCTGACACTTCATGTGGCGGCGGGCCAGCGCGTGGGCCTGGTGGGCAAATCGGGTTCGGGTAAGACGACGCTCACCAAGCTGCTGCTGCGCCTGGACGATGTTCAGGGCGGCCGCGTGCTCGTGGACGGCCAGGATGTCTCGCGCTGTACGCAGCAGAGCCTGCGCCGCCAGGTTGCCTACGTGCCGCAGGAGGCGCTGCTGTTCCATCGCTCCATTCGCGAGAATATCGCCTACGGACGCCCCGACGCCACCGACGAGCAGATCCGAGAGGCCGCGCGCCTGGCAAATGCCCTGGAGTTTATCGACCGTCTGCCCCATGGCTTTGACACCATGGTGGGTGAGCGCGGCGTCAAGCTCTCGGGCGGCCAGCGTCAGCGCGTGGCTATCGCCCGCGCCATCCTAACCGACGCGCCGATTCTAGTGCTCGACGAGGCGACGTCTGCCTTGGACAGCGAGTCCGAGGCGCTGGTGCAGGAGGCGCTCGAGAACCTGATGCGCGGCCGCACCTCCATTGTGGTGGCACATCGCCTGTCCACCGTGGCGGCGCTCGACCGCATTGTGGTGCTGGCCGATGGCGAGATTGTCGAGGACGGCACGCATGCGCAGCTTGTCGAGGCGGGTGGCGAGTACGCGAGCCTGTGGAGCCGTCAGACCGGCGCATTCTTGGAGGCGTAAGCGTCTCGGACGTGGGACAATTGTGCCCATAAGTTTATTGTGCCGTTGAGCCGAGGAGTCGTTATGCCACGCGAGACCAATGCCGCCAAGCGCGAGCGCGCCATCGAGGTGTGTGAGCGCCTCAACCGTCGCTATGGCCTGGTCGAGTGCTTTTTGGACCACGAGAATCCCTTCCGCCTGCTGATCGCGGTGCTGCTCTCGGCGCAAACGACCGATGCACAGGTCAACAAGGTGACGCCGCGGCTGTTTGCCCAGTGGCCCACGCCCGAGGCCATGGCGGGGGCGAGCGTGGCCGATGTGGCCGATACCATTAAGTCGCTCGGCTTTTATAAGAGCAAGGCCAAGCACGCCGTGGAGGCCGCGCAGATGATCGTTGCCGATTACGGCGGCGAGGTGCCGGCCGACATGAAGGAGCTCGTCAAGCTGCCGGGTGTGGGGCGCAAAACGGCGAACATCGTGCTCAACGTGGGGTTTGGCATTGTCGAGGGCATCGCGGTCGACACGCACGTCAACCGCATTGCGCACCGCCTGATGCTGAGTCCCAAGACACATGCCAAGGAGCCGCTCAAGACCGAGCAGGATCTGCTCAAGATTTTGCCGCACGAGTATTGGGAGTCGGTCAACCATCAGTGGATCACCTTCGGTCGCGAGATCTGCGACGCCCGCAAACCCAAGTGTGACGAGTGTCCGCTGGCAGATTTGTGCCCCAGCGTGCGCGTAGCGGGGTAGGGCGGAACGCATCTTCGTCTGGCGTTTTTTGCGGGGCTGGGTTTGCTCTTGAGCCGGAGTCCTCTCCATGCGCTACCATGACAGGCAATGTATTTGACGTACGACCCGCCGAGCTTGCCCCGGCGGGCTTTTGGCGTTGCGATGCCGGAGGAACAGCATGCTCATTCACCGTATAGCCGCGCAGCTCTACACTGCCGAGGCGCTGCAGACCGTCGAGGCCGGACTCGATGCCGGCGAGGACGTGACGCTGGCCGTGTCGCAGTCGGGTCGCACGCTTATGGCGGCCGCCCAGTTTGCGCGCCGTCCGCGCCCGACGGTCTACATTGTGAGCGGCGAGGATGCGGCCGATCGCGCCGCGCGCAGCCTTGCCGCCTACGTGGGTCTGGCACACGTGTGCCGTTTTCCCGAGCGCAAGGACTATCCGTGGCGCGAGCAGGCGCCCGACGATGCTGTGGTTGCCCAGCGCTGCGAGGCCCTGGGACGCATCGTTCGCGGTGACAACTGCATCATGGTCGCCTCGGCCCGCGCGTTGCTGCGTTGCGTGCCGCCAGTCGAGAGCCGCTACTGGGAGTCCACGACCTTCGCGGTGGGCGAGGAGATTCCCTTTGACGAGGTGCCGCAGCGCTTGGTGGGCATGGGCTACACCAATGCCGGCGCCGCCGACGCGCCTGGTCTGTTCCGCGTGCACGGCGACACCGTCGAGGTGTTCCCCGCGCAGGAAAAAGCGCCCGTGCGCATCGAGTTCTTCGGCGACGAGATCGATCGCATCCGTCGCATGGTGAGCTCAACGGGGCAGACCATCGGCAACGAGGACAGCGTCGAGATCTTCCCCTGCCGTGAGCTGGCGCTTACCGACGAGGCCGTCCACAACATGCATGTGGCGCTTTATCGCGCCAGCCAGGACGACAGCAAACTGACAGCGCTGCTCGAGATGGTGGATGCGCGTATCGTTACGCCCGAGCTCGACCGCTTTTTGCCGGTGATGTACGGCCAGACCGTGAGCCCGCTGGCGCACGTGAGCGGCAAGGCGCTCGTGGTGCTGTCCGAGCCGCGCTCGCTGTTCGACGATTGCCTGCGTGCCTACGAGGATATCGAGGCCCGTGCCGGCGAGGCGGGGGTCGACCGACTGGATGGCCTGTATGTACGTGCCCAGCAGCTCGATTTTGGTGCTCAGCAGCGCCTGAACTACGTAAGCCTCATCCGTGCCGGCGGTGCGGTTACGGCCGAGCTCAAGATTGAGCAGCCGGCCATCGCGGGTTCGGACAATCGCTTTATGACGCGCATTCAGGAAGTCGTGGGCAAGCGTTACGCCTGCGTGTTTGCCATTCCCGACCGCGGTGCGCGCGAGTCGATGGAGCTCACCTTTGGCGACGAGGGCATTACCTTTGAGGAATCGCTGACCGCGGCGCCCGAAAACGCCGGCGTCATTGGCGAGCGCGTGCGCGTGGCGGCGGCAGATTCTGCCGACCGTGCTGCCCGTCAGGATGCCCATGCTGCAATTCGCGAGCGCAAGGCCGATGCGCTCAACGCCCGCTCGCTCGAGGCAGGTGCCGCCCAGGCAGCCGCCGGCGCCGCCGTGCCTACTATCTCGCGCGGACGCGTGACCTTTGTCGATGCCGCCCTGCCGCAGGGCGTGGTGGTGCCCGATGCCAATTTGGCCGTGTTCTCGATTGCCGACCTCAATGCCCGCATGGATGCCAACCGCGCGCGCAGCCGCCGCAAGGTTGACATCACGCAGATTACCTTCCCGTTTAAGCCGGGCGACTACGTGGTGCACGCTACCCACGGCATCGCGCTCTTTAGCGAGATCGCGCGCCAGGAAGTGGGCGGCAAGGAGCGCGACTACTTTTTGCTGGAATATGCCGACGGCGACAAGCTCTACGTGCCGCTCGAGCAGGTCGACCGCATCACACGCTATGTTGGCCCCGACGGCGACAAGCCGCGCCTGACCAGGCTCAATACCGCCGACTGGACGCGTGCCACCAACAAGGCACGCAAGAACGCCAAAAAGCTGGCGTTTGACCTGGTCGACCTGTATACGCGCCGCTCGTCGATTACCGGTATCGCCTGTCCGCCCGATACGCCCGAGCAGATCGAGATGGAGGAGAGCTTCCCCTACGACGAGACGCGCGACCAGCTGGAAGCTATCGCCGACATCAAGGCCGACATGGAGGCGCCTAAGCCCATGGACCGCCTGCTGTGCGGCGACGTGGGTTTCGGCAAGACCGAGGTCGCCCTGCGCGCGGCGTTTAAGTGCGTGGACTCCGGCCGCCAAGTCATGGTGCTCTGCCCCACGACCATTCTGGCCCAGCAGCACTACGAGACGTTCTTTGAACGCTTTGCCCCGTTTGGCCTCGAGGTCGAAGTGCTCAGCCGCTTCCGCACCCCGGCGCAGCAAAAGCGCGCGCTTAAGGCGTTTGCCGAGGGCACGATTGATGTGCTCATCGGCACGCATCGTCTGCTTTCGGCCGATGTGAACCCCAAGAACCTGGGCCTGGTGATCATCGACGAGGAGCAGCGCTTTGGCGTGCAGCACAAGGAGCAGCTCAAGAACCTGCGCGAGCAGATTGACGTGCTCACGCTTTCGGCCACGCCGATTCCGCGAACCATGCAGATGGCCACGAGCGGCGTGCGCGACATGAGCCTGATCACCACACCGCCGACCGGGCGTCGTCCCGTGATCGTGCACGTGGGGGAGTACGACCCCGACGTGGTGAGCGCGGCGATTCGCCTGGAGGTGGGCCGCGGCGGTCAGGTGTATTACGTGTCCAACCGCGTCAAGACCATCGATGATGCCGTGGCGCGCGTGCACGAGGCCGCGCCCGAGGCGCGCGTGGGTGTGGCGCACGGCAAGATGAGCCCGCGCGAGGTCGAGGACGTGATGATCGAGTTCGCGACCAAGAAGATCGACGTGCTCATCGCCACGACCATCGTGGAGAGCGGCATCGACAACGCAACGGCCAACACGCTGATCATCGAGGACTCGCAGCGCTTGGGCCTGGCACAGCTCTACCAGCTTAAGGGCCGTGTGGGCCGCTCTGCCACGCAGGCATACGCGTACTTTATGTTCCCGGGCGAGCTGCCACTCACCGAGGAGGCAACGGCGCGCCTGACCGCACTTTCCGAGTTCCAGGACCTGGGCAGCGGCATGCGCATCGCCATGCGCGACCTGGAGATTCGCGGCGCCGGCTCGCTTATGGGAGCCGAGCAGCACGGCAACCTGTCGAGCGTGGGCTTTGACCTGTTTACGCAGATGCTGGGCCAGGCCGTGGCTGAGGCGCGCGGCGATGACGATGCCGGCGTGGAGGCGGCGAGCGTGGGCATTAACCTGCCGGCCGATTACTTCTTGTCCGAGGAGTACCTGCCGGCGGTGGATCAGCGCGTGCTCGTGTACCGTAAGCTCGCAGCGGCCGAGGACCTGGAGAGCATCGATGAGGTGCAGGAGGAGACCGAGGCTGCGCATGGCGAGCTGCCGCTGGCGGGACTCAACCTGTTCAATCGCGCACGAATCCGCATTCGCGGCGAGCGTCTGGGGCTCGAGAGCGTCACGCTCAGTGGCGGTCGCATCACCTTCTTGGGCGTCGACGTGCCCAAGAAGGTGGCCTTTGAGCTTAAGACCCGCTATGGCGCGGTGAATTTCCCCAAGAGCCGCAAGCTGTCGGTACCCTACAAGGCAGGCGCCGGTGCGGGCAGCGGCCTGGGTCGCGGTCTCGACGCCAACGACGGTACCGGCCCGGTGGCTGCGGCGCTCATGCTGCTGCAACAGCTGGGTGCCAGCGACGACGACTAACAAGTAGGGGACGTGGCGGGACGAAGCCATCTTTGTCCCGCCACGTTGCAGGTTGATTCCAGCCCCATCGAAAGGAAAGCATGTTCGGATACATCTATAAGAAAGATGTCGCCATGATCGCGGTTGTCCTGTGCCTTTGTCTGGGCGTAGGCAGTTTCTTCGATTATCAGATCTCGAGCGCGCTGTTCAACATCGGCAGCATGTACGGCCGCTTTATCGAGGCCGCCGGCGAGCTTCCGTTCGAGCTGACGGCAAGCGTCGCGGGCGTTATGCTCGTGCGCGCGGTGCGTCCCGACTCCAGGGGGAGCAAATGGCTCGCCGTGCTCGGCATCCTTGTCAACGTTGGCCTGGCCGGCTACGAGATCGTTTCGTCTCTGAGGGTTGGCGGCAAACTCATCGCGGCTCAGTTGGTGCTGACGTTTGTGCTGGCCATCGTCGCCAACCTTATCGTCTATCGCCTCACGCGCACGACCAAGCCCGACGAGCTCACGCGCTGGGCGTTGATGGTGCTTGTCGTGTGGGTCGCTCAGGCCATCATCCTCAACGTGATTGTCAAGCCGCTGTGGTCGCGCCCGCGCATGCGCGTGATCGAGGTGACGCAGGGACTCGAGTTTCAGCCGTGGTGGGTAATCGGCAATCCCGACAAGTGGGCCTATATTGCCGCCGGTGTAGTCAAGGACGGCTTTAAGTCGTTTGCGAGCGGACACACGGCGCACGCGGCGATCGGTCTTATGCTCGCCGGGCTTCCCGCGGCGGCCTTTAAGGAAAAGCCGTCGCGCCGTCGTGTGGTCTTTTGGACGGCGGCTGTGGTCGCGGCGCTCGTCGCGTTTGGCCGCATCGTGATCGGAGCGCACTTTTTGAGTGACGTGAGCTGCGGTTTTGCTCTGGTACTGGCACTTGAGTGCCTTGCCGCGCGCATTGCCTATCCCAGCGGCGTACAATAGCTCCGTTTGAATCATCTGGCCGATACCCGGTAAGAGAGGATTGCCATGCTCGCGTTCAACAACGATTATTCCCACGGCGCACACCCGGCGGTGCTGCAGGCGCTCGTCGATACCAACATGGAGCCGCAGCCCGGCTACGGTACCGATGCGCATACCGAGCGCGCCAAGCAACTTATTCGCGAGGCCTGCCAGGCCCCCGATGCCGACGTGTTTTTTCTGGTGGGCGGCACGCAGGCCAACGCGACGGTGATTGATATGCTGCTTGCGCCCTACGAGGGCGTCGTTGCTGCCGAGACCGGCCACGTCGCCTGCCACGAGGCGGGTGCCATCGAGTTTGGCGGCCACAAGGTGCTCACCATCCCCGGCTACGAGGGCAAGATGCACGCCGAGGACCTCGAGAACTATATCCAGGTGTTCTACGAAAACGAGAGCTACGAGCACACGGTGTTCCCGGGCGCCGTGTACGTGAGCCTATCGACTGAGTACGGCACGCTGTATTCCAAGGCCGAGCTCGCGGCGATTCATGCGGTGTGCCAGAAGCGGGAGATTTCGCTGTTTGTGGACGGCGCCCGCCTGGCCTATGCGCTGGCGGCCGATGAGTGCGACATTGCCCTGCCCGAGCTGGCGCAGCTGTGCGACGTGTTCTACATCGGCGGCACCAAGTGCGGCGCTCTGTGCGGCGAGGCCGTGGTGTTTTGCGGCATGCACGCTCCGGCGCATCCCATTCCGCGCATTAAGCAGCACGGCGCGCTGTTGGCCAAGGGCCGCCTGACGGGCGTCCAGTTTGAGGCGCTCTTTACCGATGGCCTGTATTTTGAGATTGGTCGACAGGCGATTGAGACGGCCCAGGCGCTACGCCGCGTGCTGCACGAGCGCGGTTACCAGTTCTTTTTGGAGACGCCCACGAACCAGCAGTTCGTGATTCTGCCCAACGAGGACATGGCGCGCATTCGCGAGCATGCCTCGATCGAGTACTGGGAAAAGTACGACGAGACCCACACGGTGGTGCGTTTTTGCACCAGCTGGGCAACGACGCGGGAGGACATCGACGCGTTGGCGGCTGTCCTGTAGCCTGATGTAATGACGAGGGGCCGCCTTGCGCTGGGTTTGGCGCAGGGTGGCCTTTGCTTTTGGGGGAGAAGGGTTGTATGACCGAGATGTCCGAGCCGACGATTCGCCTGGCGACGCCCGAAGACGCGCCGGCGTTGCTTGCCATCTATGAGCCGTATGTGCGCCAGACGGCGATTACCTGCGAATACGAGGTGCCGAGCGTTGAGGAGTTCGCCGGGCGCATCGAGCGCACGCTCGAGCGCTATCCGTATCTGGTGATGGAGCTGGACGGGCGTCCGGTAGGCTATGCCTATGTGAGTCCGCTCAACAGCCGCGAGGCATACGACTGGTCGGTCGAGACGTCGATCTACTTGGCACGCGACGTGCGCCACGGCGGGCTGGGCCGCAAGCTGCACGATGCGCTCAGGCAATGCCTGGTCGCGATGGGCATCACCAACATGTGCGCGCTCATTGCCGTGCCGCACGACAAGGACGACGAGTACCTGACGCACAACAGCCAGGATTTCCATGCCCATATGGGGTATCGCCTGGTGGGCGCCTTTGACCGCTGTGCCCAAAAGTTCGGCCGCTGGTACGACATGTGCTGGATGGAGTTGGTCCTAGCCGAGCGCACACCCAACCAACCCAAGCCAACCTGGTTCCCCGACCTCCTTGCCTAAAACCACCACAATGGGGACAGTGAACTGCCTCCCATTTCTTGGACATCGGGAAATGGGAGGTTTTCCATGAGTAT
>CAJLTA010000036.1 GCA_905209455.1 uncultured Collinsella sp.
GTATACGGGTGCATCATCGACGTCTTCAATACAGAAAATATCAGTGCGGAATGTTTTCAAAACCAAGCCCGGCCCCGACCTGCGTTGACACAGCTGAAGGTTCTTGGGCATCGCTTGCTGGCGGGGTTCCTTGTCTGAATTGAACTTTGTTGGTGGGGCTACTGGTCCCGGTCGCTGGTTCGCGCTTTGCGCGAACTCCGCGCTACTGGGGGTCAATTAGGCTTCCGTTGTTGGGCCCGCCACATCTTCCCGGCCCAACATCGACCTTAGCTTCTCAAAGCTCTCCTCGCTCAGGCAGTGCTCCATGTGGCAGCCCTCTTGCGACGCCACCTCGGCCGATACGCCCGCATCCTCCAAAAGCCCCACGAAAAAGCAGTGGCGCTCCCACATTTGGCGCGCGACCTCCAGACCGCGCTCTGTCAGATGAACATCTCGTTTGCCCATTTCGACATAGCCGTTGCTTTCCAGCGTCGCCATGGCCTTGGAAACGCTCGCCTTGGTTACGCCGAGGTACTCCGCAACGTCGATCGAGCGCACGATGCCCTGACGTTCCGACAGAACGTAGATCGATTCGAGATAGTCTTCTCCGGATTCACGTAGGGCCATGGGCCGCCTTTCGCGATGATTGCTAGTTAGCCTTTGGATACTTTCCACGGCTAACTTTACCGCAAAAGTTGCCCATGTCTTACTACTTTGCCTAAAAGTTAGCCGTGTTTCACAAAACGTGCGGGACGAAAACAAAATGGGGACGCCCCGCAAGGAGTGTCCCCAGGTGCCAGGTGCCGGCCCGCAGCTACACGAGTCCAAAGTGCTTCGCAGCGTTGTAGATGCCGTCGTCGTCCACGGCAGTCGTCACATAGGTCGCCGCAGCTTTCACCGTGTCCTGTGCGTTGCCCATGGCCACGCTCGTGCCCACGGCGGCAAACATCGACAGGTCGTTCTCGCCGTCGCCAAAGGCAATCGCCTCGCTCGCGTCGATGCCCAGGCGCTCCAGCGTCGCCGCCACGCCCAGGTCCTTGCCGCCGTTGGCAGGGATAATGTCACAGAAAAGGTCGGACCAGCGCGTAGTGAGAGAATGCGCCACCGCATCGGTCACGATATGCTCGTCGGCCGGGTCCACAAAGGCGCAGAACTGGTAGACCGGTGCGTCAAAGGCGTGCTCAAACGGCTCCTCGTGGTAGACAATCCCCGCGTTGCTGCCAGCCGTCACCACGCGCTCGGACAGGCGGTTCACAAACGAGTTCTCGCCCTGCATGCACAGTGAGTCGTAGCGCCCCTGCGCCACCTGGTCCACAATCACCGCAACGTCGTCCGGATCGATCGGGCAGCTGCGGTAAACCCCCTCGGAATCAAAACAGTGCTGGCCCGAAAGCGTAATGTACGCATCCCAACCCAAATCGAACAGCCAATCCGGCATCTGGTAGGTCGGGCGACCCGTGGCGATTACGCACGCAATCCCCTGTTCGTGAAAGCTATCGAGCACCCGCTGCGCCGACGCCGGAATCCGATGGGTCTTAAAGCTCAGCAACGTGCCGTCGATATCGAAAAATGCGGCCTTGATCATCCTCGTCTACTCCTCGCCCTCGAGCTTTTCGCTCGCCTCGAGCCACGCCATCTCCAGCTCGTCCATGGCGGCGTGAGCCTCGTCGATCTTTGCCTGCTGCTCGCCGAGCGCCGTGTAGTTGGTGGGATCGACTTGGGCCATTGCTGCCTCGGCCTCCTCAACGCGGGTGCGCTGCGTCTCCATCTTGCGCTCGAGCGAACTCACCTCGCGGCGGAGCTTCTGGCGCTCGGCGTTGGACAGGCCGTTGGGCTGACCGCTCGACTTGGGCTTTTCGGCCGCAGCTGCCGCGGCACCGGTGTCGAACGTGCCGGTCTTGGCGCTCGGCGCGCCCACGGGCTCGCCCTCGGCGGTAGCGTTGCACAGGCGCAGGTACTGGTCCACGCCACCGGGCATATGCGTCAGGTGGCCGTCGAGCAGCGCCCACTGCTGGTCGGTCACGCGCTCCATCAAAAAGCGGTCGTGCGTCACCAGGATCAGCGTGCCGGGCCAGCCGTCCAGCAGGTCCTCGACAATCGCGAGCATGTCGGTATCCAGGTCGTTGCCCGGCTCGTCCAGGATGAGCACGTTGGGCTCGTCCAGAATCGTCAGCAACAGCGACAGGCGACGGCGCTGGCCGCCCGAAAGATCGCCGATGCGGCTCCAGAGCTGCTGCGTCGTAAAGCCCAGGCGCTCGCAAAGCTTCTCGGGCGAAGTCTCCTTGCCGTCGATGACGTAGTACTTCTTATAGTGGCTGAGCACCTCGCGGATCGTGTCGCCCATGTAGGGCTCGAGCTCCTCGAGCTGCTGCGACAGCACGCCAAAGCGCACTGTCTGGCCAATCTTCACGCGGCCGCGCGTGGGCGCAATTTTGCCCTGGATCACATCAAGCAGCGTCGACTTGCCAGCGCCATTCTCGCCCAAAAGACCATAGCGGTCGCCCGCACCAATGAGCCAGGTCACGTCGGAGAGTACCTGCTTGGGCGCGCCGTCGGTATCGGCATAGCCGGCGTCCACGTCGACCACATCGATAACCTGCTTGCCCAGGCGGCTCACGGCCAGGCGCTTGAGCTCCAGCTCGTCACGCACGGGCGGCACGTCGGCGATCAGCTCACGAGCGGCATCCACGCGAAACTTGGGCTTGGTGGAACGAGCCTGGGCACCGCGGCTCAGCCACGCGAGCTCCTTGCGCGCCATGTTGCGACGGCGCTCCTCGGTAACGGCGGCCATGCGGTCGCGCTCCACGCGCTGCAGGATGTATGCCGAATAGCCGCCCTCGAAGGGATCGACCTGGCCGTCGTGGACCTCCCACATGCTGGTGCAGACCTCGTCCAAGAACCAGCGGTCGTGCGTGACCACGAGCATCGCGCCCTGGCCGCGCTGCCAACGGGCCTTTAAGTGACGCGCGAGCCAGTTGATGGTGCGCATGTCCAGGTGGTTGGTGGGCTCGTCGAGCATGAGCACGTCGTAGTCGCCGATCAGCAGGCGCGCGAGGTCCACGCGACGGCGCTGGCCGCCCGAAAGCTCGCCAACCGTGCCCTCCCAGGGCACATCGCTAATAAGACCGGCGAGAATCTGGCGCGTGCGGGGGCTCGACGCCCACTCGTACTCGGGGACGTCACCCACAACGGCATGATGCACGGTGTCGGTATCGACCAGCTGGTCCTTTTGGCCGAGTAGACCGATCGTGGTGCCGCGACGGTGCGTCACGCGGCCGTCGTCGGGCTCCAACGTGCCGGCGAGCACGCTCAGCAGCGTCGACTTGCCGTCGCCGTTTTTACCGACAATACCAATGCGGTCGCCCTCGCCCACGCCGAGCGTAACGCTATCGAAAATATGCTTGGTGGGAAACTCTAGGCTGACGGAATCGCATCCCAAAAGAATCGCCATATGCCCTGCTCCTTCGTAGAAATTCAACGTTGTCCATGATAGCAGCGAGCCCCACCCCAAACCACCACGAAGGCGCCTGTCCCCTTTGTGGTGGTCGTTTCGGTCGCAGAGCAAAAGGCGGGCCATCTCCCGCAAGAGATGACCCGCCTCTCCAATCAGTCCCGTGGCAACCGTGGCCGCCGCGGGCCTCAAGCATGTCCCGGACTAGGAGAACATGCCGGTGAGGTAATCATTCAGCCGCTTATCCTTGGGCCGTTGGAAAATCTCGTCGGTCTCGTCGTACTCGACCATATCGCCCATGTAGAAGAACGCCGTGCGGTTGGACACACGCGACGCCTGCTCCATGTTGTGCGTCACGATGACGATGGCGCGGTCGGCCACAATCGACGACATGAGGTCCTCGATCGCCAGCGTCGAGATGGGGTCGAGCGCCGAGCAGGGTTCGTCAAACAGGATCACATCGGGGTTGAGCGCCAGCGTGCGCGCGATGCACAGGCGCTGCTGCTGACCGCCCGAAAGCGCGTAGGCGCTCTTGTCGAGCTTGTCCTTGACCTCGTCCCACAGCGCTGCACCGCGCAGGCTCTCCTCGACCATACGATCAAGCTCGTCACGGTCGGTAATGCCGTGACGCTTGGGCGCAAACGTGATGTTGTCGCGAATGGACTTGCGGAAAGGGTTGGGCTGCTGGAACACCATGCCAATGGAGCGACGCAGCTCGTACGTGTTCTCGGTCCTGGTGTTCACATTGCGTCCGCGGTAGTTAATCTCGCCCTCCACGCGGCAGCCGCGAATCTCGCGATTCATAAGGTTGAGACTGCGCAAGAAGGTCGACTTACCGCAGCCCGAAGGCCCAATGAGCGCCGTGATCTCACCCTTGTGAAAGTCGAGCGACGTGTCGTGTAGCGCATGGTGGTCGCCATAGTACACGTTGACGTCCTTGGTGGAGAGCACGACCTCGTCGCTCACGGCCTTGCCGCTTACGCGCACGCGCCTCTCGCTCTCCCCCACGCTCGACAGGAAGTCCTGGGTCTCGGACGATGCCGCTTCGGTTGCGGGCGTTACATTCATCTCGCTCATTCGGCCGTCATCTTCCTTGCCAGTTGCTTGCCCACAATGCGGGCGATTACGTTAAACAGCAGCACGCAAATCATCAGCAGCGCTGCGGTACCCCAAACGATCTGCTGGGCCTCGGGGCTGCCCTCGCCATAGATCTTGTAGATATGCACGGCGAGCGACTCGCCAGGGCGGAACACGTTCCAGGCACAGGTGGGGCTCGACAGGTTAAAGCTCAAGAAGTTCAGGCGAACCGGCGAGCTCATACCCGAGGTAAAGAGCAGTGCTGCGGCCTCGCCAAACACACGGCCGGCCGAAAGCACGATGCCGGTCACGATGGCGGGCATGGCCTCGGGAATCAGGATGTGCAGCGTGGCCTCCCAACGGGTGAGGCCCATGGCCAGGCACGCATCGCGCTGGGCCTGCGGCACGTCCTCGAGCGCCTGCTGAATCACGCGCACCAGGATGGGGATATTGAACATGGTGAGCGCGACGGCGCCGGAGATAATGGAGTACTTCCAGCCCAGCTGCACCGAGAACACCAGAAAGCCGAACATGCCGACGACGATGGAAGGCAGCGAGGACAGCGTCTCGATGGCGGTGGAGGCAATGTCGCGGATGGGGCCGTTCGGCGCGTACTCAACCAGGAAGACCGCTCCGCCCAGACTGATGGGCACCGAGATGACCAGAGTGATCAGCAGCAGGTAGAACGAGTCGAACAGCTGGTAGAGCACGCCACCCTGGGTACCGTTGGCGCGCGACGGCTGCGTGAGGAAACCCGGCTGGAACAGCGTCGAGACGCCCTCGAACAGGATATAGGCCACCATGGAGATGACGATGAGCATGACGATGGCGACGATCGCCGTCAGCACGCCCGTGGCGATGCGGTCCTGCTTTTGGACACGCCCGAGTCTCGCCTCGTCGATATGGATGCGCGTGCTAGCCACGAGCCTTCGCCCCCTTGCGGCCGATAAGGTGGATGATCAGGATGAAGATGAGGCTCATGCCCATCAGCAGCAGGCCGAGCGCCCACAGAACATCGTCCTGGGCCGAGCCCTCGGCATAGACCGCCATGGACGTGGTGAGCGTGGTGGTGATGGTCGAGGCCGGCGACAGCAGCGACGTCGGCATGGCCTCGATGCCGCCGATAACCATACGCACGGCGAGCGTCTCGCCAAAGGCGCGCGTCATGCCAAGGATGACCGCGGTCATGAGCGACGGCATGGCGGACTTGAGCACCACGTGCCAGATGGTCTGCCAACGGGTATAGCCCAGCGCGAGCGAGCCCTGTCGGTAGCTGTCGGGCACGGCGCGCAGGCCATCGACCGAAAGCGTGGTCATGGTCGGCAGGATCATGACGGCCAGCACGATGGCGCCGGGCAAGATGCCCAGGCCCGTGCTCACGTGGAAAACGCTCTTCATAAGACCGACGACCACGTGAAAACCGATCAGGCCAAAGACGACCGAGGGGATGCCGGTCAAAAGCTCAATGAGCGGCTGAAAGATCTTAGAGCCAAACTTAGGGCTAATCTCGACCGCAAAGATGGCAGAGCCGATGGCGATGGGCAGCGCGATGAGCGTGGAGAGCACCATGACCGCAAACGAGGTGACAATCAGGGGCAGGGCGCCGGTGTAGGGCAGGCCGCTTTCGGCTGTGTTGGCCAGGTCCCACTTGGTGCCGGTGAAGAACTCGACGACCGAAACGCCGTCCTTGAGAAAAGCCGAGAGGCCCTTTTGGGCGACCATAAAGATGAGCGCGGCAACGACAAGCGTCACGAGCGCAACGCACGCGCCCGTGACGCCCAGGCCCACGTTCTCAAGGTCGCGCTTTGGCAGCTGTTTTGCCATTGCAAACCTTTCCGGGGCGATTACTTATTTAGCGGAGACCTTGCCGCTGGCGTCCTTGACGACCTTCATGGCAGAGACGGGGATAAAGCCCTGCTCCTCGACGAGCTTGCCCTGGACGTCATCGGAAAGCATGAACTCCAGGAAGGCCTTGGTGGCCTCGTCGGCATCCTTAGCGCAGTACATGTGCTCGGTAGCCCAGATCTTGAAGGAGTCGTCGGTGACATTCTTGCTCTTGGGCTCGACGCCCTCGACCTTGATGGCGTTGAACTTGGAGTCATCAAAGTGCGAGAAGTCGAGGTAGGAGATGGCGTTGTCGGTACTGCCCATCTGAGTCTGGACATCGCCGGACTTGTCGAGTTCGGCGTCGCCCTTAAAGTCGACGGCCTCGTCGCCAAAAACGGCGGCCTCGAAGGTGGCACGGGTGCCAGAGCCAGCCTTGCGGTTGAGAACGACGATCTTGGCGTCGTCGCCGCCGACCTCCTTCCAGTTGGTGATCTGGCCGGAGAAGATGCCCTTGAGCTGCTCGAGGGACAGGTCGTCGACCGTCACGTTCTTGGAAACGACGGGGCCCATGCCCACGACGGCAACCTCGTGGTCGACGAGGTTCTTGACCTGGTCGGCCTCGAGCTTGGTCTCGGCGAAGACGTCGGAGTTGCCGATGGTGACGGTGCCGGCGGCAACAGCGGTCAGGCCCTTGCCCGAACCGTTACCCGAGCCGGAGACGGAGACATCGGGGTTGGCGTCCATGAACTTCTCGGCAGCGGCCTCGACGAGAGCCTGGAACGAAGAGGCACCGTCGTAAGTCACCTCGCCGGAGACGGACTCGGCAGCAGCGGCGCTACCCTTGTCGGCGGCTTCGGATGCGCCGGAGCCGCCGCAACCAACGAGACCGAGACCGACGATGCTGGCAAGACCACCAGCGAGGCCGAGGAACTGACGACGAGAATAAGCCTGATCGAGCATGATCTTCCTTTCATACATGCGACTCGCGGGCACCCTGCCCGCTTTGCTGTTTGGAAAGATACGGCCTCGGGCGGGCGACGACCGCCTTATCTGCGGTTTCTTACGGGCTATTGATAGACCCTTACCGCAAGCTCTGCCTAGCCTTTACAAACGGATAACAATCCAGCGCCGAACATGGCGCACCTTTTACACCAAAGGAACGTCCCCAATGACTACCCCACCGCAACAGAAAAAGCCCGGGCCGAAGCACCGGGCTCGTAATGCAAGTTTGCATCCAAGCAGGATATAGGGGTTTCCCAGGTGCCCGAGATTGCCCCGAAAGAGGAGCGCCGCGTACTTTGGTACGCAAGCGACGGTTTGAGGGGCAAGGTCGGGTGCCTGGGGAAGCCCTACAGCTCAAGTTCGTTGAGGCGCAGGATGGCCACGATGTAAATCTTGAGCGCCTGCTTGAGCTGGTCCTCGTTGGCGCACTCGTTGGGGCCGTGCATCTGACCGCCCCATGCGGGCAGCTCCAGGCCGGTCTCCTCGGGGCCAAACGATACGGCGCGGGCAAAGTTGCGCGCGTACGTGCCGCCGCCCATAGCAAAGGGCTCAGCATGCTTGCCCGTAAACTCGTTATAGGTATCAATAAGCGCCTTCACGGCCGGATCGTCGGCAGACACCGAGAACGGCACCTTAGCGCGACCCAGCTGACACGTCACGCCAAAACGGCCCACGAGCGGGTCGAGCTGCTCGCGGATGGTGTCGGCGCTCGTGCTATCGGGGAAACGCACGTCAATGACCTGCTCGATGTGGCCATCCACCACGCGGATGACGCCGGGATTGCAGGTGAGCGGGCCAAACGCCGGGCTCGTCGCATCGATGCCCAGGCCGCGGCCATAGGCGTCCGCATGTACAAAGGCCAGGAACTTGACAAACTCGTGCTCGGCAGGCGTCAGCAGGCGCTCGCCGCGGGCACCAAACGCGTCCTCGGCCTCGCGCAGATACGCCACGATCAGGCCGACGGCGTTAATCGTTCCCTCGGGCATCGAGGCATGACCGCCAATGCCATGGGCAAAAATCTGCGCGTGCCCGTTATCGAGCGCCGTAATCTCCAAGCGGTCGGCGTTCTCGACCGGCGCCGGCAGCTCATCGGCGGCAATCGCGAGCTCGCAGATGGACTGCGACGGAATGGCGTTGCTCGCCTCGGCACCGCTCCAGGACACAATGCGCCCGCCGTCGATCTTGGGGCTCACAAACGTCGCCCCAAACTGGCCCTTCTCGGCATTGCAGACCGGGAACTCGGCATCGGGCGTAAACAAAAAGTCGGGGTCTGCGTGGTTCTCCAGATAATGGTGAACGTCGGACATGCCCACTTCCTCATCGCAGCCCAGCAGCGCGCGGAAGGTATAGCGCGGCACAATGCCGTGCTTGAGCAGGTAGGCACCGGCGTAGAGCGACAGCACCGCCGGGCCCTTGTCGTCGATAACGCCGCGACCGAGCAGCCAGCCCTCGCGACGCTCCATCGCAAACGGGTCGGTGTTCCAACCGGGACCGGCGGGAACCACGTCCACGTGGCAGATGGTCGCGAGCTGTTTGTCGCCGCGGCCCGGGATATCGGCAATGCCCACATAGCCCTCGTCGTCGCTTGTCTGGTAGCCGAGCTTCTGCGCGATGCCGAGCGCGCAATCGAGCGCGTCACGAACCGGACGGCCAAACGGTGCGCCGGGCTCCGCATTAGCAGAAACCGCCACGGACGGATAGCTCACCAGCCGCTCGATATCGGCGACGACATCCTCCCAGACCTCGTCGACATACTCGGCAACGCTCTGCTCCACCTGATTCATGGACGACCTCCTTACCAATGAGCGGCGAGCGTGCCCGCCCCTCACATCAAATACTTATATAGCGAAAAGTTTAGCAAGCTCGGCCACCGAGTGCACCACCGCATCGGCGCCCGCAGCCTCGTGCTCCCCCGGCGCCGCCGCACCCGAATAGATGCCAATGCACGGCACGCCCATCGCGTGCGCGCCCTCGACGTCGTTAAAGCGGTCGCCAATCATCACGGCCTCGTCCGCGGTCGCGCCCAGGGCCGCCAGGGCATCGCGGACCGAATCGGCCTTGGTCTCGCGCCCCTGCGGTGGATTCATGCCAACCACCGCCTCAAACTGCAAAAGCCCCAGCTCGCCCACCATGTCAATGCACTTTGCCTCCATGCGTGACGTCGCCACGGCCAAGCGATGCCCCTGCGCGACAAGGCCATCGAGCAGCTCGGGCATTCCATCGAACACGGGATACTCTTCCGGTCCCAGCTCATCAAAAAAGGCACGGTACTCGTCGGCCACCACGAGCGACTCCTCGCGGGAAAAGCCATAAAAGTCATGGAAGCTCTTCCACAGCGGAGGCCCGATCATGCGACGCAGGTCACCCATCTGCGCCTCCGAAAACCCGCGCGCGGCAAGCGTCTTGCGCGTCGAGGTCATCACCGCCCGACCCGTATCTGCCACCGTGCCGTCAAAATCGAACAACACAATCGGCCGCTCGCATAGCTGTAATGCCGCCATCGGCATCCCTCTTCCCCAGTTGATGATTTCCACACCGACACTTCAAACTGTTGACTATTCAACAATTGAACCTAGCAATGTAGAGCAACTCCACTATACTTGTCGCACTTTGCTCTCAGAAGGCGGCGCGAAAGCGCCCCAACGAAAGGTGCAATTATGTCTTTTGCCATCATAACCGACTCCACGTCGGACATCTCCCCCGCCCGCGCCCAAGAGCTTGGCATTTACGTCATTCCACTGCATGTGATCATCGAGGGCGAGGACCTGCTCGACCAGGTACAGATCACCGCCCAGGAGTACGTCACGCGCATGGCTGGCTCCGAGCAGCTGCCGCACACCTCGCAGCCGAGCGCCGGCGAGTTCAAGGCACTCTTTGACCGCGTGCTCGCCGACGGCCATGATAGCGCCATCTTTATCTCACTGTGCAGCGAGTGGTCCGCCTGCTATGCCAACGCCAGCCTGACGGCCGAAACGCACGAACTCGACGTGCGCTGCATCGACTCGCGCACCGGCTCGGGTGCCGAGGGCCTGCTGGTGGAGTACGCGCTGGCCATGCGCGAGGACGGCCGCAGCCTGGACGAGACCGAGGCGCAGATCCGCGCGACGCTGCCCGACGCCCACCTGCTGCTGATTCCCCGCACGCTCGAGAACCTCGTTAAGAACGGCCGCGCGCCCAAGCTCGCCGGCCAGCTCACGCAAATGCTCAACATTCGCCTGGCCGTTTCGCCGGAGTGGAAATCGGGCGAGATCAAGGCCATCAAAAAGGGCCTCGGCGCCAAGCGCATCGTTGCCAACACCATGGCCGATTGCCTCGCTTTTTTGGCCGAGCATCCAGGCTCCAGCGTGCGCGTGCTCACGACCGGCGCCGCCGAGGAGCAGGAGCTCGTCAGCCAAGCGCTCGCAGGCCAAGACTATGTAGACGCCGGCCCCGGCCCCATCGGCTGCACCATCGCGACCCACGTGGGCGTCGACGCCATCGCCATCAGCTACTGCCCCCGCTACCAGCCAACTCACTAGGGACGCCCACATCAGTTGCGGTGGAATAGGGACTGTTTTTGGCTTATCAGCCGCCAATCAATCCCTATTCCACCGCAACTTGGAAATCGGCGATCAGCCCAGCGGACCCTGAAACAGCTCCTGATGAGTGCCCATTCTCACCAGCCTAATCGCTGGGTTAGTCTTATGGGGAAGATAAAGAACGACCACATCGACCAAGCCATCGGATAGGTGGAAATCGATGTGGCCGTTGTAGTTTCCGCCCGGGTTTGAGAGCTCGTGGGCGCCATACTCCGCCGGAAGTGACCCATGAGCCACAAGCTCTGCAACCGCCGCTTTAAACTCACTTTTTAGCTGCGGATGCATGCGCATCGTTCGTTTGTAGTCCACCTTAAATTGAGCCTCGACTTTAATCTCGAACATCGCTATTCCTCATCGAGGAATGACATAAGCTCATCAGCGTTATTGAATGACAGGCTATCGTCCGGCAAAATCCCCAACTCATGAGCCTCGGCGATCACCATGGCACGCCTCGTCGCCTCGTTGGGCACCTCCGCCCTTCCTACAATCTCAAAAGGAATCTTTCGCTGATTTACCAGCTGCCGAACGGCAAGATTGAGATAGGAATTGAGGCTGAGGCCGACCGAATCCAAGAACTCAGTCGCCTGCTCCTTGAGCCCCTCTTCGATTCGAACCGTCGTAGGCTTAACTGTTGCTGTAGACATTTGCGACCTCCTCGCCCTCGTCTTTTACACCAGTATACCCAATATAAATGGCAATCTGATGTTAAATAACATCAGATTGCCATGCGTATTCATGTCGCGTGGGCACGATTGATCTACATCAGCCCGCTCAGGGCAATGTCGACGGCCTCGTTGAGGTCGTCGGTGATGTGTACGAGCTCGGGATCGAGCGGGCTGATCATACCGGCATCCATCACCGGGCCGTTGAGCCAGTCGAACAGGCCCTGCCAGTACTCGGTACCCACCAGCACAAGCGGCATGCGCTTGACCTTGTGCGTCTGCACCAGCGTGAGCACCTCGAACATCTCGTCGAGCGTGCCAAAACCGCCGGGAAACACGATAGCACCCGAGCTGTATTTGACGAACATGGTCTTGCGCACAAAGAAGTAACGGAAGTCCATGCCGAGGTTCACGTATTTATTGAGCCCCTGCTCGTGCGGCAACTCAATGCCCAGGCCAACTGACTTGCCGTTGACACTCGCCGCTCCCCTGTTGGCCGCTTCCATGATGCCGGGGCCGCCACCGGTGATGACCGCCACGCCACGTTGCGCAATCTTGCGACCGACCGCGCGCGCCGCCTTGTAGAGCGGATCGGTCTTGGGCGTGCGGGCGCTGCCGAAGATGGTCACCGCGGGCCCGAGCTCGGCAAGCGCGCCAAAGCCGTCGACAAACTCTGCCTGAATGCGCAGCACGCGCCAGGGGTCGGCATGCAGCCAGTCGGTCGACTCCTCGGGCGCCAGCAGGTTGGCGTAGGTGTTGTCCTTAGGAATCATGGGGCCGCGCATGAACACGGGGCCGCGGCGGTACGTCTCGTCGTAGGCAGGCTCGCCCTCGACATTCTCGTTCTTAATCATGGGTACTCCTATCGAGAAAAAGAAAAACGGGCGGGGTCGACGCCATGCGCCAAACACCCGCCCGAACATCAACCATTCGGTATGGTACCCACGATGCATCAAGTGCTTGCAAGCTATCGGTCAGCGGTCGCGCAGACCGTGTTAGCGAACGCGATGACCGGCCAGCGCTCGCCCCTTGCCGTTGCCAGCGCTCTGCAAGCGCCCGCGCCGCTCTTAGTAGTCCACCGCCGCAGGACTGTTCATCCAGTCACTCACGAACGCGCCGTAGCGGCCCTCGATAATGGCCTGGCGGGCACGCTGCATAAGGTTGAGCAGGTAGTAGATGTTGTGCATCGACAGCAGGATACCGCCGAGCATCTCCTTCTGCGTGACCATGTGGCGGATGAGCGCGCGGCTGTAGCCGCCCGTGCACACCGGGCAGGTGCAGGTGGGGTCGATGGGGCCGTCGTCGTGCGCAAAGCGCGCGTTACGGAAGTTGAGGCGACCCTCGCTGGAGAACGCCGTACCCATGCGGCCGGTGCGCGTCGGCAGCACGCAGTCGAACATGTCGATGCCCACGCCAACGCCGCGCACGAGCGTGGTAGGGTTGCCGACGCCCATGAGGTAGCGCGGCTTGTGCTTAGGCATGTACTCGGAAACCAGCGGCGCCAGCGTCTCGAACATAGTCTCGTGGTCCTCGCCCACCGAGTAGCCACCAATGCCGTAGCCCGGGAAGTCGCCGCACTCCTCCAGATGGCGCAGCGAGCGCAGACGCAGGTCCAGATGCATGCCGCCCTGAACGATACCAAAGAGTGCCTGGTCATCGCGGGTATGAGCCTTGTAGCAGCGCTCGGCCCACATGCTCGACAGCTCCACCGCGCGCTCGACGTAGGCGCGTGTGGCAGGATAGCCGGGGCATTGGTCGAGCTGCATGCAGATGTCGGAGCCGAGCTTCATGGCGATTTCCATGTTGTCCTCGGGCGTCCAGAACACGTGACGGCCGTCGTAGTCATTGACGATAAAGCGCACGCCCTCGTCGGTGAGCTTGACGGCGTCGTTATGGCTAAAGACCTGGAAGCCGCCCGAGTCGGTGAGGATGGGGCCGTGCCAGTTCATAAACTTATGCAGTCCGCCCAGCTCGGCGATGGTGTCCTCGCCGGGGCGCATGGACAGGTGATAGGTATTGGCAAGCACGATCTGGGCGCCGAGCTGCTTGACGGTCTCGGTAGGGATGCCCTTGACGTTTGCCTTGGTGCCCACGGGCATAAAGATCGGCGTCTCGATGTCGCCGTGCGGGGTATGCAGCACGCCGGCGCGCGCGTGCGTGGTCGGATCCTCGGCGATCAGGTCGAATTTAAAAAGACTCTGGTCCATAAACTGGAACTCCTTGGTTGCGGTTCATACGCAGACCATTATACGGGCAACCCGCAAAGAGCACCGACTCGACAGAAACTGGTGCAAAGGAAACCTGCCCCCTGCACCAATGCACCAGGATAAAAATGATCCGTTTTCCTCCGTCCCCAACGGATCATTTCCGACAGCGAAAACCCGCCAGATCGAGCAAGGTGCCTTCAAGCAAAATGGCGCCGCAGGTTGAGCATAAGTCAGCGAGCGGGCTGCATTTGAGACAAGGTGATGTGAAACGAAAGGGCGCTGACCTTCTGGTCGCGCCCTTGAAGTTGAACGTCAGAT
>CAJLTA010000037.1 GCA_905209455.1 uncultured Collinsella sp.
TAATGGATGGAAACGGGTGTTCTATCGGGACACACATTTTGTCCTATAAGCCGCAGCTGGGGATTAGAGTCCGAAAGGGCGTGAACATTAGGCAAACACGGGGCGCTTGAAAACGGGGAGACCCAGGCGTGCTCGTGCACCCCGGTGTGGGGTTCCGAGGGGATGGAGTAGAAATATGGTAAAGGTCGGGCTGCGTAAGCCGAATCTAAAGACATCACTCAAGGCAAGAACGACCGGCAGAGCGAAGCGCGCGGTAAAGCGGGCGATAATCCCCGGCTATGGTAAGAAGGGCATGGGGTGGATCAAAAATCCGAAGAAGGCTGCTTACAATGCCGTATACAGCAGAACGACCGTCGGAGTTGGGGATGTCGCTCGCGCCGTTGCTAAATCAGGCGCTCGGAGCTCGGCGTCAAGGACGTCCTCAATTACTGTTTCATCGCATGAAATTACACCTTTGACGAAGCCTGAACAGAAATCTCTCACTCGAGAGATTACGTCGGTTGACAGGGCGAACAAGGCGCTTTTGCTATGCTTCCTTCTTGGGTGGTCGGGCGCTCATAGGGCGTATGCACGGATGTGGGGTAGCTTCTTTCTATATCTCTTTACCTTTGGCCTTTTTGGATTTGGTTGGCTGTTTGATATTGTGACACTACTGATGAGACGCTCCGAGCTAAGGCGTCTCGGCGACAGTGATCAGACTCAACAGCAAGCGCCATGTTCCGTTGATTCTACATTCGATCGAAATGTCGCCGACTCCGGAAATTGGGAACAGCGTGGAGATGGGGAGGCTGCGGCTCGGCTAGAGCTTCAACGTAAAAACCGTGCCTATATGGAAGAAAACGGCATCGACGTGGAGATGTTTACCGAGGAAAAGGTCGCGGCGGACGCCTTGCGAACCATTGAGTCGGTATGCCCGTGCATGCTTAGGTTTGACCGAGGCATGAGCGAAGAGGAGCCAAGCATCAGCTTTTGCTCTCCAACAAAGACGGGGAAGATACCCAAGAATGTCGTCGAGGCCCGCATTTACCATCAGGACGTGAAGCTATTGATGGATTCCCACGGCTTCGAATTGCCGGAGTATGGTGACAGCATCAATGTCATGATTAGTTATCTAGCTGATGGGCGCATAAATAAAGTCGATATCCATGGGTTCCATAATGGCCGCTCCGTTAGTGTCTCCATTCGCAGGCGGAGCGACGATCTTGTTATGACGAGTGCGGGCACCATCGGAGAAACGGGTGCCTGGCAATCGCTGTGTCCTGGGGCAGACCCCTCAGCTGGGGATCTTTTCAGGGCCTTGACCAAGGAGGTCGAAAGGATCTACTAGCATGCCCGGTGGACCCGTTTTCAAGGTCCGAAAAGACACAGCGAAGGTAAACGGCTAGCAATGTCGCTTTGGTGATTCTGACGCATCCCGTTTAAGAGGTATTCAAAAAGAGGCGCCCGTTGGACGCCTCTCCAATCTCAAATGTAATGTTCCCCCAGCCCTACACCTCAGGAGCCTTGGCTACGGTCTCGCTCTCTGCCGCAAGTGGGCGGTTGTCGATGCGGCGGCCCAAGCGATCGAGCTTCACGAGCAGCCATTCAATGGGATTCGGCCCCGAGCCTTCCTCGTCGGCAACCAAATCCACGACGGCAATCTTGGTGCCATCCTGCTTGAGTGTAACGCTGCCTACCTTGTCGCCCACATGCACCGTGCCCGAAAGATCGTCGTAGCTAACCTTTTCGGTCACCTCGCCGGCAAGAGAAAACACGGTCGCTTGCGCCGTGGGATCGGCGAGCGTGGCGTCGATTGTCTTGTCCGTCCAATCTGTCTGGCTAATGCGTGCCATAAGCGGGTTGCCGTTGGCGGTCTTTTCCTGCGTGTTGGCGATCGCGACCGTGACCTTGTGGCCGTAGTACCAATTGGCAAGGGTTGCGGTATCGGTAAAGCGCTGGTCGGTGGTGGTGGAGTTCAAAACGACGGTGTAGATCTCGTCGCCGTCGCGGTTGTAGGCGCTCGTAAAGCAATAGCCCGCGTCGTCGGTGGTGCCGGTCTTGCCGCCGATGTTGCCATCTTGGCCCAGCAAATAGTTATGCGTGTCCATGGAATGCGAATGGTCGGTGCCGTCGGCGCCCGTGACCTCGATCCAGGAATCCTCGCTCGCTACGACCTCGCGGATCGTGTCGTTTTTCATGGCCTCCTGCATCATCAGCGCCACGTCATGTGCGGTTGAGTGCATATCGCCAGCCCACTCATCAAAGTCCAGACCATGCGGGTTTTCAAAAAGCGTACCGGTGCAGCCGAGCTTCTTAGCGCGCTCGTTCATGGCCTTCACAAATGTGGCCTCGGCGTCTTTGGTCTTAGGGTCGATCTTCTTGCCCACATATTCGGCGAGCACGATGGCGGCGTCGTTGCCCGAGGGAATCATCAGGCCGCGCAGTGCCTGCTCCACGGTAAGCTCGTCGCCTTCGAGCAAGCCGGCGGTCGAATTACCCACGGTGGCTGCGGCGTTGCTTACCGTGACCTTCTCGTCCATCTTGCAATTCTCGACGGTTAGGATCGCGGTCATGACCTTGGTGATCGAGGCGATCTTGACCTGCTCATCGGCGCCACGGGCATAGTAGACGGTGCCGTCTTTGCCCATGACGAGGGCATTGGTCGCATCGATATCGGGCAGGTTTTCGGCCGTGATGCCGCGCGCATCGGCGGTTTTGCCGCAAACATTGTCGGTCGTGAGCACTTGGGCGCCGGCGACGGTGGGCACGCCAGCGGCAAGGGCGATAGCGCAGACAAAGCCGGCGGCAAGCTGGGCTGAGCGCTTTGCAAAAGAGGTGAGGGACTTCACGGATTTCGCTTTCGACGGGATGGTCTCTTCTGGAACTAGAGTATATCGTTTGCCGGCGTCGGCGATCATCGCGTGCGTGCGTGGCCCACATCCGCGCCCGAACGGGCACAAGGGTGCTTAAGGCCGACTTAATCACCCACGCTTGTTGTGTGTGGCATGCGTCGCCTCGGGCATAATGGAGCGCGAGAGGAGCACGCATGAACGAGCGCATTTTGGTAGTTGATGACGAAAAGGCCATCGCCGACTTGGTTGGTATCTACCTTACAAAAGAGGGCTTTGATGTCCAGATTGCCTATAGCGGGGCCGATGCCGCCAAGGCAATCTTGGAGCAGGAGTTCGATCTGGCGCTGCTGGATGTCATGCTGCCCGATATCGATGGGTTTGAGCTGCTGCGTACAATCCGTTCCAGCCATACCTATCCCGTGATCATGCTGACGGCGCGCGATGCCCAGCAAGACAAGATCGAGGGCCTTTCGCTTGGCGCGGACGATTACGTGGTTAAGCCGTTCCGTCCGCTGGAGCTCATCGCGCGCGTGCACGCTCAACTTCGCCGCTACACCAGCTACGGTAGCCGTGCACAGGCGGCCGAGTCGCCGACCATTCAGCTCGACGGCCTGGAGATCAACCGCGATGCTCGTTCCGTGACAGTGGACGGTTCACCGGTTCGCCTCACGCCCATCGAGTATTCCATCTTGCTGTATCTGGTCGAGCATCGCGGCAGCGTGGCGGCCGTGGAGGACCTGTTCCGCGCGGTGTGGAACGAGGACTTTATGCCCGGCTCCAACAATACGGTGATGGTGCACATTCGCCACCTGCGCGAAAAGATCGGCGACGACGCACAAAAGCCGCGCTTTATCAAAAACGTCTGGGGCGTCGGCTACATAATCGAATAGCGCCTTTGATGGTGGGGAAGTGGATATGACAAAAGACGATAGGCAGGCATTCGAGGTGCCCGATCGACTCTTTGAATACGTGAGGTCGGTCGTCGACAACCGCGCGCTTGCAACGGTGCTGCTCTTTTTGCTGAGCCTGCTGCTGATTGGCATCGATAACATCGCCGGAATCTTGGCGGTGCTGCTTATCGGCTTTTTGCTGATCGATCGATTTGAGATCGTTCGCCGCTGCGTGGTGATTGGCGGCGCCGCGTGGGCCATGACGTTGGCGATTGGCGCCATGGCGCTCGGCGGCATTGAAGGGCCGGTGCTGTTCGATGCCGGCTTTGTATTCAACATGCTTGGCTTTGTGCTGGCGCTTGCCGTGTGCGTGCTGTTCTTGTGCGGCCGCGCCCTGTACTACCAGGGCTACGAGCAGGGCGAGCAGCATGCCGATTGTGTGCTGGCCGCTCGTATTCAAGATCGCCTGATCGATCACCCCGACACCTGGGACAACATTGACGGCGACTTCTTGGAGGTCGAGGGCGCCCTTAACCGCGTGCGTGACCGTGAGCACAAGGTGCAGCAAGCTCTGCGTGACGAGTCTCATCGCAAGGACGATTTGGTCACGTACTTGGCACATGACCTACGCACCCCGCTTGCCAGTGTGGTGGGCTATCTTTCGCTGCTGCAAGAGGCTCCCGAGCTGCCGGTTGAGCAACGTGCGCACTTTACGGGCGTGGCGCTCGACAAGGCGCACCGGCTCGATGCACTCATCGAAGAGTTCTTCGATATCACGCGCTTTGACTTCCACGATATCGTGCTCACGCGCGGCTATGTTGATCTGGGGTTGCTGCTGGCTCAGGTGGCTGACGAGTTCTATCCCATCCTCAACGAGCAGCATAAGGAAGCCCAAGTTGATATTCGCGAGGACCTGACGGTGCTCGTGGATGGCGACAAGATGGCTCGCGTGTTCAACAACATCATGAAAAACGCCGTTGCCTATAGCTATGAGGGCTCGACCATCACGATCGAGGCCAGACGCCGGGACGGCGGTGGCGTGCGCGTGCGCTTTATCAATCAGGGCGATCCCATCCCTGAGGCAAAGCTCAAGGTGATCTTTGAGAAGTTCTATCGCCTGGATGCGGCGCGTGCGACCAATCGCGGCGGCGCTGGACTGGGGCTTGCCATCGCCAAGGAGATCGTATGCGCGCACGGCGGTACCGTTGCATGTGAATCGACGCCCGAACACACGATATTCACCATCGAGCTGCCCGCCGCATAGCCAGTGTGCCCTTACAAACACTTGACAATGCGCTCACGTGCATATGAGCCGCGATTCCTACTATCGATACTGCTGAATTGATATCGATGTGGAGGTATGCGGTATGACGGCTGCTGCGGCTGTGGAGCCCACGGAGCTTGAAGAACTCATGAAAGCGCAGGCCGAGGCCGCGCACGAGCGCGAGGTTGGGGATGCGACTCGCCCCACGGCAGAGGATCTTGCCGCCTCGCCGACGCGCATCGATGTCGAGGGCCTCGACCTGTTCTATGGCGACCATCATGCGCTCAAGGACGTGAATATCAAGATCCGCGACAAGCAGATCACCTCGTTCATCGGGCCTTCGGGCTGCGGAAAGTCCACGTTGCTGCGCTGCTTTAACCGCATGAACGACGGCATCAAGGATTGCCGCATCGAGGGCAAGATTGCGCTCGATGGTCAAGATATCCTGGGCGATTACGACATCTGCCGTTTGCGCCAGCGCGTGGGCATGGTGTTCCAGCGCCCCAACCCGTTTCCCATGAGCATCTACGACAACGTCGCCTATGGGCCGCGCGGCATGGGCGTGCGCGATCGCGCTGTGCTGGATGGGCTGGTCGAGGATTCCCTTCGTCGCGCTGCGCTATGGGATGAGGTCAAGGACAAGCTCAAGGAGTCGGGCCTGGGTCTTTCGGGTGGACAGCAGCAGCGCCTGTGCATCGCCCGCGCACTTGCCGTGCAGCCCGACATTCTGCTGATGGACGAGCCGACCTCGGCACTCGACCCTGTGTCGACGCTGGTGGTGGAGCAGCTGGCCTGCGAGCTCAAAGAGACCTGCACGCTCGTGGTCGTTACGCACAATATGCAGCAGGCGGCGCGTATCTCCGATTCGGTCGCATTCTTTTTGCTGGGTGAGCTGGTGGAGCACGCGCCCACCGCGCAACTCTTCAAGAATCCGACCGATCCGCGCACGGCGGATTATTTGACGGGGCGTTTTGGCTGATACCATCTAGTAAAGGTACCTTTAGGGTTAAGATGCGGTCATGCCGGCCGCAAAGGGGTTCAACATGATCTATTACGTCGAGGACGATGACAACATCAGGGATTTGACGGTCTATGCGCTGCGCAAGCAGGGGATTGAGGCCGAAGGCTTTTCGTGCGACGGTGAGTTTAAGGCTGCCGTGGCGCGACGGGTACCCGATGCCGTCCTGCTCGACATCATGCTGCCCGATACCGATGGCTTGGCGATTATGCGTCGACTGCGTGCCGATCGCCTGACGGCGACGGTGCCCATCATGATGCTTACCGCCAAGGATACCGAGCTCGACAAGGTGATGGCGCTCGATGGCGGTGCCGACGATTACCTGACTAAGCCGTTTTCGCTCATGGAGCTCGCCAGCCGCTGCCGCGCACTGCTGCGTCGCGGCGGCATGGTCAAACAGGCAAGCGATGTGCTCAGCGTGGGCGACATCGTGCTCTCGCCCAGCCATCGTGAGGTGACTGTTGCCGGCGAGTCGCTTAAGCTCACCCTGCGCGAGTTCGACCTGCTCGAGTACCTCATGCGCAAGCCCGGCGTGGTCTTTACCCGCGAGTCGTTGCTGCAGAGCGTGTGGGGCTGGGACTTCGACGGCGGTTCGCGCACCGTTGACGTGCACGTGCAGACGCTTCGCCAAAAACTGGGCGAGCATGCCAGCGCCATCGAGACCGTGCGCGGCGTGGGCTACCGCTTGGCCGAGCCTTCTGCCGGTGATGGTGCCGAAGGTGACGACACCGCGGCCACCGCATCGGAGGAGTAACCCGTGGTCTTCGCCCCCCAGGGAAAACATACGCTGTCGCACCGCGTTTTTGTGACGATCTTTGTCTGCGCCATGGCGGTTATCGTGGCGTTTACGGTGCTGGGTGCGTTCTTTGTGCAAAACACCTTGGCGGATGCCACGAGTGCCAACCTGGCGCAAGAAACCGAGCTCATTGCTGCCGCCCTCGACGAGCAGCAGGAGCCCATCCCGTTCTTGCGTAGCCTCGATCGAGAGGACTTGCGCATCACGCTGATTAACAAGGATGGATCGGTTGCCTACGACAACGAGGCGTCGCCTTCCACACTGCCCAACCATGGCGATCGCCCCGAGGTCATCGAGGCCTTTGAGAGTGGTTCGGGTTCCGCGGAGCGCGCAAGCTCTACGCTCGACGAGATTATGCTGTATCGCGCCGTCGCCCTTGATAACGGCCAGGTTGTCCGCTTGGCGCAGGCCCAGCCTGGCGTTGCGGCGATTTTGCTGTCGATGGTGGCGCCGATGCTGCTTATCGCAGCAGCGGGTGCGGTACTCTCGTTTTTTATGGCGCGCCGCGAGTCCCGTGCCATCATCGCGCCTTTGCAAGAGGTGGATTTGGACCACCCACGCCGTAGCTATGAGCACGCCTATGCCGAGATGGTCCCCATGCTTGAGCGTATTGAGTCGCAGCGCCAGGAGCTCAAGCGCCAAATGGCGGTGCTGGCGGACAACGACCGTATGCGCCGCGAGTTCACGGCGAATATCACCCATGAGCTCAAGACGCCGCTTACGGCGATTTCGGGCTATGCCGAGCTCATCGCAAACGGCATGGTCGAGGGCGAGGGCGACCTGCGCAACTTTGGCGGTCGCATCTATCGTGAGGCGGGCCGCTTGGCAGCGCTTGTCAACGATATCCTTACGCTGTCTAACTTGGACGAGGCCGAGCGTGCAGCTGAGGGCGAGGCGGTGCCCATTGGGTCCACGGAGCCTATTGAGCTCTCGCGTGCCATCTACGCGGTCGAGCAGCGTCTTGAACAGGTCGCCCGTCAGGCGAATGTGACGATAAGTCATGAGACCAAGCCTGTGGTCATCGAGGGCGTGTCGCGCTTGATTGACGAGCTCATCTATAATCTGGCAAGCAACGCCATCCGCTACAATCGACCCGGCGGTACGGTTACGCTGCAGTGCGGCACCAACGACGAAGGCCATCCGTTCCTTGCGGTCGCCGACACGGGAATCGGTATCGCGCCTGAAGAACAGGGCAAGGTATTTGAGCGGTTCTATCGCGTGGACAAGAGTAGGTCCAAGGCACGCGGCGGAACCGGTCTGGGGCTTGCCATTGTCAAGCATGCGGCCCTGTATCATCACGCCACGCTCGATCTGTCGAGCGAGTTGGGCGTGGGAACCACCATTACGGTGACGTTTCCCATACAGCAGGACGAGCCATTCGCATAGCGATATAACATAGATATTGATGCAGACGCCGCATTTGACTTTCGGGTGCGGCGTTGTTGTGCAATTTTACGATTGCTTCCGACATTTTTACAGGAGAGCCTGTTTCTTATGTATAGAGTTTGGTCTCGGTAAAAAGATGCGATAACATACGGACAGTTTTGTCAATCCGAACTGGGGAAATGAAAGGCAAGCTGCATGACCCTTCTCGAACTGTTCCAGCTGCTGAAGAAGCACCTTCAGCTGGTCATCACCCTTCCGGTGGTCTGCGCGATCGCCATGGGCATCGTGTCCTTCGTTGCGATGGACAACACCTATACCGCGACGACGAGCATGTACATTCTCGCCAAGACCGACGATAGCGGTCAGATGAGCTACAACGATCTCTCGGCGAGTCAGATGCTTTCCAACGATATCGCCACGCTGCTGGATAGCGATAGCGTTAAGAGCGGCGCAGCCAATGAACTGGGCCTCACCGATCTGGATGACTACAAGGTGTCTGTTTCCTCCGAGACCACCACGCGTGTCATTACGCTTTCGGTTACCGGCACCGATGCCAAGGAGACGGCTAAGGTCGCAAAGGCCATGGCCAGCTCGGTGAGTACGGTCGCTCAGAACGTCGGCGCTGCCCAGAGCATCAACGTTATCGACGAGGCTAAGACCCCCGAAGCCCCCAGCGGTCCCAAGCGTATGCTGTACGTTGCTGTCGCGTTCCTCGCCGGTATCTTTATCGCAGTTGCCTATGTCGTTTTGGCAGACATGCTCAATACCCGCATCCGCGGTGCCGAAGAGGCAGAAGAGCTCCTGGGCATTCCCGTTGTTGGCCGAATTCCGGCTATGAAAGGTGGTAAATAGGCATGGCTAAGGCAAAGAACACCGATAAGCTCGTTGTACAGAATGCCGCCAAGACCCTTCTGGCCAACATCCGCTTTGCGAGCGTGGACGACCCCATTCGCACCATTACCGTCACGTCCTCGATTCCCAACGAGGGCAAGTCTACGGTTTCCATCAACCTTGCCCAGGCTATCGCCACGAGCGGCAAGTCCGTGCTCCTGGTCGAGGCCGATATGCGCCGCAGGTCCCTTTCCGATATGCTCGGCGTTCGTTCGCGCGGCGGACTCTATGCGGTCCTTTCCGAGCAGATCTCCATTGACCAGGCAATTGTCGAGACGGGTCAGAAGAACTTCTACTTCCTCGATGCCGAGCCGCATATTCCCAATCCTGCCGACATCATCGTCTCTCACCGCTTTGCCAAGTTGGTAAAGGCACTGTCCGCCAAGTTCCAGTACGTCATCTTTGATGCTCCCCCGGTCGGCACCTTCATCGATGCTGCCGAGATTGCCAGCCTGACCGACGGTACGCTGTTCGTGGTGCGCGAGGACTTCACCAAGCGCGAGGAGGCACTCAACGCTATCGGCCAGCTTAAGAAGTCCGAGAAGGTCAAGCTCATCGGTACCGTCATGAACTACTGCGAGACCGAGACCAGCGAGTACTACTACTCCTACTACACCAAGGACGGTAAGAAGGTTAAGAAGGGCTCCGACGATCAGGGGACTTCCAAAAAGGGCATCTTCACCAACCGAGCAAACGTTTAGTTGATTAAGGCTGACCTATGCGTGACATTCATTGCCATATCTTGCCGGGTGTAGACGACGGCGCCGCCGATCTCGATGAGAGCTTGGCGATGCTCGAGGCTGCCAAGCGGGCCGGTGTAACCAGAATCGTTTGCACTCCTCACTGCCGTGATCCCTATTTTGATTACGACAAGATGTGGGATGCCTTTGAGCTGCTGCGTGATAACGCTGACGGTTTTCCGCTCCAGATGGGCTTCGAGGTCAACCATCGAAAGCTCGTTGAACTTGGTATCGATGCCGCGGAGCACTTGCATTTCGATGGAACCAACGAGTTTCTGCTCGAGCTTTCGACACATGCCGATGCGTATGCGTTTAGAGAGTACGAGAACACGATTTACGATTTGCAGTGCCGTGGCTACCAGGTGATCATCGCTCATCCTGAGCGCTATCGTGCGGTTCAAAAGGATGTAAGCGTGGCGGAGCGCCTGGTCGATATGGGCTGCAAGCTGCAGGCTTCGGCGGACTTTATTGCCGGCGGTCGCTTTGGTCGCGAGAAAAAGCCGGCACAGCGCCTGTTCGATCAGAACCTGTACAGCTTCATCGCGAGCGATGCCCATAACGTGGGTCATTACGACTGCCTGGCGAAGGCTCGCGCGAAGTTTAGCGTACGCGGAGCTCATTTTCGCTAAAATCTGTCCCTAACGTTCGCATTGAATGAAAGGGCAGCCATGGATATCCAACTTAAGACGGGATGCTTTGATGACGCGGCGTTGGTGCGCCGCGTCATTTTTATGGACGAGCAGGGCTACGAGAATGAGTTCGACGCTATCGACGAGGATCCGAACTGCATTCATGTGACGCTCTATGTAGACGGCGAGCTTGCCGGTTGCTCGCGCGTGTTTCCCGAAGAGCTTGAGCGCGCGGCTGACGCAGAGGCTCCGGTGTCGCCGGCGTGCGACTTGGACGAAGGTGTCGCGGCGGGGGAGACCTACATTATGGGGCGCGTGGCCGTGCTGCCGAGCATGCGCCGTCGCGGTTTGGCGAGCAAGATTGTCGAGGCCAGTGATACGTGCGCGCGTGATGCCGGCGCCAAGCTCATTAAGCTGCATGCTCAGGAATACGTGCTGCCGCTCTATGCCAAGGCGGGCTACACGCAGATTGCCCCGGTGGACTACGAAGACGAGGGCCAGCCTCATGCCTGGATGGCCAAGCGCGTAGATGGCAGATAGGAACGTTCCTTTCCTGCCGGCAGTTTGGGACACTCCTTGGCAATTGGCGCATCAGAGCGCTCGGACATACAGTTTTTCGATTCCGTATGTATATATGCGCGTTAATGGGTTATAAAATCTAAGTCTGAACATAGCAGGTCTGCGATGCGGCTCGGGCGACCGAGCCGTTTTTGCGGACAGGGGTAGCGCGAAAGGACTGCACATGCGTCAATTTAAGACCGAGAGCAAAAAACTGCTCGACCTCATGATCAACTCCATCTACACCAATAAAGAAATCTTCCTGCGCGAGCTTATCTCTAACGCGAGCGACGCCGTCGACAAGCTCAACTTTAAGAGCCTGCAGGACCCGAGCGTCAAGATCGACCAGGGCGACCTGGCCATTCGCGTCTCCTTTGATAAAGACGCCCGCACCATTACCATCTCGGATAACGGCATTGGCATGACCGCCGAGGAGCTGGAGCGCAATCTGGGCACCATCGCCCATTCCGGCTCCGAGGAGTTTAAGACCGAGAACGCCGAGCAGCAGGGCTCCGATGTCGACATCATCGGTCAGTTTGGCGTGGGCTTCTACTCGGCTTTTATGGTCGCCAGCCATGTGAAGGTCGTCAGCCGCGCCTACGGCGAGGATGTCGCCCATGTGTGGGAATCCGACGGTCTTGAGGGCTACACCATCGAGGACGGCGAGCGCGCCGAGCACGGTACCGATGTCATCCTGACGCTGCGCGAGAACGAGAAGCTCGATGCCGACGGCGAGGCCGAGACCTACGATCGCTTCCTGACCGAGTGGGGTCTCAAGAGCCTGATTCAGCAGTACAGTAACTATGTGCGTTACCCGATCCAGATGATGGTGTCCAAGAGCCGCCAGAAACCCAAGCCCGAGGACGCCGGCGACGATTACAAGCCCGAGTACGAGGACTACCAGGAGCTCGAGACCGTCAATTCCATGACACCGATCTGGAAGAAGCACAGCTCCGATGTCGAGCAGAAGGACTACGACGAGTTCTACAAGTCCACGTTCCACGACTTTGACGATCCTGCGCGCACCATCAGCTTCCACGCCGAGGGCACGCTCGAGTATGACGCCCTGCTGTTTGTGCCGGGACGCGCGCCGTTCGATCTGTACAGCAAGGACTACGAGAAGGGTCTGGCGCTCTACAGCTCCAACGTCCTGATCATGGAGAAGTGCGACGACCTGCTGCCCGACTACTACAACTTTGTCCGCGGCGTCGTGGATTCCGCCGACGTGTCGCTCAACATCTCGCGCGAGACGCTGCAGCAGAACCGTCAGCTCAAGGCCATCGCCAAGCGTGTGGAAAAGAAGATTACCGCCGACCTTGAGGATATGCGTGACAACGACCGCGAGGCCTACGAGAAGTTCTTTGAGAACTTTGGCCGCGGTCTTAAGTACGGCATCTACTCGAGCTATGGCATGAAGGCCGATGAGCTCGCCGACCTGTTGCTGTTCTGGTCTGCCAAGGAACAGAAGATGATTACCCTGGCCGAGTATGCCAAGGGCATGCCTGAGGATCAGAAGGCCATCTACTACGCCGCCGGCGACTCGCGTGAGCGCTTGGCCAAGATGCCCGTGGTAAAGGGCGTGCTCGACCGCGGCTATGACGTGCTGCTGCTGACGCAGGATGTGGATGAGTTCACGTTCCAGGCTATGCGTGAGTACGTTGCCGCCGATATGCCCAAGATCTACGAGGACGATGCTGCCCGCGAGGCTGCCGAGAAGGCTGTGGCCGACGGTGCCGAGCCCGAGGTCGAGGATCGTCATCTAGAGCTCAAGAACGTTGCGACCGGTGATCTTGACCTGGCGACCGAGGACGAGAAGAAGGAGGCCGAGGACGCCACCAAGGAGAACGAGGACCTCTTTAGCGCTATGAAGGAGGCGCTCGGTGACAAGGTCGAGAAAGTCGCCGTCTCCGCGCGCCTGACCGATGCCCCCGCTTGTATCACCACCGAGGGCCCACTTTCGCTCGAGATGGAGAAGGTGCTCCAGAAGGGACCCGAGGGCGCGCCCGACGGCATGCCCAAGAGCCAACGCGTGCTCGAGCTCAACGCCAAGCACCCGGTCTTTGACAAGCTTGTCGCTGCCCAGAAGGCAGGCGACGCCGACAAGATCAAGCAGTACTCTGGTCTGCTCTACGATCAGGCCCTGCTGGTCGAGGGCATCCTCCCCGAGGACCCCGTTGCCTTCGCGGCGGCTGTTTGCAACTTGATGTAGTTAGGTAGTTACGCGGTTTTACCAAACCGCGTAACGGCTCGACGCTGCCCTCAGTTCCGCCGTTCTAACGAACGGCGGACCAGTCGACGCTGCGCGGGCGCCAGAGCGACAACTTGTCATTCAAAGAGGACGGCATGA
>CAJLTA010000038.1 GCA_905209455.1 uncultured Collinsella sp.
CCGAGCCGTACGCTTGAACTTGGAAGGGGGAGGCCTCGCGGCCTCCCCCTTTTTTCGTTTACGGGCTTTTGTCTCACATAGTAGCTGTGTTTTATAACCCTCGTTTGTCGCATCTTCTGTGAACGGGCTACAATAACTTAGTCTGTGCGATATGGAGGTGAACATGGCTGAAGCTGGTATCGGCGTTGATATCGTCGAGATTTCCCGGATGAAATCAATTCTTGAAAAGACGCCGTCGTTTGCTCGGCGTGTGTTTACCGAAGAAGAGCGTGCGTATTGCGATGCATCATCGCGTCCCGCTGCTCACTATGCGAGCCGCTTTGCTTCGCGCGAGGCGGTGCTTAAAGCTCTCGGCACGGGTTTTAGTCAAGGCGTGGGTCGCAAGGATGTTTCGGTAACGCGTGATAAACTCGGCAAACCGAAGGCGCTGCTTTCGGGCCGTGCACTCGAGATCGCTCATGAGCTGGGTGTTGTTGAGGTCGCTCTTTCCATTACGCTTACAGGAGACTTAGCCGTTGCGAATGCCATCGCGATTACCGAAGATGCTCGGCCTAAGCCAAAAGATGAAAAGGTGAGCACCAAGAAACGCGTTGCGCAGACATTTAAAGAGGCTCGCTCTGTTTTAGATGAGCTTGAGCAGCTGCAGAATTCAGCATTGACGGAGCACCTGGGCGATGCTTCGCAAGATACGCTAGGAGCATAGATGAAACCGGTTTTGAGTACCGAAGAAGTCGTTCGTCTCGAGGATATCATCGAACGCGAAGGGACTTCGAAGGCCGAGCTTATGGAGCTAGCGGGTGAGTTTGCCGCCAACGAGGTCTTGAAGCTCAATCCCGATCGGGTTCTCGTTCTGGTCGGTTTTGGTAATAATGGCGGCGACGGTTGGGTTGCCGCCGATATCCTGAGCCATAAGGGTGTGGACGTGGATATCGTTTCTCCGGTTGAACCGGATGAGATTCCTGCTGCTCTGGCACGTCATGTTGCTCGTCGTACTGCCGGCCGCGATGTGCACGTTTGCGTCGGCCCTTCGCGTGACGAACTCGAGGTTTTGATCGATAAGGCCGATGTTGTTGTCGATGCCATTTTTGGTACCGGTTTCCACGGGAATCTGCGTGCGCCGTTCTCCATCTGGATTCCTACGGTCAATGAATGCGCCGATTGTGTCGTATCCATTGATGTCCCCTCGGGCCTGAATGCCGAGACGGGCGTTGTTGATGACGACTGCATTCGTGCCGAGCATACGGTGACGATGATTGCGCCCAAGATTGGTCTGTATAGCGCTGATGGTCCTGAGTATGCTGGCGATTTGATCTGCGGCAATCTTTACGACCGTCTTGACGAGGTCATCGATGATGTCGACCACGCCGCCGAGATTGTCGAGCCCGGTGACTTAGTTGATTACTTTGCTCCACTTCCTACGAATATCGATAAGTATTCCCGTGGCTCTGTGCTTATTGTCGCCGGATCTGCGCAATATCCTGGTGCTGCCATTATGGCGGCCAAGTCTGCAGCTCGCGCGGGTGCTGGTTACGTGGCAGTCGCGGCTCCTGACGCCTGCGCTAATCTTATTCGCATGGCACTTCCTTCGATTCCCGTCTTTGCTATTCCGTCTGATTCCCGCGGCTCCTTTGGCGCCGCTGCGCGCATGACGGTGTGCGAGATTGCAAAGAAGTACAGCTGCGTACTGTGCGGTCCCGGTATGACGACGTCTGCCGGCGCTATGCAGGTGGTTTCGGGCTTGCTCGAGCTTGATGTACCGCTTATTTTGGATGCCGATGCACTCAACTGCCTTGCTAAGATTGCCATTGACGGTATTGATAGTAACCCCGAGATGTATCGTCGCGAGCAGCCGTTGGTTATGACGCCGCACTATCGTGAGCTTTCGCGTCTGGTTGCCGGTGACGAGGTGAACGACCTTGGTACCGCGATTGCAGCCGCGCAGAAGGTTGTCTGGGCTGCAGGCTCCGACAATCTGGTGGTCATTGCCAAGGGGCCGACGACGGCTATCTGTGGCGTTGAGCGTGTACTGCTGCCGCTCTCGGGTCCGGCTTCTCTGGCAACTGCCGGTTCGGGTGATGTTCTCGCGGGTATTTTGGCCGGCACGCTTGCCACCATGCGCGACGAGATGGATCGTTGGGAGTTGCTGTATTCGTACGCCGTCGCACTTCACAGCTACGCCGGTTTTGCCGCGGCGACGGAGTATGGTGAGAAGAGCGTTATCGCGACCGATCTTATCGACTTGATCGGTCCTGCCATGGAGCTGGCGGCAAAGGATGCGCTCGAAGATCTGGGAATCATGGACGAAGGGTCGGATGACTAATCATGAATAAAGCCGATTTGACGCGCTGGTCCTGGGTCGAGATCGACCGTGGGGCGCTCCGTCGCAACACGAGGGCCTATAAGATCTTGCTGAATCCACGTCAGCGCCTGTGCTGCGTGGTCAAGGCCGATGCTTATGGTCATGGAGCTGTTGAGTGCGCCAAGATCATGTATTCGGCCGGTGCCGACATGTTTGCCGTGGCGACGGTTAACGAGGGCGTTGAGCTCCGACAGGGCGGGATTACGAAGCCCATCCTCATCCTAAGCGAGCCGCCTATCGAGGCCATTCCGACGTTGCTCGAGTTTGATATCATGCCCTCGGTCTATACGTCTGACTTTGCTCTTGCGTATGGCGAATGTGCCGTCGCGGCGGGCAAAGTGGGCAAGTATCATCTCGCCATCGAGACGGGCATGAATCGTATCGGCGTTCACTACACGCAGGTGCTCGACTTTGTCCGCGGTATAAATTTCCATCGCGGTATTCAGTGCGACGGCGTATTTACGCACTTCGCCACGGCCGATGAACCTTCGGGCTGGGACTACAAGCTGCAGTGTCAACGCTTTACCGAGGCCGTTCAGGCCATTAAGGATGCGGGTTTTGAGTGCGGTATCGTGCACTGCGCCAACACGCCGTCCTCGATGCTTGACCCCTCGATGCATTTTGATATGATCCGCGCCGGCGTTGGCTTGTATGGCATGCAGCCGTGCGAGCTGAGTGGCCGCGTGATGCAGCTTGATCCCGTTATGAGCGTCCATGCGCGTGTGACGCGCGTGGCACACCCTGCGATGGGTGAGGGCGTGGGCTACGGTTTTACCTACCGCGTACCGCGTACGCGCGTTCAGATCTGCACGCTGCCGATCGGTTATGCCGATGGCCTATCGCGTACGCTTTCCAATCGTATGGATGTGCTGTATCGCGGCGAGCGTGTGCATCAGGTTGGCAATATCTGCATGGACCAGTTTATGGTCGCCATTCAGTCCAACCCGGCACACGAGATTCCCGAGGCCGAGTATGGTGACGAGATGATCATTGTCGGCCGCGATGGCGATGCCGAGATCACTATGGACGAGATGGCCCGACTGCGCGGAACGATTAACTACGAGGTCGCCTGCGGCTTTGGCATGCGTCTCGACAAGGTCTACGTGTAGGAGCCGCTATGGGCGTCATGCACATCCCCGGCCATACCCATCAGGCACCACGTGAGGTCGCACTCGAGGAAATTGAGGCCGTTCTGGGCGATTGTCACCTCTGCCAGCTCTACCAGTCGCGTCACAATATCGTGTTTGGCGTGGGAAACCCCCGCGCTCGCGTGATGTTTATTGGTGAGGCGCCGGGCCGCAATGAGGATTTGCAGGGCGAGCCCTTTGTGGGGGCGGCAGGCGAGGACCTCAACGGCATTTTGTCGCTGGCGGGGCTCAAACGCGAAGACGTCTACATTGCCAACGTGCTTAAGTGCCGCCCGCCGGGAAACCGCAATCCGCGTCCCGAGGAAGTGCTGGCTTGCTCGCCGTTTTTGCGTGAGCAGATTCGAAGCATCTGGCCCGATATTATCGTGACGCTCGGCAACCCCGCGACACACTTTGTGCTTAAGACCGAGATTGGTATTACTAAGCTGCGCGGCAGGTTCCACCAGATGGGGCATTTTGTAGTAATGCCCACTTTTCATCCGGCAGCAGCGCTGCGCAATCCGGCGTGGCAGGAGCTGCTGGAGGAAGACTTTAAGATGCTGGGCGATTATCTGGAGCGACATCCCGCACCAGAGGACGCCTCGGAATAATAAGGAGCATATATGTCCCTGGAGCGCCTGGGGGTAGGTACTTACAAAACGACTTGCGCTGCCGATACGGAGTACTTTGGCGAGCTAATTGCACCGTGCCTTGAGGACGGCGATGTGCTCATCCTGACCGGTGGCCTGGGAGTGGGCAAAACTCACTTTACCAAGGGCGTCTCGCGCGGGCTGGGCGATGGGCATATGGTTACGAGCCCTACGTTTGCGCTCATGGCCGTTCACGATCAAGGTCGTATTCCGCTGTTTCACTTTGATCTATACCGCCTGGAGCATGCCTACGAGCTCGAGGATACGGGCATTTTCGATGTGCTGGGCTATGAGGGTGCTTGCCTGCTGGAATGGGGCGAACAATTCCAGGACGAGCTGACGGATGAGTATCTTTCGGTGACGCTCAAGCGTGATGAGGGCGACAGCGATGTGCGAACGATAACGCTTGAGGCGCACGGTGACCGCGCAATGGAGCTTTCCCATTTGATTGATAAGGCTGTACAAGATGAGCTTGCATAACGACAACGCGCTGGTGGTGGCGCTCGATACCTCGACCGACATGCTTGCCTGCGCGGCAAGCTGGATTGATGGGCAGACGGGCGAGACGAAGCTCGTGAGTGGCGACCACATGTGTCGCCGTCACGCCAACGTTGAGCTCGTGAATACCGTTGATGGCGTGCTGGCTCAAGCCGGTCTGGATCGCAGCGATGTTGGTTACTACGTGGTCGGCCGCGGCCCGGGGTCGTTTACGGGTGTGCGCATCGGCATCTCCACTGCCAAGGGCCTCGCGCGCGGTGCCAATGTTCCACTGCTGGGCGTGTCGACGCTCGACGCTTGCGCTTGGACGGCGTGGAAGGCTGGCGTGCGCGGCAAGCTTGGTATCTTGGCCGATGCCATGCGCGGTGAGGTATATCCGGCACTATATATGCTGGGCGATGAGGGTCCCGAGCGTCAATTTGAGCGCGAACACGTGGTCAAGGCCGCCGTGGCGCTCGATGAGTGGCGCCGAGCAGCGGACTGGGACCAGGTTCAGCTGACCGGTGACGGTCTCGTGCGCTATGGCAAGCTGCTGGGTGAGGACGAGACCGCCCGCTGCGTGGAGCGCGACCTGTGGTGGCCTTCGGGCGAGGGCTTGCTGCTCGCGCACGCTGCGGGTGACGGCGATCCGGCTCGCGTCCTGCCGATTTACACGCGCCTTTCGGATGCCGAGGAAAACGAGCGCAAGCGTCTTGGTCTTGCCGAGAGTGCGCAGAGCGAAATTACGGGCGTTGCCGATGAGCTCGCCGGTCGTCATCTGCAGTTCCGTCCCATGGGCGCGGCGGATGCCGAGGGCGCGAGCGCGCTAGAGGCTGCCTGCTTTGAAGGTGCCGGACACGAGGCGTGGACGCCGGGCATGTTCCTGTCCGAACTGGGCGAGGACGTCGCTGCGCCGCGCAGTTGGTGGGTGGCACACGACGACGGCAAGCTGCTGGGCCTTGCCGGCGGTATGGTCGTGGACGGTGATGTGCAGATTCTGGATGTCGCCGTCGACTCGGCACATCGCCGTGAGGGCATTGCCCGCAAGCTGCTGTCGCATGTGAGCTATGATGCCCAGATGCTCGGCTGCACCACGGCTTCGCTCGAGGTCGAGGACGGCAACGAGGGCGCGATTGCGCTCTATGCCGCTCTGGGCTTTACCGAGGTGGGTCGTCGTCGTGGCTACTACGGTGTCGGCAAAGACGCCATCGTCATGACGGCCCCACTTCCCCTCGTACTTCCGGTCGATAACGCCTCGCCCGAGCCGACGGCGGCAGAGCAGCGCGTATGGCCGCTGCCTGCGCCTGGGCGCTCCGAGGGGGAGCGCGCCGAAATTGAGCGCCGCCGCCTGGTGCTCGCTATCGAGAGTTCCTGCGACGAGACGGCCGTGGCGATTATCGATGCGGATGGCAATATGCTGGCCAACCAGGTGTCGACACAGATTGATTTTCATGCCCGCTTTGGCGGCGTGGTGCCCGAGATCGCCTCGCGCAAACACGTTGAGGTGATTGTGAGTGTCGTGGATGCGGCGCTCGAGGATGCCGCAGCATCGCTTGGTCTTGAGGGTGGAGCCATTGCCCCCAGCGAGCTTGCCGCCGTGGGCGTGACACAGGGTCCGGGCCTGGTGGGCGCTCTCGTGGTGGGCGTTGCCTTTGCCAAAGGCTTTGCCTACGCTGCCGGTAAGCCGCTCGTATGCGTCAACCATCTGGAGGGGCACCTGTTTGCCAACTTGCTGGCGCAGCCCGACCTCAAGCCGCCGTTCATCTTCACGCTTGTCTCGGGCGGGCACACCATGCTCGTGCACGTAAAGGCATGGGGCGACTACGAGGTGCTCGGTGAGACGCTCGACGACGCCGTGGGCGAGGCCTTCGACAAGGTGGCCAAGGCGTTGGGCCTGGGCTATCCCGGTGGCCCCATCATTTCCAAGCTGGCCGAGACGGGCAATCCCCGCGCGATCGATTTCCCCCGTGCGCTTAACAGCAGGGGAGACTATCGTTTCTCGCTTTCGGGTCTTAAAACGGCCGTGACGCTCTACATCGAGCAGGAGACCAAAGCCGGGCGCACGATTCACCTGCCCGATCTGGCGGCTTCGTTTGAGGCGGCTGTCTTTGACGTGCAGTACAAGAAGGCCAAAAACGCATTGCACGCTACCGGATGTAAGGAATACTGCATCGGCGGCGGCGTCTCGGCCAACCCGCATCTGCGCGAGATGATGATCAAGAAGCTTGGACGTCAGGGGATTCGCGTAACGGTGCCGCCTCTCTCGGCATGCACCGACAATGCCGCCATGATCGCGGAGGTCGCCCGCCGTAAATTCGACCGAGGAGAAATCTCGCCGTTCGACGTCGACGCCGATCCGAACATGACGCTGTAGTCGCAAAGGCGCGGTCCCCGACCGGAGGGGCCGGATATAAGGTTTCCTGCTCTACAGTCCTGCGCAAGACGAAGGCCACATTAAGTGGCCTTCTTTGCGTGCGGAACTCGCGATAAACCTTATATCCGGCCCCTCCGGTCGGGGACCTTTCTGTATCGATGTAGCTTCTGAGCTGGTTTGGCGTCGACAACGCCCAGCAAGGTTAACAATCCAGCGTCGAATTTCCGGCGTTCTTTGGCTGAAAGAAAAAGTTGGTGTGCGGAGCTTTGCTCCGCACATTTGGGATGGGAGCTCCTCGGGGGCGGGGCGGGCGCCTGCCGCCATATATGAACTTTATCGCGAGTTCCGCACGAACAGGAGGCCACTTAATGTGGCCTCCGTCGTGAGCAGGACTGTCCGAGCAGGAAAGTTCATATATGGCGGCAGGCGCCCGCCCCGCCCCCGAGGAGCATCTCTCAAGCAAAAACTGTCGTTGGGTAAAGTCCGAGGTCAGTGGCGTTTTATACCGAGAAATTCAAAAAAAAGTTGAAAATTCATTACATATTTGCGTTGACTTTAGGTAACTAAAGTTTCATACTCCTTTTCAACCACTGGGGGATGTGAACACGCACGGATCGTTCACATTATGATTGAAGAGGATTTCTTAGACATGTTCACGCATCAGCTAAACATTATCAGCGTAGTAATTATCTGATGCGGGTTAGCACATACAGCTAGCCCGTACGATAACGGGCGGCTGATGAAGATGAGGGCCGTCGAGCGCAACCGACGGTCCTCATTTTTTATGTCTAGGAAGTTCTTTTTAGAGGAGGAAATGTAATGAACGGAGTTTTGCTCATGGTTGTGGCCGCGGCGGTGCTCGCCTGCGGCTATCTGGGCTACGGCCGCTGGCTGGCCAACAAGTGGGGCGTTGACAAAGAGGCCCTCACGCCGGCCAAGCGCATGAAGGACGGCAACAGCTTCTCGCCCGTCTCCGCCTTCACTGCGTTTTCGCACCAGTTCAGCTCGATCTGCGGTGCTGGCCCTGTCACGGGTACGATCGTCGCCATGGCCTTTGGCTGGCTGCCCGTCGTGCTCTGGGTCCTCGTCGGCGGCATCTTCTTTGGCGCCGTCCACGACTTTGGTGCCCTGTACGCTTCGATGAAGAACAACGGCAAGTCACTCGCTCAGCTCATCGAGAAGTATATCGGCAAGACCGGCCGTCGCCTGTTCCTGCTGTTCTGCTGGCTGTTCTGCATCATCGTCATCGCCGCCTTTACCGACATGGTCTGCAAGACGTTCATGTTCACCCCGGCCGTTGACGCTTCTGGTGCTGCTACCGGTGCCATCGACTTCACCAAGTCCTATGCCGCCGGCTGCGCTGGTACCATCTCCATCCTGTTCACCTTCGTCGCTATCGCCTTTGGTTGGGCCCAGAAGAAGTTCAACCTCACCGGCGCTGCCGAGTTCGTCACCGGCGTGGTCCTCATGGTTCTCATGTTCGCCGTCGGTATGCAGTTTCCGGTCTACCTGGATAAGTTCCAGTGGTTCGCCGTCGTCATGGTCTACCTGGTCTTCGCTGGCGCTATGCCCATCCAGATGCTCAAGACCCCGCGTGACTACCTCACTTCCATCATGATGATCGTCATGATCGTCTGCGCTGTCCTCGGCATCGTCGTCCTGGGCGTCAACGGTCAGGCCACTATCACCGCTCCGGTCTTCACCGGCTTCTCCACTGCCTCCGGCATGATGTTCCCGGTCCTGTTCGTCTCCGTCGCTTGCGGTGCTCTCTCCGGTTTCCACAGCCTCGTTTCTTCCGGCACCTCTTCCAAGCAGGTCGAGAAGGAGCAGGACGCCGTCAAGGTCGGTTACGGCGCAATGATCGTCGAGTCCTTCGTCGGCATCCTTGCCATCATCGTTGCCGGCATCATGTTCTCTGATATGAACACCGCCGGTACCGGCGCCCTCAACGCCGGTGTCGCTTCCACCCCGTTCCAGATCTTCGCCGCTGGCATCTCCCGCGGTATGCAGGCCTTCGGTGTTGACGGCACGCTCGCTACCGTCTTCATGACCATGAACGTCTCCGCTCTGGCCCTGACCTCGCTCGACGCCGTCGCCCGCATCGCCCGCACCTCGTTCTCCGAGTTCTTTGCCCAGACCAACGACGCCCTGGCCATCGAGTCCAAGGCCGGCTACATGAAGGTCCTCGGCAACCCCTGGTTCGCCACGGTCGTCACCCTGCTTCCCGGTCTCGCCCTCGCTTTTGGTGGCTATGCCAACATCTGGCCGCTCTTTGGTGCTTCCAACCAGCTGCTCGGCGGCATGACCATGATCACCCTCGCCGTGTTCTGCAAGTGCACCGGCCGCAAGGGTTGGATGCTCTACGTGCCCGTCGCCTTCCTGCTCTGCTGCACCTTCACCTCGCTGGTCCAGAGCGCCATGGGCTGCATGGCCGCCGTCCAGGCTTACGGCTTCTTCGGCACCATCCCGGCTACCGCCACCACGGCCGCCGTCTCCGTCGCCGCCACCAAGGGCCTGCAGCTCGTCTTTGCCGTCCTGCTGATGGTCCTGGGCCTCATCGTCGCCGTCAACTGCCTCAAGGAGTTCTTCGGCAAGGAGGCTGGCTCCATGCCTGATGAGGAGCCCGAGTGGTCCGAGATGGGCAAGGCCGAGTACGGTCGCGCCGCTGCCGCCGAGGCTCCCGCTGACGCCGAGGCCGCCAAGGCCTAGTCGGTCGGACGGGTTGAATCTCCCATCCATTTGACTCGGAAAGACCGGGTCCGCGACTTCGCGGGCTCGGTCTTTTTTCATGCAAAAGTGGGTGACGCTCGAGTGTGCTCGAGTGTTCTCGCAGATGTTTTGCATGGATAAGGGCGCGCGTTGTACCATATAAACGTATATGTGTACATATGAAAGGGGCCCCGTGGCCAAGACGGTATATTCCGATAACCAAAATAATGTCGATGCCCTGGCTGAGCGTCTGAGCAGCCAGACATCGCTTTCTGCTGAGCGTGCCAAGCTGGTTGCCTACGACCTGCTTTGCCGCAAGGCGCTCAAGATCAAGTCGAGCGCGCTGGCGCAAATTTTCCGCTCCGTCGATAAGGAATGTGACACCAAGGCGATGCGCGATGAGCTTATCGCGGCAAATATCGTGACCAAGATCGAGGGTAGCGGCATTAACGGGCGCCCGGCGTTCTATACCATCAATGCCGAGATCCGCGATGCCCAGGAGCAGCCTGCCGAGTCCGTCGAAGATTTTGTCGTCGACGATTTCGCTGACGTGCCTGCTGTGGAAGAAGTTGCTCCGCGTGGGCATGTCGATACCGATGAGTTGCTCGATGAGAACGTCGTGCGTGCCTTTACGGCCAAGGCAGGACGCGGCGGTTTTGGCGGGGGTGGCAAGCGCGATGCGCAGCGCCGCGCCCAGCAGGAGCGCTTCCGTCGCGCCGTTGCTCAAAAGGGCGAGACGGATGCCGAGGCCGTCGAGGAAAAGCCCGTCGGGATGCAGGAGCCGACTCGCACTCAAGAACATGCTGAGATCCAGGAGCCCAAGCGTCGCCGCGGTGCCCACTTTAAGGCCGAGCAGCGAGGTATTGCATGCGAGGTCCAGGATTCCGTCGAGGCTGCTGACGCGTCCGATGAACCGGTCAAGAAGGCTCCGGGTTCATGCCGTCCCGGACGTGGTTTTGCGGGGCGCGCGTATCCCGTAAGGCGTCAGGAGAAGAGCGAACCGGCTTCGACCACTCAGGGCGAGAAGGACGAGAAGGCCGTTGAGCCGGTGGCTCGCGAGCAAAAGCCTGTTGAGCCGCAGCTTGAGGTTGATGCCGAGGCCAAGGGCCAGCAGCCTACTGATGAGCAGACGGAGCAGGGCGCGTCGAGCAAGCCTCGCCGCCGTCGCCATCGTGGGGGCCGCAGTTCCCATGCCGAGACTGCAACCGAGAAGACCACGCCGCAGAACGAGGATGCGAAGGCCGAGGTTTCTTCGGGGCAGCCTAAGCGCCAGTCAGCGAAGGAGAGCAAGTCCGATCGTCCGCAGAAGCAGGCGTCTATGCCGAAGCGCGAGCGCAATCCCCAAGGCGATTCTAAGCGCAAGTCTCAGAAGAAGCCGGAGTCTGCCGCAGTAGATACTGCTGCCCAGCAGCCCAAGTCGGCAGTCCACGGCGAGGTCTCGGCGTTTGCCCTTGCCCGCGTTTTAGGCAGGCAGCTGCTCAAAGTTGTCCCTACGCCTACGGCGCTCTCTAAGATCAAGGAGCAGCAGACACAGATCGTAAAGGTTGAGGGCAAGGACGGCAAAAAGGCTCCGCAGCGCACTCAGCACAACGAGATGTCCAACCGCAAGATTGCCGAGGAAATCGCAATCATCCAGGCTTGGATCGAGCAGAACCGAGGTGCCGATACGCCGGTTGCCTCGCGCCGCCAGCGTGCCTACCAGATCTTTAACGACGAGAAGGCTTTTGACGGCAAGCACGGTGAGCGCCTGATCAGACGTATGACCGAAAAGGGCATCAGCATGCAGGCGATCAAGGTCGCCCCCAATCGCCCCGTGCACTTTACGGGCTTCTTTACGCTGGGTGCCGACAAGCCGTTCATTATGGTCGAGAACCTGGATACCTATGACGAGATCGTCAAGCTCCTGCGCGGACGCAAACATGCCAAGCTCTTTGGCATCAAAGTGGGCGGCGTGATTTTTGGCGGCGGCTGCAAAGCGAGCGTCTCGCATGCCCTGGACGATTATCTGGCCGAGATTGGCTATCGCTTTAACTACGTCTACTACGTGGGCGATATCGATCGCGAGGGCGCGCGCATCGTCGAGCAGACTCGCAATGCCAATGTGGTTGAGATTCGCCTGCATGCCGGCATGTATCGCGCTATGCTCGCCGAGCATAAGCGTCGCGTGAAGGCCGGCGGAGAGTGCGAGCCCGCGGCTGCCAACCAGGGTGTGCCGCAGAACCTGGCAGCGACGATCAAGGATCTGCCCATGGTTACGCGCGTGCAGTTCCGCAACGTGCTGCGCGAGGGCGGGCGCATTCCGCAGGAGATTCTGATGACCGCAGACTATCGGGATGGCGACTCGGGAAGCTTCGACCGCATGCTGAACAATTAGATTCCGCCGTTCTACCGAACGGCGGTCTTCTTGACGCTGCGAGGGGCCCTGGCACGGCAATCTGACGTTCAACTTCGGCGGCGCGACCAGAAGGTCAGCGCCGCCTTGTTTCACGTCACCTTGCCATACCAGGGCCCCTCTCGCTCATATGACCCAATCCGCTGTCAAGAGCCACAATGGCCCCGCCGACCGCT
>CAJLTA010000039.1 GCA_905209455.1 uncultured Collinsella sp.
CGAGGCCGAGCGCAAAATGAATTCTAAAAAACACCTTGCCAAATAGGAGCGTCAGCGCGAGACCCGTCTTTCCGTTGCTCCGCAGGAGCAGGAAAGACGGGCCTCATGCGCGAGGACGTTTTCAAAACCAAGCCCGGTCCCGGCCGGACAGCCCACGAACGCTACAGGTTCTTGACACCCATCGCGCGCATGGCGTTCAGGATGGCGATGATCGCCACGCCTACGTCGCCGAACACGGCAAGCCACATGTTGGCGATGCCCAGTGCCGCAAGCACCAGAATCAGCAACTTAATACCCAGCGCAAAGATGATGTTCTGCCAGACAATCGCCATGGTCTTTCGTGCCACGCGGATCGCGCGGGAAATGTTGGACGGCTTGTCGTCCATGAGCACAACGTCGGCGGCCTCAATCGCGGCGTCGGAACCCATAGCGCCCATGGCAATGCCAACGTCCGCGCGGGTGAGCACGGGCGCATCGTTGATGCCGTCGCCGACAAAGGCGAGCTTGCCCTTGCCCGATTCGGCTGCCAGCAATGCCTCGACGCGCTCGACCTTGTCGCCCGGCAGCAGCTGCGCGTGGAACTCGTCGAGCCCCAGCTGCTTGGCCACCGCAGCAGCCACTTCCTCGCGGTCGCCCGTGAGCATGACGGTGCGCTTGACGCCGGCGGCGTGCAGGTCGCGGATCGTCTGCTCGGCATCGGCCTTAACGGTGTCTGCAATCACGATGTGGCCGGCGTACACGCCGTCAACGAGCACGTGGAGGATTGTGCCGACAACCTCGCAATTGGGAGCGTCGATACCGGCCGCAGCAAGCATCTTGGCATTGCCAACGACGACGTGCTTGCCGTCGATGGTTGCCGTCACGCCATGGCCCGCGTCGTTGGTGGAGTCGCTTACGCGCTTGGGGTCGACCTCGCCATGGTAGGCGGCGCGCACGGACTGCGCGATGGGGTGATCGGAGAACGACTCCGCAAGGGCTGCGACCTCGAGCAACGACTGCTCGGTATAGCCAGACTCGGGGTGCACCGCCACGACCGAAAACGTGCCGTTGGTGAGCGTGCCGGTCTTGTCGAAGACGACGGTGTCCACGTCGGCGAGCGTTTCGAGGTAGTTAGAACCCTTGATGAGAACGCCTAGTTTGGATGCGCCGCCGATGCCGCCAAAGAAGCTGAGCGGCACGCTGATCACGAGCGCGCACGGGCAGCTGACGACCAGGAAGGTCAGGCCGCGCAGGATCCAGTCGGACCAGGCGCCGGTGACCAAGCCGCCGCCAAGCGCGAGCACCGCGGCAGCGCCGGTGACGGCGGGCGTGTAGACGCGGGCGAAGCGCGTGATGAAGTTCTCGGTGCGCGCCTTCTTTTCGCTGGCGTTTTCTACGAGCTCCAGGACGCGCGCGACGGTGGACTCGCCAAAGGGCTTGGTGGTGCGCACGTGGATGAGCCCCGTCATGTTGATGCAGCCGCTGATGATGTCGTCGCCGGACTTGGCGGGGCGGGGAACTGACTCGCCCGTGAGTGCGGCGGTGTCGAGCTGGGTTTCGCCTTCGACGATGACGCCGTCGATGGGCACGCGCTCGCCGGGCTTGACCGCAATCACGGTGCCGACGGCGATGTCATCGGGAAAGACCTGTTCGAGCGTGCCGTCGGCTTGCTCGACGTTAGCGTAGTCGGGCGCGATGTCCATCATGGCGCTGATCGACTTGCGGCTTTTGCCCACGGCATATGCCTGGAACAGCTCGCCGACTTGGTAGAACAGCATGACGGTGGCACCTTCGGCCATGTGCGGGTCGGTGTCGGGGAAGAGCACCATGGCAAACGCGCCGATGGTCGCGACGGCCATGAGGAAGCTCTCGTCGAAGGCCTTGCCGCGGCGGATGTTATTGAATGCCTTTTGCAGCACGTCGTAGCCGGCAATCAAAAACGGCACGAGGAACAGCACAAAGCTGGCGTAGATGTCGCCCGGGGTGCCGAATGCGGCAGTGAGGGTGCCGAGCTCATCGAGGGCGTACACCACGGCAAAAATGCCCAGCGCTACCAGGATGCGGTTGCGCTTATGCTCGAGTGATTCTTTTTTCTTGCGCTTCTTCTTTTTCTTTTTGGGGTCGGCGGTGGCCATGACTCGTATCCTCCCATTTGAATGAATGAACACTCGCTCATATAATTTCGCGAGCAAAGGCCGCGGCAAGCGCGGCCTTGCAGGTTGGCGTAAACCTGGGCTAGAGAATGATCTCGCAGTCCGGCTCGGCGTCGGCCGTAAACTCAACAACGCGGTTGAGCACCTCGTCGAACTCAGCATCATCGGCCTCGAGCGTCAGCTTCTGGGTCATAAAGTTGACGGACACGGATTTGACGCCCTCGAGCTTGGCCAGCTCGTCCTGAAGCTCGCGCGCACAGTTGGCGCAATCGATCTCATCGAGCTTGTACTGCTTTTTCATGGTGGGTTCCTTTCCCGTTTTTGCGGCTTGGGTGCAGGCCGCGCTGGTACCGTGGTTGGCTGCTATTCGCAGATGTGGCTCATGCCCTGGTTGAGCATGGTGTAGACGTGGTCGTCGGCGAGCGAGTATAGGATATTGCGCCCGTCGCGCCGGAATTTAACCAGGTGCGACTGCTTGAGTGTGCGCAGCTGGTGCGACACCGCGGACTGCGAGGTTTCGGTCGCTTCGGCGATGTCTGCCACGCAGAGCTCGCGGCCCATGAGGGCATAGAGGATCTTGATGCGCGTGGTGTCGCTGAAGACCTTGAACAGGTCGGCGAGGTCGTAGAGAAGCTCCTCGTCGGGAAGGTCCTCGGGCGAGCAGGTGGTGGGGATCGCGGGTTCGGTGGCCTCGATGTCGGGTTTCGTTTCATCAACGCGGATGCTCATTGCAATATCCTTTCATATGAACATGCGCTCATATAACTTGCTTCCAATTATATGAGTGTATGTTCATATGTCAATGACGTTCAGGTAATTCGTTGCACAAAATGATGGGGAATAGTGGACGAGATCCCGGAGTGAGCGGTTTTGATAGCCGATGCCGGGGTGGGTGCCCCTGAGCCGTGCAAAAATTGGAGTATTCTGTAACGATAGGGGGTCCGTTAATTTATTGCAGGCCATATAATGCAGTTCAAGAGTTATCTTAGGGTGTTAATCCGATGAGTTCTTCCTCAAATGTTGCCTAACGCTCTCACGCAAGAGTGATTTCGCTTCACATTTGGATCCACTCGAGGGTGATAGACACCCGGCTCTGCTGAATACTCGCAATTTTGCACGTCGCTAAGGTGCCCACCTTGTTAGCCGGTCTAGCTTCCGGCCCCGAAGATCCTGCCCTCGGGCGCGAGGCTGCTTGTTTGGGCAAATGATGGGCTGTCGGATTCGACTGTCTGCATGTCATCGATTGCCGGAACTTCATTAATTGTCGGGTCATCCAGCGTGATGCCTTCGAGTGTTGCTTTTTCGAGGTCGATTCGTTGACGATCTTCGGAATCCTGGCGGAGCTGCTTCTGAATTCGCTTTTTCTCTTCTATAAGCCTTCTGAGTACAAACTGTCTCAGGTCCTCTTGCATGATTTGAAAGACTTTTGGCAGACGCGAGGGGCGTACGCCCTCTTTCCGCTGGATTGCTTCCATGACCCTAACAAAAGAGCTGGCATGCATAAAGGAATAACGGCTGACGGTGATGATTCCGTACCCCATGGACGCAAGTGCATTCTTGCGCTCCTCATCGATGGCGCGGTCTTCTTCCGCGTCATGATAAAAACCGTTGTATTCAATGTCTGTGCGAGATTTCTTTAGATACGCATCCATAAAGAACTTCTTACGTCTCGTGAGATTCTTTGCGGCAGCGGTGACCTGCACCTCGTAATCGGTCTCAATTCCCTTAATACCAAGCCCTCCTTCGCTTTTGGGCAGCGTTAGCATCATGACAAATGCCGTTTCCATGGGAGACCGGCATCCGTCGCGTACACATTGGATCGCCTTTCGGGCAAGGGCCAAACCGTCGCATCTGGTAATGGAATTAAAGAACTGCTTTAACCTCTCGGTCGAGGTGAGCGCGAAACGCTCGGTATAGGAGGTGGAAGAGTCGGTTCCAAGGGAATAAGCGCCGCACAGTTCAAAGTAGTACTCCACTAGTTCGCGAAAAGAAAGATAGGTGGCGGCCTGAAGTGCGCAAAGCTCAACGCCAACAATGAAGATGCCATCTTTGAGCTCTATAAAGCGTGAGTTCGAGAATCGTTTTGAAGATACGTGGCATTGACAGTTCATTGCATAGCGCGCATTCCTGCGATCAAACACCATCACCTCGAGGGAATCATTTGCGTCGAGGGAAACATCATGTTTGGTGAGCCATTCTGCGGCTGCGTCAAGGAGCGTTCCGGTGGGACATGATCCGTAAATCGCGGCAGGGTTACAGGACTCGATGCCTTTCGCAGACACCGAATGCGCGGCCTGGTAGACCGCTTTTGCAGTGGTATGTGACAATACGATACTCATGGTATATATCGTGTCAGCTAATGCCGTGTTGATGGCGCTGAGTGAAAAAGTCGTTTTAGAGGTCTAACCAAATGCTGACCAAAAGCTTGACGCAATTATGGGTTGGTATGCCCTAAATAAAAGCTTTCGCAGCTTGGCTATAGCATAGAAATACTCAATTGCTGCACATTTGATATCGATGCATCGCCATCCGACAACGAATTACGTGTCGGGAATTGGCCGAAATCGTTCAAAATGAGGGTTCAGAATTTGTGATGGCAGATCTATCTGTGGAACGTAGGGCGGCCCCGCTGCGGGGTTTTCCGCTGCGAGGCCGCTCGTGATCTACCCCCGGGGTTTGTCGCAGGCGTTTCTACTTGGCAAACAGGTTCTTGAGGTTGAACTCGGCTTGGACGGTGCGGAGCATGAGGTCGGTGTCGTCGAGGCCCAGATGCTGCTCGTTGGCGTCGGCGGCGAGGGTTCCACGGCGGCGCGCCCAGTTCTCGAGCGCGGCGGGCGCGGATTCGCGGGGGAGCGAGCGGACGTCGGCATCCAGGCTGCGGCAGATCTGGCGCGAGTCGATGACGATGATCTTGCCGGCGCGGCGTGCCTCGGCGTAACCGTCCAGGTGGATCTTGAACCAACTGTCCTCAAAGGCGGCGTTGTGCGCCATGTACGGGTACTTCTTCATAAGCTTGAGCAGCTGCTTCTGCAGTTCCTTGTTCTCGCGGAACGGCTTTTTGCCGTCGATGTCGTCCCAGGTGATGTGGTGGATATTCGACAACGGCACATCCTCGCCGCGGTAGATATCGGGCAGGCCGCAGTAGTGTGCCTCGGCGTCGTGCGGGACGGCGTCGCTGGTGAGCTCCATGATTTCCCAACCCACATTGATGATATAACCGCGCTCGGGTGCACGGCCGGTGGTCTCGATGTCGATACCGAGCACGGTGCCCTGGATGGGCTTGCGGGCGTAGGCCACGCCGAGCGCGTCGCGGTCGCCGCGGATCTCGCGCATGACCGACGCGGCGGTGCGCTTTTGCATCTTACCGATGGCGGTGCAGGTGTCGGCATCGGACAGGCCGCGCGAAAGCGTCGCGGGCGTCACGTTGCGCAGGCGCGCCTCGCCAATCTGGTCGCACAGGTCGCGGTTGCGGTCAGCCAGGTCGCGCACGGTGGCAAAGTCGAAGCTGGGGTCGCCCTCGGCGGTAAAGTACTCGGTTTCGAGCACCTTAAGGGCCTCCTCGCCCTTCTGGCGCTCGGACTCCATGGCGCCGTGATCGCCATAGATAAACATGGGGATAAACGGCTGACGCTCGTATTCGAGTGCTTGTGAAACGTTCATATAACTGCTCCTTGGACGGGCCGCACCGCGCGGCTCGGGTTCATTGAGATGTGGCGAGATGATAGTTTACCATGGGCAACTATTGGCATCGCGCCTAGGACAACTACAATACCCTAGTTGACCGCTAGGACTTTTACAATGCTGCCGAAAGACATGAAAGGTTCCATCCGTCATGGATTTGCTGATTGATATTCTGCTCGACGCCGGCAAGGACACGCTCTCGCTGGCGCCGTTTTTGTTGGTGACGTATCTTGCTCTCGAGACACTTGAGCACGTTGCGGGCGACCGCGTCAACGGCGCTATCAAGCGCGCCGGCGCTGCGGGTCCTGTGGCTGGCTCGCTGCTGGGCATTGTGCCGCAGTGCGGATTTTCGGCCATGGCAGCAACGCTGTACGCCGGCCGTGTCGTGACGCTGGGCACGCTGGTCGCCGTGTTCCTCTCGACCTCCGATGAGATGCTGCCGCTGTTGCTCGCCGAGCAGGTGCCCGTGCAGACCATGGCGATGCTTTTGGCTTCGAAGGCACTGATCGCGCTGGTCACGGGCTTTATCGTGGACGCGGCTATCCGCGGCCTTCGTCGTAATGCCCGCGCGCATGCGGCGATTCGCCGTACCGTGCTGGGGACCGCTGCCAATCCGGCTCATGTGAACTGCGCGCACGACGACCATACCGGGGGCGACATCATTGATGAAGTGGCCGAGGCGGGCGTGAGCGCCGATCACATCCACGAGTTGTGCGAGCGCGACCATTGCGGTTGCGATGATGATGAAGATGAACACGAGCGCGACCACGGACACAGCCATGACCACGGTCACGCAGGCGAGCATGAGCACCACCACGGCCATGGGCTCGACCACGGTCACTCCCACGAAGGTGCGCCCGTCCTGTCGATTATCCGCAGCGCGATTTCGCACACCGTGCAGGTTTCGGTTTTTATTTTCCTGGTGACGCTGATTCTAGTTGCCGTGCTCGAGACCTTCGGAGAGTCCGCGATCGAGCAGTTCCTGCGTGGCAACGAGACGCTCACCGTCTTGGGCTCGGCACTCGTCGGCCTGATCCCCAACTGCTCGGCCAGCGTGGTCATTACGCAGCTGTACCTGGAGGGCGCGCTACAGCTGGCGCCGATGCTCGCCGGCACGCTCATTTCCGCCGGCGTGGGCTATCTTGTCCTGTTCCGCACCAACCGCAGCGCTCGTGAAAACGCCGTGTTCCTGGTCATGATGTACGTCATCGGCGCCGGCTGGGGCCTTATCCTATCCGCCTTCGGCCTCTAAGTAGGCCTAAAAAATGGGCTTCAAATAGCCATGCTCGGCGCCTGCGCAATGCGGCGACGCATGGCATTTTGAAGCCCGTTTTTTGTTGAGCCATGGATTCCGAGCGCTCACACCGCTCAAAACAAAAAGGTAGATTTCCGGGCATGTCCCGAAAATCTACCTTGGTTAGCGCAGCAGCTCGGTGAGGTTGCGCTTAAAGCGGGCCCGGTCTTCGCTGGTAAATGCCGCCGGACCGCGAGTGCGACCGCCGGCGCGGCGCACCTTCTTTTCCTCGTGGCGAATAAACAGTTGCATGTCGATGGTCGCCTTATCGTAGACGCGCCCGCGCACGCCGATGGCGGCGGCATCGCGCCCGAGCACCATGCTCGCCAAGCCAATGTCCTGCGTCACGACTACGTCGCCCGCCTGCAGGCGTTCGACAATGGCAAAGTCGGCGCTGTCGGCGCCCACGCTCACATCGAGCGTCGTGACCCAAAATCCGCGTCGCGCATGCTCGACGTCGCGCGGATCGTCGCGGCGAATGTGGCGTTCCAGGTTCTGTGTGCTGTTGCCGGCGATAACGACGGCGACGCCCGCCCGCCGCGCGCAGCCAATCGACTCGCGCGTGACCGGGCAGGCGTCTGCATCAATAAAGAGCGTTCGCGGCATCTAGTGCACCAGTTTGCCAAATTGAATAGCGCGAACAATCAGCGTTACGCCAAACACCAGCAGTGCGGCGCCGCTAAAGATGACGAGCATCTTGGCCGACCACAGCGGATAGATAAACACGAACATGCCGGCGATGATGGAGAGCGCGCCGCTCAGGATGGCGAGGGCACGGTTGGACGAAAGCTCGGACTCCAGAATGGACATGACACCTTCGACGATCCAGCCAAAGCCGGCCACGATAACCACCATCGTGGTGAGCGTCGCGGTCGAGAAGGCCTGGTTGCGCAGGATTATGACGCCGCCCAAGATAATGAGTAGGTTGGAGATGATGCTCGTCACGCGCCAGCCGGTGGGCAGCAGTGGCTCGAAAACAGCGGTAAACAGCCTGATCGCGGCCGTGATCACAAAGTAGAAGCCCAAGACGGTCGTTAAGAAGACGAGGGACTTGGCGGGCGCAAACAGCAGTGCGATGCCGGCGACGAGCGCCAAGACGCCCGTGATGGCGTAAATCCAGCGCACGGCCTTGACGGCCTTGCCTGCCATGCTTTTCTCGTCAAATCCAAACTGGCTCGATTTTTGGTCATCATTCTTAAAGATGCCCATAATGTCTCCTTTCCGTGCGGCGTAAGCCTTGATCGTTACGACCAGTATCGCCTAAAGGCGCTGACGTATGGGTCGGGGAGGGTGAAACGTAACCCAAAGGCCCCGAATTGTTTCCGTTGTTCCCCACGTCGCGATTTTCTATTCAACAGGTGTAGAACATTGCAGCCCTGTTCGTTATTGCCTACGTTTTAGGTTAGATTCTCCTAAGAACAATTGCCCGAAATTGGGGGTCCCTATGAACGAAACAGTTCCCGCGGCGCCGTCGAGCGCGGAGTCGATGGCAAAGCAGGGTTGCGAAAAGCTCGGCTTGGAAGCGTTTGATGCGCTGGTCCGTCGTGCCCGTACGTGCCGCCGTTTTGACGAGTCCATGCGCGTGCCGCGCGAGTTTTTGCTCGAGCTGGCGGAACTGGCGCACCTGGCTCCCTGCGGCGCCAATGCTCAGCGTCTGCGTTTTCATGTGGTAAGCGGTGCAGAGGACTGCGCTCGCGTGTTTGACGAGCTTGCATGGGCCGGCGCGCTTAAGGACTGGCCGGGTCCTGCCGAGGGTGAGCGCCCGACCGGCTACATCGCGATTCTTGCCGAGCGCGCCGTTCCGGGCAAGCCCGCCGCTCCCATTACCGAGGTCGACACGGGCATTGCCGCGCAGACGATGATGCTCGCCGCCCGCAGCGCCACGCCCGAGGTGGCAGCCTGCATGTTCAAGGCCTTTACGCCCCACGCGATCGATGCCATGGGGCTCGATAACGACAAGTATGAGCTCAAGCTGATCATGGCGCTTGGCGTTCCGGCCGAGACGCAGGTGATCGATGCGATCGATTCCAACCCCGACGGCTCCATCAATTATTGGCGCGACGAGGCGCGGGTGCACCACGTACCCAAGCGTCCGCTTGCCGACGTGCTGCTGTAGTTGAGCGTCACCGCGGTGTGATCCGGCGGTAAACCACCACAAAGGTGCCTGTCCCCTTTGTGGTGGTACGAGGGGAGGGTGTGTGGCAGATTTGTATTTGGTGCGGCATGGGCAGACTGAGCTCAATGTGCAGAACATTTTGCAGGGCGGGCACGATTCGCCGCTTACGGCGCGCGGGTGCGAGCAGGCGCTGATGGCGCGTGCGGCGTTTGCGGCGCGCGGCGTGGCCTTTGACCGTGTGTATTCCTCCCCGTTGGGCCGGGCGCGGCGTACGGCTGAGCTAATTGCTGGTGAGGGCCGCTCGATAGAGCTGGTCGATGACCTGCGCGAGTGGCATTTGGGCTCGCTGGAGGGCACATCAAATCGCGAGATGCCGCCGCAGCCCTGGGGTGATTATCCGGTGGCCTTTGGTGGCGAGTCTGAAGGCGAGCTCCAGTCGCGCATGGTCGCGGCGCTGTCCCACATCATGGCCAGGCCGCAGCACGACTGTGTGCTGGCAGTCTCCCACGGCTCTTCCTGCCAGGAGTTTCTTGAGTATGTGACTGGCAGGGGAGAGCTACCCGACAACGGTGCCGTGCTTCATTTTGGCTATTGCGACGGTGCGTTTTCGCTCCTTGATTGGTAACGAACGAAAGGACCCCTATGAATAAAGACCTGTATCTGGTTCGTCATGGGCAGACAATATTCAACCTTAAGCGCATTATTCAGGGTTGGAGTGACTCGCCGCTCACGCAGCTGGGATGCGACCAGGCGGCGCGTGCCGGCATGTTCTTGCGTGCGCGCGGCATTGAACCCGATCATGCCTACACCTCCACGCTTCATCGCACCGAGCAGACTATCGCCAACTTGTGGCCGGGCTTGGCGTACGAGCGCCTGGACGGCCTGCGTGAGTGGTTCTTTGGTGACTTTGAGGCCGAGCGCGTGATGCTCATGCCCGAGCGCCCGTGGCGCGACTTCTATCGCCAGTTTGGCGGCGAGGGCCAGATGCAGGTGCGCGAGCGCATGGTGGCGACGTTGACCGATCTTATGCGTCGCCCGGACCACGAGTGCGTGCTCGCGGTGAGCCACGGCTCGGCCATCAAGGAGTTCATGGACCATGTGAAGGGCGCGGCGGCCGATGAGCGCGACCGCGTGCCAGGCAACTGCTCGGTGCTGCACTTTGCGTTTGACGACGAATCCGACACGTTTGAGCTGGTCGAAGTCTTTACGCAGGAAGACTACGCGCGCGAGCTGGGGCTTGAACCGCTCGTGGCTACTGCGGGTCCGCAGCGCGGATAACGCGAGCGCGGCGGTACGGGTCGCCGGCTAATTTCTCGACGCAAAAGGGGCGGAGATGCATGTACCTGCTGCATCTCCGCCCCCTGTTTGTTGAGCTGCCGATTTTTGTGCCGGGCGGTCTGGTCTTGCTAGAACCGCGCGACCTGGTGCGTGAGCAGACCTGTCGGAACCTGCGGCGCGGCGCCGCTGACCTGCGCGGCGGGGAAGAGCACGGCAACGGTAAAGTTGAACGGCTCCTTGCCGGTGTACGTTCCGGCGACACGGGCCTCATCGGCCAGCAGCTGCGACGCCCCGGTCAGAGCGGCGGCGTAGGCGGGGTCGTCGGCCAGTGCCGGCTCCGGTGCTTGGTCGAGCATGGCGCGGATGGCCCCGACGGCGTCCTCGCGCTTGACCTCCCACGCGCGGTGCGTAATGCCCGCGGGGTCGGTGACGGCGTAGAGCGACGCGCCCTCTTTGGCGGCGCCCAGGATGATATCCATGACGGGCGAGGCCTCGTAGGCGAGCGATACGGGGCGCGGCTGCACCTTGAGCTCGGCGATCGCGCGCGCGGCGGCGGCCACGTCGGCGCTGGCATCGCCCTTGCCGCCCGCAAGTACACTCGTCGGGCAGATCGCCACGACACCCGTCACACGTCCCGGCTCGCCCGAGCATTCGTACACGTAATACGCCGCACCCGGGTCCTTGAGCATCAGGCCATCGGCAATGGCTCCGCGCAGAGCATCGTTGCCGCTCAGGATGCTGCCCATTGCAGGCAGCGCCTCGAGCACGCGGTCCTGAGCCGGGCGGATGCAGGGAAACGGAAGTGCTTTCATGGGCGGTCCTAACGCACGAGTCGGTTTGTTCGCGGCTTATTATGCCCCAACTTGGCCGCTCGCGTCCCAGAGCACGTTATCGGCGAGCGCGATTAGCACCTGCTGACAACGAACGATATCGGCGTGGGGCACATATTCGTTGGGCTTGTGCGCGAGCGCGAGCGACCCGGGACCGTAGCTCATGCAATTGCGGTTACCTGTCTTGCCGGCAATGACGGCGGTGTCGGTGTAGCCGGTAAAGAAGCCGACGGTCGTGTCCGCGTCCGTCACGTCATCGGCGGCACGCTTGAGCGCTGCTAGAAGGGGAGAGTTCGGGTCGCGCTCGATGGCGGGGCGGTCGCCCGTCACGACGTAGCTGCCGTGGCAACCGGGAATG
>CAJLTA010000040.1 GCA_905209455.1 uncultured Collinsella sp.
ACGCGCATAAAGAAAGCCTCCCATTTCTCATGTCCAAGAAATGGGAGGCAGTTCACAACGTTCTAGCGGGCTTTTTGTTGCCGAAATCAATAGGATAGGCCTCGCGCCCGCGCAAGCGTTCCATCGCGTTTCCCTAATTCATCTGGGAAAACAACTGCAAACGATTGCAAGTGACCGGTGAACGGTCGAAAACTACCGTTCACCGATAATCTCAAAACTGGTTCTAACTGGTATTAAGTCAAAAAGACCAATTCACATATCTTCACAATGACCTGCAATTTTTCTACACGCTATTTTTAGCCGCCCTGCGTTGTTTAGACACAGGAAAAGATCCGATCTTTTGCCAAAGCATTTCGGAACGGTTTCAAAACCGTAGGTAGAAGTGTTAACGACCGGTAAACGGTCGATTTATCACCGTGAGCGGTGCAAAAACGTTTTACCGTATGAATCAACGAAAGCGACCTCTTCTGGGGTGATATAGTGACAACAACACGTCATGTGGTTACTACCAGTTTAGAAACCACTGGTCTTCAAAGTACGCTTTCTAAGAAGCTTTAAGGGCGAGCGCCCGCTGGCTTCCGAAAATCATCGGACTCAGATCGTACACACCTTCGGAAGGGAAATTTGAATGGTTGGCTTTATTCTTACCGGTCATGGACAGTTCGCACCCGGCCTCGCAAGCGCTATCGCTATGGTTGCTGGCGACCAGCCCGCTTTTACCGTCGTTCCTTTTGAGGGCGACCAGGCTGCTTCCTACGGTGAGGATCTCCGCGCCGCTATTACCGCCATGCGCGAGGAGTGCGATGGCGTGCTCGTCTTTACCGACCTGCTTGGTGGCACCCCGTTCAACCAGGCGATGATGATTGCCCAGGATGTCGACAACGTCGAGGTTCTGACCGGCACCAACCTTCCCATGGTTATTGAGCTTCTGTTCCTCCGCGGCAACGCCACGCTCGCCGAGCTTGGCGAGCAGGCCGTGACCGTTGGCCAGACGGGCATCACCGCCCAGACGGTCGCATCCGTTGCCGGCTCCGACGAAGAGGATATCTTCGGCGACGAGGACGGCATCTAATGGCCGATTTCGGAGCCAACGTCCTGAGCTCCTCGGTCGCCCTTTTAGGCCTGCTTGTCATCATGGGCTTGATTTACACCATCTGGTCGCAAATCAACATGAAGAAGAAGCAGAAGTACTTCAAGGAGCTGCACACCGAGCTCAAGCCGGGTCAAGAGGTTCTTTTCGCCGGCGGTATCTACGGAACCGTCAAAGGCATCGAAGGCGAGAAGGTCCAGATCAAAGTCCGATCCGGAGCCGTCGTAGATGTTTCGCGTTACGCGATTCAGGAGATCAAGTAACTGTCGTCAGCAAATAACGAAAGGAAGCTGATCAACATGGCAGAACCCAACATTCTTCTTACCCGCATCGATAACCGACTGGTTCATGGTCAGGTTGCCACCCAGTGGAACTCCACCCTGGGCTCCAACCTCATCCTCGTCGCCAACGACGACGTGGCGTCCAACACCATGCGCCAGAACCTCATGAAGATGGCCGCTCCCGCCGGCGTCGCTACGCGTTTCTTCTCTCTGCAGAAGACCATCGACGTCATTGGCAAGGCGAGCCCGCGCCAGAAGATCTTCATCGTGGCCGAAACACCGGAAGACGTGCTTACGCTCGTCAAGGGCGGTGTGCCTATAAAGAAGGTAAACATCGGCAACATGCACATGTCGGAAGGAAAGCGCCAAGTCGCCACCTCCGTCGCAGTTAACGACGAGGATGTCGCTGCGTTTAAAGAGCTGCAGGAATTGGGGGTGGAGTTGGAGATCAGGCGCGTTCCGAGCACGCCTGTTGAGGACACGAGCAAGCTCTTCTCGTAATCCTCGTGATCCACGTTGTCAGGAGTGAAACCCTGACGTTCTGTACGTGAAATCCAAAGTGCGTACATACATTTTGAAAGGAGGAGCAAGATGGAATACTCGATCATCCAGATCGCTCTGGTCTTCGTCGTCACGTTCATCGCGGCAATCGACCAGTTTGACTTCCTCGAGTCTCTCTATCAGCCCATCGTCACCGGCGCCGTCATCGGTCTTATCCTTGGCGACCTCAACACCGGTCTTCTCGTGGGTGGTACCTATCAGCTCATGACGATCGGCAACATGCCGATCGGAGGCGCTCAGCCGCCTAACGCCGTCATCGGCGGCATCATGGCAGCCATTCTCGCTATCGCCACGGGCCTCGAGCCCAACGCGGCAGTCGGTCTCGCCATTCCGTTCGCTCTGCTTGGCCAGCTCGGCGTTACCCTGGTCTTCACGCTTATGTCCCCGCTTATGTCCACGGCCGATAACATGGCTCACAACGCGGACACCAAGGGCATCGAGCGCCTGAACTACTTCGCCATGGCTCTGCTCGGCCTGATCTTCGCTGTCGTCGTCACCCTGTTCTTCATCGCTGGCGCTACCATTGGTCAGACCATCGCTTCCGCCATCCCGACTTGGCTGCAGACCGGTCTGTCCGCTGCAGGCGGCATGATGCGCTTCGTCGGCTTCGCCGTCCTGCTCAAGGTTATGATGAACCGCGATATGTGGGGCTTCTTCCTCATGGGCTTTGGCCTCGCGCTCATCACCGTTGCCAACGATTCGCTGGCAACCCCTGCTCTGCTCATCCTCGCTCTCATCGGCTTCGGCATCGCTTTCTGGGACTTCCAGCAGCAGACCGAGCTGAAGGGTGCAGCTGTTTCTGACGGAGGTGACTTCGAAGATGGCATCTAATGAGTATGTGATCCCGGAGCACTACGAGGATCTCACTCCTGCTCCGCAGCTCGACCAGAAGACCCTCAACAAGATGGCTTGGCGCTCCTGCTTCCTGCAGGCATCGTTCAACTACGAGCGCATGCAGGCCGCTGGCTGGCTCTACTCCATCATCCCCGGTCTGGAGAAGATCCACACCAACAAGAACGACCTCGCGGCTTCCATGAGCCACAACCTGGAGTTCTTCAACACCCACCCGTTCCTTGTCACCTTTGTTATGGGCATCGTGCTTTCGCTCGAGCAGAACAAGGTTGACATCCCCACGATCCGCGCCGTCCGCGTCGCCGCAATGGGCCCGCTCGGTGGTATCGGTGACGCCCTGTTCTGGCTGACGCTCGTGCCTATCACGGCCGGCATCACCTCCAACATGGCCATCAACGGCAACGCCGCTGCACCGATCATCTTCCTGGTGATCTTCAACGTCGTCCAGTTCGCTCTGCGCTTCTGGCTCATGAACTGGTCCTACAAGCTTGGCACCAGCGCTATTGACGCTCTGACCGCCAACATGCAGGCCTTCACGCGTGCCGCTTCCATCATGGGCGTCTTCGTCGTCGGTTGCCTGGTCGTCACCATGGGTGGCACCCAGATCAACCTCCAGATCCCCAACGGCACCACCCGTGGTCTCTCCGCTACTACCGTGATCGTCTCCGAGAAGGAGGCCGAGAACTTCACCGGTATGGAGGGCATCGATACCGAGACCGCTGAGGCCGGTACCATCGCCATGACCGATAAGGACGGCAACGCCCTTACCGCTTCCGATGCCGACGGCAACGCTGTCGAGTGCGGCGTCACCGATCTGGGTAACGGCATGGAGTCCGTGACCTACGGCACCGTTACCGAGGATCCGGTCAACTTCTCTGTTGCCGACACCCTCAACACCATCGTCCCGAAGCTCGTCCCGCTTATGCTTACGCTGCTGCTTTACTACATGTTCGCTAAGCACAGCTGGACCCCGACCAAGGGCATTCTCCTGCTCTTCGTCCTTGGCATCCTGGGCGCTGGCCCGCTTGGTCTCTGGCCGAGCATCTGGTAAGGCTCTAGCTTGAGGGGTGTGTCCCTACGCGGCTCACACCCCGACCCCTTAAGCCATGTGTATGTTAAAAGCCGCGTGCTCGAAAGAGCGCGCGGCTTTTGTTTTCTTAATGATTCGGGTGTGGCAGACAGATAATGCATAACACCCTAGGTAGTTAGCCGAATTCGAGCAAAAGGGAGGATAGGATGGCGATCGGAGCGCGTAAGCAACCGCTGTACGATCAGCTGGTCGATATTCTGACCGAAAAGATTGACCATGAATATCGCGCCGGTGACATGATTCCTTCCGAGCGCGAACTTTCGGAGCGCTATGGTCTCTCGCGCACTACGGTACGCCTGGCTCTGCAGGAACTGGAGCGTTTAGGACTGGTGGTTCGGCAGCACGGTCGCGGTACCTTTGTGACCGACCGTTCGGCAAAAGCAACCAATCTTATGCAGTCCTACAGCTTTACCGAGCAGATGCGCGCGATGGGTCGAGAACCCGAGACCACGATTCTCGAGTTTTGCGAGATGGAGGCCGATAAGAATCTGGCCGAGCATATGGGATTGCGCATCGGTGATCGCATTTTTAAGCTCAAGCGCCTTCGTTCTGCCGACAACATGCCCATGATGGTCGAACGCAGCTATCTACCGGTTCGTCAATTTCTGTCCCTAAAGCGACCGCTGCTGGAGCGTAAGCCGCTTTACGATGTGATTGAGCAGGACTTTCAGCAAAAGATTCGCGTGGCCGAAGAGGAGTTCTATGCGAGCATAGCCCGTCCCACCGATGCCCACCTTTTGGGAATTGTCGAGGGCTCGCCTGTGCTCGATTTGGTCAGGACTACGTATAACGAGTCAAACGAGGTAGTGGAGTACACACTCTCGGTTGCTCGTGCCGATCAGTTTAAATACAAGGTTTACCACCAGCGCAGTAACTAGTGCTCGCATCGTTTCCATATGGTGATTCTTTGCATTTAACTGGTTACTACCAGATAACCAACCGAAGTGTATAATTGCACGTCAGAGGATTACTTCTAGAGAGAGGTATTAAAAATGTTCGAGAAGAGTGTCGAGGAGCTTACCGAGCTCGGCGCCCAGATCACCACGGCCGAGATTGCTCAGCAGCCCGAGCTTTGGCGTGATACGCTCAACATCTATCGCGAGAACAAGGAGGCCATCGAGGCCTTTCTGGCTGAGGCTCGCGCTATGGGCGAGGGCCGTCTGTCCGTTGTCTTCACCGGTGCCGGTACGTCCGACTACGTTGGCGATACCTGCGCCCCGTACCTGCGTCACGCTGGCAACACTGATCTCTACGACTTTAAGCCCATCGCCACGACCGACATCGTGAGCGCCCCGCGTGACTTCCTGCGCGCCGAGGATCCCACGCTCGTGGTTTCCTTTGCCCGCTCTGGCAACAGCCCCGAGAGCCTTGCCGCCGTTGCTGTTGCCAAGGAGCTCGTCCACAACGTCAAGTTCCTCAACATCACCTGCGCTCCCGAGGGCAAGCTCGCCGTCGAGTCTGCCGATGATCCCAACGCGCTGACGCTGCTCATTCCGCGCGCCAACGACAAGGGCTTCGCCATGACCGGTTCTTATTCCTGCATGACCCTGCTCTCCACCCTTATTTTCGACACTGCCTCTGACGAGCAGAAGGCCGAGTGGGTCGAGACGATTGCCAAGATGGGCGAGGAGGTCATCTCCCGTGAGCCCGAGATCGCCGATTACCTGGCTGGCGACTTTAACCGCGTGACCTACTTGGGTTCTGGCTCCTTCGGTGGCCTTGCCCAGGAGAGCCAGCTCAAGATTCTTGAGCTCGCTCACGGTCTGGTCGCTACTTCCTACGACACCTCCATGGGCTATCGTCACGGACCTAAGTCCTTCGTCGACGATAAGACGCTCGTCTTCGTGTTCGTCAACAACGACGCCTACACCCGTCAGTACGACATCGACATCCTTAACGAGATCGGTGGCGACGATATTGCACAGCACACCGTCGCCGTTCAGCAGGAAGGTGCCACCGTCTATGAGGGTGAGTCCTTCACCTTTAAGGGCTACGAGGCGCTTCCCGAGGGCTACCTTGCTCTGCCGTTCGTGATGTTCGCCCAGGCTATCAGCCTGCTCAACTCCGTGCGCGTGGGCAACACGCCCGATACGCCGAGCCCCACCGGCACGGTTAACCGCGTGGTCAAGGGCGTGACGATTCACCCCTTCACCGCTTAATCGCGTCCCCCTGTAAGGGCGCCCGTCCGCTCATAACGGCGGGCGGGCGCTTTTTGTTTTACGTGAGCTGGGTATAAGCATCACCACAGTCAACTGCTTTAGAAGCAAGGAGTGCATATGAGCACGTACGCAATTAAGGCTGACAAGTTCTTCTTGCCGGCAGGCCCGCAACTGGGCGGCTATCTTATGGTCGAGGATGGCGTCTTTGGCGCCTGGCAGGCCGACGAGCCCTCTTGCGAGATTAAGGACTACACGGGATCGTGGATCGCACCGGGTATGGTCGATACTCACATCCATGGCTTCTACAACCACTCAACTACCGATAACGATCCCGAGGGCATCGATATCAGCTCGACCGAGCTCGCCCGTCGCGGCACCACCAGCTGGCTGCCCACGACGTTCACCGATGGCGTCGAGCAGATCAAGGACGCCTGCGCCGCCATCGCTCAGGCGGACGAGGGCCGCGGCCCCGACTTCTGCGGTGCTCGCATTCAGGGCATCTACCTGGAGGGCCCCTTCTTTACCATGAAGCACGTGGGCGCGCAGAACCCCGCTTACCTGATCGATCCCTCCGAGGAGGTCTTCGATCAGTGGCAGGAGGCTGCGGGTGGTCGCATCGTCAAGAGCGCCATGGCGGCCGAGCGCGACGGTGCCGCTGCTTATGCGGCTGCTCTGAATGCCAAGGGTGTGGTGACCAGCATCGGTCACTCCGACGCCACCTACGATGAGTGCATCGCCGCCATTAACGCCGGTGCCAGCTGCTTTACGCATACCTATAACGGTCAGCGCGGGCTGCATCACCGTGAGCCCGGTGTCGTGGGCGCTGCCATGTCCACGCCCGAGACCTACGCCGAGATCATCTGTGACGGCAAGCACGTTAACCCTGCCGCCATCAAGGCGCTGCTGCAGGCAAAGGGCTGGCAACACACGGTGCTCATCACTGACTGCCTGGGCTGCGGCGGCATGCCCGAGGGCAGCTACACCAGTGGTGGCATGGACGTCATCATGAAGGACAACCTGTGCTGGCTCGCCGACGGCAAGAGCATTGCCGGCTCGGTGCTCACGCTTGCCCAGGGCGTCAAGAACATCGTTGACTGGGGCATCGCCAGCGCCGATATCGCCATTCGCATGGCAACCGAGGTGCCGGCACGCTCCGCGCACATCGAGGATAAGTGCGGCAGCATCATGCCGGGTCGCGACGCCGACTTTGTCGTGTTCGACCATGAGCTTACCCTCGTCGAGACGTATGTTGGCGGCCAGAGCGTCGGCAACGCCTTTACCGAGTAACGATAGAAAAAGACGGCGGGCCCGAATCTGCTCGGACCCGCCGTATGGGTTAAACGCTCAAAAGCACCTTCACAGTTACAGCTTGTTAGCGATCTTCTTTGCCGTGCGCTTGACGCCGGCCACCAGGCCTCCTGCAGGATGCTCCTTCTCGTATGCTAGGCGCTTCTCGCGCTTGGCGTACTCTTCGACGATGATGTCGCCATACTCGTCTTCGATCTTGTCGAAGAAGTCGACGGCGCCCTTAATTTCCTCAGCGGTTGGGTGTCCCTTTTGGACACCGCCGGCGAGTTTGAACGGCCCCCACGTATCAAAGCCGGGGCAGCCGTAGACACCCATAAAGATGGCCTGCCTCATGCGGCAGATGCCATCGATATCCTTGCCGTACCACTTGTTTTTGCCACCGTAGGTCATAAGGCCAAACACCTTGTCCTGCGGCTGCAGCACGTTCGTGAGCACGCGTGCCATGTCCTTGTCGATCTCGGAGTAATAAATGCCCGTGGCGACGCCGATCAGATGGTATTCGTGCAGGTCGGGGTACTCGTTTTTACCGAGTGACTTCACGTCGAGGGTATCGATTTCGGGGTGCGCCTCGACGATGGCGTCCACGAGCTTTTTCGTATTGCCGTGGTGGCGTGAGGCATAAAGGATGATGGTTCGCACAAGAAGGCCTTTCAGCTGTAATTGCATCAATGTCTGTATGGTACCCCGTTGCATGCCTGGGAAACCGGACGCATCGATGAACGTGCGGGTTTGTCCTTTGGTCAGGGCCGAGACGGGTTCTTGCGAGCAAAAAGCAGTTGTTCGAAAGGATGGACAATGGAATACGCTCTCTCCAACGATTCGATTTCTATCAAGGTCTCCACGGCCGGCGGCTCGTTTACCTCGATTGAGGCTGGAGGTCGCGAGTACTTGTGGCAGGGCGATCCCGCCGTGTGGTCCGGCCAGGCACCGATTTGCTTCCCGATTTGCGGAGGTTTGCGCGATAACAGCGCCATGACGTTTGCCGGACATCATGTGAAGCTCGCCCGCCACGGCTTTGCGCGCAAGCAGGAGTGGAAGCTGTTGAGCCAGAGCGAGAACGAGCTGGCGATGTGCCTGGCTTCGGAGGATAACGCCGCGCTGCTGAGCGATTATCCGTATCCGTTTAAGCTTGTCGCCCGCTATACGCTCGAGGACGCCGCCGTGCGTGTCTCCTATGAGGTTACCAACGAGGGCACCGAGGACATGCCGTTCTTTATCGGTGGACACCCCGGCTTTAGGTGTCCGCTCGACGAGGGCGAGGCCTATACGGACTACGAGTTGCGTTTTGAGAAAGACGAGGCTGCGGAGCTCTGCACCGCCGTTCCCTCGACCGGATTGATTGACGTGACCAACCGCTCCAAGAACCCCATGGTGGGAAAGACGCTGCCTCTGTCACATGAGCTCTTCGATTTTGCGGAGACCATCTTTGACGTGCTCGAGAGCCGTCAGGTCACGCTTTCCAAAAAGGGCGAGGACAAGGGCATTCGCCTGAGCTTTGAGGGCTTCCCGTACCTCATTGTGTGGAGCAAGCCCGAGGGTGATTTTGTGGCAGTTGAGCCCTGGGGCGGCCTCTCGACCTGTTCCGATGAGGATGACGTGCTTGAGCACAAGCGCGGCTGCCTTATCGCCAAGCCCAAAGAAACCATCGTGCGCTCGTTCACAATCGAGATTCTGTAGTCGCATGTAGCCAATTCGTTTTGCAAGGCATAAGGAGCCTGCGAGATAAGGAGCTAGAAATGATCCTCACCGTTACGATGAACCCGTCCGTCGATACGCGCTATCAGCTCGATGAGCTCATTATCGACGACGTCAACCGCGTGACGCCCGAAAAGACCGCCGGTGGCAAGGGCCTCAACGTGGCCCGCGTCCTGGGCCAGCTGGGCGACGACGTTGTGGCAACCGGCTTGCTTGGTGGTCATATGGGCGCCTATATGACCGAGCTCATGGATGCCAACGGCATTAAGAATGATTTTGTGCCCATCAAGGGCGAGACTCGCATCTGTCTCAATATCCTTCATGCTGGCAACCAGACCGAGTTGCTCGAGAGCGGCCCGACGATTGCCCCCGAGGAACTCGATGCCTTTACCGCCAAGTTCGCCGAGCTTGCGAGCAAGGCCGATGTCGTTACCATCTCGGGTTCGCTGCCCCGCGGCGTCGAGGCGGACTACTATGCCAAGATCACGGGCATTGCCGAGAACGCCGGCGCCAAGGTGCTGCTCGATACCTCGGGTGCCTCGCTTGAGGCTGCGCTCAAGTCCGAGGTCAAGCCTGAGCTGGTTAAGCCTAACCTGACCGAAATTAACGGCCTTCTGGGCACGAGCTTTACCACCGACGATGTGGACGAGCTCCGTTCCGCGCTCGCCTCTGACGCCCGCTTCTCCGATATCCCCTGGGTCGTCGTATCCATGGGTGCTGCCGGCTCAGTTGGCTTCCACAATGGCCGTGCGTTCCGCGCCAAGACCCCCGATATCCCCGCCGTTAACGCTACGGGCTCTGGCGATTCGACCATTGCCGGCTTCGCACATGCGATTGCTGCCGGCGCCGACGACGAGACGGTGCTGCGTACCGCCAACACCTGCGGCAAGCTCAATGCCATGGATCCCATGACTGGCCACTTGGTTATGGATCGTTGGGACGAGGTTTACAACGGCGTTGTCGTGACCGAGCTGTAGGAGCTTGTGCTGCGGCCCCGGCATCGGTTGCTAGCTCATGTCGCCGACAGGTGCAGTAGCATTATGCCGGGGCGCGACGCCGACACTGTCGTGTTCAATCCCGACCTTACCCTGGTCGAGACGCATGTGGGTGGCAACAGCGTCGGTAATGCGTTTGCCGAGTAGCCGCCAAAGAAACGATCCGAGAGGGGATTTAGATGATTTACGGTGCATTGGGCGATATCGAGGAGTACCGTGGAATGCTCAAGGGCCTCGACGTGCTGATCGATTGGCTCGAGGAGAACGATCCGGCGAAGCTCGAGGTCGGCAGCCATCCGATTCTGGGCGACAAGGTCTTTGCGAACGTCATGGCTCCCACGACGCGTCCCGAAGCCGAGGCTCACTATGAGACGCATCAGCGCTATCACGACCTGCAGATCGACGTCGAGGGTCGCGAGGCCTTTAAGGTTGCCACGGGCAGCCTGACGCTGGTTCAGGAGTTTGACGAGAAGGACGACTACGATCTGGTCGATTCCGACGCCTCGATCGCCGGCGATCTTGCTGACGACAAGTTTGCGCTGTTTGTTGCCGGCGAGCCTCACATGCCCACGCTCGAGTTCCCGGGCGATGGCGCGCAGCCGGTCAAGAAGATCTGCTTTAAGCTGCTTGCAGACGCTTACTGGGAGGAGTAACGAGCCGCTCGGCTGAGCTGTTCGTTTTGCGAGCGTTATCCCTTGGAGGAACGCGCTTGGGCCCCGCTGATCGCGGTTCCTTTGGGGATTGCGGTTGGCGGGGCTTTTGTTGAGTAGGAGAGTTTCCGGCGGCGTTGTGCTTGGATTGGCGGAAGCGCGCCCGAAATCGGCTTATAGGACAAAATGTGTGTCCCGATAGAACATCCGTTTCTATCCATTAATC
>CAJLTA010000041.1 GCA_905209455.1 uncultured Collinsella sp.
GGCCCTTGCGGCGTAGTCGCTATTTATTCAGTCCAAGTTTCGGGGCGCAGTTCACAGGCACCTTTGTGGTGGTTTTCGATTGGTTAGCCGATGGGCTCGGTGTATTTGGCGCGGTCGGTGCGCTGGATGCGCTTGGAGACATGGAGCGGGCGGCCGTCGGTGTCGTAGACGTAGTCGGTGATCAGGATCAGCGCCTGCCCGCGCTTGACGTTGAGCAAAAACGCCTCGTTTTGCGAGGCGTAGCACACCTCAAAGGTCTTATGCCCCTGTGCCGGCGCGCGATGGAATTCTTGGCGCAGCGTCGCGTAGAGCGAACCATTGATATCGCGATCGATGAGTGCTTCAAAGCTCGGTGGTAGATAGGTAGTCTCCAGGCACAGCGGCGCATCGTCCAGATAACGCAGACGGACAAGTTTGACGAGCTTGCTGCCCACGGTGACATCGAAGAACTTGGCGGCATTGCCCGCGGCCTTGGCAAAGCCCGAGTCCACCGTGCGCGTGGTGGGCTTCATGCCCTGACCCTGGACCTGTGCCGTATAGCTCGAAAACACCAGGTTGTTCTCGTGGAGCGCCGGCGTGTCGGCCACAAAGGCGCCGCGCCCGCGCTCGGTGCGAACCAGGCCCTCATCAGCTAGTATCTTAAGGGCGTGGCGCACGGTGCTGCGCGACAGCCCCGATTCGCCCATGAGCTCCATCTCGGACGGCAGCTTGTCTCCGCGTGCGTAGGTGCCGGCGGCGATGCGGTCGCGCAGCATGCCCGCCAAGCGCTCGTATTGGGCCAGTTTCTTTTTAGACGAAGCGTTCATGCGATCAACCTGTATCTAACTTGTATGCTTACCGAACAAAGCATGTATCCAACATGACAATAAAACCGCTGGTAACGGATTGCCGAAAACCTTACCAACAATAATTCTAGGACAAATATAGCATACAACTAGTCGACATAACCAAAACATGTATGTAACTTGTATGCCATCGAGAGCATCAAACGAGAAGAAAGGCTGATGCACGATGACTACTCAGGAACAGGTTAAGGATGTCGTCTCCCAGGTTTTGGCTGACAAGGCAGACAAGGGCGGCATCAAGCGCGTCGTGTGGATTGGCGCCGGCGGATCCAACGGCGGCAACTATCCTGCCCAGTACTTTATGGAGCACGAGGCCACGCAGGTCGTGAGCTCCAGCTACACCAGCAACGAGTTCGTGCACGCAACCCCTGCCTATGTCAACGAGAACACTCTGGCCGTCGTCGTGTCCATGCGCGGCACCAAGGAGACCATCGTCGCCGCCCAGGTCGCCAAGGACCACGGCGCCAGCACCATCGCCATCTATGTTGACGAGTCCGGCCTCACCGAGGTCTGCGACTACAAGATCCAGTACGACAGCCTGGCCGTCGACGAGTCCTGCATGGGCCGTACCAACTCCGCCGTCGTGACCATGATCGCCATGGAGCTCACGCAGCAGACCGAGGGCTATGCCGAGTACGAGACCGCTATGGCCGCCTTCGACTTGGTCGACCCCATCTATCGCAAGGCCGTCGAGTATACCCGTCCGCTCGCTGCCAAGTGGGCCGAGCAGAACGCCGACAAGCCCTGCATTAACGTGATGGCTCAGGGTCCGCTTTTTGGTGCCGCTTACGTCTTTAGCATCTGCAACGTGCAGGAGATGCTGCAGATCGACTCCTGCACCATCAACACCTGCGACTTCTTCCACGGCCCCTTCGAGATCCTGGACAAGCGCACCTCGCTGTTCCAGCTCATCAGCGTCGGCCGCAGCCGCTGCAACGACGAGCGCGGCATCCGCTTCGTCAACCAGTACGGTGGCGAGCGCGTCTATCAGCTCGACGCCAAGGAGCTTGGCCTCAACGACATCAAGGACAGCGTGAGCGAGTACTTCAACCACCTGATCTTTGCGCCGATCCTCAACAACGTGTACATGCGTGCGCTTTCTGCCGTCACCCACAAGGACTACATGACGCGCCGCTACATGTGGAAGTTGGACTACTAGGGGATATTGGTTCCGCCGTTCTACCGAACGGCGGACCGGCCGACGCTGCGCACCCGGCATTTGGCCAATCTGCCGTTCAATTTCAAAGGCGCGACCAGAAGGTCAGCGCCTTTTCATTTCACGGCGCCTTGGCTCAAATGACGGGCGCTCGCTGACATTGCCAAAACGTCGGCGTTGCCGTGGTTGGCACTTGGGGACGTTCCTTTTGTGCCGGCACTTGGGGACACTCCTGGGAATCATTTCCTCGTTCACCGATTTGTGTCTTGAAAAATGTATATAACGACTATAACGTAGTGTGAAACATATTGGAAACAATACCGAGGAGGCTGCGTTGAAGAAAAGCAATCTGGGCTATGTGCTGGTGCTGATCGCCGCGCTTATGTGGGGCAGCATCGGAATCTTTGTAAACGGCATCTCGGCCATGGGCGTTTCGTCCCAGAGCATGGCTGCCTTTCGCTTGTTGGTCGGAGCGCTTATCTTGGCGCCGGTCCTGATGTTTATGGGCTGCCGTCCGGGTGAGGGGTCTACCGTGGCTCAGGGCCCGCTGGCCCTGTTCAAGGCAAGCCCTAAAGAGCTTGTTCCCTGCGCGCTTGTCGGTATCGTCGGTTTGGCCGCCGCCAACACCTGCTATTACGAGTGCATGGGCGAGGTGGGCATGTCCACGGCCTCGGTGCTGCTCTACACCTCGCCGGTGTTTGGCGTCATGCTCGGCCGCGTGCTTTATCGCGAGGACGTGACCCCCAACAAGCTCGTTGCCATTGTCTTTAACATCGTTGGCTGCGTGCTTGCGGTGACCAATGGCGACCTTTCCGGTTTTCATTTTTCGGTTTGGGGCGTCACGTCGGGCGTGATTGCAGGCCTTTGCGGTGCGTCGCTCGCGGTGTTTAGCCGAATAGCAACCAAGACGGTCCACCCGCTGGCTGTCACGTTTTGGGGCTTTGTTTTTGGCGGTGCGGTTATGGCGGCTATTGCGGCTCCGTGGCCGGATGTCGCCGCGGCAATGTCGCCACAGCTGCTGCTGCTGTTCCTTGGCTTTGGACTCATCCCCACAGCCGTGGCTTACATCTTATATATGCAGGGTCTGTCCATGGGGCTCGAGACGTCGAAAGTTCCCGTCGTAATGTCATTCGAGACGGTCGTCACCGTACTGGTGGGCATTGGTGTCTATGCCGAGCCCGCCGGTGCGATCAAGGTTCTGGGCATTGTGCTGGTGCTCGCGTCCATCCTGATTATGAACACCGACTTCTCCAAGCTGCGCAACAGTGTGTTTGTCGGTCATGTCATTGAGAGCATGACCTTTAAGCCCAATGCGTGGTGGACCGAAAAATCGCAGGACATGGATCTGTTTAAGGAGCGCACCGGCATCGCGCTGGAGCCCACCGTGCAGGAAAGCCCCTGGTACTTCGTGCGATAAGGGATTGGCGCGGCGTCTGATCGGGCACCGCCTGGCCAGCGCCGGCCTTCCCTGCGCCAACGTTACGAGTACGTTAAACCCGTCAACGGTCGTTTTTCACCCGCGAACGGTCTTTATACTAATTAGCAATATCCGCAACGTATAAGACGTTATAATGACCATAACGAAAAGGAGGAGGCAAGATGAATCAGATCATTCTCGCATCTCATGGCGGCCTGGCCGCAGGCGCCAAAGACACGCTCGAGATGGTTCTCGGCGACGTGTCGAACGTCCACGTCGTGTCGCTTGCTCGTGACGACAAGGAGCCCATCACCAATAAGGTGGACGCCATGATCGCCACGTTCAACGCGGACGACACCGTCTATGTGCTGACCGATATGCTCGGCAGCTCGGTCAACAACAACATGGTCGAGCTTTCCAAGAACGGCACGAAGTTCACGGTTGTCAGCGGTTTCAACATCCCGCTGGCGCTCACGCTTGCTATGAGCCCCGTCCCCGTCAAGGGTGCCGAGCTCGCAGCCCTCATCAACGAGGCCCGCACCGGTCTGACCAACCCCAACGCACCGGTCGAAGCCGCCGCGGCTCCCGCCAAGAAGGCCAAGGCATCCCGTCACAGCTCCGGTCCCGCCAAGATCGTCCTCGCACGTCTTGACTACCGTCTGCTGCACGGCCAGGTCGTCTTTACCTGGACCACCAAGGTTCAGGCCGAGCGCATCATCGTCGTCGACAACGCTGCCGCCAACGATGACATCAAGAAGGGCGCTCTTAAGCTGGCCAAGCCCCAGGGCGTGCGCCTGAACGTCTTCACCGTCGAGCGTGCCCTCGCCAAGATGGACAAGCTCAACACCCTCGGTGAGCGCGTCATGTTCGTCTTTGGCAACACGGCCGAGATGCTGCAGTTCTGCCAGGGCTACAAGCTCGACGCCATCAACCTGGGCGCCACCGCCAACCACGACGGTGCCGATCAGATTGGCGGCAAGGACAGCTCCGTCTTCCTCGACGCCACCCAGAAGGCCGACGTCAACCAGCTGCTCGACATGGGCATCAAGCTCTATGTCCAGCAGACCCCTACGTATCAGAGCGTCGACATCGACGCCAAGCTGTAATCAACCAGGCTTTTGCCTGACTGAAAGGAGAAGGGTATGAATACGTTCATCAGTGCGGTGCTCGTCGGCCTCGTCGGCGTGTTCTGCATGTGGGACTCCCGCCTGCTCGGTCGTCTTAACTTCGAGCAGCCCCTCGTTGGCGCTACGCTCGTCGGTCTGCTGCTGGGCGATGTGCCCACCGGCCTTGCCGTCGGTGCCGCCGTCGAGCTCGTGTCCATGGGCCTGGTGCAGGTCGGCGCTGCCGTTCCGCCCGATATGGTCCTGGGCGGCATCGTGGCCGCTGCCTTTGCGTGCCTGACCGATGCTTCCGCCGAGACCGCCATGACGATCGCCATCCCGGTCGCCGTCCTGGGTCAGCTCCTCGGCATCGTGTTCCGTTCCATCATCGCCGCCCTCACCCATGTGGCAGATAACGCGATCGATAACGGAAAGTTCAAGACCGCCTACCGTATGCACATCTGCGCCGGCTCCGGTCTGTACGCCGTCATGTACTTCCTGCCGATCTTCCTCGCCGTCTTTGTTGGCACCGACCTGGTTCAGGCCATCGTCAACATGGTTCCCGAGTGGCTGTCCACTGGTCTTAACGTTTCGACCAAGATCATGACCGCCTACGGCTTGGCCCTGCTGCTCACCATGATGATCAAGAAGGGTATGACTCCGTTCCTGTTCATCGGTTTCCTGCTCGCCGCTTACCTCAACCTGTCCGTCATCGCGGTCGCTCTGATCGGTGTGTGCCTGGCTGTCGTCTTCATGGGCTTCAAGTTCAACGGTTCCCATGCAGCCGCCGGTGTCGATTCCGACTACGATCCGCTCGAAGACGACGAAGACTAAGGAGGAACACACTATGGCAACCGCAACCAAGGACGTGTCCCTGAACAAGAAGGTCAGCCAGTTCTTCTGGCGCTCCTGGGCCATCCAGGCCTCTTGGAACTACGAGCGTCAGATGAACATGGGCTTCCTCTACGGCATGGTTCCCACGCTCGATCGCCTCTATCCGGATGAGTCCGACCCCAAGCAGCTCGCTGCTAAGAAAGAGGCTTACCACCGTCACATGGCGTTCTACAACTGCACCCCGCAGACGAGCGCTTTCATCCTGGGCCTCTCCGCCTCCATGGAGGAGGAGTACGCCAAGGATCCCGAGAACTTCGACCCCGATTCGATCAACGCGGTCAAGACCTCCCTCATGGGTCCGCTTTCCGGCATCGGTGACTCCTTCTTCCAGGGCACCATCCGCGTTATCGCCTTTGGCCTGGGCGTTCAGCTGGCTCAGCAGGGCTCCATCATGGGCCCGATCCTGGCTATGCTCATCTCCATCGTCCCCTCTGTGCTGATCACTTGGTTCGCAGCCAAGATGGGCTATCAGGGCGGCCACGAGTACCTGAGCAAGCTTCAGGGCGGCGACCTCATGGAGAAGCTCATGTATGTCTGCGGCATCGTGGGTCTTATGTCCGTGGGCGGCATGATTGCCACGCTGATCGGCGCCACCACCCCGCTGCAGTTCGCTGAGGGCACCGTTGTTATCCAGGACATCCTGGACGGCATGATGCCCCAGATGATCTCCCTCGGCCTCACCGGCCTTATGTACTGGCTCATCAAGAAGAACGTCAACACCGGTTGGCTTCTCGCGATCGCCATCGTGGGCGGCATCGCCCTCTCCGCGGCCGGCATTCTGGCCTAGTCGCGACCAAGCGCCTAACCGCTTTCCCCCGGGGGCCTGCCTGGCATCCCATACCCCAGGCAGGCTTCCATCCCCAAAATGCGACAATGGGACAGTCCCCTTGTCGCATCCTCAACGGACCGGCGACTCGGTCCAAACCACGGTAACCCTGCGAGCGCCCGGCAATGTGGCGCCGCAAAAATCGAAAGGAATGTGTCAGATGTACGAGATCGACCTTAACCTCCCTAAGCAGATCGTCGCTGACGTCCTGTCCAACCACGAGATCCACAGTGTCGCCTTCGTCGGCTGCGGTGCTTCCATGTCCGACCTGTACCCCGCCAAGTACTTCCTGGCCAACAACACGGACAAGCTGAACGTTCAGATCTTCACCGCTAACGAGTTCAACTACGACACGCCTTCCTGGGTCAACGAGCACACCTTCGTGATCACCTGCTCCCTCGGTGGCTCCACGCCCGAGACCGTCGAGGCCAACAAGACCGCCAAGAAGCACAACTGCCCGGTCGTCTCCCTCACCAACAAGGCCGGCTCCGCTCTGACCGTCGACGCTGACTACGTCATCGTTCACGGCTTCCACGCCAACTTCGCTGCCAAGTGCGAGAAGCCTGGCTACGCCATCGCTCTTGCTGTCGAGATCCTTCAGCAGACCGAGGGCTATGACCACTACGAGGACATGATCACCGGCCTTACCAACGTCTTCGAGCTCTGCGAGAACGCCGCTCAGCACTGCAAGAAGCTCGCCAAGAAGTTCGCCGAGGACTTCAAGGACGACAAGATGATCTACTTCATGGCTTCCGGTGCCTCCGAGAAGATGGCTTATTCTCACGCTGCCTTCCTGTTCACCGAGATGCAGTGGATCGACGCCGCCGCCTACAACACCGGCGAGTACTTCCACGGCCCGTTCGAGGTTTCCACCGAGGGTAAGCCCTACGTCTTCTTCATGTCCGATGGCGCCACCCGTCCGATGGACGCCCGCGCCCTCACCTTCCTTGAGCGCATGGGCGCCAAGGTCGCTCTGATCGACTCCAAGGACTACGGCCTGGCTGACGCTGTGCCCGCGAGCGTCGTCACCTACTTCAACCCGCTGCTGCATCTCGCCGTTATGCGCGAGTACGGCAACCAGATCGCCGAGGCCCGTCAGCACCCGCTGACCATGCGTCGCTACATGTGGAAGCTTTCCTACTAATCACAAGTAAGTAGACCTTACGGGTTGATTGAGAGGGGATGGGGTTTGTGCCCCGTCCCCTTTTTGCTCTGGGGAGGGCGTGTCTGTCGCGCCGTAAAACCCCAGATAAAACCTACCAAAATAAACCTGACCCTTTTTGGCAGGTGGGAGGAGATGCGTATGATCAAGGCAGTGCTGTTTGATATGGACGGCGTGCTGGTCGATACCGAGTGGTTCTACAACCGTCGTCGCGTGGCGTTTATGGAGGAGAAGGGCTTCCACTTTGACGAGATCCCCGATCTTTCGGGGTCTAACGAGCCTGCCATTTGGGAGGCGCTGGTGCCCGACGATGTTGAGCTGCGCGAGCGTCTGCGCGTGGAGTACAAGCAGGTCTATAGCCCGGACCATCCCGTTCCGTATGCCGAGCTGCTCAACGAGCAGACGGAGCCGGTGATGCGCGCACTGCACGAGCGCGGCGTGAAGTGTGCCATCGCGAGCTCGTCCTATCGCGAGTTGATCGACGAGCTGGTGGAGATTGCCGGTATCCCCGACGTGCTGGACTACACCATCAGCGGTCACGAGTGCAGTGCGTTTAAGCCCGACCCCGAGATCTACCTGCGTGCCATGGAGGCGCTGGGGGTGGAGCCTGCCGAGTGCCTGGTTATCGAGGATTCGCCTTTGGGGATCGAGGCTGGCAAACGTTCCGGCGCCCGCGTCCTGGCACTGCGTCCGCACGAGGGCGTCAACCTCGATCAATCGCGAGCCGATGCCGTTATCGATAATCTGACCGACATTTTGGCCGCTTTGTAGTGTCAATCCGCCGCGAGAAGCACGGGTTCACGCGTCTTTTGCTGCGGATTGGCTTAATTTGTCCTCTATTTGGATTCGTTTGGCTTCGATTCGGACTAAGTGAGTAGACTTTTTGGTGCAGTACGAGCGCAAAGTGCATCTGCTCTAGCAAAACCGCAGGTCACAGGGGTGGCGGTTTTGGGTGTGCTCGGCAGATCGTAAAAAGTCTACTCACTTGTAATTTGGGCCTTTGGTCGTGGAGGCTGTTGGTCCCGCTTTGGTTGTCGAGAGAGGGTGAATTGAAGCGCCCCGCACGCTCCATGCTACAATCGCGGGCATGCCCCACAACTACATCTGCCTTCGAAAGGAGCTTCCGTGGCGAACGCCATCGATCAGCTCACGGACCGCGTGCTCGTGCTCGGCCGCCTCACCATCGTCCGCCGTGCCATTACCGCCGTGGCGGTCACAATTTCTGCCGTCCTCCAAACATTCCTGATCCAGGCGTTCATTCAGCCCGCCGACCTGCTTCCGAGCGGTCTCACCGGCGTCGCGGTCCTGCTCGATCGCGTTACCTCGCTGGGCGGCGTTCACATCGACATCTCGCTCGGCATGCTTGCGCTCAACATTCCCGTGGCGCTCCTATGCTGGAGCGGCATTAGCAAGCGCTTCGTCATCTTCTCGATGATGCAGGTCGTGCTCTCGTCGCTGTTCCTTAACGTCTTTCACTTCGCTCCATTTTTGGGCGACAAGATCATGCTAATCATTTTTGGCGGCGTGGTCTCGGGTCTGGGCGCTGCCATCGCGCTTAAATCCGGCGCATCCACCGGCGGCACCGATTTTATCGCGCTGTGGGTTTCCAACCACACGGGCAAGACCATCTGGGGCGTCATCTTTGGTTTCAACTGCTTTATCCTGGCGATCTTTGGCTTTATGTTTGGCTGGGACAAGGCGGCGTATTCCATCGTGTTCCAGTTTATTTCGACCAAGACCATCGACAGTTTCTATCGTCGCTACGATCGCGTGACGCTGCAGATCACGACGCGTAAGGCAGACGAGGTCATGACTGCCTACGTAAACCATTTTCAGCACGGCATTAGCTGCGCCGAGGTCATCGGCGGATACAGCCGCGAAAAGATGTGTCTGCTGCACACCGTTGTCTCGACCTACGAGAGCCAGGACATTATCAAGCTGGTGTGCGACGTTGATCCCGGCGCCGTGATCAACGTGTTCCATACGCTCAACTTTGTGGGCGGCTGGTGGGGCGGTCATGTCGACGAGCCCATGCCCACGGCCGTTCCCGATCCCGACAAGCCCGCACGCATGGCCAGCAGGCAGGCGCGCCTCAGCGAGCAGGACAGCCTGCAGCAGGACGACGGCAGGTAGAGTGTTGGCATTTTGCCGGCACAGCGCAATCCTGTCCGCTTGAGCCTCCCGAAAGCCTCGCTGCTTTCGGGAGGCCTTCGTTTGCCCAGTTAAAACCTACCAAAATGAAGCTGTCGCTTTTTGGTAGGGAGGGTGTATCGTTTTATCATTATGAGGTAACATGAAACTAGACGTTATATACGTATTAGTTATTTCGATATTTCGATAAGAGTGATTAGATATGCCTGCGCCCAAAAATGCACCGCTTTACCAGCAGATTTATGACGAAATCAAAGATGCGATCGAGAAAGGTGTTTATGCGCCCAAGGAGCGTATTCCGTCCGAGCTTGAGCTAGCCGAGCAGTACGACGTGAGCCGAATTACGGTGCGTCGCGCCGTCGAGGAGTTGTGCTCCGATGGCTACCTGGTTAAGCAGCAGGGCCGCGGCACCTTTGTTTCCACGCCGCACATCAATCGTCAGTTCCATGCCTCGACGCTGCAGACGTTTACCGCGCTGTGTGCCGGCAACGGCATGAAGGCCGGTGCGCACGTGGTCGATCGCCAGATCGTTCCGGCGCGCCAAAACGAGATGGAGTTCTTTGGTCTGCAGAAGGATGCGCTGCTACTGCATATCAAGCGCGTGCGTACGGCCGACGGCGAGCCCATCTTTGAGGAGAACATCTTTGTGCCGTTTGACGCCTACCGTGAGCTGTTGACGGCCGATCTTGAGGACAAGTCGATTTTTGCCGAGGTCGAGCGTGTTGGCGGAACGCCGATTGTCTCGGTTGGCTACCGTACGGTCGAGGCCGTTCGCGCCAATGCCGAGCAGGCGGCCGAGCTGGGCATTGCCCCGCATGATCCACTGCTCAACCTGCGTGCCGGCTTCACAGGCCCCAATGGCGAGCCGGTCCTGATGGGTAAGCAGTACTACGTGGGATCGCGCTACGTCATGGTCATGTAGGGTTGGTTCCGCCGTTCTGACGAACGGCGGACCGGTCGACGCTGCAAACGCCCCTAAGCGGCAATCTGACGTTCAATCGTCGGTCGCGTACCGAAGTACGCTTCCCTCCTCTTTCACGTCACCTTGCTCGCTTAGGGGCGTTTTCGCTCATATGACCCAATCCGCTGTCAAGAGCCACAATGGCCCCGCCGACC
>CAJLTA010000042.1 GCA_905209455.1 uncultured Collinsella sp.
ATGCAGCAGGGGCTCTCAATGTTTTTATGTCCTGCTCATATCGTCTGTGCCGGCAGAAAGGGACTGTCCCCAAGTGCTGGGAGGAACCGTTTAGCGGCGCAACTGCCGGCTAGGCAGGCTGAGCTGGTATCCTTGTGCGGTAATGTCTCGATTCGTTAGGATTGCATGTGAGAGCTTCCGCTGTCCTTCGTTCAGTTATATATCGCACCCTGGCCGTCGCGCTTGCCGCGCTCGCCGTACTGAGCACCATCATGCCCGCCCCCGCCTTTGCCGCCGGCTCCGATCAACAGGTCAAAACGGTCCGCGTTGGTTGGCTCGTCAGCAACGAGGGCTTCCAGGACGGCACCCCCGGCGAGCGTCTCTCGGGATGGGGTTACGAGTACCTCCAGACCCTGTCGTACTACACGTCCGGCTGGCGGTACGAATACGTCTCCGGCACCTTCACCGAGCTTATGGACATGCTCGAGGCAGGCGAGATCGACCTCATGCCCAACATCTCCTACTCCGAGGAACGTGCCCAAAAGCTGCTCTTTTCCTCGAACCCCGAGGGCACCGAGCGCTACTACATCTACGCCAGGCCCGACCGTGACGACCTTGCAAAGGGTGACCCTCAAGCACTCCAGGGTCTCACTATCGGTTGCAACCCCGACGTCATGCAAACCTTCGTTGGCCAGCAATGGCTCGCCAGCGAAGGAATCGCCTGCACATACAAGGAGTATGACGGAGGATCCGATCTCTTTGACGCGCTCGCAAACGACGAAGTCGATGCCGTCATCATGAACGACACAATCTCGTCGCCCAATGCCTCCCCCATGTTCTACATTGGTTCGAACGACTACTACTTTGCCGTTCCCAAAAGCCGCCCCGACCTGATGGACGACATCAATGCTGCCATGACGGCAATCGCCCGCGTCAACCCACGCTATAACGACGAAGTAAAATCTCACTACTCGACCCAAAACAGCGGCTCATCATCGCTCAACGGACCCGAACGTTCCTGGCTCAAAGCAAATGACAACACCATCACGCTCGGCTACATTACGGGCAAACTCCCCTACTGCAACGAGAACGAAGACGGCGAAATGGAAGGCTCGCTCGCATCGCTTGCGACGACGCTACACGATAAATTTGGCATTACGGTCAAAACCGTCGCCTTTGATAGCTACAAGATGATGTCAAAGGCCCTGTCAAAGGAAAGCATAGACGTTGCGCTGCCGGTATACCGAGATTACTGGTTTGCCGAGCAAACAGGCGTTGTGCAGTCGGTATCGTTGGGAACCATATCCCTCACCGCTATCCACACCGGCAGCAACCTGAACAAAAACCTTCAGAACATCGCCTGTACCAAATCATCGTTTGTCAACAAAAATGCGCTTGAAAGTCTGTTCCCCACAGCGACCGTAACCGAATACCAATCCGACGATGAAGCGTTCGACGCCCTCAGGAAGGGAACGGCGCACTGCATCGTCGCTCCCAGTTCACGCGTAAAAACCATCGGTGACCGTTACGATCTCGAGGACTGCGAGACGACCGAGCTCCCTGATACCTGTGAGCTCTCGTGCTGGATTTCGCGCGGAAAACCCGAGCTGTTGGGAATCATCAACAAGGGCATCATCAATGCCGGAGAATCGCTCTCCGCAAGCAATTTCTCCTCCACGTCGTACACGGCCCAGGAATCCAACACGCTTCAATTCCTTTATCGCAACCGCACCGCCATTGCAGCTACCCTCATCGGTATGTTGTCGGTCGGCATCGTCCTGCTCATCTGGGCGCTCATGCGCGCTCGAACCGAGCGCAAAAAAGCCGATGCTGCCAACGCCGCTAAGACGGCATTCCTCACGCGCATGAGCCACGACATCCGTACGCCGCTCAACGGTATCCTGGGCCTTATCGAGATCGAGGAATTGAAGGAAGGCGATATGCAAGTCGCCCGCGAGAGCCGTGCCAAGGCGCGCGTTGCCGCCAATCACCTGCTCTCGCTGATCAACGACATCCTCGAGATGGGCAAAATCGAAGACCGCAAGCTAACACTGGAGCATGCGCCTTTTAACCTCAAAGAGCTCTGTGACGATACGCTAGTGCTGTGCAAGCTCCGCGCGTCCAGTAACGGCATCACAATGCAGGACAATAGTCTGCCGTACGCCACGGGGCCATACATGATCGGCAGTCCCACCCATATCCGACAGATCATGATCAACCTGTTAGACAACAGCATTAAGTACAACAAGCACGGCGGCTCCGTCACCTTTGGCTCAAAGACCAAGCCACTCGATAACGGGCGCGCGCTCTTTTGCTTTAGCGTTTCGGATACCGGCATTGGCATGGCTCCCGAGTTTTTAAAGCATATCTATGAGCCGTTTGCCCAAGAAGGTGACGATGCGCGCAGCAAGTTCCAAGGAACCGGCATGGGCATGCCAATCGTCAAGTCGCTTATTGAACTGATGGGCGGCACCATCGAAATCACCAGCGAACTCCATGTGGGCACCACGTTCTACGTGGAAATTCCGCTCGATATCGACAAGAACCCCCGGGTGCGGACGGATACGGTCGAGAAGGCGCTCGACTGCTCGCTTGCCAACATGAACGTGCTGCTCGCCGAAGACAACGAATTGAATGCCGAGATTGCCCAGGCGCTGCTAGAATCCGAGGGCGTCGTGGTCACCCGCGCCGTCAACGGCAACGAAGTCGTCGATCTGTACCTGTCTCATCCCGCCGGCAGCTTCGATGCGATCCTGATGGACATTATGATGCCGGACATGGACGGTTACGAGGCAACCCGCGCGATTCGTCTGAGCGAGAAGGTCGATGCAGCCGATATCCCCATCATCGCGCTCACCGCCAATGCCTTTGCCGAAGACGCCAAGGCGGCACACGACGCCGGCATGAACGCCCATCTGTCCAAACCGCTCGACTTTAACAAGCTCAAAAACATACTCGCCCGCATCAAGAAAAACGGATCCGTTTCGCTATAGTTTGTGCTCAACCACCACGCACGACCAGAAAGGAAGCCAACGATGTTTAGGCCCTTACGTCGAAAGAAACGCGCCATCACCGACGAGGAAGCGCGCGAACTGCTCGCTACCTGCAAGCGCGGCGTCTTTGCCGTCAACGGCGACGACGGCTACCCGTACGCCATTCCCGTCAACTACTTCTTTGACACCGAGCACGACAAGATTTATTTCCATGGCGCCAAAGCTGGCCACAAGGTCGACGCACTCAAGCGCGATGACAAGGTCTGCTTTACCGTTTACGGCAACGAGTGGTACCAGGACGGTGACTGGGCTCCCTACGTTATGAGTACCGTGGTCTTTGGCCGCTGTCGCCTGGCGAATGACACCCCCGCGTTTATCGAAGACAAAGTCCGCCAGCTCGCCCTTAAGTACTACCCTTCCGCCGAGGAAGTCGAAGAGGAAATCGCCAAAGACATCAAGGGCGTCCAGCTCTACGAGATTACGATCGAGCATCTCTGCGGTAAGCAGATTCAGGAAAAGTAAGCCCCTCAGCAGGCCTCATCAATAACAATATGGCCCGGTTCCAACCCACCTTGGAACCGGGCCATATGCTTATGAAGCGTCGGCGGCTATGTGCGCTAGCGCCTCGACGAGCTCTTGCGAGCTCACAGGCTTGCTCAGGTGCGCGTTCATGCCCGCCTCGCGCGAAAGCCTGCGGTCGTCGGCAAAGGCATTGGCACTCACGGCGATAATCGGCGTGGTCGCGGCATCCTCGCGATCGAGTGCTCGAATTCGACGCGTGGCCTCAAGGCCATCGATACCGGGCATCATGATGTCCATCAACACCACGTCGCACTCGTGCGGTGCGCTCGCGGCAAACGCCTCAACGGCAGACTCGCCATCCTTAGCATGCGTCACGACGGCACCGGCACGGCTGAGCGTAAACTGCGCGATCTCGGCATTCAGATCGTTATCCTCTACGAGCAAAACGCGCAAGCCCTGAAGCGCATCGCCATCGCCCGCATCCGCGCGAACTGCCCGAGGAATCTCGGAACGCTTGCATTTCTCGAGCGGCAGGCGAATGGTAAACGTCGTCCCCTGCCCCAAGACACTCGTAAAGCTCATGGTTCCGCCCATAAGCTCGACCAACTGTTTTGCGATAGGCGCGCCCAGGCCAGTTCCCGATGAAGCGCCTTCCACCTGTTGCTCCTCGCGGCAAAACGGCTCGTAGAGGTGCTGTTGGAACTCCTCGCTCATGCCAATACCGTTGTCGGCGATCGTGTATTCATAGACGGGGACGCCATCCGCTGGCTCCACCTCGCGGCACACCAGGCGAACATAGCCGCCCTGGCGGTTGTACTTGACGGCATTGCCGGCAATATTGAGCAACAAGCGCTTGAGGTGCGTCACGCTCACCCGAGCATAGGGATGATTAAGGGTCTGCTGGTCGCAGATAATTGTCACCAGACGCTCCTCGGCCTGGCGCTCCATAATATCGCGCACTTCACAGTTGAGGGCCACCAAATTTATGGGTACGAGGTTCAGGTCGATCTGTCCGCTCTCCAGGCGGCTCATATCGAGTGCCTCGTTGGCAAGGTCGAGCAGCAGTCCCGATGCCGTCCAGATCTTTGAGCGGCACTCGGTCTGCTTTTGCAGATCGTCCGCATTGGCATCGCCAACCTCGACCATGCCGCGAATGCCGTTGATGGGCGTGCGCAGATCGTGGCTCATGCGACGCAGAAACTCCGTCTTTGCCGAGTTGGCAGACGAGGCCTCACGCGCCGCCTTTGCCAGCTTGTCGCCATAGTCGCGCTCCTGCTGCAGCAAGTCCGTCAAACGTCGACGATCAGCGCGGCGACGCACCGTCACAACAACGGCTATAACACCGCCGTAGAGCACCAGCACGCCGGCGGCAACAGCCGCGGCGACCTCAAAGTAGCGCTGCGCCGAGGCATAGGTGTACACATAGAATTTGTGCGCTTTTCCAAATGTGCCCAAATACCACTCGCCGTCGGCGTTAACCAATCTGACCTTACCAGCCAGGCATCGATCCTTAATACCGTCGACAATGAAGACATCCGTCGCAGGCAGATCGAACACGCCCAATACGGTGGGTTCAACGGCATTGGTCGCAACGACCTTGCCGTCGCTTTCGATCACAATATTGCCGCTATCGATGGTTTCATAGCCATCAAGCAAGCTCTGCAGTTTGAGCGTATTGCTTGCAACTGCCCTCGCGCTCTGATGCCTTACTGCGACAACGATGCCCTCGTCATCCTGCCGGGTTACGCAGCCAATGTCTGCGACCGAATCATCCGAAAGCGTAATGCGGGCGGTATAGGACTTAAGCGGATGGGCTGCCACCTCCAGCACGGGTGCTTCCTTGAGATACGTAGCGAGCGACTCGTAGCCCACGCCATCCGTCGAGGACTCGGACACCAAATTGCCTGATGCGTCCGTCACGATCAGCGCGCTCACGTTGAACTGGTCGGCGTATTGCTCCAGCATGGCGTTATCCACTGAACCGTCGCGCTCCATATCGCGGGCAGCCTCTCCGGCGATCTCCATAACGCGAATCAGGTTTTTGGTCGTATAGGCGCTGTTGAATGCATCGTAGGAAAGGCTCTGCGTCGCCACGTAATCGACAACGTCGGCAAAGCGCTGCTCGGCTTGGGCCGTCGTGTAACCGTAGCTCATCATGCCGGCAACAACCGAGAGCGCTATCCCCAGCAGAGCGACAAGGAGCCATGCCCCTGCCGAACGATTGCCCCGCTCCTGAGCAGCGTGGTCGGGCGCATCGATCATGACAGGCCCTCCATATTCAAAAATGGCGAAGGGTCATCGAAGTACTTTGACACCAGGCGTTCCATGGTGCCATCGGCAAGCATTTCTTGGTAGGCATGAGTGAGCTTGACGTCGATGCCACGCGTATCGTTGATATCGAAAGCGGTGCCCAAACCGACCTCTAGCAGCGGCTCATCCAAAATGCGATATGTCACACCATAGTCTTTTTCGTAGGTGAGGAACGAGGACTCATGCGCGGCGATAGCGTCGACCAGGCCCTCGACGAGCGCCGGGTTCAGGTATGAACCGTCCGAAAAGCTGTAGAGTTCCTTGATCTGCGGAACGTTTTCATTTATGCGATTGAGCAAAATGTCCTCGGGCTTGGTGGTGGACTGAACCGCCACGATCTTATCCTCAAGATCGGCAAGCGTGTAGATATCGCTCTGGGGATCGACCGCGACCACCTGGCGGCTCGCAAGGTACGGGCCGGCCCAACGATATTCGTTTTCGCGACCCGTCATACTAAAGCTGCCCATGACACAATCGAGTTCGCCGCTCGCCAGCAGCTCCTTCTTCTTTTCCCAGTCGATCAGCTGGTATTTTGGCTTGTAACCAATGCGAGCCAAAGCCTCGGTCAATATCTCGACATCCAGGCCAACGATATCGCCGTACTCGTCGGTATACACAAACGGTGGATAGAGGTCGCTTCCGACGTTGAGCGTCTTAAGGTCGTCGTCTTTGACTTGCGAGGCGTCCAGACCTTCTAATGCAGACGTCGAGGCTCCGTCATTCGACCCGGAGCAGCCAGCTATCGCTACGACAAAGACGCTCGCCACTGCAAGCGCAACAAACAACGAAATGGCAACCGAGCGACGGGATCTTTTCATCGAGCTCCATACGATCCTGTTTACAGACTTAAATGGTTAAAGATAATAGCAAACAAAACCACACGAGTGCCCAATTGTTACAGGCGCTTTACCGTGTGGGACCTTCCAGCCGACTTGGCAGAAGGCCCCGCATGCAGTGCTCACTTACCGTGCATTAAAAACGTAGCGGTCCAGGCGGTCGCACGCCTCCCTTACGCGCGAAAGCGGCAGCGCCAGATTCACGCGAATGTGGCAGGGTCCGTGGAACGGGCGGCCGTCCTGATACCCCACGCCCACGCGTGCCCCCTCATCGAGCAACCACTGAATATCGCGGCCATGCTCTCGGCACCACTCGGTGCAGTCCAGAAACACCATGTACGTGCCCTGCGGACGCGAATAGGACACGCCCTCAAAATGCTCGTCCACGTAATCGCAGAAGTACTCGATATTGCCGGCAAGCACCTGGTTGAGCTCGTCCACCCACTCGTAGCCTTGCGGCTGGTAGGCACCGATAAGCGCGTGCATGGAGAGGACGTTCATCTCGTTGTAGTGGGTCTTGTTGGACACGGCGCACACGCGGTCGCGCAGTGTCTCGTTATAGATGATGTGGTAGCTGCCGACCAAGCCCGCCAGGTTGAACGTCTTGCTCGGCGCATAGAGGGCAACCGTGCGCATGCGGGCATCCTCGCTCACCGACTGCGTCGGGATGTGCTTGTGCCCCGGCAGGATGATATCGGACCAAATCTCGTCCGAAATCACCACGCAATCGTGCTGGCAATAGATGTCCATGGCGCGCTCAATCTCGTCGCGCTCCCATACGCGGCCGCAGGGATTGTGCGGCGAGCAGAACACCGCGGCATGGATGTGGTTTTGGGCGAGCTTGTGCTCCATGTCCTCAAAGTCCATACGCCACACGCCCTGGTCGTCGAGCTTAAGCGGGCTGTGGACAATACGATAGCCCGCGGCCTCGATGGACTTGGTAAAGCCGATGTAGGTAGGGCTGTGGACCAGCACCGCATCGCCTGGCTGAACATACGCACGCAGCGTCGACACGACACCGCCCAGCACGCCGTTTTCGTAGCCGATATGTTCAGGGCGCAGACCCTCGACGCCATTGCGGCGGCTCTGCCATTCGATGATGCGGTCGAAATACTCGGAGCGCGGGTTAAAGTAGCCAAGCATGGGATGCTGAGCGCGCTGAATGATGTGCTCCTGGACCGTGGGCACCGTGGCAAAGTTCATGTCGGCCACCCACATGGGAATGCGGTCGAAGCCCTCGTCGGGTGCGTTCGGAGCCATACCGGGGATCTCGCCCCAAGAGTCAGCGGCGATGGAGTCCATGCCGTGGCGGTCGATGATTGAAGTGAAGTCGTATTTCATGCTGGACTCCCGTGCAAAGTAGACTGTTTCGATAGGCGCTATTGTCCACCAGCGTGGGCGGTTTTGGCGCGGGGTTTGGCGCTTAATTTGACGGGTGCAGACGAATGGCAGGTTAGCCCCGCGCGTCGTTGACGGCGACTACGGTTAGCTGGGTTTCGTCGACCGTAAAAGATATGTCGAGCCCGGCGAAGGCCAGATGATAGACGCGGTTCGGCTCGTGCTTGCTGCCTGCGCGGCGCGGGTCTTGGCGCAGGACCTCGACCAAGCCGGGGAGCTTTGCGGGCGGGACCATATCCTGCAGCGCTTGCGGGAACTCAACATCGAGCTCTTGCCACGGAGCATCCTCAATCCAGCCGCCCGTCGCATCCGGGTGACAGTCGGCAAATGGAATGTAAGGCTTGATATCGTAGATGGGCGTGCCATCGCGCAGGTCGGCCCCCAGCACATGGATGATGGGGCCATCGTCGGTAAGCTCCACGCGGTCGAGCTTGACGCAGGTGAGCCCGATGGGATTAGGGCGAAACGGACTGCGCGTGGCAAAGACGCCCACACGCTCGGCTCCACCCAGGCGCGGCGGACGCACAGTTTTCGACCATTTTGCGTTGGTGCCGGACCTGTCCTGCGTTTTGGCATCGGCGGCTATGTCCTTAGCCGTGCCGCCGGGCGTTCCGTTTTCGAAGCGCCACAGCAGCCACAGGTAAGAGAAGGAGTCCAGACCCTCAACCGCTGCGTTGGAGGCAAATTCCGGCTCAAAAACGATGCGTCCCTGCAGATGAGGCGCCAAAAAGCTGTTGCGCGGGATGCCGAACTTCTGCGGCAGGTCGGTATGTATGTGTGCAATAGGTTCCATGCCGGTCATTGTACGGCATGGAGGCGTGGGGCGTTGCGTGCAATTCTTCGCCGCGGTCCCCCGCCGTGCAACCAACGGTTGCTTGGAAGGGCGTCTGCCGCCGCGTATGCTTAAGCCATCAACCAACAGAAAGGAGCCGCTATGGCCTTTGCAGAAAAGCTCATCGCTGTCCGTCGCGCCCATCACCTTACCCAAGAGCAGCTCGCTGCCAAGCTCTTCGTCACACGCCAGGCCATCAGCCGTTGGGAACGCGGCGAGGTCACACCGGGCATCGACATGATGAAGCTCATTGCCGCCGTAACCGGCGAGCCCCTGTCTCACCTGCTCGAAATGCCCGAGCACTATTGCCAGAGCTGCGGCATGATACTCACGCCCGACGACTGCGGCACCGATGCCACAGGCGCCACGACCGACCATTACTGCAAGTGGTGCTACGACCACGGCAAGTACACCTACGACACCACCATGGAGGCAATGATCGAGGATTGTGCCCCGCGCCTGGCACAAAACACCGGTATGTCGCTCGACGAAGCCGTCTCGCTCATGGGCGCCGTCCTGCCGCAACTGGAGCGCTGGCGCACCGTGCAGGAAAACGAGGAGCGCTACGGCGCCGAAGCGCGGGCGCGCTATGGCGATGAGGCTATTGATGCAGCAAATGAAGCACTGCTGGACATGGACCCCGAGACATGGAACGACATGAAGGAACTTGAACGCGCTGTTCTGGGCCAGCTTTCGATTGCCATGGGCATTGGCGACCCAGAGAGCAACGAGGCCCACAAACTTGTCGCAATGCACCGTCGATGGATTGCCCTTAGCTGGGGACACGAGCCCCAAGACGAAGCATACCTGGGCCTCGCCCACGGCTATCTTGCCGACCAGCGCTTTGTTGACTACTACGACAAGCCCTGCGGCACCGGAGCCACGGCGTTTCTGGTCCAGGCCATCGAGTCGTCGTTGACGCGCGCATAGACCGCGGCTGCTTTGGGTATTTCAATCGAAACCTCAACCGATTGGAGACCCATGGCTACTAATCATGAGCTCACGCTGTACGTTATGACCGGCTGCCCGTATTGCATAAAAGTCAAGCGATTCCTTGCCGATAACGGTGTGACCATCCCCGAGCGCAATATCTCGACCGATACCGAAGCCGAGCAGACACTCATCGCCGTCGGCGGAAAACGCCAGGTTCCCTGCCTGTTCATCGACGGCAAGCCGCTCTACGAGTCAAGCGACATCATCGCATGGGTGCAGGAAAACCTGCTCTAGTGCAACATAGTCATTGGGTGTTCCTATAGTTTTGTCAACCGTCGGGGCTACTCCCGGTAGGG
>CAJLTA010000043.1 GCA_905209455.1 uncultured Collinsella sp.
CATCGACCTGCGCCGATGTCCCCAACGTGGACACACATTTTGTCCTATAAGCCCAACCTTATGCCTCTCGGACTGTCCCGGCCCTCTCGGGTCCTGAGCGCGACACACCGGACTGGGTTATCTGAATAAATATGGTGAAGGCCCCTTTCGGGGCCTTCTTTTTATAAAAATTCGCCGACTCGGTGGACTTCGGGTTCTAGGTCTACGTTGAATTGGTCTTTGACGGTTGCCTGGATGTGGCGGATGAGTTCGTCGACATCGGCGGCGGTGGCGTGGTCGGCGTTGACGATGAAGCCGCAGTGCTTCTCGCTCACCTGCGCGCCGCCAACGGCGTGTCCTCGCAGGCCGGCATCCATGATGAGTTTGCCGGCAAAGTAACCCTCGGGGCGCTTGAAAGTGGAGCCGGCACTCGGCATGTCGAGCGGCTGCTTGTCCTCGCGGCGCTGGCGGTAGTCGTCCATGTCGGCCTTGATCATCGCGGCGTTGCCCGGGGCGAGATTGAAGGTGGCCGAAAGCACGATAAAGCCGTCATCGGCGATGCGGCTCTTTCGATAACCCAGGTTGAGCTCGTCGACATCGAACTCGATGATATTGCCGCTGCCGCGGGTGCCGTCGTCGAGCTGGCGAGCGGGTTTGTAGACGCGCACGGACTCCAGCACATCGGCCATGCAGGCACCGTAGGCACCGGCGTTCATGTAGCAGGCGCCGCCGACCGATCCGGGGATGCCCGAGATGGGCTCCATGCCGGTGAGGCCGGCCTCGGCTGCCGCAGCGGCGACATCGGAAAGCAAGGCGCCGGCTGCCGCCGTGACGTGCGTGCCGTCGACCGTAATGTCGGAGAGTCCCTCGCCCAGCGCCACGACGACGCCACGGATGCCCTTGTCGCCGACGAGCAGGTCGGAGCCGTTGCCCACGATGGTGAGGGGCAGATCGCAGCGATAGCAGGTATCGAGCGTGGCGACGAGGCCCTGCTCGGTATCGGGCGTGACAAAGACGTCGGCCGGGCCGCCGATCTTAAACGTGGTGTGCTCGCGCATGGGCTCGCTCATCAGCACGTTGTCGTCGCCGGCAACGCCAGCAAGTGCGCACAGCAGGTCCTCGTTAAAAAAGTCGTTCTCGTGCATACGAATATCCGCCTTTTGGTGGTCGTTGTCATCAATCGATTGCAATATACCCCACCTGGACGGATTTGGTGCGCTGGCGGCGATAAAACAGCCGTCTACCGGATTGGTAAAGTGTTTATCACCGAGGTAGAGGGGTAGTCGCTATACTTTCAAGAGATTGCGCGTAAACCCGGAAGGAGCGAGATGGCCAACAAAGTCACCCTCAAGCAGATCGCCCAGGAGGTGGGGCTTTCCCCCTCGTCGGTCTCGCTTGTGCTCAATAATCGGCCCTGTCGCATCTCGGAAGAAAACCGTAAACTCATCAAGGAGGTCGCGGCGCGCAACCACTATGTTCCCAACCAGATTGCGCGTAGTCTGGTCATGCGCGAGTCGCGCACGCTGGGCCTTATCGTCCCTAACATCGAGAGCCGCTTTTTTGCCTCGCTCGCCGGTAGCCTGGAAAAGCGCTGCCGCGAGGACGGCTATGCGCTCTTCATTACCAGCTCGGGTGGAAGTGCCGACGACGATCTGGAGCTGCTGCGCCAGCTGGTAACGCGCGGCGTTGATGGCGTCTTCCTGGTTGTGGGCGACGAGTTCTCCGACGACCGCGCCCTGCGCGAAGAAGTCAGCCATCTGCCTATCCCTGCCGTGATGGTCGACCGTGCCATTGAGGGGCTCGAGTGCGACAAGGTGATGTTCGACCACGAGATGGGTGGCTACATGGCCACTCGCTATCTGATCGAGCAGGGCCACCGTCGCATTGCCTGCTTGGTTAACGCGCGCCGTTCCAATACGGGGCGTAAGCGACTTGCCGGCTATGAGCGCGCGCTGCGCGAGGTTGGCCTGCCTATCGACGCACGTTTGGAGTTTGAGAGCGAGTACTACATTCCGAGTGCCTACGAGGCCTCGGAGGCGGTGCTCGCAACTGATGCCACCGCTGTGTTCGCAAGTTCGGATAACATCGCCCTCGGTCTGCTCAAGCGCTTGCACGAGATGGGGAAGAGCATCCCGGGCGACATCTCGGTGGTGAGTTACGACAACTCGGCCGCCGACGTTCTCTTTGAGCCGGCGCTGACCGCGATTGAGCAGGATCCTGGTGTCCTTGCGGAGCATGCTTTTGGCTGTATGTCCAAGCGTCTTGCCGGTAGGGGCGGCAGGCGTGCCGAAGAAGTCGTTCTGGAGCCGGCGCTTATCGTTAAGGGCAGCGTGCTCGAACTTACCGAATGTAGCTAAGCGTACTTGTTTGTTTGCATAGATTGCATGCGGAGTGTCCGCTATTTGCCGGCGGGGCCGGGGCGCCTGCCTTGTTTTGAGGAGTTCGCGGAGCCCACTTCTCAAAACAAGGCAGGCGCCCCGGCCCTCGTCCGTTAACTCTTCCGCTGGGCGAGCCATAGACGCCGCGCACCGATAGGGTAAGGCAGCGGCTTGAAATTGGTGCTATATTCAGCTTGAGTTGTTTAATGCTAGTACGGGAGGCTGATATGGGGCTGTTCAAGAAGAAAAACCCGCAGGATGCCTTTGATCCCGATGTGTTTACCATCACGGATACGATTTTGGACCCGCCGCGGTTTACGTTTTTGCCGGCTATCTACCAGGATGCCACGCGTCGCAAGTGGGCCGTGCATCAGCGCGGCGGCGAGCCGAAGATTTTTGACTATGCGGACGTGCTGCAGTGCGAAGTGGCCGAGGCGGGCGATCCGGAGGCCGAAGAAGCGGTCTCTAAACAGGAATTTGCCCAGCGTATCCTGGCAAATCCTGCCAAGGCGGCGAAAATAAACGCTGCCAAGCGTAATATGTGTCTTGGTATGGGCGTTGTTGTGGCGGTTCAGACGGGAAAAGACGAGGTTTCCAAATTAGAGATTCCCGTTATGACCGACGAAGTCAAACGCGATTCAAGTCTATATAAGTCGTATCGGAATGTCGCCGAGAAGATCAAGGCCGAATTTGATGCCATGGGAGGGCTGGCCTAATTTTGGCGGCATACGTTTCTGAATGAGGAGTCTGTGCAATGGCAGGCGAACCTTATGCAATTCCCCCCAAAGATCGTGCTGTTGAGGGAATTCTTTGGTATATCCAGCACCATCAGCTTGCCGGCGGCGATCGCCTGCCGGCCGAGCGCGTGCTGTGCGAAGAGATTGGCGTTTCGCGTACGGCGTTGCGTGCCGGTATCACGCGGCTCATCTCGTGTGGAACGCTCGAGAGCCGTCGCGGATCGGGTACGTATGTGTGTCCTCCCAAGCCGTTGAACATCTTCCAGGAAACGTATAACTTTTCCGATGCTGTACGGACTGCCGGCCTGCACCCCTCTTCTCGTCTGGTTTCCACCGGGACCATCGAGGCGGATGAGGCGCTTGCCGACAAGCTTGGGGTGGCTGTAGGCGCTCCCTTGCTCCGCATGCAGCGCGTTCGACTTATTGAGGGCGAGCCGGCGTCAATCGAGACCGCTCACGTTAACCTGTCCCTGTGCCCATCGCTTCCCGAACACGATTTTGAGTGTGAGAGCCTTTACGATGTCTTGCTCAAAGAAGGTGGCGTGCGTGTTGAGCATGGACGTGAGCATATCTCCATCTCGCGTTTGAACGCCGAAGAGGCCGAGCTGCTCCAGCAAGAAGAGGGAACGCCGGTGTTCTATGAGAGCTCGATCGAATTTGATAAGGACATGCGTTTTGTGGAGCATTGCAAATCGGTGATTTTGCCCACAAAGTTCCGCTTTGCCGATAACGGCGAAGAGAACGGCGTGAGGAGCGTGGCAGGTGAACAATGGCTGAAACAGTAGATGCCACCCCGGTTTATATGCGCATTCGACGCCGCATCGAGGAACGTATCGAGCGCGGTATATATCCCACGGGTTCCATGATTCCGTCCGAAAAAGACCTTGCCGAGGAATTTGGTACGACACGCTTGACCATCCGAAGCGCTGTCGATGAGCTGGTTCAGCGCGGGCAGATTCGCCGTGTTCGGGGAAAAGGTGCCTTTGTGGCGCAGAAAGTACCTGCTTTTTTTGAACGCACGGTCGGTTTCCGTGAATCGGTCCGTGCTTCGGGCGGCGAGCCGTCCGTCCGTATTCTCGCGCGTTCCAAGCGTTATGTGGGGCCATATTACGCCGACCTGTTTGGCATCGCCGAGGACGACCTGCTCTATTCCGTTCGACGCCTGAACTGCATAAACGGTAGCCCCGTATCGATTGAGACGGCGCTGATTCCCTGCCTGCTGTTCCCAACCATCGAAGAAATCGACGTGTCGGTGTTCAGTCTGTACGAGACCTATGAGATGTTGGGTCGAAAGCCGGTCATGGCACAGGAAAAGCTCAATATCGAAGCGCTGGGCGCACGAGACGCCGGTCTGCTTGGGTTGGAGCAAGGTGACCTTGCCCTGCTGCTGGAGTGCGTGAGTTACGACGCGAGTGGCCAAGCAATTGAGTACGTCAAGTCATTTAACCGCGGCGATGCGGGTGGATACACCTATACGTACTAGCTGGTGTTTTTGTATAACGGCTGGGAAAACTAAACGATCCTGACCGTTGAGCCAGCTGTATATACAACCTTACAGGGCTCAAAATCGACCGTTCACCGAAGGGAATAAATTAATCGACAAAGAGGTATCAAAAAGCCGTAACCTGTAATCGTGATTGGTATCAAATACTAATGATTTGTTGGGAGGTGAGACGATGAAGATGCTCGATTACGTTCAACTCGCCCATGTGCGTATGGGAGAGAACCTCGAGTGTTCGTCTGAGCTGGTAGCGCAGCTCGTTGATATTTTCCAGTCTGGTTCTTTTAACGCACTGCGTATCGTTGCTTCGGGTTCGTCGCGCCATGCCGCCGATTGCGCCCGCGATTACCTGCAAGACGCGCTGCAGATGCAGGTATCCGTTGTGACGCCCGAGGCCTTCGTCGATTTTGAGCACATCTATCCGCAGCATGCGCTCAACATCGCCGTCTCTCAGAGCGGCTATTCGACCAATACGATTGCGGCGCTCGATTACATGCGCGCGCACGATATGCCTGCGGTTGCGCTCACGGCAAATGTCGAGGCTCCCATCAAGGAGCACACTGACATCGTTCTTGACTACGGCGTGGGCGTCGAGTCGGTGGACTTTGTGACCTTGGGCGTCGAGGTCCTCGTTGAGTACCTGGTGCTCTTTGGTATTTACGGCGGTCAGGCGCGCGGAACGATTGACGCCAAGGGCGTTGCCCAGCGTCTTGACGACCTGCGCGAGGCTATCCAGGCCAATGCCGTGATGTGCAAGACCGCCGAGGCATATGTCCAAGACCACATGCTCGAGCTTTCTGAGCACACGCCCGCTATGGTCGTCGGCAACGGCCCCAACTATGGTGTTGCCGAGGAGGCAGCGCTCAAGCTGAGCGAGACCATCAAGATTCCTGCCATGCATCACGAAGGCGAGGAGTTCGTCCACGGTCCCGAGATGCAGATCGTTCCGGGCTATCTGGTGTTTATTGTCGACGATCCGCAGGGGTCGGAGCGTCTTGCGAATATCGCCGATGCGCTATCGAACGTTACGACAAAAACGGTGCTGCTCACGGCCCATCCCAAGGGTGGGGCTCACGAGGTTGTGGTGCCTCAGGTGGCTCCGCTGCTCAGCGCAATTCCCAATCTCGTGTTCTTCCAGACGATTGCGGCAATAATCGCCGAGCGTCTGAAGTCATGGGACGTTCACCCGTATCTCGATGCTGTCTCCAAGCAAATGGAGGTCAAGGCAGAGGGCTACGAAGAGTCAGTCAATGCGCTTAAGGCCAAAGCGGCCGAGTGTTACGGAATGTAAGCGGGTTTTGATGCCCGTTGGCATGGGGGATGTGGAAACAACCCCAGAAAGGAGAGACAAATGAAGGAAACCGAGAAGATCGAGATCATGCATTTCGACCAGGAGGGCTATCTCGAGGACGGCAAGGCGCTCTACGAGACCGGCAAGAAGATGACCGCGCTCGCCGACAAGGTCGCCGACGAGGGCTACGACGCCGTGTTCCTGATGGGCGTCGGCGGCACCTGGGACGAGCTCATGCAGCTCGAGTACCTCATGAACAAGTTCGGCGACCGCGACCTCGAGGTCTACCTGATCCACGCCGCCGAGTGGAACGTCATGGGCCACAAGCGCATGACCGAGAAGTCCGTCGTGCTCACCGCCTCCGAGTCCGGAACCACCCCCGAGGTCCTCGAGGCCGTCAAGAAGATGAAGGGCATGGGCGTGCGCGTCTACGCCATGACCAAGCCCGAGGGCCCCATCGGCCAGGCTGTGGGTGCCGAGAACTGCGTCGCCATGGCTTCTGACCATGGTTCGGGCGGCTGCGAGAAGGGCTACTACCTCGCCGACTGCTTCGGCCTGCGCCTGCTCAACCGCCGCGGCTGCTTCCCCAAGTTCGATCTGTTTATCGAGCAGACCAAGGACATCTGGAAGGACATGCTCGACATCCGCAAGCGCTTCGAGCCGCGCGCCGAGGAGCTCGCCAAGAAGTACGCCCTGGCCCCCTACACCATGTTCATCGGCTCCGGCGCCCTGTGGGGCGAGACGATCCTGTTCTCGATGTGCATCCTGGAGGAGATGCAGTGGAAGCGCACCCGCTACATCACCTCGGCCGACTTCTTCCACGGCACCCTCGAGCTCGTGGAGCCCGGCGTCCCCGTGTTCCTGTTCATGGGCGAGGACGAGAACCGCAAGCTCGACGAGCGCGTCCGCGCCTTCCTCAACCGCGGCGTGACCGGCGACACCGACGTCAACATCATCGACACCGCCGAGTTCGCGATCCCCGG
>CAJLTA010000044.1 GCA_905209455.1 uncultured Collinsella sp.
CCGTACGCTTGAACTTGGAAGGGGGAGGCCTCGCGGCCTCCCCCTTTTTTGCGTTTATGGGGCGTAAATGACTCTATTACACCAGACGATCTTATCGTTTTTGGTATTGAGCCTTTATTTAAAGAAGATAAATCGAATAACAAGGGCAACTGCTATGGCCACAATGATCAAAAGCAGGATTGTCAGTCGATGCTGCTTGCGTCGTTTACTTGATGAAACGAAGATTGATTTTCCCTGTTTTGGCGTTTCGAGATAGCGAGCCGAATGCGTCAAGGTTTGCTTTGGTCGAGGACCTCTTTGTTGATGAGTGGCGGATGCTTTCATCGGCTCATCACTAGCTGCGCTGTTTTTAGATAATGGTGCGTCTTTCAGATATACAGGGTCTCCCGAGGCGACGCCCATATGTTTACGCCCCGTTTGGGCATCCTCGAGTGTTTGATATCGATTTCTCGTCACATACTCGGGCTCCGGATCATTAATGGGCTCTTGCGAGATGTGGGGACGATGGAACCGTGGCGGCTGCGTGGAAGTATCTTCCCCCTGCGTCGGCATAAACATTTTGTTCTGGTTTTGGTCGTCCATGATGCCCTTTAGCTCGTTACCAACAACGTGTACGCGCTCATTGTAAGCCCCTTGTTATTTGTAGCTGGGGACATACTCGGTATTTAAGCTCTGGTTCAAAGAACCTTAACCTTCCTAAAACCTAAGTCATACGCACTTAGATATGCTTATAGTACTGGACTCAAAAAACTTTATAGTCGATGTATATATGAGCACTGGGTGGGCATATATAAGAGCGTCAAAAGAAGTCCCAGTCACCTGGAAGATGACTCGGCAGTCCTATAAAGGAGTGGTAAACATGGCAAGCATGGTTCCTTATCGTTCGGTTTTTGGCGTTCGTCCCTCTGCAAGCTCGCTGTTCGATCTGTTTGATGATATGAGCGACCTAGCGAACAGCTCGATTGCCTCTAAGGCGTTCCCCGTTGACGTTGAGGATAAGGGCGATGGCTATGAGGTCAAGGCTTATCTGACCGGCGTCGCCAAGGACGATATCGATGTCGAGCTTAACGAGGGCCGTCTGTCCATTAGCGTGAATGTCGAGGAAGACGAGGAGAACGAGGGCAAGAACTTCCTGCAGAAGGAGTTCAGCTCGTACAGCGCGACGCGTGGCGTGTATCTTAAGGACGCTTCGAGCGAGGGCCTCTCGGCTAAGTACGCTGACGGCATCCTGACCGTTACGGTTCCCAAGATCGTCGAGAAGAAGAACGTTACGAAGATCTCCATCGAATAACTTCGTTGGTGTTCTTCGCTATTAAAAGACAACAAAAGGGGCTGGGAAGCGATTCCCGGCCCTTTTTGTTGTTTAGGACAGTCTATTGAATGGTTGCCGGTTGATACTGACTCGCAGGGCGTATCGAGAGTTTTCGCGATCCTTGGAGAAGGGTTGCGGAGCTGCCGACCTCGTCATCCAGGGTTGCGGCCAGAGCTTTGGCATAGCTTTTGACGGTAAGGCTCGGACGATTGTTATCTTGGCTGATATGCATGGCAATGAGCTGTTCGGTGCGATCGGTAACAAGTTCGCGCGCGGCTTCGGCGGCTTGGCTGTTGGAGAGGTGTCCCCTTGCAGACAGGATGCGCTCCTGAAGAAAGCGGGGATATTCTCCCTCGCGCAGCATGGTCACATCGTGGTTGCTTTCGAGCGCGAGGACTCGACAATCTTTGAGGGTGTTCATGGCTTGGCTCGATAGCTCTCCGGTGTCGGTGGCAAAGCCGATGGAATCATCGAGGGCGTCGAATCGATAACCGACTGGATTGATGACATCGTGTGATGTTGAGTAGGTTTGCACGTGGATGCCGGCAATGGATAGGGCGTCGCCGGGATCGAATTCCTCGACAGGCAGATGCGAAAGATTTTCTTTGTTCGAAAGAGTGCCCCTGCTGGCAAAGAGGGGGCCGTGCCAGTGCTTGCACCAGACATCGAGGCCCTTGATGTGATCGCTATGCTCATGAGTAATGAGAAGAGCCGAGACGTTGTCTGTCGAGAGCCCCAGTTCTGCCATGCGCTTTAATGTCTCGCGGCGAGACAGTCCGTCATCGACCATAATGAGCCCCTGCGGGCCCTCGATGAGTGCGCAGTTGCCTTTAGAGCCACTGCCGAGGATATGAAGGTGCAGACGAGACATAAGATTCCAAAGGATACAATGGGTGCGGACGAATAGAGGAGGAAGCGAATGCCAACGGTATCACAGCATTACGGACACCATGCCGTGCCCGGGGCAGTCGATGAGACCCGAACGAGGCAGCAGGCTGCTCCTGTCGTGCTCATGGTATCAGGCGGCGCGGACTCGACGGCACTGCTTCTTATGGCGTGCACATCAAAGCTGGATATCCAAGACGGACGCGGTGTTGCCCCCATTGCTCGCGAGCGCCTGCATGTGCTGCATGTAAACCATCATCTGCGCGGCAAGGCGTCCGATGGCGACGAGGCCTTTGTGCGTGAGCTCTGCGCGAAATATGGTTTACCGCTGTGCGTGGAGCACGCTTATTTTGATGGGGAGTCGGGCAATGTTGAGGCCGCGGCCCGCGAGGTGCGCTATGCCGCGGCGCGGAGGTATGTTCGCGAGCTCTGCGCCCAGACGGGGGCACCGCGAACGGCGGCTCGTATCTGCACCGCGCACACGTCTTCGGATCGCGCGGAAACGTTTTTGATGAACGCAATTAAGGGTTCAGGGCCCGCTGGCCTATCGAGCATTCCTCGCCGGAGGAATATTGTGGTGCGTCCCTTGCTCGGCCTAACTCATGGCGAGCTCGTGGGCTATCTACAGGTACATGGTCAGCCGTGGCGTGAAGACGAGAGCAATGAGGATATCTCGTATCTGCGAAACTACGTGCGCCATCGGGTGATGCCGGTGGTGGCGCAGCGCAACGCGAGCGTTTGCAAGACGATTGGCGCCGCCTGCGAGATCTTAGGCGATGAGGACGCGTTTTTGTCTCAGCTTTCGGCACAGGCGTTTCGAAGCTGCCTGCGTAAGGAGGCGGCGGGCGCGCTGGTGCTCGATGCCAGGCGCCTTGCTGCGGCCGAGGTGGTAATCGCGCGGCGTATCGTGCGACTGGCAATTAAGCGCATCGATCCGGACGCTCGTCCAGAGATGCGACATGTGGAGCGAGTCCTTTCCTGCGTTGCCGAGGGCGCCGGCTCGGTCACGCTTCCGGCGGGGATTGACGCACGCATTGAGTTTGGCATGCTGGCGTTTAAGGCGCCGGCGGCTCGCGAGGGCCTGGTCGCGGACTGGGTTACCGTACCCGGTCGTTTGCCGTTGGGCGGGGGACGTATGCTGGTCACAGAACCGATGGCCGTTGAGCCGGGATGCGATATCGTGCGCCGCGCCCGTGAACTTGCGGCTGCCGGGGAAGTGACAGCTTTGGTAGACGCGGCTGCCCTGGGTTTTGCCGACAGCGATAGTGAGCGGATCCTGGCGGGCTCGCGTGGCGAGATCCCTGCCGAGGCGCGATCGGCGCGCCTGTGGGTGGACGGTCCCGCACCGGGAGATGTGATGTGCCCGTTAGGGATGAGTGGTCGAAGCAAGAAAGTATCCGACTTGCTAGGTGAGGCTCGCATTCCCGTTTCCGAGCGCGCCGGCGTGCCCATGGTGAGGACGGCGCCGGGGGGTGCCGTGGTGTGGGTCGCCGGAGTTCGCGCGGACGAGCGTTTTAAGTGCACGGCCGCAACGCGTGTGGCATATCTGCTCCGCGTGGTCGATGCGGAATAGCGTCCCACGCCTGCTATTCTGTGCGACGTTGACGGTATTCCCGCGCTGATGGCGCACGGGCTGGAAAATATACCCCGTGCGCTGCTAGAATGTGTAGTTCGCGTCCATACGGCGGTGTGTGGGCGATTAAGCACAAGAAAGGGTTGTCATGGCTTCTCAACATCCGGATATCGAGAAGGTTCTGTTTACGCAGGAGGATATCGACGGCATCGTTTCTCGCCTGGGCGAGGAGATCACTCGCGACTACGCGGGTAAGGATCTGGTGCTGATCGCGGTTCTGCGCGGCGCCGTTGTCTTTATGGGCGACCTGATGCGCAAGATTGAGCTACCGACCAACATCGATTTCATGGCTGTTTCGAGCTATGGCGACGGTGTGAAGTCTTCGGGCATCGTGCGTATCATTAAGGATCTGGATATCGACATCCGTGGTCGCGACGTGCTGATCGTCGAGGACATTCTGGACTCGGGCCTGACCCTCAAGTACCTGATGAAGAACCTCGAGAGCCGCAAGCCCGCTTCGCTGGAGGTCGCTGCCTTCCTGTGGAAGGACGTTGAGGACCGCACCTCGGCCATCACGCCCAAGTATGTTGGAACCCATTGCCCCGATGCCTTTGTGGTGGGCTACGGCCTCGACTATGCCGAGCGCTATCGTAACCTTCCGTATCTGGGCATTTTGAAACCGGAGGTTTATTCGTAAGATGCCCGACGACCATAACGATAACAATTCCCAGACTCCCCGGGAGCCTAAGATCCCGGGGATGCCCGGAGGCAAGAAGCCCACGCGTACGGGCTGGCTGTATTTTCTTTTGGCTTGCGCGCTTCTGGGCTATGCCTTCTTTAATATGGGTTCCGGCTTTGCCAGCTCCAGCAATACCGTTAAGCTCGCGACGAGCGAGATGGTCAGCGCCATCAAGCAGGATTGCGTCGAAGATCTGACCTATACGGTTCAAGACGGAAGCGTGACGGGTCATTACTGGAAGACAAAAAAGGACAAGGGCGATACGAGCGAGCTCAAGAGCTTCTCTTCGACCTATGTCGGCTCCGATTCGCTTGCCGAGCTCATGGCGGAGCACCCCGATACCAAGTACATCGTCAACACCAACGATCCCGATTTTTGGGGCGACTTGGCGATGAGTGTGCTTCCGACGATCGCCCTTATCGCCATCATGTTCTACTTTATGCGCCAGATGATGGGCGCCAACAACAGGAACATGCAGTTTGGCAAGACCAACGCCAAGACCAACGAGGCCACACGCCCCAAGGTCAAGTTTGAAGACGTTGCCGGAGTGGACGAGGCAGTCGAGGAGCTCGAGGAGATCCGTGACTTTTTGAGCGATCCGGATCGCTATCGCAAGCTGGGCGCCAAGATCCCGCGTGGCGTGTTGCTGGTTGGCCCTCCGGGCACCGGTAAAACGCTGCTGGCCAAGGCCGTTGCCGGCGAGGCGGGCGTGCCGTTCTTTAGCATCTCGGGTTCCGACTTTGTCGAGATGTTCGTAGGTGTCGGCGCCAGCCGTGTGCGTGACCTCTTTAAGGAGGCCAAGTCCCAGGCCCCGTCGATCATCTTCATCGATGAGATCGATGTCGTGGGACGTCAGCGCGGAGCTGGCTTGGGCGGCGGTCACGACGAGCGCGAGCAGACGCTCAACCAGCTGCTGGTCGAGATGGACGGCTTTGAGGAAAGCGAGTCGGTCATCCTGATCGCCGCCACCAACCGCCCCGACATTCTGGATCCGGCGCTGCTGCGTCCCGGTCGTTTTGACCGTCAGGTTACGGTCGACCGTCCGGATGTGAAGGGCCGCGAGCAGATCTTGCGCGTGCATGCCGAGAACAAGCCGATGGACGAGGACGTTAAGTTTGAGAAGCTCGCCCAGATGACCGTTGGCTTCACTGGTGCCGATCTGGCAAATCTGCTCAACGAGTCTGCGCTGTTGGCTGCCCGCCGCCATCGTTCCGTGATCTCGATGGACGAGGTCGAGGAATCGATGGAGCGCGTGATTGCCGGACCGCAGCGCAAGGGTCGCGTGATGACCGAGGCCGAGCGCACCACGATTGCCTACCACGAGAGCGGTCACGCCCTGGTGGGTCACATCCTGGAGCACTCCGATCCGGTCCACAAGATCTCGATCGTCAGCCGCGGCCAGGCGCTGGGCTACACGCTGCAGCTTCCGCAGGAGGACCACTTCCTCAAGACCAAGAACGAGATGCTCGACGAGCTCGCCGTGTTCTTGGGCGGTCGCGTTGCCGAGGAGCTCATGTGCGATGACATCACGTCGGGCGCGAGCAACGATCTGGAGCGCGCAACCAAGATGGCGCGCGAGATGGTCACGCGCCTGGGCATGAGCGAGGAGCTGGGCACGCAAGTGTTTGGCGAGGCGCAACATCAGGTGTTCCTTGGTCGCGATTACGCCGATCACCAGGATTACTCCGAGGAGACGGCGCGCCGCATCGATATCGAGGTCCAGCGCATTATGCGTGAGGCCCATCGTCGTGCGGTCGAGATTCTGGACGCCCGTCGCGATCAGCTCGATCTGATGGCGAAGGTGCTGCTTGAGCGCGAGACCGTCGAGGGCGACGCCGTGAACGCCCTGCTCGACAACGAGTGGAATGCCTACCTTGAGCGCGAGGGCGATATCCTGGCGGCCAAGGAGGAGCGCAATGCCAAGGCGGCCGGCATGCCGACCAAGAAGCGCGTGCCTCGAATGAGCGAGGAGGAGCTGGCGGCTGATGCCGCGGCCTTTGCGCAGGCGGCCATGCAGGAGGATGCCGAAGCCGCATCCGATGATGCTGACGATGACCATGCCGTCGTCGATGCCGACACCGACGCCGACAAATAGTCTTTGTGGCGAAAGCCTCCGCGGGGAAACCTGGGCTTATAGGACAAAATGTGTGTCCACGTTGGGGACATCGGCGCAGGTCGATG
>CAJLTA010000045.1 GCA_905209455.1 uncultured Collinsella sp.
CTGGTGATCTCCGCCTTGAGAGGGCGGCGTCCTAAACCGCTAGACGAACGGGCCACATGACATCTGCACTGCCGTGCTGCGAAGAAATATATTACGGGACAAAAAACATCAGCGCAAGAAGAAATTCCAAATTGCCGAAAAATTGTCGGCAGGTTATGGAACACACAGGTAAACTGGGTAGCTAATTCAAGTTGAGATGGACCAAAAGAGCTTCGCGCTCGTTGGGGATTTTGTCTTCGATCACGGCGTCGAGGGCGGAGTTGAGTAGCTGCCCCAGTTCCGGCCCGGGCTTGACTCCGGCACGGATCAGGTCGCCGCCGTTGATGGCGAGCATCTTGAGCGTATAGGGCTCCCCCGCCTCCAGTAGCTCGTGCTCCATCGCGCGCATCTCCTCAATCGTCTCGACGTAATAGAAGCACGACGGAGCCTTGCCGAGCGTGTCGGCACGCTTAAGATCCATGAGTTCGTCCATCAAACGCGGCGTGTCGACGCCCTCGCCCGAAAGCGCGCGCATCATATTGAGCAGGCAGGAGCGCTCGGGGCGCAGCGGCTTGTCGTGAAATTTGATGAGCAGGCACACATCGCGCACCAGGTCGTGCGAGAGCGCCAGGCGATCCATAATGACGCGCGCTTTCTTGGCGCCGAGCTCGGGATGACCGTAGAAGTGTCCGCTGCCGGCGTGATCGACCGTGAAACACTCGGGCTTGGACACATCGTGCAAAAACGCCGCCCACATCAGGCTCGACGAGGGCGCGACGCCGTCACACAGCGCCAGCTCCCCCGCCACCGTCAGCACACGGGCGATATGCTCGTAGACGTTAAACGCATGATAGACACTTCGCTGATCAAAGCCGCGACCCGCTGCCAACTCGGGCACAGAGGCACAGATGAGCTCGGGATAGCGAAGCATCGCGTCTCCCCCATGACCGGTCGAAAGAATGCCCTCGAGCTCAATACCCACACGCTCGCGCGCCACAGCATCGAGCAACGGCGCACACTCAGCAAGCGCGCGCTTTGTCTCGGGCTCAATCATAAAGTCCAGGCGGCAGGCAAAGCGTACCGCACGCAGCATGCGAAGGGCGTCCTCGTTAAAGCGACGCTTGGGATCGCCGACAGCGCGAATCAGCTTGCGCTCCAAGTCACCCTGGCCGTCGTAGCGGTCGACAAGCCCGCGCTCGGGATGCCAGGCCATGGCGTTGACGGTAAAGTCGCGGCGCGCCAGATCGTCCTCGAGCGAGGCGGCACGTTCCACACTCTGGGGATGGCGACCATCGGTGTAAAAGCCATCCAGACGGTACGTGGTGACCTCGATACGCTCGCCATCGGAAATAGCCGTGATTCCGCCAAATTTAATGCCCGACTCCACAACCGCGATGCCGGCGGCCTCGAGCGCCGCTTTGGACTCCTGCCACAGGCCGCTACAGCACATATCAACATCGTGGCTGGGGCACCCCATCAGGGCGTCGCGCACCCAACCACCCACGTACCAAGCCTCAAGACCAGCCGCCTCAAGCGCGCGCAGGACGCGCAGGGACGCATCGGACGGTTGAGTACCGTTGAGCGAAACATTGCACATGCCTATGGCCTCCTGCACATGTGAGCGTAAATCGATGGTTCTCAAGAAGTCTAGCAAGAAACAAGAAAGCGCGCACACGCAATCGCGTCGTCAATTCCATAAAACGAGACAGCAGACGCCATATGCGTTCAGTGCACAAAAAACACCCGCCTCGGAGATCCAAAGCGGGTGTTCGGCAGCGATTTTTCGATGCGGCTAGCAGACCTGACGAACTTCGATGTTCTTCTTGTATTCGTCCACCTTGGCAAAGTCGCCCAGGCCCGGGCACTCGACCACGTTGGCGCCGGTGGCCATCGACAGACGGAGGGCATCCTCGACGCGCTTGGGAGCGTCGTGCCATACGGACAGGAAGGCAGCGAGCGAGGAATCGCCGGCGCACACCGTCGACAGCAGCTTGACGTCGAAGGTGCGATTGGCAAACCAGATGTGCTCGCCGTTGGAGAAGTACGCACCGGCGCCACCGAGGGTCAGCAGCACGTTCTTGGCGCCCTTAGCGTGCAGCTCGGCCATAGCGCCCTTGACGGACTCATCGTCGCCACCGCTCACCTTAATGCCAAAGATGTCGAGCAGCTCGTCGTCATTGGGCTTGATCAGCAGCGGCTCCATGGCAATGAGGTCTGCCAGCTGATGGCTCGAGATGTCGAGGACGAACTCGGCCCCCTTGGCCTTGACGCGGCGCAGGACCTCGGCCAAGAAGCCCTCGGAAGTGTTGGGAGGCAGCGAGCCGCTGATGACCAGGCAGGTCATGTCATCGAGCGAATCGATGAGCTCAAACATCTCCTGCTCGTTGGCCTCGTTGATAGCGGCACCGGCGTTGACCATGTTGTACTCGGTGTCGGGGCCGGCGTTGAGGAACACATTGACGCGCGTAATGCCGTCGGTCCACACGGGTTTGACGGGCACGCCCAGGGCCTCGGCGCCCTTAACGATAAACTCGCCCGAGAAACCGGCGAAAAAGCCCAGGATCGTGGTGTCGACGCCGTAGTGATCGAGCGTAAACGAGACGTTTAGGCCCTTGCCGTTGGGCGTGTAGACGGCGTTGCGGGTACGCGTGACGGTGTTGGCAGCAAGACCGTCGCAGGCGATGTTGTAGTCAATAGCGGGATTTGCAGTGAGCGTGTAAATCATGAATGTTCCTTTCACGAAGCAACGTGTTAATGAAAGTATATTCCACGCATCGGTAAAAGGCTAGGACAACTCGGTGAACGGTGTGGAAGCGATGAAGTACGGCGGGACACCTCTCCCCCGTGGCGGAACAAAAAGGCGCCCCAGCCAAACCGGGGCGCCACATGCGCACGAATATGTCGCGGTTCGATTACTGACGATCGAGCTTGCGGACGGCAACGCGCTTGCTGTACTCGTCGACGTGACCGAAGTCACCGATGCCGACGGACTCGGCAACGTTGGCGCCGGTGGCCATAGCGAGCTTCATGGCCTCCTCGACGTTGTCGCGATCCCTGTACCACTTGTGCAGGAACGCAGCGAGGGTGCAGTCGCCGGCGCAGACGGAAGAAACCAGCTTGATGTTGAACTCACGCTTGGCGTACCAGATGTCCTCGCCGTTGGAGAAGTAAGCGTCGCCGCGGCTACCACGGGTGAGCAGCACGTTCTGAACGCCAGCGTCGTGAGCCATCTTCATGGCAACGCGAACCTCGTCGTCGGTGTCGACCGGCACGCCGAAGATGGCCTTCATCTCGTGATGGTTCGGCTTGATGAGCAGCGGCTTCTTGTGAGCGAGCTCCTTGAGCTTGTCGGAGGACAGGTCCAGGACGACGTCGGCGCCACGGGCCTGAGCGTGCTCCATGACCTGAGCCAGGAAGTCGGGTGTAGCTTTGGGAGGCACGGAGCCGGAGACGATCAGGCACTCGAGATCGCCCGCGGTGTCCAGGATGTTGTAGAGCTCCTCCTGGTGCTGCGGCGTGATCGGAGCACCCGGGTTCAGAATGCCGTACTCGTGCTGGCCATCGTTGACGTAGGTGTTAATGCGCGTGATACCGTCGGTCCAGACCGGGCGGCAGAGGCAACCCAGGTTCATGACCTCCTCGACGATGAACTTGCCCGTGAAGCCGGCGAAGAAGCCGAGCGCGACGGTGTCGACGCCCATCTTCTTAAAGGCGAAGGACACGTCGAGGCCCTTGCCGTTAGCCGTGTAGCTGGCCGAGCCGGTGCGGACGTTCTCGTCGGGCTCGAGCGGAGAGCTCGAAACCGTCATGTCGACAGCCGGGTTAGCGGTTAGCGTGTAGAACATTTACAGTACCCCCTGTATATGTGAGGGCCGCGTGGCCGGCCCATTCCAACCACGCGGTTACCTCTGATACCAAATTAGCGAGCTGCGGACTCGAGCAGTGCCTTGACCTCGGCGGCGGTGTTGCAGGCGAGCGCCTTCTCGGCGAGCTCGTCGCACTCGGCCTTGGTCCACTGGCTGATGGTCTTGCGGGCGCGCAGGATCGACGGAGCGCTCATCGAGAACTCCTCCAGGCCCCAGCTGATCAGCAGCGGCTCGAGCAGCGGATCGGCAGCGGCCTCGCCGCACATACCGACCATGATGCCGGCCTTCACGCCGCTCTCGATGATGTTCTTGAGCGAGCGGAGCACGGCGGGATAGTACACCTGGTACAGGTTGGAGATGGTGTCGTTGCCACGGTCGGCGCACATGGTGTAGCCGATCAGGTCGTTGGTGCCGATGGAGAAGAAGTCGGCGACCTCGGCAAGACGGTCTGCGAGCAGCGAAGCGGCGGGCGTCTCGACCATAATGCCGACCTCGATGTTCTCGTTGAACTTTCGACCCTCTTCGGTCAGCTCGGCCTTGCACTGCTCGACGAGCTCCTTGACAGCCAAGACCTCCTCGACGCAGGTGACGAGCGGGATCATGATCTTGACGTCACCGAAGGCGCTAGCGCGCAGCAGAGCGCGGAGCTGGACCTTGTACTGGTCGGGATTGGCCAGGCAGTAACGCACGGCGCGGAAGCCCATGAAGGGGTTATCTTCCTTGACCATGTGCAGATACGGAATCTCCTTGTCGCCGCCCACATCGAGCGTGCGGATGATGACCGGAGCACCCTTGAGCGCGCTGGCGACCTTACGGTAGGCGTTGAACTGCTCCTCCTCGGAAGGAAGCTCAGCAGAGTCCATGAACAGGAACTCGGAGCGGAACAGACCGATGGCCTCGGCGTCGTGATCGAGCGCGTTGGGCACGTCATCGGGGTTACCGATGTTGCAGGCGATGATCTTCTTGATGCCATCGGCAGTCACGGACGGCTTGCCACGGAAGGCCTCGAGGGCTGCCTTCTCGGCAGCGAAGGCCTCGGCCTTGGCGGTGTAGGCAGCGAGCGTCTCCTCGTCGGGATCGGCCTCAACGATACCCTTGCCACCGTCGACGACAACGGTCATACCGTTGCGCAGCGCGGTGCAGCTGTTGGAAACCGAAAGGACAGCCGGGATCTCAAGGGCGCGCGCAATAATCGCGGAATGCGACGTGCGGCCACCGGTCTCGGTGACGATACCGGCAACGTGGGCCTTATCGATCGTGGCGGTCATGGACGGCGTGAGGTCGTGCACGACAACGACAGTGTTCTCGGGCAGGACGGAGAGGTCGACGACCTCCTTGCCCAGCAGCTCGGCCAGAATACCGGTGCGGATGTCGGCGATGTCGGCCGCGCGCAGACGGAACATCTCGTCGTCCATAGACAGGAACATGTTCTCGAACATGGTCGAGGTGTCCATGAGCGCCTGCTCGGCGCAGGTACCGCCGTCAATGGCGGCGTTGATGGCGTCGGTCATGCCCGGGTCCTGAGCCAAGACAATGTGTCCGCTCATGATCTCGGCCTCGGCCTCGCCCACCGTCTCCTTCATGTGGTCGGCCTGAGCCTGGGTCTTCTCGCAGAAGACCGAAAGAGCGGACTGATAGCGCTCCTTCTCTGCTGCCGAATCAGCAACCTCGTGCGGCTCAAACGTCAAGTCGGGATCGACGGCAACCATGACGGTGCCGATACCGATGCCCTCGGAAGCGTTGACTCCCTGATACATTCCCATTCCTCTCTCCGTGTCATGTGATAAAGCGTTTTGCCATATCCATGACAAAAGAGCGCAGCTACCTTACAACAGGTCACTGCGCCCCCAAATATGAACTTAGTTGTTCAACATGCGACCCGTTTGAGTTCTACTCGCCAAGACCGCTCTTGATGAGCTCGATGGCAGCAGCCAGAGCCTCGGCCTCGTCAGCGCCGTCGCACTTGACCTCGACCTCGGTGCCGCAGGGGATACCAGCAGCCATGAGGGCCATCGGGGACTTGCCGTTGACCTCCTTCTCGGGGGTAACGACCGTCACGTCACAGGCATACTTGCCCATGGTGGAGGCGAACAGACCAGCCGGACGCATGTGCAGACCCTGAGGATTAACGAGGGTAGCCTTCTCAGAAACCATAGTTGACTCCTTTTTGTGTTTAACCCCTGTCATACATGTGGCAGGAGTCAGATTCACGACGTTGTTTATATTAACTCACATCAAACTGTTTTTCATTATGTTTCAGACGAATTATTGGACAGATGTGTTTGTCTTCCGCTTGCTCGCCCACAGGGGCCCGCGCGCGGCCTGTGAGATTTCCTGCTCTACAGTCCTGCTCGCACGAAGAGC
>CAJLTA010000046.1 GCA_905209455.1 uncultured Collinsella sp.
CGGGATTGGTCAAAATAGTTTGACTATTAGCGGCTAAAATCGCCCGGCGCTAACAGGTGCTGATTTTACTCGTTCACTTCTCGGAAAAACATTCACCCTCGATATGCTGTCGGCTTCTCTTTGGTTGCCAAGATTTAAACGGCATGCCGTGAAGGGCGGTAGCGACGTTGTTGCTGCTTCGTCTTATCTAGTAAATGAGGTGGCGTGCAGCCCAAGCCCTTTGGCTGTCGATTACAGGTCGCGCGCTCGATAGACCTTGGTGCTGACAGCGCAGCTGATTGCACATAGCGCGAGGGCCAGTACGGCAATTCCTGCGCACAGACCGCCAAGGACGGCAGGATCGGGATTCGCTCCGGCAATCGACATGAGCCAGTTGCTGATGGGGTTGGAGGAGCTCAGCGTGGCCATGGTGCCGCAACCAAGCAGGGCAAACAGGCCAACGGATAGGCGCAGCGCCTCCATGTGACCAAATCGAAAGAACAGCGGCTGCGCCAAAAACACCATCATGAGGGAGATGAGCATCGATGCTGCCGAGGCGATTGCGATTTCAAAGACCGTCTGTCCCGTCGAAGGAATGCCCGCGCTGTTGAAGAGCGGGATGGAGGCGATGCTCAAAAGCGTAGCTGCACATGCCATGACGGCGGAGAAGACAATAACGCTCAGGTAGCGTGCGCGGATGATGTCTTTGCGCGAGAAGGGCAGCGTTGCCCGGTAGCGCTCCCAACCGTTTTGATTGTCGAAACCGGCCAGTGAGTTCATGACTATGATGGGCGACATGGCACTGACGGCGCAGGCGCCGGCGCTCATACCGGAATCGCCATCCGACGCGTTGACGAGCGTCAGCACAACGAAGATGAACAAGCCGACGCCCGCAATGCTCGGGATGAGCGTGCGAACGATGGCGAGTTCGGACATAAAGGCGCGTTTCATTCCGAAGCCCCTTTCAGTATGAGGCGCAGATAGTCATCAATGGTTGCCCGATCGCAGGGAATCTCGGGAAAGGCCTCGAGCGTTTCGCGACGGTTGGGTACGAGTACGTCCACGCTGTAGGCGTGACGGGCGGCACGGGCGCCTTCGACGCAAGCCATAAGCTCGGCAGCCTGCGATTGGGTGCAGTGGGCGATGCCGGCGCGGTCGGTAATGTCCTCGCGCGGCAGGTCAAAAATAATCGAGCCATTATCGATGCAGATGACGCGATCAGCGGTGCGATCGAGGTCGGACGTAATGTGGCTCGAGAGCAGCACACTGTGCTGGCCGTCGGCGACAAAGGCAAGCAGCTCATCAAGCAGTTCCTCGCGTGCCATGGGATCGAGGCCCGCGGTGGCTTCGTCCAAAACGAGCAGCTTGGCCTTGTGACTGAGCGCACAGGCAAGCTGCAGTTTCATGCCCATGCCGCGGGAGAGGTCCTTGACCTTTGTCTTGGGATCGAGGCCAAATCGGTTGATGAATCCGGCGAACGTTTCGCGGTCCCACGTGGGGTACGCTGGGCCTACGAGCGACTCGATCTGGCCCACCTTGAGCGTGGAGGGGAAGGGGCACGTGTCCAGGACAAGACCGACGCGGGAGCGTAGATGGCGTTGCGACTCATCGGGCGCGTCGGCGCCACAGCGCTGCCCAAACAGGTGCACTTCGCCGGCATCGAGCTTTATAAGCCCGAGAGCAGCTCGAATCGTCGTTGTTTTGCCAGCACCGTTGGCACCAACAAAGCCGATGATCTGGCCAGGCTCCACGGCAAGCGTGACGTCGCGCAGCGAAAAGCGGTCGCTTACAGCGTGTGAGATGCCTTTGAGTTCAAGCAAGTTTTGCATGGTATAGCCTTTCTTGCAGATGGCTACTGCATGGTTTCGGGGGCTACCAGGTCGAGCATCTCGTGCAGTTTGTCGCGCGTGACGCCCAGGGTTTCGGCTTGGCTCGCCGCTTTCGCAAGCAGCTCTTCGATATGGCAGAGCTGGTTTTCGCGCAAAAGCTCCTGGTTGCCCTCGGCGACAAAACAGCCCTTGCCCTGCACGGTGCAGATAAAGCCAAGCTGCTCCAAGTCGGCGTAGGCGCGCTTGGTGGTGATGACGCTCACGCCCAGGTCGCTCGCGAGTGCACGGATGCTGGGGAGTTTGGCTCCCGCAGCGAGCGTGCCCGATAAGATCTGAGCTTTGACCTGCGAGGTTATCTGCTCGTAGATGGGCTTATCGCTCGAATTGGATAGGATGATGTCCACAGCGGCTCCTTAGCTGTTGGGCTACATGTGTATATAACCGGTAAGCACAGTATATATACACTATGCACAGTAATGCAAGAGGTAAATACGGATTGGGCCGGCTACCCAGGTCCCAACTGATGAATTTGTCCTGATAGGCGCTCTAGAGCGGGATTTCGCGGCTACAATAGGGCGGTTACATCGACGTAATGCACTCAATGCAAGAAAGGATCCGCATGGCAAGCCTGTCGGATGAAATCTCGTCGCGCCGCACATTCGCGATCATCAGCCACCCGGACGCCGGTAAGACCACGCTTACCGAGAAGCTGCTGCTCTATACCGGCAGCATCCAGACCGCCGGCTCGGTCAAGGGCAAGAGCTCGGCCAAGCATGCCGTCTCGGACTGGATGGACATCGAGAAGGAGCGCGGTATTTCCGTTACCTCTTCGGTGTTGCAGTTCACCTACAACGGCGCCTGCGTCAACATCCTCGATACCCCCGGCCACCAGGACTTCTCGGAGGATACCTACCGTACCCTTATGGCCGCCGACGCCGCGGTCATGGTCATCGACGGCGCCAAGGGCGTCGAGGCCCAGACCAAAAAGCTCTTTAAGGTCTGCACGCTGCGCCACATTCCCATCTTCACCTTTGTGAACAAGCTCGACCACGAGGCCCGCGATCCGTTTGAGCTCATGGAAGAGATCGAGAATGTCCTGGGCATCAATACGTATCCCATGAACTGGCCGATCGGCAGCGGCCGCAACTTCCGCGGTGTGTTCGATCGCCAGACCCGTCGCGTTATCGCCTTTGAGGGCGACGGCCACGCCAACGCCACCAAGAAGGTCGCCGAGGTCGAGGCCGAGCTGGGCGATCCTTCCATGGACGAGCTTATCGGCGAGGAGAACCATAAGAACCTGATGGACGACATCGAGCTGCTCGATGGTGCCGGCGACGAGCTCGACTTGGACGCCGTGGCCTGCGGCAAGCTGAGCCCGGCGTTCTTTGGCTCGGCGCTTACCAACTTTGGCGTGGAGCCCTTCCTCAAGGAGTTCCTGCGTCTGGCCCCGACGCCGCGCGCCTATACCGATACGCTCACCAGCGAACCGGTCGATCCCTGCCGCGACGACTTTAGCGGCTTTGTGTTTAAGATCCAGGCCAACATGGACAAGAACCACCGCGACCGCATCGCCTTTGTGCGCATTTGCTCGGGCAAGTTCGAGCGCGGCATGGATGCCTTCCACGTGCAGGGCAACCGCAAGCTCAAGCTTGCCACGGGCACGTCGATGATGGCCGATGACCGCGCCATCGTGGACGAGGCGTACGCGGGCGATATCGTGGGCCTGTTCGATCCGGGCATCTTTAGCATCGGCGACACCGTGTGCTCCGGCAAGCGCCACGTGCAGTATCCGCAGATCCCGACGTTTGCCCCCGAGATGTTCGCTCGTATTACGCAGGTCGACACGCTCAAGCGCAAGCAGTTCGTCAAGGGCATGGAGGAGCTTGCTCAGGAGGGCGCCATCCAGATCTTCCGCGAGTTGGGTGCCGGCATGGAGAGCGTCATCGTGGGCGTGGTCGGTGTGCTGCAGTTTGAGGTGCTCGAGCGCCGCCTCAAGGCCGAGTACCGTGTTGAGGTTCGTCGCCAGCCGCTGCCCTATACGGACATCCGCTGGATCCAGAACGACCCCGATACCATCGATATCCCGGCCCTTTCGCTCACGCGCGACACGCTTCGTGTCGAGGATATGCGCGGCGGTAAGCTGCTGCTGTTCACGAGCCCGTGGAACGTGGACTGGGCAACCGACCACAACCCCGACCTTATCCTGTCGGAGTTTGGCAACGTGGCCTTTTAACGCATCGGCGCGGTGACCCTGCGGGGCTGCCGCGCCATTTACTTGCCTGATGCCGTGTGAGCGGCTATCATACCCACCGTCGTCTCAAGACCGGGGCGTCCGAGCAGTTCGGGTCCGATATCCTGCTCGTTAAACCTAAAACCAAAGGAGTACATAATGATCAAGAAGGTCATGGAGGACTACAAGGTCCTGTTGCGGAGCATTCCCGCGGCAACGGTTTCGCTGTTTTTCGTGAGTGTCATCATGATGAACCTGCTGGCCAACAAAGAGCTCATCAGCTTGCCGTATCTGGCACTCGATTGCGGCTTTGTGGTGAGCTGGGTTTCGTTTTTATGCCAGGACATGATCTGCAAACGCTTTGGCGCCAAGGCATCCATCAAAATCTCTATCCTCGCGCTGCTGGTCAACCTGGCCGTGAGCCTGTGCTTTTGGGCATGCTCGCTCACGCCCGGTATGTGGGGCGCCTACTACGACACGGGCATGATCGAGGTTAACACTGCCCTTAACGCTACCATCGGTGGCACCTGGTACGTGGTGCTGGGCTCTTCGCTGGCAATGCTCGTCTCTGCCGTGGTTAACTCCACGCTCAACCAGTCGCTCGGCCGCATGCTCAAAAAGAATAATTTTGCGAGCTTCGCCTTCCGTTCCTATGTGTCTACGGGTGTTGGCCAGTTTATCGACAACCTGGTCTTTGCCATTGTGGTGAGCCACACGTTCTTTGGTTGGACCTGGGTGCAGGTCCTTATGTGCTCGCTGACCGGCGCTGTCGCCGAGCTGCTGTGCGAGGTCTTCCTGAGCCCCGTGGGCTACAAGGTCGTGCGCGGCTGGGAGCGCGAGAATGTGGGTTCCGAGTACCTCGAGCGCCACGCAACCGCCTAAGGAGCAAGTATGCGGGTTTTGATCACGGGCGCTTCGGGCGGTATCGGAGCCGCGTGCGTGCAGCGCTTTTTGGACGAGGGCCACGAGGTCGTGGGCTTTGATCTGCTGCCGACGGCGATCGAACACGAGCGCTACCGCCATCTGATCGTTGATGTACGCGAGCCGGACTCGTTTCCAGGCGATCTTGAACCCCAGGTAATCGTGAACGTTGCCGGTACGCAGGATTCGGCCGACGATATTGCTGCCAACCTGCGTGGCACCATCAACGTGACCGAGCACTACGCCTTTGTGGGGGAGGGGCTTGCCGCCAAGCCTGCGCCGGCTATCAAATCCGTGGTCAATGTGGGGTCGGCGAGCGGGCATACGGGATCGGAGTTTCCCGCCTATGCCGCCAGCAAGGGTGGCGTTATCGCCTACACCAAGAACCTTGCAAACCGTCTGGCGCCGCAGGCCATCGCCAACAGTGTGGACCCGGGTGGCGTTATCACGCCGCTCAACCGTTGTGTGATGGAAGACGAGCACCTGTGGAACCAGATTATGGAGCTCACGCCGCTTAAGCGCTGGGCCACTGCCCAAGAGATCGCCGAGTGGATCTACTTTGTGGGCGTGACCAACCGGTTTATGACCGGGCAGAGCCTGCTGATCGATGGGGGCGAGGCCGGCCGCACACAATTTATTTGGCCCGAATAGGAAACGCGCCCGATGGAATGAACTGCCTCCCATTTCTTGGACATGAGAAATGGGAGGCTTTTTATGCGTGTCG
>CAJLTA010000047.1 GCA_905209455.1 uncultured Collinsella sp.
CGGGTGCCCTACCGGGAGTAGCCCCGACGGTTGACAAAACTATAGGAACACCCAACGGTTAGTTCAGCGCATCAGCGCAGCGTTTGCAGATGTGAGCGTGGCCGTTGTACTCGCCGACGGTGGTGCGGTAGTTCCAGCAACGGTCGCAGCACTCGCCCTCGGCTGCCTCGATAGCAACGGAGAGCTCCTCGCCCTGGGTCAGCTCAACATCGGAGACGATGTAGAACTCGGCCAGGTCGACGGCCTTGTCGCCGGTCAGCAGCGCATACATCTCGGCGGGAACGACCGCCTTGACGCGGACCTGCTGACTCTTGGTGAAGGTGCCGGCGGAGCGGGCATCCTCAAGGGCCTTGGTCACGGCGCTACGGAGCTCGAGTGAAGCCTCGAGCACGCCCTCGAACTCATTGGCCTCGTCGACCGTGATAGGCGACTTGTACCAATCGAGCAGCGCGGCGTACTTCTGATGATCGACGCAGCCGGCGGGCGCATAGGCCATGGCCTCATCGACGGTGTAGGACAGGATCGGCTGCAGGTCGCGCATGAGCATCGAGAAAAGCTCGGCGAGCACGGTCTGGGCGCTGCGGCGCTCGAGCGAGCCGGGCTTCTCACAGTACAGACGGTCCTTCAGGGCGTCGAGGTACACGTTGGAAAGCTCGGTCACCACGAAGTCGTAGAGCGCACGGTAGGCGCGCGGGAACTCATAGCTGGCGTAGGCGTCGTCGACCTCGGCCTGGACCTGGGTCAGACGGGCAACCATGAGCTTGTCGAGCGGCAGCAAGTCAGCAAAGGCGACGCCGTCGGTCTCGGGTTCAAACTGACCCTCGAGCTCGGAGAGCAAGAAGCGCAGCGTGTTGCGGAAACGGCGATAGGCATCGGACGTACGAGCGAGAATCTCGTGGTCGATGGAGACGTCAGAGCTGGTGTCGACGGAGGCAACCCACAGACGGATGATATCAGCGCCCATCTCGTCGCAGACCTTATTGGGGTCGATAACATTGCCGAGCGACTTGGACATCTTGCGGCCCTGACCATCGAGTGTGAAGCCCTGCGAGACGACCGCCTTGTACGGAGCATGGCCGTTGGCACCCACCGAGGTGAGCAGCGAGCTCTGGAACCAACCGCGGTGCTGGTCGGAGCCCTCAAGATACACGTCCGCCGGGTACTCAAGCTCAGGGCGATACTCGCAGACGGCCTTCCAAGACACGCCGGAATCCCACCACACGTCGAGGATGTCCTTATCGGCCTTGAGGTGATGACCGCCGCACTTGGGGCAGACGCAGGCCTCGCCCAGGTAGCTCTCGGGAGCGTCGGTGAACCAGGCGTCAGAGCCCTTCTCGTGGAAGAGCTTGATGACGGCGTCGAGCGTAGCGTCGTTCATGACCTTCTCGCCGCAGTCGGCGCAGGTGTAGCTGGGGATAGGCACGCCCCAGTTGCGCTGACGGCTAATGCACCAGTCGGGACGCTGCTCGACCATGGCGCCGATGCGGTTGGCGGCGTGAGCCGGATACCACTTGACGTTCTCGCGAACCTCCTTGCCAGCCTGCTCACGCAAGCCGGTCTTGTCCATCGAGACAAACCACTGGTCAGTAGCACGGAAGAGCACCGGGTGTTTGCAGCGCCAGCAGTGCGGATAGCTGTGCGTGATCTTCTTCTCGAGGACCAGGGTGCCGCGCTCGCGCAGGAACTCGATGATGTGCGGGTTGGCCTCATCGGTATCCATGCCGCTGAAGGGACCACCGGTGCCAAACTCCTCGCCGGTGTAGAACTTGCCGTCATCATCGACCGGCATGCAGATGTCGGTAATGCCCTCCTTGAGGCAGGCAAAGTAGTCGTCGACGCCGTGGCCGGGCGAGTTGTGGACGATACCGGTACCGTCATCGACACCGACGTAATCGGCCAGCAGCGCCACGCCCTCAACACCGTCAAAGATCGGCTGCTTGTAGTGGATGTGGTGGAAGGTCTCGGCGGGAACCACATAGGGCTTACCGTCGACCATAACCGGGGTGTACTCCCAACCAAACTCCTCGCAGCACTTGGGAGCCAGGTCCTCGAGCATGACCTCGGCACGACCCTCGTGCTCAACGGCGACATAGGCGGCGCCGGGCTTGAGGGAAACTGCCTGGTCGGAGGGAATGGTCCACGGCGTGGTCGTCCAGATGATGAAGTCAACCGGGCCGTCGAAATTCTCGAGACCGGCGGGCTTGGAGGTCATCTCGAAGCGCACGAAGATGGACGGGCTCGTCTCATCGGAGTACTCGATCTCAGCCTCGGCCAGCGCGGTGTGGCAGTGCTTGCACCAGTGAACCGGCTTGTGGCCGCGATAAATCATGCCCTTATCGAACATGGCCTTGAAGACCTCGATATCGGCGGCGTCATGCTGGTGATAGAGCGTCAGATAGGGGTTGTCCCAGTCGCCGAGCACGCCCAGACGGCGGAAGCCAGCCTTCTGAAGCTCGATGTTCTCGACAGCGAACTTATTGCAGAGCTCACGGATCTTGGCCGTGGGGGTCTGGTTGAACTTCTCGGTGCCGAGCTTCTCCTCGACCTTATGCTCGATCGGCTGACCATGGCAGTCCCAACCGGGGACATAGGGAACCTCATAGCCCTGCATCATCCAGTAGCGGTTGATCATGTCCTTGGAGATCTTGTTCATGGCATGGCCGATGTGGATCGGACCGTTGGCGTACGGAGGACCGTCGTGCAGCACGAACTTCTTGTGACCCTCGTTCTTCTTCAGAACCTGCTCGTAGACCTTGTTATCCTGCCAGTCCTTGAGTCGCTTGGGCTCGGACTTGGAAAGACCGGCACGCATGGGAAAACCGGTCTTGGGCAGATTCATCGTCTGCTTGTACTCGTTTGCCACGGTACCCCTTTCATGTCGTGGGCGCGCACGCCCGTTGGGCACCAAAAAAGCGCCCGTCCCTACAAGCTGGGACGAAGCGCCACAAAACGGGCAGCCTGCCCGTAAAAGCTCTTCGCTTAACCACCCAGCTTAGATGCCCTCGCCCGCATATTCGCGCGCTCGCATCCGTTACTCGGCTGGCCTGTATCGACGACCATCTCGGCGATGTCTACTAAGACGAACCTGCACGGCACGTCCGTTGGGACCGCAGCTCCGGGGTGATTTTCATCGGTCGCATGCGCGGGTTCTCAGCGCTCCCCGCTCTCTGTAGCATGCGGACGGCCGACTACTCGTCCCCATCAACGCTTATGCGCTGTATGGTAGCACGGTCGCCGCCGGCGAAAAACCCTCAACATTGGTTTTATACGTTCGAAATTTCTCGCTATTACAGCCTTTCTCTAGGAGCAAAATACCTGAAAGCACTCTATCGAACGAAAGAAGGCACCTATGCGTACGATTGGAATGAGCGACTATACCGTCGGCGAGGACTGCTTTGACGAGCTGCCCGGAGCACTGGCCGAGTACGGAGCGACCAAAGTCGCCATCATCGGCGGCAAGCGAGCCCTGGCTGCGGCGCTGCCGGGAATCGAGGCGGCACTTGAAGGTACCGATGTCGAGGTCCTGGAGACGCGCGTCTATGGCACCAACAGTACGCGTGCCAATATCGCCAAGGTCGTGAACTCCCCTGCCTGCCAGGAAGCCGACGTGCTCATCGCATGCGGCGGCGGCAAGGCGCTCGACACCGTGAAGACCGCAGCCATCGAGCTCAAGAAGATCGTCTTCACCGTCCCGACGATCTGTTCTAACTGCTCCGCCGCGACCGCCATTGCCGTTGTCTACAACGACGACGGCTCGCTCGAGGGCTATTCGTACCCCAACCGACCCGCGCACATCTTCATCAACCCCAAGATCATCGCCGAGGCACCGGCGGAGTACTTCTGGGCCGGCGTGGGCGATGCCCTGTCCAAGCAGCCCGAGGTCGAGTACGCCACGAGCGCCGGTAATTTGGAGCACACCGCCGGTCTTGGCCTGGCACTCGCCCACACCTGCTCCGAGCCGCTGTTTACCTATGGCGTCCAGGGTCTTGAGGACGTACGCCAGGACCTGTCGAGCGAGGCCGTCAAGCAGATCGCGCTCGACATCGTGGTCAACACGGGCTATGTCTCAAACCTGACCAACCAAAACGATTACTACTACAACTCGAGCGTCGCGCACGCGTTCTACAACGCCACCTGCAGCATTCCGCGCGAGGGAACCTACCTGCATGGCGAGGTCGTGAGCCTGGGCGTGCTGGTACTGTTTGCCTATACGGGCGATACCGAGAACCTTGAGCGCTACGCCGCCTTTAACAAGCAGATGGGGCTGCCCGTAACGCTTGAGCAGGTTGGCCTTACCGAGGCAGATATCCCGGCCCTGTGCGAATACGCGCACGCCACCAACGAGTGGAAGCAGGGAAACCCCGAGCCCTTCACCGACGAAAAATTCGCCGCCGCCATCAAGGCTGCCAACGCCTACGGCCACACCCTCTAGTTCTAACCCAAAACCACCACAAGGGAGCAACACCTTTGTGGTGGTTTTTTATTGCACCACCATTCAGTTCGTACTCGAACCCGGTTCTTTACGAGAAAGGGTTCAGGTACGTTTTTTATCGTAAATTCTGCGGAAGGACTACTCGGAACGGTAAACAGGAACGAACAAAGGCAGGGCATCATCGTGGTGATGGTATCCTGCCTTTTTTTGCGAAACCAAGGTCGCTTTATGCGAACTTGATCGCCACTTATATGGCGCATTGATGGCAATTGCTGCGTACGTGCGTACCGGGAGCCTGTACACCTCTGGCAAGGCGTAACACACTAGTCTTCGTTCCAAAGTCCGTGTGCTAAGGGGGCAGGGCCCTTAGAATTCCTGTGGAGTGTGTACGCACGTACGTAGGAAAACAGCAAATTACGCTATATCAGGGCGTTCTTTCATTGGAGCGTATGGTATACACGGCTTAGTTCAACAAATAAGAATTTATATATAAAGGAGAATATTGATGAAACTGTTTTTATGTTCGCACTTTT
>CAJLTA010000048.1 GCA_905209455.1 uncultured Collinsella sp.
GCGAAGCCGGTGCGGATCCGCGCAGCGGATGCGCGGAATCCTATACGCCGCACCAACTGAACTTTAAAGCCTCCGGTAACGGAGGCTTTTCTTATATCGCGATGCGTCGAAGATAGCATCAAGTGGTCAAAATGAGTAAAAATCAAATTTGATAACTTTTTTCGAAAATTGCTTGACCTTTATTCAGTCGATGTGCATAATAATCAACAAGTCGCGGCGTTACCTCAGCTGGATAGAGGGTCTGACTACGAATCAGAACGTCATAGGTTCGAATCCTATACGCCGCACCAATTGAAATTGAAAGCCTCCGGCGACGGGGGCTTTTCTTTTATGCCGCCACCGCATGGATTCGAACCTCGGTCGAGGCGCGGGCGTAAAGAAAACGCGGAGCGTTTTTAGCCCGCGGGCGAGCGCGCCGGCAGGCGGGCGAAGCCGGTGCGGATCCGCGCAGCGGATGCGCGGAATCCTATACGCCGCACCATTTGAGATTAAAGCTCCCGGCAACGGGGGCTTTTCTTTTACGCCAGCTTGAGTGCTTTCGTCCAAAGGGACGATTTCCTGTCGACTCGTGTAAGATTCCGAGTAGGTGTCGCGGCCCGTCCGCGACCACTCCTTCTCTCAACGACCGATCAGGGTGATATTTCGTGGCAGAGCGTCCGACATACAGGCTCAGGTTTCTCGATCCCAAAAAGCGCTTTCCGGCGATGCCCGAGCAGCCTGCGGGGCGCTCATATGGCGTGGTCTGGAAACTCTTTGGCGAGGACCAGCATGAATCTTGTTATGTCGTCGAATTCGTTGGCAAAAGTCATGTGTCGCTTTTGGGCTACGTAAGCGTTTCGGGTGAGGTGTACAAGGTGGACCGCCCCGTCTGCGAGGCTCCGCTGCCCAACGATCCCGACATGGAACTGGTCCTTGACGAGTCGGATTCCAGTATTGGTGAGATTATGGTAAGGGAAGCCAACGGTGCAATGCGCGCGTGTGCGCAAACTGCCGGCTCTCCCGAAGGCCCCATGCGCGAGCAGTCCGACCACGAGACATGGAATTCGACCCGCGCCCTTCCTTACGGCGAGTTCATGGCCTCGATGTTCTTGCGCTACGTGATATTTGCCAACTCCGAAAGCGCTATTGTGAACACGGCGGACGCCGGCGGACTCGACGAGGGTATGCAAAACGTAGTCGACAAGATCAAGCTCGTAAAGTTGCCCGAGCCGGTCGAGGTGTTTTTGGGCTTTAACACGGCACCGCTCCCCGATGCTATCGAGACGCTGCTTTACCGCGTTGACCATGCCGAGAATCCGAGCGGTATCGAGCGCTATGCCGCCGCCCTTATGAGCGAAATTGACTTGCCCCGCCTGCGCACCATCGCTGCCAAGTCCGAGATGAGCCTGGCTCGCATTGATCGCTCAAAGATTTTCTATCTCAATTTTGATCGTAGCCTGCTGGACCAGGACGAGATTGACATGCTGCTTGCCGTCGAGTGCCGTCTCAACCGCCTCTCCGGCATCCTTGAGCGCATCGGGGCCGGATTGGTCCCTACGGCATCCTCGCCGAGCCTTGAGGGCTGCGCGCTCTTTGATGCGTGGCATATCGCCAAGACGACCAACGATGTTCCCCGACTGCTCGATACGGCTTCGAGCGATAACCCGTGGGGCAAGCCGGGTACGGTGGCTTGCCAGCCGGGCGGCGAGTGGGACGTGCGCACCCGTTTTGCGCGAATCGTTGAGGCGCTCAACGTGGTCACGCGGCTCGACTATACCTATCGGGCAAACGTTGCCGAGGGGATTATGCTCGTTCGGTTTGGGCAGTCTGTCGTTGATGCCATGCTGCAACGTGAATACGACGCTCAGGATGACGCCTGGCGCGAGCTGGACGAGGACACGCGCGCGATCTGGGCCGCGGAGCACGATGCGCGCGTGGCACTCACGCTTGCGGCAGCGTGTTTTGCCGCGGGCACCTGCATCACGCGCTGCTATGTGCAGATTGCTGCTCCCGACAGTGAGCAGGGCGAGCGCGTTGTTGCAACGTATTTCTTTGGGCGCGCGGCCTATCTGGCCGATTGCGTGCCTGTCGCCAAGGATCTTGAGAGCATGGACATGGACGATATGCCGTGCAAGCGTGTGCTTGAGGCGTATGAGTCAACCGCTCCGGAGACGATTGAGCCTGCGGAGGTTCATGCTCGTCCGCGTGATGACCATCGCACGCTGCCGCCGGCGCTGCGCGATCTGCTGCTTGCCGATACGGCTGACGAGTTGGAGGTCATGGAAGAGGACGACGACCCATACGTGGCCCGTGTTGTTGAATTGCGCGAGCAGGCAAAAGTCGACCGTACAGGTGCTTTTGAAGGCTTTTCCCGTCTTGTCGAGGAGTTGGAGGCTAAGTGCGCCGTCGCCGAGCTTTTGGCGACAGGTCCGGTTCAAACGCAGTTTTGCGATAACCAGCTGGTGCGCATGGTGCTACCGGTGTTGGAAGAAGACGACTCTGTGCGGATCCTTCGTGCGCCCGATGCGCTGTACTTTGCCCAGCACGAGATTTGCAGCTTTTACGCCGAGCAAGAGGACTTTGAACGAGCACTGCCCGAGGTGCGCCATCTTTACGATCTGGCGCGCTCGTCCATGCAATCGCACTTTGCGCTCATCAACGTGCTTGCGCGTCTGGAGCGCTTTGACGAGATTATCGAGGTGGCGCGCCACGGCCTACGTATTGCCAGCGATCGTTCTGCAATTGGCTACCTGTTCTACCGCTTGGCGTTTGCCTATTGGAATTGCGATCAGCTCGACCTGGCGCTGGCTTGTTACCGTCTAGTGCCGCGCGGTGAGGAATCGGGCAGCAGCGCGCTGGAAGAAATGCAGGGCCTCATGAACGAGATGGGCGTCAGCGAGCCGCCGACGTTCGAGGAAGCGGTCGAGACCATCCGCACGGCTGGACTTGAGCTGCCGCCAGTGTCCGCCGTGACGAATCAGCTGGCGGATGCCGCCGTGCAACTGGTCGACAACGGCTTCTTTTTCCTTGCACGCGGTTGCATCTTCCAAATGTGGCGCACCATGGGTAACGACGAGCTCGGCTCCCTCAACCGCTCGCTGGGGTAGGGGCGATATAGAGGGGCCGCACCGCGCTATTTGTATCGGCGCGGGCGGGAGGACCCGGCAGGATTGGTAAGGCATAAAGCCGCCGAGCCTGCTAAAACTGTTAAACTCTGCTAAAGTTGCTAAACTTTGTTAAAGTTGTTAAAACTAGCAGAGGAGGGCAGAATGACGAAAGCTGTTAACCCCTTTAAGCCAACGGCGGGCATGAATCCGCCTGAGCTTATCGGACGGGACACTGTTTTGGATGACTTTGCCGAGGCTCTTGAGAATGGTCCTGGTGCCCCCGATCGACTCATGCGCATCTCGGGCGTCCGAGGCACAGGTAAAACGGTGCTCCTTAATGCATTGGGTGACCTTGCACGCAAAAAAGGATTCGAGGTCGTTGACGTTGCCTCCAATGCTGGTTTTTGCAATAGAATCCTCGAGGCTCTGCAGCGAAACGTTCGTCTTGAATCAATCTCGATTTCCCCATCGATTTTAGGGGTCAGCCTTGGCTCCATGGAGATGTCGAAGTCGGCCTCTCATCTGGGCGAGGCGATGTACGATGCTGCGAAGCGCGGTGGTCTGCTCATTACGCTCGACGAGATCCAGGATGCCTCAACTGAGGAAATGCGCGAGCTAGGCAATGAGATGCAGCTCTTGATCCGCCAAGGAGCGAATGTCGCTTTCGCTTTCGCCGGGCTGCCGACATCGGTAGATGGCGTGGTGGTGGATGATACGTTGACGTTCCTTCAGCGAGCCAAACATGTTGAACTTACTCGGCTTTCCGATTTTGAAGTTGGCGGATCGTTTGAGGATACGATGAGACGAGCGGGCAAGGAGCTCGACAAAGGTGCCGCTGAGCTATTAACAAAAGCTTCGGCAGGCTATCCCTTTATGGTCCAGCTGGTCGGATATTACGCTTGGCAGGTTGCTGCGCGCAGTGGGGCGGAGAGCGTGAGCGAAGAGGCGGCTCGTAAGGGTATCCAGGCGGCTCTTGATAGCTTTAATGCTATGGTGATTGCCCCAGCGCTGCGCAGGGTGTCGGAACGGCAGTTTCAGTATCTCGCGGCGATGGCTCAATGCGAGGGCGTCGATATCGCCAACGGCGATATCGCCAAGAAGATGGGTTTGTCGGCGAACAAAGTTGGGTCATATCGCAAGCGTTTGATCGATGCGGGGTTGATTGAGCCCGCGGGCTATGGCTGTGTTTCGTTTGCAATTCCGTACATGCGCGATTATCTGTTGGAGACCGTTCGAGAGGACTAATAAAGAATGGGCTGTCCGCGCTGTCGCTGGGGCCGTCCTTGTATCTTTGTCTCAACCTGTAACATCTGGAGGGGATTACGGCCTGCAGATGTTACAGGTTGAGATGATTGACTGAGACGTTTACTGGTAAAAGAGAGGTAAAAGAGGAAACGCCTCAAAATTCCCCTTGCCCAACTTCGGCTGTTTGGTTACTATAGAACGGCTGTTACGGAGAGCTGACCGAGAGGCCGAAGGTGCTCGCCTGCTAAGCGAGTATGCCCCAAAAGGGCATCTGGGGTTCGAATCCCCAGCTCTCCGCCAGTATGACTTTGAAGAAGGGTCCCATTTGGGGCCCTTTTTTATTATCAAGAATGGCAGCTGGGGCTTATAGGACAAAATGTGTGTCCACGTTGGGGACATCGGCGCAGGTCGATGA
>CAJLTA010000049.1 GCA_905209455.1 uncultured Collinsella sp.
GTCTTTCATGCAGCAGGGGCTCTCAATGTTTTTATGTCCTGCTCATATCGTCTGTACCGGCAGTTTGGGACACTCCTTGCGTTAAGAGGCTGGCGTGCGTCAACCTGTTCTCGTTGCAGCAAAAAAATCGTCCCGTTCTCGGTTGAGGACGGGGCGATTCGTCTTTTGGGCTTATGCAGCCAGGCTTATGCAAAGCGGGCGACGAGCTCCTGCAGGACGTCGGTCATCTTGACGAGCGAACTGACCGGGACGAACTCGTTGACGCCGTGGTAGCAATAGCCGCCGGTGGAAAGGTTGGGGCAGGGCAGACCGCGGAACGACAGCTGGGCGCCGTCGGTGCCGCCACGAATCGGCAGCACTTGGGGCTCAACGCCGCAGGCAAGGTAGGCTTCCTTGGCAACATCAATAAGCTCGGGATAGTCACGAACGATCTCGGCCATATTTCGATACTGCTGCTTAATCTCGACCGTCACGCGCTCCTCACCCAGACGCTGGTTGAGCATCGAGGCAGCGGCATCAATAAGGTCGAGTTTTTGCTGGAACTTGGCGGCGTCATGGTCGCGGACGATATAGCGCGCTGTGGCGTGATCGACGGTCGCAGATACACCCTCAAGGTGATAAAAGCCCTCGTAGCCTTCCGTATACTCCGGGCGCTGCGCGTAGGGGAGCAACGCGTTGAAGTCGCAGAACAGATTGCCTGCGTTGACCATACGGCCCTTGGCGTCGCCCGGGTGGATGGACTGGCCCTCAAAGCGGACGGTCGCCTCGGCGGCGTTAAAGCACTCCCACTCCAGCTCGCCGATGGGGCCGCCGTCGACCGTGTAGGCGTACTTGCAGCCAAAGGTATCGATATCCAACAGCTCGGCTCCGTGGCCGATCTCCTCGTCAGGGCAGAAGCAAATGCCGAGTGCGGGATGGGGCAGAGAAGGGTCCTGAGCGATACGCGCGACAAGCGACATGATCTCGGCGACGCCTGCCTTGTCGTCCGCGCCCAGCAGCGTGGTGCCATCGCTGCAGACCAGGTCCTCACCTGCGAGGTCGTTCAGGGCGGGAAGCTTGGCGGTACTCATGGCAACGGGCTTACCGTCAACCGTGCCGCAGACCAGGTCGCCGCCTTCGTAGTGTACGATGTGCGGTTTCACGCCGGCACCCGGTGCAACTTCGGTGGTGTCGAGATGGGCGATCAGGCCCAGGGCGGGCTTGTCCTCAGCGCCCGCACTTGCGGGGATATGCGCGCAGACATAAGCGTGCTCGGTCACGTGGGCATCTTCCGCACCAAGCTCGCGCAGCTCTTCAGCCAGCACGTTGGCAAGGTCAAACTGAACGGCGCTCGAGGGTACCTGGTCGCAGTTTGCATCCTCGGACTGCGTGTTGATCTGGACGTAGCGCAAAAAGCGCTCGAGGACATCGGGGTTCGTGGTGGTGTTTTCCATAAAGACCGCTCCAATCTTGGTCGTCGTGTGCAACAAGAACTCTAGCACGGTATGCCACGGCATACCGCGACGCTTGGATGGGGTAGAATCAGCCATTGAATGCAGAAGGGACGGAAGATCATGGATACGACAAATAGCTCGCGCGAACTACATCTGACGGTGGCGAACGAAGACTACTTGGAGTGCATGGTTCGCATTGAAAGCGAAGAGGGGGAAACCAACGGCGTTCGATCGGTCGACATCGCGCAGCGCCTTGGCGTCTCCAAGGCATCGGTCAATAAAGCGGTTTCGGCTCTCAAGGCATCCGAGCTTGTCGAGCAATCGCACTACGGCAAGGTGATCCTGACCGATCGCGGCCGCGAGGTTGGCGCGGCTATCTGGTACCGTCATCGCCTCATCCGCACGTTTTTGGTTCAGGAGCTCGGTGTCGAATTTGAGCGAGCCGATTCCGAGGCCTGCATGATGGAGCATGCGCTATCCGAGGACACGATGAGCCGCTGGCTCGCCTATCTCGAAAAGCAGGGAATCAGCGTCGAGGAATAGCGGGATATATATGGATACGAGTTATTACAACCGCTTTGGTGCCGAGGAACTTACGCGCCGCTTGTCGAGCGAGACCTTGTTGGCGCAGGGCCCCATGGGCAGTGTTTTGTTGAGTGAGTACGATGCCGCCGACATTCCACCGGCGTTTTGGAATCTGGCAGAGCCGCAGACCGTTTCTCGTATCCATCGCTTGTATGTCGCCGCCGGCGCGCAGGTGCTCATTACCAATACCTTTCAGGCATCGAGCTATGCCCTCAAGCACGACCAGATTGCGCCGTCCGTGGCGGAGGTCAATCGCGGGGCCGTCGACGATGCCCGCCAGGCGCACCCTCAGCTACTGCTGGGCTCGATGGGCCCGATCGGTATTGAGTGGTTTGCCGAGGACTCTGTCGAGTATCGTGAAATCCGCGGCATTGCGCGCGAACAGGCGCACGCCTTGCTCAATGCTGGTGTTGACGGTCTGCTGATCGAGACGGTGACGTCTATCCGTAATCTGCAGCCCATGCTTGCCGGCGCCCGAGATGCCGCCGACGGCATGCCTGTTCTGGTGAGTTTTGTCGTTGACGATAAAGGCGACCTGCTGGGCGATGGCCTCAACATCGAGGCAGCCGTTTTGTACGCCGAAAAACACGGCGCAAACTCGGTTGGTGTTAATTGCTGTTCGCTTGCGGCCGCGAATGCGGCGGTGCCCAGGATGGTTGCATCGGCGACTACTCCCGTTACGGTGCGTCCCAACGTAGGCGATCCGGTCCAGACTCAGGATGGCCCCGTATGGCACGAGAATCCCGAAGCTTTCGCGCGCGCATGCATCGAATGGAGACATGCCGGCGCCGCAATGGTGGGCAGTTGCTGTGGAACCACGGCAATCACTACGGCAGCGATGGCCGAGGCGCTCGATATATAAAGGGCAAAACCGCTCCATACGGGGCGGTTTTTTTATTGCTTGCATGTCCTCGGCAGCATTTGCCCAAATGGTGAATGCTGGTGCCGGCAGGTTGCTGAGTGCGTGTTGCGGGTATACCTCACGCGTACCATGATCCAAACACTGTGAGGTGTCTGCGCGTGTGCGCGATAATTCATTTTGGAACTGACGGTTGGCGCGCTCGCGTCGATGAGGACTTCACTGCCGATAACGTTGCCCGTATCGCCGATGCCGTCGGCGAGTTGTGGCAAAAGACCAATCCGGGCAAAACGGTATATATAGGGTTCGACACCCGGCCCCTGGCGAGCGAGTTCGCTGAGCTTGCGGCGGGCGTGCTAGCAGCGCACGGGCTGGACGCCGTGCTCGCTTCGCGACCTGTTCCGACCCCTGCCCTTACGTGGGCGGCGGCTTATGACGGTGGGGCGTGCGGCGCGCTCATGGTGACGGGGTCCCATCATCCGCAGGGTTATCTGTGCCTCAAGATTCGCATGGGTGACGGCTCGACCGCCAACCAGGATGTCATCGAAGAGCTCGAAGAGACCATGGCTCCCGAGCCAATGGGGATCGAGGGGCAATATCGCACCGCGGATATCATTCCTGACTATATGCAGGCGGTGGCATCGTTTGTCGATGCCGAAGCCATCCGCGACGCGCACCTGCGCGTGGTTGTCGATCCCATGGGCGGCGCAGCCCAGGGTTATCTAGCCGACTTGCTGCGCGAGCTTGGCGTTGAGGTGCACGAGATTCACGCCGGGCAGGCGTCTGACCAAGAAGATATCTGCCCCGACCCCGTTGAGCCTTGGGTGGACACTTGCGAGCGCGCGGTTATCGAGGACGGAGCTTGCGCCGGCCTGGTGACCGACGGCGACGCCGATCGTATCGGCGCGGTTGACGAGCGCGGCAGATATATACATCCGCATCAGATCATGGCGCTCGTTTTGGGCGACTTGGTTCAATTTCGTAATTTGGAGGGGCGCGTCGTCGTCAATCTTTCGTGTTCGACGCTCGTGCGTCGCATTGCCGAGGCGCTTGGCTGCCGCGTGACCGTCAAACCAGTCGGTTTCAAATATATAGCGGCAGAGATGAAGAAGGGCGGCGTCCTCATAGGCGGTGAAGAAGCCGGTGGTATCGGCATCGCCGCGCATATGCCCGAGCGCGATGGAATCCTCGCCTGTCTGATTCTGTGTGAGCTTATGGCAAAGACGGACGCGCCTTTGGGCGTTCTGGTCGACCAACTCGAGGATAGTTTTGGTAAGACGAGTTACGGTCGACGGGATTTGCGCCTTGAGGCCGAAGATGCCGAAACGTTACGAACCCTGCTGCCGGGCGTAAACCCCAAGTCGATTTGTGGCAAGGTGCCGCAAAACGTTAGTCATATGGATGGCTTGCGTTTGGCATTCGAGGATGACACGTGGCTGCTGGTCCGTCCTAGCGGGACCGAACCAGTGGTGCGCGTCTACGCCGAGGGGTTCTCGGTGGAAGAACGTGATGAGTTGCTCGATGCTGGCTGTGCTTTAGCTAGGGGGACGTATCCGCTTTAACCATGAGACTGCCTTATATAAAGAGATGCTCGGCGAGCGGTAGTTAACGGCTGGCAAACGTTAGTCGGATCACAGGATGTGTAGGAAATGTGTACGCCCAGATTCCCGCCCCCGGGGCCCCTCCGGTCTGGCAATATATCTCCTTGCCGCGCGGC
>CAJLTA010000050.1 GCA_905209455.1 uncultured Collinsella sp.
AATCGTAGCCCGAGACGGTCCCGGGCTGACAATTTCGACTGTAATGGACGTTCTTGAATGAGTAATCGTTTTAGAACGTCCCCAATGACTAGTCGATTAGGAGTATCATCGTCTGCGCAAATAAGCACAAAAGAGCATATTAGAGATTGAGAGCATATGGCTGACACCGTATCTAAGCACATTGACATGACCACCGGCTCGCTGTGGCGCAATATTCCCCTGTTCGCCTTCCCCGTGGCCGCCACGAGCATCTTGGAGCAGCTGTCGAACCTCATCGCCACGGTCATCATCGGTAATTTCTCGGGCGACCAGGGAACCCTCGCCATGGCGGCGGTCGGCTCCAATGTTCCGCTTACCAGTCTTATGCTCAACCTGTTTATTGGCATGTCGCTTGGCTCCAACGTGGTCATCGCCAACGCTATCGGCCGCAACGATCAGAACATGGTCAAACGCGCCGTCCATACTTCGATTTTAATGGCGCTCGTGGGCTTTGTCGTCATTGCGCTGGGCGAGATCTTTGCCGAGCCCATGCTCGCCGCGCTCAATGTTCCCGCCGAAACCATGCCGCTCGCTTCGCTCTACCTGCGCGTCTTTTTGCTCAGCATGCCCTCGATCTTGCTCTACAACTTTGAGGCCGCGATCTTCCGCTCCGTCGGCATCACCCGCATGCCGCTGCAGGCACTTGCCGTGTCCACCGTCCTCAACATTGGCCTGGATCTCATCTTTGTCCCCATACTCCACTGGGGCGTCGCGGGCGTCGCCATCTCCACCGCTATCGCCTACACTGTCAGCGCCGCCACGCTCTTTATCCGCCTGCTCAAGACCGACTCCGTCGTCCGCGTCACCCCGCGCGACCTGGCTATCGACCCCGTCGCCCTCAAGCGCATCGTCAAGATCGGCCTGCCCGCCGGCATCCAAAGCGCCGTGTTTGCCGTCGCCAACATCATCATCCAGTCTGCTATCAACAGCCTGGGCACCGAGGTCATGGCGGCATCGAGCGCCGCTATGAGCTTGGAGTACGTATGCTACAACCTGCTCAACAGCTTTAGCCAGGCTTGCACCACCTTTGTAGGACAAAACCACGGTGCCCGCCAGATCGACCGCTGCACCAAAACGCTCAAGGTCTGCCTGGTCGAAGGCGGTATCGTTGCACTCACCACGATCATCGTTATTGTCGGCCTGGGACGCGAGATCTTGTCGCTGTTCAACAGCGATCCCAACATCGTCTCGATCGGCTATATCCGCGTGTGTTCGATCTTCCCGGCGTACGCCTTTAGCATGTTCTACGAAAACATGTCCGGCTACCTGCGCGGCTTTGGTATCTCGCTCACGCCCGCCCTCATCACCATGATCTGCGTCTGCGGCATCCGCTTCTATTGGGTGTTCTGCGTGTTCCCGCACTTCCGCACCTTTGCTAACATCATGATGGTCTACCCCATCAGCCTGGGCACCACGGCGTTCTTTATGGTCGTGGCGGTACTACTTTGCCACCCGGCACGCACCTATCGCGCCACCCAAGCCAAAGCGACAGCCCGCTAAACACCGCACTCAAAGCCACGCCAGTCATTAATTGACAATATGCGAGCTCATATAGTCGATAAAGCGCCTCGTGGCGATGGGCATGGTATCCCAGCTGCGCCAGGCTGCCACTACGTCACGCGAGGGAGCGTGCACGATGGGCCGCACGCGAATATCGGCTCGCATGCCCTCCACAGTACGACGGTAGAGCATGCTCACGCCTAGACCCTCCTCCACCATCGCCATGATGGTGTAGTCGTCGGTGACCTCGCTCGTCACGTGCGGCGACAAGCCATGCGCCGCAAATGCATCGAGCACCAGGCTCTGTTCGCCCTCATCCAGCAGCACAAACGGCTCGGACGCTAGGTCGGCAAGCGTCACCTTTTCCTTTGCTGTCAGCGGGTGCGCAGTCGGTAACAGCGCCACCAGTTCGTCGTGATAGACCACGCGCTTCTCGAGCCCTGCGGTAAACCCACGCGCCGTAAAGCAAAAGTCAACCACGCCATCGTGCACCCACTGGGCGTTGCGCGTGTAATCGCCCTGCTTGAGGGTAAAGCGTACGCCCGGGTGCAGCGCCCCAAAGTCGCGGATCACGCGCGGCAACACGGTTCGACTCACGTTGGTAAACGTTGCAATGCGAATATCGGTCGACGAAAGCCCCAGCAGTTCCTGGCGCTTGCCCTCGAGCTCGGCCTCGGCGGTCACGATCTGGCGCAGGTACGGCAGATATTGCTTACCGTCGCGCGTAAGCGAAACGCCCTGCTTTCCGCGCTCGATAATCGTGGTGCCCAGCTCGCGCTCGAGTGCCTTGACGGCCTGGCTCACCGCACTTTGCGTATAGCCCAGCTCGTCCGCTGCACGTTTCAGACTGCCGCAATCGACCACCATACATACAATCTGATACCGCGGTGCCATCGTGCCTCCACATCGATGTAGCTGTAAAACGTTTTGCCAGGACTTTTCCCGCCAACATTAGCATTTCTTAATCATACTGAAGATACATTCGCTTTACTACATCCACATCTGGGAGCAGAATCCTTTTTGCGAAACCGTTCTGTAACAAAAGGAGTCCCATGGATCGCAAAAAAGCAATCGCGCTCTCATTTTCTGTTCCCGTCGCATGGGGCTTTTCGTACCCCCTCATGAAGATCGGCATGGACAGCATGAACGCCACGAGCATCGTTGCGCTGCGCTGCATCATCGCCTTTGCGGCCTGTCTGCTGCTCTTCCACAAGCACGCGTTTCGCATCAACCGCGACCTTATGGTTCGCGCCGCCATCATCGGTGCCATCATGGCAACCGAGCTCACGTGCATGTGCCTGGGCTCCAGCCTCACCTCCGCCTCCACCGCCGGCTTTTTGCAGAGCCTGACAGTCGTAATCGTGCCGTTTGCCAACGCAGCCCTGCTGCGTCGCGCCCCCGAGCGCAAGGTGCTCGTCGGCACCGCCATCGTCACCTGCGGCATGCTGCTGCTCTCGGGCGCCGACTTTACCAGCCTGAATCCCGGCGCAATCATCATGCTGCTCTCCGCTTTTGTCTATGCCGGCCACATCATTGTGGCGAAGCGCTTTGTCGAAGATGTCGACCCGCTGGCTCTGGGCGTTTGGCAGCTGGGCTTCGGCGGCCTGTTCTCGGGCATTGCCGCATGCGTCTTTGGCGGCTTCACGCTTCCCAGCACGCCGAGCGAGATCGTCGTTGTCGTCGCGCTCGCACTCATCTGCTCTGCCTACGGCTTTATCACCCAGACGCTCGTGCAGCCCCACGTGCCCGCCGAGACCACCGGCTTCGCCTTCTCGCTCGAGCCGGTATGCTCCGCCGTCTTCTCGTTCTTCCTGGTCGGCGAGGTCCTGAGCCCCATCGCCTTCTTTGGCGCAGCCCTCATCCTCACCGGCGTCATGGTGGCAACCGTCGAGCTTCCGCGCCTCCGCGCACATGGACAGGCTCGCATGGCAGGAGCGCCCGAGCACGTCTCGTAGGCCCCACTCCTCATACAGCCGTGGCATAAAGGCAACCGGTGCGCCTTTACAATAGATGTCAACAGAGCATCTGCCATAAAGGAGCCCCATGGACGCCGCGACCCGCGACCGCAACATAGCAACTTGGTTGGGCGATGCGCCGCAGCCGGTACGTGACACTACGAACCAGCTGCTCGAGCGCATCGCCCTTTTGCGTGCCGAGCAAACCATCTACCCGGCACAAGACGACATCCTCAATGCCCTCGCCTACACGCCGGCCGACCAGGTCAAGGTTGTCATCTTGGGTCAAGACCCCTATCACGGACCCAACCAGGCCATGGGACTGTCGTTCTCGGTCCCAGCGACGCAAACCAAGTTGCCGCCGAGCCTGCGCAACATCTATAAGGAGCTCAAAGCCGATCTGGGCTGCCCCATCCCCGCCACGGGAGACCTAACCCCATGGGCACTGCAGGGCGTCCTGCTCCTCAACACTACGCTCACCGTGCGCGAGCATGCCGCGAACTCGCACGCCAAGCTGGGCTGGAGCGCGCTCACCGACTACGTTATCGAACGCTGCTGCCAGCTGCCCCAGCCGGTCGTCTTTTTGGCATGGGGCCGCTTTGCCCAGCAGATGGTCGAAGGCAAGCTCGCCGCGACCGGCGCGGGCAAGGCAACCGGCAAGTTCTGCCTGGCCTCCACGCACCCCTCGCCGCTTTCGGCCAACCGTGCCACGGCAGAACTCCCCGCTTTTATGGGATCGCGCCCCTTCTCGGCAGCCAATCGGCTACTCGAGCAGCACGGCTCGACCCCCGTCAACTGGACTTGCCTCGGCTAAAAATCGATACATCAAAAACGCGCCCGACGGCTTTCTGAACTGCACCCCAAAACCTGGACGGCTTAAATAAGAACTACGCCGCAAGGGAC
>CAJLTA010000051.1 GCA_905209455.1 uncultured Collinsella sp.
ATGCGGGCGTGTTGGCTAAAATGGGTCGGCCGGGATTGGTCAATCTCGGCCGACTGTATTTGGCTAAATTATTCCGGCACTAACACACCCCGTATCATCGACATTTTTATGGGCTTAATTCCTGCGGTTTTTGCCTAGGAATCCTGCGGTTTTATTCGAAAAAAGTGTGCATGCTCCAGGGGTCCATATTTACTCGTTCACTTCTCGGAAAAACACTCACCTTCAATTCGAGCCTTCACCAAATGGCTCCCCGGAACATAACCCCCGTCTCGCCGCAGCCATATCAAACCTTCATGGTGGGGCGGTATCCTCATGTCCATAAAACTCGCAGGATAAACCCATTATCCAAGGAGGCACCGCACCCGTGTCGTGGGTTGTCGCAGCATTTGCGTCAGCATTCTTTGCCGGCATCACATCCATCTTGGCCAAATGCGGCATCAAGCAGACCGACTCCGATGTCGCGACGGCCATTCGCACCTGCGTGGTGCTCGTTTTCGCCTGGGCAATGGCGGGCATTTCTGGATCCATTGGAACCATTGGCAGCATCGAACCCAGATCCTGGCTCTTTCTCGTCCTCTCGGGACTCGCTACCGGTGCTTCGTGGATCTGTTACTTTAAGGCGTTGAGCATCGGAAATGTCAATAAGGTCGTACCGGTCGACAAGATGAGCACCGTGCTCGCCGCGCTGGTCGCCATCGCGCTTTTTGACGAGACGAGCAACCTTGCGGTTAAGCTCGTGGGAACCGCTGTCATCACCCTCGGCACGTTTTTAATGATCGAGAAGAAGCAGTCCGCCGAACCCGAGCAGCAGCAAGACCGAACCTGGCTCGCTTACGCCCTCGGCGCCGCCGTGTTCGCGGCACTCACCTCCGTCCTCGCCAAGATCGGCATCGAAGGCATCGAGTCAAACCTGGCCACGGCAATCCGCACCTGCGTGGTACTGGTTATGGCATGGGCAATCGTGGCAGCCAAGGGAAAACTGGAGCAGGTCGCGCACGCTGACCGGCGCGAACTCACATTTCTCGCAACATCGGGCATCGCGACTGGAGCATCGTGGCTGCTCTATTACTATGCCATCGCTGCAGGCCAGGTGAGTGTCGTGGTGCAGATCGACAAACTATCGATTGTCGTATCGGTGCTATTTGCGCGCCTGGCATTCAACGAAAAACTCTCCCGCCGCAGCGCCATCGGTCTTGCCCTCATCGTACTGGGCACCGCCGCGCTTGCAATTTGGAAGTAGCGCCGATACCGAACGAAATCCAGTCCACCCGCAAATCCGTGACACAGCGCCCGCACCGGACTTGAGATGTTTGTACTGACTGCGCGCTACCGTGCTACTTGCGCAGCGGCTTGGGCAGCGGAATGCCGGCGGCGATGACAGCCGCGATGATCATGCAAACGATGCCCTTGAGCGGGAAACACATAAGCAGCAGGCCCACAACCATGACAGGCTGGCGCATGACCGCACCCATCGTCGATGCCGTGCAGACGGCGACGCAAAAGACCGGATCTGCGCCGGTGAGGATGGCAAGGCCATAGCCCAGGCTTACGCCTGAGAAGATAACGGGGAAGAAGTGACCGCCGCGCCAACCAAGGTTGATGAGGGCGGGGGTCAGCATGGCCTTGACCAGACCGGTCGCGATAAGCACGCCAGCGGGAATGGTCAGGTAGGTTTCCATGAGCACGTCGGCCTGAGTCTCGCCGGCAAACATGGTGTAGGGCAGGACCGTGCCGCAGATGGCGAGCGCCAGACCGGCTAGCATGGCCTTGACGACAGGACGCTCCCCTATTGCATGGGCAAGCGCCTCGCTGGCGTGCTCGGAGACAAAGTACAGCCAGCCGCAGATTGTTCCGATCAGCGACAGAGGAATGAGCCAGGTAAGCTCCAGGTTGCCCACCTCGGCGGCCTCGAACCTGGGCATGCCCATGCCGCCGCCCATGAGCTGGCCGAGCAGCAGGTAGGTGCCCAGGCCGCCGGCAATCGCAATGCCGTAGACCACCGTCTTCTGTGCCTTGGGCAGCTTGATCGTGATCTCGTCGGACGCAGAGCCCTCGTCGCCGTCGGCGCTACCGGCAAGCGGTGCCACAAAGCCAAAGACGGGCGCGGTAAAGAGCGCCGTCAGGGCAGCCTGGGTACCCAGCAGCGTGAGCTCCCTAAACTCGGCGCCAAAGCGGCGCATACGGTCGCCAACCCAGCTGCACAGACCCGCGATAACGCCGGTCAGGCCGGCCTCCGGTCCAATACTTCCGCCAAACAGCAGCGGCAGCAATGCCGCGAGCGAAAGCTTGCCCAGGTTGTCGTACGGGTAGCGCCCGTCTTGCTTAACCTTAGCCATCACCTGGTTGAGGTCATCGGTCTTGGTGCCTGTCATCTTCTCGTACAGACCGATTAACAGACCGCCCAGCAAGCAGACAAAAAACGGGTACGGCAAAAAGCCAAACGGGCCGCTGGCAAGCTCGGGCGAAGCGACGCCCAGCGCGTGCGGAATCTCGGTCCACAGATAGTCGATACCGTGCTCCATCGCAAAAAAGAACAGCCAGACCGCGGCACCTGCGAACGCACCGGTCACGGCAACGCTAACTAAAAACAGCGCGCGGTTTGTGGGTTTGGCAAGGTTATCCATCGGGTCCTCCCGCGGTCAAAGTCGACATAGTTATGTTTTATTGTAGAGCGAGCGTTGCCCGAACGAGCTAACCGTCTGCGCCGCAAACGGCACCATTGGGAGCCATAGTGGGACAGGCTCAAGACTTATCCGTTGATAATCGAGGCAATCTCGCGCAAATCGTCGGCAAAGTAAATGCCTTGCTGGCGCTGCGGGCTCGATAAACCCTTATCGATCATGTGCCCGAGCAGCGCCTTGAGATCGTTGTAGTAACCGTCCAGGTTATACAGGATTCACGGAGCACTCAGGTGCCCCAACGACACCGCGGACATGACCTCGGCAATCTCCTCGAGCGTGCCCGTCCCACCGGGAAAGGCGATGAACGCATCACCGAGCTCGATCATCTTGGCTTTGCGCTCGGCCATGTCACTTGTAACGATAAGGTCGTCGATGCCCTCGTGCTGGAACTCCGCCTCGATAAAAAAGCTCGGCTCAACGCCCGTCACGTGTCCGCCTGCCCCGAGCACGCTATCGGCAAGCGCGCCCATCAGGCCCGATTTGGACCCGCCGTATACCAGCGCGTGCCCGTTGGAGCCAATCCAGTTGCCCAGTTCTTGCACCGCAGGCAGAAATGCTGGGTCGTTACCAACGCTGGCGCCCAGATACACGGTGATATTCATATTCAATCCCCCTCGTCGTGACGCACGGCGCCCGCTCTAGCGTTGGCGGCGGCGATATTCGCGCACACGGCGCGACAGGTCGGCGAGCTCGTCACGATCAAGCTCTTCCAAATGCTCAAGATCGTCCATAAAGCGCGCCATGGTGTCCTTTTGGCGCAGCTTAATGAGCGTATTGCAGTAGTTCACCGCCACACCCGTGAGCATGGCGATGTAGAAGATGCTGATGACGCTCAGGACGACGGTAATAGCGCGGGCGACCGGCGTTTCGGCCGGGATATCGCCAAAGCCGATGGTCGAGACCGTCTCAAAGCTAAACCAGAGACCATCGCCAAACGTGAGGGTCGTGGGCTCGGACAGCCAGACAGCCGTTGAGCACAGCAGATAGAAGATAAGAAACAGGCCCGTGATGCGCGCAAAGCCAGCCTGGCGTAACACGTCGGCAAGCGTCCTGAGCTTTTTCATCGCGACCCCTTTTCTCAGATGCCCAATCACATTCGCTCGGTATTGTCCCACATCCGGCACTTGAGGACGTTCCTTTTAATATGAGCAGGACATTGTCAAGAGGCAAAATCGGGCCTGGC
>CAJLTA010000052.1 GCA_905209455.1 uncultured Collinsella sp.
TCGCGCCCTTGAAGTTGAACGTCAGATTGTCCAAATGCGGCCCGCGCAGCGTCGGCTGGTCCGCCGTTCGTTAGAACGGCGGAACCTGAGACGTAACCCCTAAGGCCGCTGGCCCATGCCACCCTCGAGGGTGACGGTCTCGCCGTTCATGTACTTAAAGTCGGGACCGCAGAGCTGAACGACCACGCGGCCGATTTCCTTCTCGACGTCGCCGTAGTGACCCGCCGGCGGCATGTGGACGTTGGCCTTAAACGCCTCGGGATAGGCATCCTGGAAGTTCTCGAGCGCAGCGGTCCAAGCAAGCGGGCAAACGATATTGACGTTGATGCCGTCCTTGCCCCACTCGTTGGCGGCAACGCGGGTCAGGCCGCGGATGCCCTCCTTGGCGGCAGCATAGCTGCACTGGCCATAGTTGCCAAACAGGCCGGCGCCCGAAGCGAAGTTGACCACGGAGCCCTTGGTCTCCTTCAGGTGCGGATAGGCCTTCTGCATGTACAGATAGGTAGCATACAGACCGGAGTAAATGGCCAGGTTAAACTGATCCATGGTGTGATCGGCGATGGTCACGCCCGAGGCGCTAGCCTGAGCATTGTTGACGACGGCGTCGATGCGGCCGAACTCCTCAATGGCCTTGTCGATGACGTTCTGGACGACGGCCTCGTTGTCCTGACCAGCCGAGACATCGGCCTGAACAGGCAGAACCTTGACACCGTACTCGGCCTCGAGAGACTCCTTGGCGGCCTCGAGCTTGGCGACGTTGCGGCCGGTGATGACGAGGTTCGCGCCCTCCTTGGCAAATGCGATATCGATGCCGTAGCCGATGGAGCCAGCGGAACCGTCCTTAAGCGTGGCCTTGCCGCCGCCGGTGACGATCACGGTCTTACCAGTGAAAAGTCCCATACAAAGTCCTTTCAAATCGCGACGGGCGAACCCGCCGACTGCGCGCATCCAAATAAACGCGCCAAAAGCTGAGATGCAACTTTAGCGCGTTCAAGCGAAAATAAAAGACCACGGTAGGCGAACGGCACCACGTCGTTCGGCGAAGGGATTGTCAAGTACAAACTGAATAAAGCGACCGAGTTATTGTTATCAGATCGAGCCATCGAACACGTTTTGAAACTTTGCTGCGGCGCGCGGGATGTCGGCGCGAGACTTTATCATAGGGTGACAAACAACGATGAGGAGCACATGCCTATGACAGACGAGCTGGACCCCCAGACTCAACAGCATATTGATGATCCCGCAGACGTCACCGCAGATACTGACGCTGTGACCTGCGATGGTATCGACATCGACGACCCCATCTTGGACGAAAGCGCTACGGCGGAAACCCCCGAAACAGAAAACGCCGATGAGCAAAACGACGATGCGCCCGCACAGGACGACGCCCCTGTACAGGACGACGCCCCGCAAGCAGCGGGCCCCATCGAGGTGTCTTCGGAAGAAGAGCTCGATGCCGTCATGGACTCCATGATGGATGCTGTCAAAGCGATGAAAGACGCCGTCGCCGATGCCGATATCGATGCCGAGGAAGAGGAGGCCGCCGAGGCGGCCTCAACCTTTGTGCCCGGCGAGACTCCGGTTGCCGACCAGGGCAGTACCATGCCCTCGTTTCTGCAGCTCGAGCATCCCACGATTGGCGCCGATGCGGTCAATCCGCACGCAGCAGGCTTTTCTGTGGTCGAGGGCGGTACCGGCAATATCGCCGCGCCGCAGGCTGCCGATGCGGACGCCGCCGACACCGCTCGCCCGACCGCCCCGCACTCCCCCGCCGCGAGCCGCGATCTGGGGACCGCTGTCTCGAACACTGCGAACGCCGTGGGCACCTTTATCGCCCAGGGCGCCTCGGCCATGCGCGAGATGAATGCCGCGAAAAAGGCACTTGCCGATGCCCGCGCCCACCTGGCCGAACTTGAGCAGCGCATTGCCGATCAGGCCGAGGAACTCGAGACGCGCCAGGATATCGCAGGCCGCTACGACCAGATCGTCGCCGACCAGCGCCAGGCGATCGCCACGGCGCAAAAGACCGCTGCGGCAGCCGAGATTGACCGTGATGCCCACGCCGCCAAAGCGACAGAGCTCAAGGGTCAGTTCGAACAAATGAAGACAGAGGATGACGCGACTGAGCTCCGCCTGAAGGCCGCGCTCGATGCCGTGGAGGCCCGCGAGGCGAGCTCGCGCGAGACCGGCAACCGCCTCGTTCGCCGTCTTGAGGATTCCAAGCGCATCCGCGACAAAGTGCAGGCCGAGCGAGACGCCGGCATTGCCGCCGCACAACAAACCGTCGACGCCGCGCGCGCCCAGCTCGAGACACTGCGTCATGAGTATGCCGAGCTGCAACGCAATCCCTCGGCAAATCCCGCCAACTATACGGTGCGCACCAGCGAGCTCTCGATGCAGATCTCCGACACGGCAGATGCCCTGCGTAAAGCCGAAGAAGATGTCCCGCGCATCACCGCCGACCTTGAACACTCGCTTGCCGCAGCCGAGCAGGCCGTCGAGCAGGCGCAAGCCCCCATCGCCGACGCCAAGCGAGCCCATCAGGCCGTGACGGCGGAGGCCGATGCCGCGCGCGACAAGCTGCAGACCGCAAAAACCGCCGCTGCAACGCGCCAGCGCGAACTGCGCGAGAAGATCGCTGCCGAGGACAAGGCACGCCGCGACCAAGAGCAGAGCATAGCCAACGCCCAAGCAGATGCCGCGCATGCGCAGTCGATTATCGAGCAGGCGACCGAGGTGCATGACCATCCAGAGATCACTGAGTCGCTTGCAGGGTCCTTGGCCCGAGACAAAGCCGAACACGCCGAGACCGAGCGCGAAGTCGCCCAGCTCGAGGCCACCGAGGACGCGGTGCGCGAGCGTACCCGCGACTCACGCATCAAATTCACCGGCGCCATCGTCTGCATCGTCGTCGCAATCCTAGTGATCATCCTAGTCTGGCTGTTCGCAAGCAAGTAAACCGGCTGCCAAAAAACGCTCAACGCAGTTGCGGTGAGATAGTTCCTGTTTAGCCTCAAAAAAGGCCAGTTCAAGAACTATCTCACCGCAACTTATTAGATTGATGCAAGGTAGTCATTGGGGACGTTCTTAAACGACTAGTCGAACAAGAACGTCCCCAATGACTACATCGACAACCAAAGAAATGCCGATGTTATGGCAGAGTCAGACACTATGACCCAATCCGAGGGCACGGAAACGACAGGAGCCCCCGCTCGTGACCGCGGGTCGGGGCTGCGACAATGATGTTGAAGTGCCATAGGCGCAGCCGCGCCGCAACGAGGTTGGGAGGCTCCCATGCCAAAGTATTCTACCGCGTTCGGGATGGACGTCCACCTGAGGTCGACCACCGTCTGCGCCCTCGACGCGGACACCGGCGAGGCCGTGACGAGGAGGTTCCCCGGCAACCCCTGGGGCGAGATCGCCGGGTGGATGGATGGGTTCCCCGGCCCGTCGCTCGCCGCCTACGAGAGCGGCTACCTCGGCTTCGCCCCGC
>CAJLTA010000053.1 GCA_905209455.1 uncultured Collinsella sp.
CATGGTCGTGGGCATCATCGGCGCGTTCTTCGGCGTGCTGGCGTAAGGGCCCGGCCTATTATCTGCCCCCAAGGGAAACGGCGACCCATTGCGGTCGCCGTTTTTTATTACCGAAAGCTAGCTGGAGGTGCTTCGTGATTCGATCTGACAATCCACCCGATAATGGCGTGAGCGGGGCGATGTATCTATTTGGCACGGCGCTCTTGTGGAGTTTTATCGGCATCCTCGTTCGCGCCAATTCGCAGTCAGCTCTTTTGATCGGTGCCGTTACGGCAATATTTATGGCGCTCTTTATCCTGCTCGTTGGCAGGCCCGTCCTCCGCGTCAGCCGTCTTATTGTCCTTGTGGCCGTCTGCAACTTCGTGACGGGCACCACGTTTAACTTTGCCAACCAGCTCACGACGGTCGGCAACGCGATCGTTCTGCAGTACACCTCGATGATTTTCGTTATCGTGTATCAATCGCTCGCAACTCGCACGTTGCCCTCGCCTGCGAAGATTGCCTCCGTGGTGGTTGCTTTTACGGGTATGGGACTTTTCTTTTTAGGTGATTTGAGCGCCGAGGGCATGCTCGGCAACCTGCTTGCCGTCATTTCGGGCGCCACCTTTGGGCTGTGTTTCTTTTTAAACTCTCGCCCCGATGCGTCGCCCATGGTGTCCTCGCTCATCTCCTGCGGCATCTCGATACTGCCGATCGTCTATTTTGCCGGCGACCTAGGCTCCGTGAAACCCTTTGAGTGGGGGCTTATGCTGGTGCATGGCCTTTTTTGCAGCGGCCTTGCGAGTGTGCTGTATGCCAAGGGGATTGCGCGCACCAACGCGTTTGCGGCCAACTTGGTCTGCATGAGTGAGGTCGTGCTCGCTCCCTGCTGGTCGGCGCTCCTCTTTGGCGAGGTCTTTAGCTGGAACGAGTTCTTGGGCGCGGCGATGATCGTTTTGGTGATTGTGGCCAACTTGGCATCCGATGCTTTTGGCGACGGCTTTCTGGTGGCGCTTGTCCGCCATCGAAACAAAGAGCGTGCCTAATGGGATGCGCCTGCCGTTTACGGTAAAAAACACCCCGCTGAGCGACTGGTATTAAATAAGGCGAACCTGCATACCTATAATTGGTATCAAATCATTTGTGCCTGGTATGGGTGTTAGCAGCACGCCAGGTGCGGTTCGGACCGTGTGGTCAAACTCCCGGATTGATATCAATAACGCGCGCGACGGGAGTGACGACGGTTCGAGATTCCTTATTGGGAGGAACTATGCCTGTCCAAGCAATCCTCGTCGGCTTAGTCGGAGCTTTTGGATGTCTCGACTACCAGCTCGGCACCCTCTACGCGTTCCGCCCCATCGTCCTGTGCCCGCTCGTGGGCCTGGTGCTGGGGGACCTGCAGACTGGCCTTGCCGTTGGCGCCAGCCTGGAGTTGCTGTTCATGGGCTCGATCTCCATCGGCGCCTACGTGCCGCCTAACGAAACCGTCGGCGGCGTGCTCGCCTGCGCGTTTGCCATTCAGCTCGGTCAGGGTACCGAGACGGCCATCGCGCTCGCCATGCCCATCGCCGTCCTTGCACTGACGATCGGCAACATTACCAATGCCTTGTTCCCTGTGTTTGTCGATATGGCAGACAAGTTCGCCCTCAAGGGAAACCTCAAAGGCATCTACGCCGTTCATTGGGGAATTGGAATCTGGGGCTGCGTCGAGTACTTCCTGCTGTGCGGCGGCGCCTTCTATTTGGGTTCCGACGCCATCCAGGGCCTGCTCGACTTCATCCCGCCCTTCATCATCGACGGTTGCGGCGTTGCCGCCAACATCCTGCCTGCCATGGGCTTCGCCATGCTCGGCCGCCTGGTGCTCACCAAGCAGCT